>NZ_JBMPPE010000001.1:0-1023008 GCF_049339445.1 Undibacterium sp. RuTC16W | reverse complement strand
TAAACACGCTTACGCGCCCCTAACTCCCACTTCTAACATCCGTATCAACCGCTTCTCTTTCTCTTCCTTACCTTCCCGCCTCTCGACGGGAGCCGAACTATAGCAAATTCCTTCCGCCATTGGCAAGCGTTTTTGTAATTAAACATGATTTTGTACAGACTTGACTGGTTGCAGCCTGCTTAAGAAGTCGGTATGTTGTCAGCTTGTTTACTACTTACTGCAAAGTCACCTATGTCTTCCCAATCTGAAGGTTCTACTAAAGCAATTTTTTATGCCTTAGGTGCTAACGGCGGTATCGCAATCTCAAAATTTGCCGCCGCTGCCTTTACCGGCTCAGGCGCAATGCTTGCTGAGGCGATTCATTCCCTGGCAGACTGCGTCAATCAAATATTTTTACTCGTTGGTCTAAAAGAGGCTCAGCGCCCCGTAGACGCCTCTCATCCTATGGGCTACGGTCGAGTCGTCTATTTTTGGGCAATGATGGTAGCTCTTTTACTGTTTTTTATGGGCGGCGCTTTTTCCGTCATTGAAGGCATTAAGCATCTCGAACATCCCGAGCCAATAAAGAGTCCCTTAGTAGCAATCGCCGTATTAGGTATTTCAGTTTTGCTTGAAGGCTTCTCTTTATATGGTGCAATGAAGGAAATTCGTAAAATTTCTGGTGGCAAATCCTTCTTCAAATGGTTTCGCGAAACACGTCAATCCGAACTTATGGTGGTTGCCGGTGAGGATATCGCTGCGCTCGCTGGTTTGGCGATCGCTTTTTTTGCTGTCGTGCTCACGGTTGTAACAGACAATCCTTTTTGGGATGCGGCAGGCTCTATCCTGGTGGGTATTCTCTTAATGGTGGTCGCCTTCTTTGTGATAAGAGAAGTGAAGGCGATGATTACTGGTGAGTCGTCAGCACCTGAAGTCAATGCGGCGATCAAAAGCCATATAAACAGTCATCCTCAGGTCGATCATGTCATCAACCTTATTACCTTGCAATGGGGTGAGCAGTTAATGATTGCGGTACAAGCAAAAATGCAGCCACAAACATCTGACCGGGCGTTGATTGATGCGATTAACGAAGTAGAAGAAAGCCTGCAAAAAGAATGGCCGCAGGCAAAATGGTGCTTTTTTGAACCGGACATCGACTCGAGCAAAGAATAAGCGGGAAGTAATAGGAAAGTATTCCCCAGTCGGCAATGACTTCGCTAGATAAAACGCCGAGAATTACACACTCAGCGTTTTATCCATCTGATCTGCAGACACCAGCAATGATTGTACTGCCCGTTCGAACAAAGGTTCTTTTTCCATAAAGCGGACGCGACCATGGTTCATCATGCGCTGGAACATACGGATGCTGACCATCGATGGCTCATCCTGCCCTTCGAGACTCAAAACCAGATTACTCAAATTAGGATTGACCCAATTTAACCTTCCTTGACTAGGCTTTCCACCAAGATTAATTTCTAAGGCAATGCCACTGCGTAGCCGCTCCTGAATCAGCGCTGGGGTTAATTCAACCTGGTTCTCGCGCAACAAAATATCTTTGCTCTCATGCGGCAGCTCCTGGTCAAACACCTGATCCAGCATCTGCACTTTGAGATCCAGATCTTTAATCGCCTGATCCAGATATTTCTGATTTTTAGCCAGATCCTTATATTCGTTAGTCTCTTGCTCCGTAGCCTCGGGATTATTTACAAAATTGGTAAAATGCTCGTGAATCGCTGACAAGGTTGGTACATGCGTCAACGTCTGCGAATGCGAAGCCCTCAATACACTGGTATGCGCATCAACTAACCAGTTCAATAATTTTTGCTGCGCGACCGGATCCCACTTCACCAGAGCCAATCCCTCTCTCAGCGTATTAAGAATGATGGGCAGCAAAGCAAATAACTGCGTTTTGTCATCTTCTTTCAGTTTCGGAATAATGCTCCATAGCAGATCGGGAACCAGCAAACGGTAGCGGCGTGCGCGCTTAACGTCCTTGCGCTCAGCCTGCTCGATCGCATGCACCCAGGTATTTTCCAAAAAATCCTTCAGATAGCTATCAATCGTCAGCCCAAGCAAGGCCTCGGCCAGCTGTGCGGCAGTGTGCGCGAACCGCAAGGTACGATTTTGAACTTGCTCGACGGCATCAATCGTACGTTCGATATTTTTATCACTGGCTCGTAATTCTTTGGCGATAAAAGCATCGAATTCATCCAGCATTTTTGCGAACAGAATCACACCCTCACTATCATCCTGCAATAACGCTTCAACGATACGGCAAATCTCCGCCGTAATATGTACGCCAGTAGGATCAAGCTGTTTTAAGCCCAAGGAAATAGAGCCTATACGGTTCACCAACATACGTGCCGGATGGCCTTTTTGCGTGAGTAAAGAGGTATCACGCAAAGCCACTTTCAATACCAGAAACTGCAAACGACCTAGCTGGGCGCGAATTTCTGCCGGAACCTGATTATCTCTGAGAATAAATTCAAACAGCATTGCCACGATGTCGATCGTCATCTGCTCATCGACATCCTTAGTCATCTCGTTTAATGCAGATCTTTGCTCCAGGATCAGATTACGTACTTCACCATGTCCGTCCAGCATCTCTGTCGTTAAAGGTGTTTGCGCTCTTTGCATGCCGTGTACGGACTGAGCAAGAGGTGATCCGTTTGCAGACATGCCGCCATGTGCCTGCGAATGGCCTGCCTGGCCATGCTGAGATACTCCCTGGCCAGTCTGGGTCTGAGCTGCAGAATGCGCCGGATTGCCTGCCGAGGCATAATCGCCAGCCTGTCCTGCAGTATTGGCATACACGGAAGCATCCGGCTCATGTCCTCCAGACATATGCGGCATTCCCGACATACCGTTCATACCGCTATGACGAAATCCCGCGGCGGCTGCACGATCTTCGGGTAAGGCAACATCATTGGAAAAGAATTTTCTCAATACACTGCCAACCGCCTGCCCTCCGGATAACCAGCCAAATTTACTCTGGGACATATCTTCTGGCGAAGGTTCTTGCGAAGACGGATAAGTGCCAGATTGTTGAGCGGAAGTACCGGTTGCCGTCTCAGCGTTACGTCTGGAAACGCCCGATGCCATGCTACGTACCGACGCAAATAGTTGCTCCATTCTGCGCTTCGGCGTATCCGTCGATACGGCTCTTGCATCAACGTTATAGGACTTACCACCAATATCATAATTGGCGGCATCCATTCTTGCGCGGCTATTCTGAAAAACCTGTTCTTCACTTTCTTCGGCCAAAGCTTCTTCAGGCAGCGTGTCACCAACAACCGAGGTCGGCGATTTTTTTATCTTGAATTGTAATTGTGCAGCCAGGCCATGTTGTGCCAGATGCGTATTCACATCCTTGTAAATACCAACAACAAAGCTCGCAAAACTGGATGCCAATTGCTCCAGCAAAACAGCAGATAACTCAGCAGTCAGACCAAAATTTTCAAGCGCAGACGCGATGCAGCGCGAAAACAGATAAGGTCGAAACGGGTTTTCCCGCTCCTTGATGGTGTCTTGCTCAAATAGCAGAGCGACACGGATATTCAGGTCACGCAACTGCTCTTCGGCCTCACTGCGGAAGCGCTTGGTAATATCGTTAATGCGCAATTCATCTTCAAATGCCGACGAGTCAATTAAAGACAGGCTGTCAGCGTTGGCAGCTAATGCAGATGAGGGCCGGAATGTGTTGTAGGTTGTCTGGAAGCTGCGGTTTAGCAGATGTTCCATACTATGCGCCATTTGCTGAACCAGGAACTCGCCCTTGTCCTGCAACAAGGTGCGGGCATTCAGATAACGGCTTTGCTCAGACGACGAGTAGCTCGCGTCTGCTTTATTAAATAGCTCTTCTATGCTACGAGGTAAAGTTTTTTGAACGGCAGCAATGAAGGCGCGCATAAATTCTGCGCGCGTGGTCGCCAGTAAACCATTTGGATCCATATTCTTCCTTGAGTCTCAGCCAGGGCGGCTTGCATGGAGAACAATCCAAACTATAAACCAGATACTTATATTATGTATATGGCAATACGGACGAACCGCTAATAATTTTTGTTAAATATCGTCAAGCTACTTTTTTCTTGGTAGCCGTCGTTTTTTTAGCTGGTTTGGCGGCCACCTTTACAGCCACTTTGACGGGTTTCGCGACGGCCTCATCAGAAGCAGCTGCCGCTTTTGCTTTAGCAGGTGCTTTCGCTTTGCGTTCTTCAAATTCGAAGCTGACTTTGCCATCTTTACCGCGCACCAAAAACGCCTTGAACGGACGGCGTGTGCGCTGCGAGATAAAGCCCGGCAGCAAATCGGTTTTACCGTCGTTGAGCAACTTGCTCATTTGCTCAGGCAAAATCTCTTGCTGCAAAATGATGCGGCCACTACGGAAATCACATGCCTTTGGTTTGGCGACGGTTTTTTCGCAAACATAGGTCAATCCCATTTCATACACACCGCTGCCGCATTTAGGACAGGGGCCTAGTGATGTGTGTTCAGTAAAATCGACCGGCTCTGCATCCTCATCGTCCTGGTTCTGACCAAAGTCAAATTCCAGCTTGAAATTATTATGCTCTTCGTCACGCACGATCTTCAGAATCGCCGCAAAAGGTCTGCCCATTTTTGAACGGAAACCTTGCAGCGGTCCGATTTCGCGCTTGCTCAGAACCTCTTCAACTTCAGCCACCTCAAATTGGCGACTGCCAGGCGTCTTGCTCATCGAGAATTCGCACTTAGTACAGGCAAAACGACGATAGTTTTCTTTGACAACGCCGCCGCAGTTCGGGCAAGGCGTATGTAAGGTCGCATAGTCACCGGGAATGGTGTCGTTATCATATTCCTTAGCGCGCTTCACGATGATTTGTGTCATCTGGGCGATTTCGCGCATGAATTCTTCGCGGCTGATCTTGCCTCGCTCCATTTGCGAGAGTTTGTACTCCCACTCACCGGTCAATTCAGGCGAGGTCAATTCGTCCACACCGAGTCCGCGTAACAGCGTCATCAACTGGAACGCCTTGGCAGTCGGCATTAACTCACGGCCCTCGCGTAGCAGATATTTTTCATTGAGCAAACCCTCAATAATGGCCGCACGCGTCGCAGGCGTGCCCAAGCCCTTACCAGCCATTGCCTCGCGTAATCCTTCATCATCGACCAGCTTGCCGGCGCCTTCCATTGCGGACAACAAGGTCGCCTCTGAATAGCGGGCAGGCGGTTTGGTCACCAGGCTATTGGCAGTGACTTTCTCAGTTTTGACTTTTTCTCCCTTGGCGACTGCAACCAGATTGCCTTTGTTTTCGGGATCATTGTCGTCAAGAATTTCTTTACCATAAATTGCCAGCCAGCCAGGGTTGGTCATGACCTTACCTTCGGTCTTGAACTGATGACCGGATACTTCGGTAATGCGGGTCGTAACCTGAAATTCCGCAGCGGGGAAAAACACCGACATAAAGCGGCGTGTCACCAAGTCATATAATTTTTGCTCTGGCTCAGATAAATTCTTTGGCGCCTGACCTGTCGGAATGATCGCAAAGTGATCACTGATCTTGGCGTTATCAAAAATCCGCTTATTCGGCTTGACCCAGTTGTTGTTCAAAATCTGAGCAGCGAATTGATAGTAATTATTATTTTCTGACACTGTTTCCAGCGTCTGTTTCACCGTGTCCAGATAATCTTCTGGCAGATGACGGGAATCGGTACGTGGATAAGTCAGCACTTTGTGCTTCTCATATAAAGCCTGCGCCAGACCGAGGGTGTTTTTCGCGGAGAAGCCAAAACGTGAGTTGGCCTCGCGCTGCAAACTCGTCAGATCAAACAAAGCTGGCGCCATTTGCGTCGCTGGCTTGGATTCTTCACTGACATTACCCTGCTTGCCACGACAAGCCGCCACTATCGATTCTGCGGCTGCTTTGCTCCACAAGCGTTCGGCTTTTCTCTCGGTATCGTGCTCGTCTTTTTTAAACTGATGATCTAACCAGCGACCTTCGTAAATACCGGCCGCACAAACGAATTCGGCACGCACCTCCCAGAAATCGCGGGACACGAATTTTTTAATCTTTTCTTCACGCTCAACCACAATCGACAATGTTGGCGTCTGCACCCGGCCTACGGTGGTCAGATAAAAACCGCCTTCTTTGGAGTTAAAAGCTGTCATGGCGCGGGTGCCATTGATACCGATCAGCCAGTCCGCCTCGGAGCGGCAACGAGCGGCATCGGCCAGCGGCAGCATTGATTCGTCGCTGCGTAACTTAGTAAAACCTTCACGGATCGCGGCCGGTGTCATTGACTGCAACCACAGGCGACTGACCGGTTGCTTGGCCTTCGCATGCTGTGCTATCAGACGGAAAATCAGCTCCCCTTCGCGGCCCGCGTCACAGGCGTTGATGAGGGCGGTCACGTCTTTACGCTTGATCAGCTTGTTCAGTACTTTCAAGCGCGATTCTGTTTTTGCAATCGGGTTCAGCGCGAAATGCGGCGGGATCATCGGCAAATGCGTGAAGCTCCATTTGCCGCGTTTGACGTCGTACTCTTCCGGAACCGTGATTTCCAGCAAATGGCCAACCGCCGAGGACAGCACGTAGTCGTCAGACTCAAAGTAATCATCATGTTTAGTGAAGCCGCCCAACGTTTTCGCTATGTCGTTGGCGACGGAAGGCTTCTCGGCAATGATGAGGGTTTTGGTCATGGTGTTATTTCTCAGTCGTTTCTATATTGACTCTGTATGGGGGCGGACTCGATCGGGGCAAATGTAGCCAAACCAAGCAAGACTTGCCTAAATCAGGATTGCGGCAGGCGCACCAAGCATGTGCGTCAGCAGGTATATTAAAGGCGAATGATAAACGTGAACTACAAAAAACTGCAATGAGATGCTTTTTTAGCCACAAAACAGCACATGGCGATCATTTTGTCTCTAATGCAGTAAACGAGGCTCGCTTTCTTCGTCCGACAACAGGAGCTCGTCGAACATCAGCATGTCAGGTTCTTTACCCTGGCTCCACAACATCATCAATACGATGACTTTGAGTTTATCCAGAGGAACTGGCGAATCATGAATGGCAACAGCGCGCTCAATGACAATCTCACGTTGTTGTGAATTAATTAATCCAGCCGATTCGAGGAAATGCAGAAATCCCATTGCAGGCGTACCCAGGGCAGCAATTTCACGGGCAGCATAGACGCGGAAGCCTTTTGAGGCAAGCGCATCTTGCTCGGGCAACTTATCTAATTCGTTAGTGGTGTCGGCCAGTACCGTGAGCCAATCCAGCGCCTCGGAGATTTCATCTTCTTCAAAGCCGACGGCAGAGAGTTTTTTAGCTAAAACCGCCGTATCCGGACAAGCATCTGGACGGTAATAGGTTTCGTAGAGGTATACAAGAATATCGAACATGTCGTTACTGTAGCCTCAAGGAGAATTCGAAACAAGCCCCGTTTGAACGGATTTCAGGCAGAACTTGCTTATTTAAAGATACTATATCCCAGTATTTTAACAGCACGCTGCAAACTATGCGGCTCAAGCCTTGTTTTTACCTATACCCCCCCTGATCTGGTGTTTAGTCGACGAAATTATCTGTTTTCCGAAGTCGAGTGTACGCATCACTAACCGATACGCTTTACCATTCCGCCTGGCAATTGCTCAATATGGCCATCGAGCTCTAGTGTCAACAATACACCGCTCAGCTCTGCGACATCCATCGCGATGCGCTCAACCAGATGATCAACATGAACCGGGTCATAGCCTATCGCATCCAGCAGACGCTGATCCGCGCTTACGATGTCTGACAAAGATGCCGACGTCGCCTGCGTTGACGAGGCAGCGACCGGGCGCATCAGGGGTAAAAAACGTAATTCGTCTAAAATATCTTGTGCCGTATCCACCAGCTTCGCGCCCTGCTTGATCAACTGGTGACAACCTTTGGCGAGCGGCGAATGAATAGAGCCGGGGATGGCGAATACATCGCGCCCCTGCTCAGCAGCCATGCGTGCCGTAATCAGCGATCCCGACTGTGCGGCAGCCTCGATCACCAGCACGCCTTTTGCCAGACCGGAAATCAGGCGGTTGCGGCGCGGAAAGTTAGACGCAATCGCAGGCATGCCAAGCGGGTACTCACTGACAATACATCCGCCATCAGCAATTAGGTGAGCAAGCGCCCTGTTGCGCGCTGGATAAACAATATCAGCACCGGTACCAATCACCGCGACGGTTGAACCCGCGCCGCGTAAGGCGCCGTGATGGGCTGCCGCATCGATCCCGGCAGCCATGCCGGAACTGATCGTCAAGCCGGCTTTGCTCAAGGCTTCAGAAAATTGCTCGGCGTTACGAATTCCTTGCGCAGTTGCATTGCGGCTGCCCACAACCGCGATCGTCGGCGCATCCAGCAAAGCCAGGCGGCCTTTGACATAAATCAGCACAGGAGGATCAGGGATATCGAGCAAAGCACGCGGATAATTGGCATCCGCCCAGGTCAATACCTGATTACCTGGTTGAGCGCACCAGGTCCGAGTTAGCTCGATACGCTGCTGCAATTGCCCGGAGTCGGGTTGCAAAAGGGCTTTAGCGACTTTGGCAGAAACAACTTTACTGAGAGTCGTAAAGTCGGCGGCAAAAATTTGTGAAGGTAACCCAAACGCTGCCAATAGCTGACGTGCTGTTTCGGGACCGACGCCGGGCGTCTGTTCTAGCCGCAGCCACTCCGCCCAGTCGCTGGCAAGCGCATTGTGTGGAGTCACTGACGGCCCGGCTTCAGACGGTTTATTCTGGAGATGTCGCCAGATCACCAACGGCAACCGTGTCCGTCACCGTCATAATCAGACCATAAGAAATATTGTCGAAAACGCGGAAGATAAATAGACTACCGTAGTGCTCATCCGGCAGACGAATCGGTTTTTTCTCGTCAGTTTTGTCCTGAATTATTTTTCCGTAACGGGACAATTCCAGTACGGTACCGATATTCAGACCAGCACTCGCACCCTTGTTGATACTGACCACCTGATTCTGTCCCGCCTGACTGACGCCACCATAAATCGAGACGATACGCGCACGTACGTCACGCTCTGGTGGATGCGGTACATAATTCTGGATCGGCGTAGGCGGAATCGGCATCAGGCGGTCACCAACGGCCATTTCTTCTTTGGCACTGGCGACAATAAAACTATCCACGCCATCAGGGGTTTTCGCCGTGCGTTCCAGCTTCAATGTGCCCAGATAGACCGCTTCATAGCCAATCACGGTATTGTTTTCAGGATCCTTGAGCGGAACGCCTGGGCGGAATACCTGGAATGACGTACCGCCTTTCAGGTCGCCGCGCACATAGGCTTTATCATTCTTCGCCAGAATCACACGCCCCTCTTGGGTTGCGACGATGCGTGGCGCGGTCAGCAAGGTGTCTTTTTCTATGACCAGAGGCTGCGACAAAAATGGTTCGATCAGATTCGACGGTATTGCAGTAATCGCATTTTTACCGGTATCTTCAGTGCGAACCTGAGGTTGCAGTCTGCCGCCATCTTTAGCCGAGCCATCGGCACCCGAGCCACCGACAGTCTGCCCCAAACGCAGGCGGCCATTGACGCGGTCAAAGTACACGATCTGGTTGGGATAGATCCAGTGCGGATTACGGATTTCGTCGCGATTCATGCCCCAGACTTCAGGCCAGCACCATGGATTGCTCAAAAATTTGGCCGAAATATCCCACAGCGTATCGCCCTTCACCACCACATGTTTGTCCGGTGCATCGGGCAAAAATGTGCATTTACCCGCCTTGGCTGCGTTGACAGCTTCTTGCGCGAAAGCCTGAGAACTTGCCATAACTGGGAAGGCGGCAGCGATAAGCAAGGCGATTGTGCTAAACTTTTTCATGAATGTTGTCCGATGCATGCTGCAGGATGATGAAGCGAATAGGCAGGCACTAACTTGCCAAAGTGAATCAAATTTTGCCTATAAATCATTGAAGTAGCAAGAAAAACCGCATCGCAACGCCCTATCGTTGTTGTGAAAAGCCTTATGTCTATACTAAATATCCTGCGTTATCCCGATCCACGTTTGCATAAAGTGGCCAAGCCCGTCAGCATTTTTGACGACCGCATCAAGCAACTGGCCGCCGATATGGCCGACACCATGTACGACGCACCGGGCGTCGGCCTGGCTGCCTCGCAAGTCGATGTACATGAACAACTGGTGGTCATCGACACCTCAGAAACCAATACCGAATTGCAGGTATTCATCAACCCGGAAATCATCTGGGCCAGTGAAGAAAAGAAAGTTTACGACGAAGGCTGTCTGTCCGTTCCCGGCATTTACGACGGTGTCGAACGTCCTGCCGAGGTCAAAGTCCGTGCGTTTGATGTCGACGGCAAACCATTTGAACTCCATGCAGATGGCTTGCTGGCCGTCTGTATCCAGCATGAAATGGATCATCTCAAAGGCAAAGTCTTTGTTGAATATTTATCGCCTTTAAAGCGTAATCGCATCAAAACCAAGATGATCAAAGAAGAACGCGAAGAGCAGCGCAGCAAAGCGAAAGGTCGCTGATGCGCGTCATCTTCGCTGGCACGCCTGAATTTGCCGCGGTTGCTTTACAGGCCATCCATGCTGCGGGCTTCACGGTTCCGCTGGTACTGACGCAACCCGACCGTCCAGCTGGCCGGGGTATGCAATTACACGCTTCGGCGGTCAAACAATTTGCGTTGCAATACGATATTCCGGTGGCACAGCCGATATCATTAAAACTCGACGGAAAATATCCTGACACAGCACAGGAAGCACATGAGTTGCTGCGCAATACACCGCATGATGTCATGGTGGTAGCAGCGTATGGACTGATTCTGCCGCGCTCGGTGCTGGATATCCCTCGCCTCGGCTGCATCAATATCCATGGCTCTTTGCTGCCACGCTGGCGCGGTGCCGCGCCCATCCATCGGGCCATCGAAAGTGGCGATGAGCAAACCGGTATCACGATTATGCACATGGAAGAAGGACTGGACACCGGTCCGATGCTGCACATGCAAAGCGTTCCGATTGCCGCAGATGACACTACCGGCAGTCTGCATGACAAGCTTGCGCAACTCGGCGGTGAAATGATCGTAGAGACTTTGCGTCAGCTACAACAAGGTGCAATACCCGCGACGGTACAACCAGAGCAAGGTGTTACCTATGCAGCCAAAATCAGCAAAGAAGAAGCTGGCCTGGATTTCAATTTGCCCGCAGAACAACTCGACAGAAAAATTCGTGCCTTCAATCCCTTCCCGGGAGCGCACGCCACGATCGCTGGCACAACTGTCAAAATCTGGCATGCACAAGCCGTCGATGTCACCTCAGGAAAACCGCCTAGCAGCATCATCAGCGCCAACGCACAGGAAGGCGTCCTTGTCGCCTGCGGTACTCAGAGCCTGCGTCTGACAGAGTTACAAAAGCCGGGAGGCAAACGACTGCCTGCCAGCGAATTCCTCAAGGGCTTTCCAATCGAGTCCAGTCAAAGTTTTAGCTAAAGGCTGTTACCTATGGCAATGATGGATATACTCCCACTAAGTATATCCATCACTCCTATATAAAACATGCGGATGAAGGCATGTTTTATCACATACTCCCTCTGTTACTTCTCAATACTAGCGATCACCGCGGGTGAAGTAGTCAAGGTACAGTAATTCACTATCAATAGCTGTAGCCAGCATCCCGCTTCCTGCGCAACAAATCCCGCGTACCAAGTAGTTCTACTGTATTGTCTTTGCCAGTTGCCAAATATAGTATCGAAAAGCACAAAACAAGCTAAGGAAATTCTGCACCGCCTGATATTTTTTTGTTAGCAGAATAATCTTAAAGACAAGAGCAACAGGAGACCGGGGACACTCATCATCCCTAAAGACGCGCAGCCATTTGCTTGCCGAGTCCCTCTGCGACGCATGAGCGCGGAGTCCCCATGTCGCCATCGACAGTGATCAATACAAAACAATAAAATCATTACAACTGCTATCAAGACAGGAGACTTCATGAAACGTTTTGCCCTCAGCACGATTGCCTTGCTCACCCTGAGCGCCTGCGGCCTCAATGTCTGCGCCAAAGACATCAAAATTGCCCACGTCTACGACAAAACCGGACCGCTTGAAGCTTACGCCAAGCAAACTCAGATCGGTCTGATGATGGGTCTGGATTACGCCACCAAAGGCAGCATGATGGTCAATGGCAACAAGATCCTGGTGATTGAAAAAGACAGCCAGGGCAAACCCGACATGGGCAAATCATTACTCGCACAGGCTTATGGTGATGACAAAGTCGATCTGGCCATTGGTCCCACCTCATCAGGCGTTGCACTGGCGATGCTACCCGTTGCCGAGGAATACAAAAAACTGCTGATCGTAGAACCCGCTGTTGCCGACTCAATCACCGGTGACAAATGGAACCGCTATATCTTTCGCACCGGTCGCAACTCATCCCAGGATGCGATTTCCAACGCCGTCGCGCTCGACAAACCGGGCGTCGTGATTGCCACTCTGGCGCAAGACTATGCATTCGGCCGCGACGGCGTCAAAGCATTTAAGCAATCGCTGTCGGGCAAAGGCGCCAAACTGATCCATGAAGAATACCTGCCGACATCCACCACCGATTTCACCGCCGGTGCGCAGCGCCTGATCGATAAACTCAAAGATCAGCCAGGTCGCAAAGTCATTTTTGTACTGTGGGCAGGTGCAGGCAATCCATTCAAAATCGCCGATCTGGATCTGAAACGTTACGGCATCGAGATCGCCACTGGCGGCAATATCCTGCCAGCGATGACAGCCTATAAACAATTCCCCGGCATGGAAGGCGCGACGTATTACTACTTCGGCATTCCCAAAAATCCGGTCAATGAGTGGCTGGTGGCTAACCACTACAAGCAGTACAAAACACCACCTGATTTTTTCACCGCAGGCGGTATGACGGCAGGAATTGCCGTAGTAGAAGCGCTGACCAGAGCAGGCAAAGATACCGGCACAGAAAACCTGATCAAGACGATGGAAGGTATGGAATTTCAGACGCCAAAAGGCAAAATGATATTCCGTAAAGAAGATCACCAGGCGCTGCAATCCATGTATCACTTCAAGATCAAAGTCGATCCCGCATTTGCCTGGGGCGTCCCGGAACTGGTACGCGAGCTGAAGATCGAAGAGATGGCCGTTCCGGTAAAAAACAAACGCTAAAACAAGCGCTAAAACGAACCGCGTAATCGTATCAGCGCTGACACATGGCAATCAATGTCAGCAGTCAGCGCATACGACCTACGTCTGTTCTTACCGGATGCAGGTTCTCAATATGTACCAGTCAAAGACTGACTTGCGTACCTGCCTGAACGCTGCGGTATCCCATCAAAGGTCTCCATGAGCATTTCACTAGAAACCCGCGCGCTGACAGTCAATTTCGGCGGGCATATCGCGGTTGATCGGGTGTCCTGTGCGTTTTCACCGGGCACACTGACCGCAATCGTCGGCCCTAATGGTGCAGGCAAAACGACCTACTTCAATCTGATCTCAGGTCAGCTACCGGTCACCAGCGGTCAGGTACTATTGCACGGTCAGGACATCAGTAACGCCAATTCCGCTACGCGCGCTCAACATGGCTTGGGACGCGCCTTTCAATTAACGAATTTATTTCCCCGGTTAACAGTCATGGAAAACGTGAGGCTGGCGATACAGGCACGCGTGCAAAGTCGGGAAAAGCGCGGCCTGCAACTGCTCTCAACCTGGTTCTCTCATGCAGACTGGATCAGTGAAGCAGACCAAATTTTGACCCGTATAGCGCTGATCAAGCGGCGCGATATGCGTGCCGCCGAATTACCGCATGGCGATCAGCGCAAGCTGGAAGTCGGCTTGCTACTCGCGATGCAACCCAGCGTATTTATGTTCGATGAGCCAACCGCAGGAATGAGCCACGACGAAGCCCCGGTGATACTCGACTTAATCGCGGACATACAGCAGCAACAGGATAAAACCATCCT
Organism: Undibacterium sp. RuTC16W; assembly: GCF_049339445.1. Taxonomy (NCBI): domain Bacteria; kingdom Pseudomonadati; phylum Pseudomonadota; class Betaproteobacteria; order Burkholderiales; family Oxalobacteraceae; genus Undibacterium; species Undibacterium sp. RuTC16W. The sequence goes on along the minus strand of NZ_JBMPPE010000001.1, from coordinate 1,009,077 downwards.
CTTAGTAGAGCATAAAATGGATGTAGTAGAACGGCTGGCAGACCGCATCATCGTCCTGAACCAAGGACAATTAGTCGCTGATGGCAAACCTGCCGAAGTCATGCAATCGACAGTGGTACAAGAAGCCTACCTCGGGGTTGCCGCAGCATCTGGGGAGGTCGCAGCATGAGCGATATCTTGTTGCAACTCAGCGGCGTCCACACACATATCGGTCCTTATCACATCCTGCAAGGTGTCGACTTATCCGTGCAACGTGGGCAGCTCACGATGCTCTTGGGGCGCAACGGTGCAGGCAAGAGCACCACATTGCGCACCATCATGGGCTTGTGGCACGCCAGCGCTGGCAGCATCACGCTGGATCAGACGTCAATCACACACATGAGCACGGCCGACATCGCGGTACAGGGCATCACCTATGTGCCGGAAAACATGGGTATTTTCAGTGATCTCAGCGTACGGGAAAACATGCTGCTGGCAGCACGGTCGGGGCCTATCGACCAGCAGCGCCTGGACTGGATTTTTTCATTGTTCCCGGCACTTCAGCAGTTCTGGCAAAAACCGGCAGGCAAGCTCTCGGGCGGCCAAAAGCAGATGGTCGCCATCAGCCGCGCCATCATCGAAAAACGTCACCTTTATATGTTCGACGAACCATCAAAAGGGCTGGCACCTGTTATGGTCAACAGCATGATCAGCGCTTTGCGTGAGCTCAAAAAAGAAGGCGCAAGTATTTTACTGGTCGAACAAAATCTCGCGGTAGCACAAGCCCTCGGCGATCAGGTTGCGGTCATGGATTCCGGCAAAATTCTGCATCACGGTAGCATGCAAGAGCTGACCGATAACCCGGAGCTGCAACAGCAATTACTGGGCTTGAACCTGGACTTGAACCTGGGTTTGAACGTAGGATCTGCAACCGGAGCACATGCATGAACCTGATGACGAAAAATTTGCCAAAATTACTAATCCCCGCGGTCATGCTAGGCTCGCTGGTCTTACTTCCCAGCCTGCCGACCTGGATCACCTTGACGGTCGCCGGTCTGGCGATGGGCATGATGATTTTTATCATGGCAAGCGGTTTGACGCTGGTATTTGGTCTGATGGATGTCATGAACTTTGGTCATGGCGTATTTATCGCGATCGGCGCCTTCGTTGCTACCAGCGTGATGTTGCCGCTGGCGGGCTGGATACAGGCCGATAATGTAGCGCTCAACTTGCTGGCAATTGGCATAGCAATGGCCGCTGCCGCAATCGTTGCAGGCTTGCTCGGCTGGGGTTTTGAGCGCGTGATTATCCGTCCTGTGTATGGCATGCATCTGACACAGATTCTGATCACGACCGGCGGCCTGATCATTGCAGAACAATTGATTCATGTGATCTGGGGGCCGGAGCAAATCCCGCTGACACGTCCAGCGAGCTTACGTGGCTCCTGGATTTTTGGGGATGTCGCGATTGAAAAATTTCGCGTCATCGCTGTCGTACTCGGTCTGCTGATTTTTATTGCCATGTGGCTGATACTGAATCGTACCAAGCTGGGTTTGTTGGTACGCGCCGGTGTGGAGAATCCAGAGATGGTCGAAACGCTGGGCTACAAAATACGTCGCCTGTTTGTCGGTGTATTTGTCGCAGGTTCAGCACTGGCAGGTGTCGGTGGCGTACTGTGGGGCCTGTATCAGGAAACGGTCACCGCCACGATGGGGGCGCAGCTCATGGTTTTAATCTTCATTGTAATTATTATTGGTGGGCTAGGCTCGGTTGGTGGCTGTTTTTCGGGTGCCTTACTGGTTGGATTGCTGGCAAACTATGTCGGCTTCCTCGCACCCAAAGTGGCCTTGGGTGCGAATATCTTGCTAATGGTCTTGATCTTGTTATGGCGCCCTCAAGGCCTTTTTCCGGTGGCATCACGATGAAATCGATTACCTCAACTCTTCTGTCGGGCGATACGCCGCGAAGCCGCGTGCTAGCGATACTGATGCTGGCGTTATTATTCGGATTGTTGCTGACACCGGTGATCTTTCCGGGCACCAGAGCACTGAATGTCGCGGCTAAAATTTGTGTCTTTATTGTGCTGGCGAGTAGCTACGACCTCTTGCTTGGCTATACCGGTATTGTTTCTTTTGCGCATACGATGTTTTTTGGTATCGGTGTGTATGGAGTCGGAATTGCCATGTCCCGCTTCGAGGTTAGCTGGTTGGTACTATTTGGGGGAGCTGCCAGCGCCTTAACGCTGACGCTGCTACTGGCACTGATGCTAGGTATGTTATCACTGCGTGTACGAACGATTTTTTTCGCCATGATGTCACTCGCACTGGCAAATTTCTTTGCGATTCTGGCCTCGCAGTTTTCGGACTTTACCGGTGGCGAAGATGGCTTGAATTTTAAATTACCCGAGCTGCTGTCACCGGCAACTCAGTTGCTCGACAATCCGGTGTTCGGTATTGATTGGACGGGTAAAACACTGAGCTATTACCTGATCTATTTTTGTGCGTTGCTCCTGTTTTTATTTTGCCTGCGCATCGTGAACTCTCCGTTTGGCAGGGTCTTACAGGCGGTACGTGAAAACGACTTCCGGGTTGCTGCGATCGGATTTAACCCGGTGAAATATCGTACTGTTGGTAATTGCTTATCCGCGCTGCTGGCCTGCTGCGCGGGTATTTTATATGCGATCTGGTTACGTTATGCCGGTCCGGATACCGCGCTCAGTTTTGACATCATGATCGACATTCTCCTGATGGTCGTCATCGGCGGTATGGGATCGATGTATGGCGCGGCACTGGGTGCCGCCATTTTAGTCATCTCGCAAAATTATCTGCAAGACGGCATGAAGCTCCTGTACGGGAGTCTGGAAAGCGCGCCATTCGTTGCGAACTTTTTTCATCCTGATCGCTGGTTATTGTGGCTGGGTGTTTTGTTTGTCTTATCGGTGTATTACCTGCCTCTGGGCATTGTTGGCAAGCTCAGAAAATCCTGAATTTTTTTCACCGCTATTTACGTTTCCATTCAACTTGCCAACTTGCGTTACCCCCTATTAGATAGCTATCTCATGACACCGATATCACGCTACCTCCGTTGTTGCGACCGCGAACTCCATATGATGGAATGGGGTGCGGCAGACAAACCCGCGGTGATCTTATGGCACGGACTGGCAAGAACCAGCCGCGATTTTGATGACCTGGCCATGGTGCTCGCCGAAGAGTATTACGTCATCGCTCCGGATACGATCGGCCGTGGCTTATCCCAATGGAGCCCTCTGCCAGCACAGGAATATTGCCTCGATTTTTATGCGCGGCTGGCGAACGACTTAGTAGATCAACTCAATATCCCGACCATGCGCTGGGTCGGTACCTCGATGGGAGGAGCGATCGGTACAGTCGCTGCGGCTAATGTGTTAAAAAACCGTATTACTCACCTGGTATTGAATGACAATGGTCCGCAACTGGCCGATGCAGCCATCCAGCGTATCCGCAGCTATGCTGGCTCCCCTGCAAGCTTTTCAAACGTTACTGAGTTTGAACAATATCTGCGCCAGATTTACGCCCCCTATGGCTGGCTGAGCGATGTGCAATGGCGACGCATGGCGGAGAGCTCGGTACGCCGCTTACCTGACGGACGGATTACGCCGCACTACGATCCGCAAATGGTCATGCAATTTACTGAACACGATAACGATTATCTGCGCTGGAACGAATACGACAGCCTCAGTTGTAAAACCCTGGTACTGCGCGGAGAGCACTCTGATTTATTACTGGAAGATGTCGCACAGGCCATGACGGAGCGCGGTCCTAAAGCACACTTATTTACGGTGGCAGGCTGCGGCCATGCACCAGCACTGAATGTCCCTGAGCAAATCGAGCTTGTCCGAAATTTCCTGAAATAAGAGGAAATAAGCGGATCAGAAAACGTTCATCTCTCTGGGTTTAAGTGCGGCGATCTGTTGCTACTCACGCTACCAAATAAATCTTGTTGCGCAGCACGGCTGATCGCCAGCACAGCGGGATGCGTTAGTTTTCGCTGAACCGAGATGGCATAAAACTGTTCTTCAATTTCATCCGTCTGTCCAACTTGGATCAAGTCATATTGGCGCATCACCATATCGGCAATCGCTGACGGTGCAGCAAAAAATCCCGCCCCCGCCTGGCCAAAGGCACTCATCAAGGCGCTATCGTCAAACTCCCCAGCAATGCGTGGATGCAATTGCTGCGCGTCCAGCCAATGTAAGAGCTTAGAGCGTAAGGCGGCGTCCTCGCCAGGTAAGAGCAGAGGTGCCGCTTCCAGACAAGCAGGAAAAGGGGCTGGATATTGCTGCCGTAAAGCAGCCGTGGCAAAAAAACTGATACCGCACTGACCGAGCAAATGATTGAAGCCGCGCACGTTCACCGTGGGCGGCATCGGACTGTCAGACATGACGACGTCGATCTTATGCATAGCCAGGTCTGCAAGCAAAGATTCGAGTTTTCCCTCGCGGCAATTGATGCGCAAGGTTTGCGGCAGCTTCAGCGCCGGTTCTAACAGACGATAAGCCAGCGCTTTTGGTAAGGCATCTGAGACGCCAACCCGCAATTGCACCGTGCGCTCGGTTGGCCGGTGATGCAGAACTTCTTCGAGCTCCTGTCCCAGCGAAAAAATTTCTTCGGCATAACCCAGAACTAGGCGACCGGCTTCGGTCAACTCCAGATTGCGGCCATGTTTTTTAAACAGCTGTTCGCCCTGAACTTCTTCAAACAAACTAATCTGGCCGCTGATTGTTTGCGGTGTGAGATGCAACTGCTCACTGGCCCGCGCAATACTGCCTGCTTTGGCGACAGTCCAGAAATAATGGAGATGTTTGTAATTAAGATTGCTCATCAGAAAGGCCCTGGCTAGTAACTATTTAGGGTAAAAATTTACCAACACGGCAAATAGATTAAATAGATCAAATACGCAGAATACATCGAATAAATCGAATAATTTATCAATTATATTCGACTTTTATTGTTGATTAACGCGAACTACACTGTTGCTACCTTCTGTTGGGAAGGTGAAGATCTGACTCGTTCTCTTTCAGATCATCAACATTTCAGGAGAAAAGTATGAAAATTCTAGATCGTTCCGCCTTGCGCAATGCGCAGACTGTCGATTACATCGACTCCAGCGCCAGTACTGGCAATAAAGTGTTACGCAATACCTATATGTTATTGTCGATGACACTGTTATTCAGTGCTCTGACCGCAGCGGCAAGTGTCGCCTTTGCGCTGCCCGGCCCCGGCATCATCATCACTCTGGTTGGCTATTTTGGTTTGCTGTTTCTGACGACAAAATTCCGCAACAGCGGTCTCGGCCTGTTGTTCGTGTTTGCCCTGACTGGCTTCATGGGACTGACCATCGGACCGGTCATCAGCCGTTATCTGGGCATGCCAGGCGGTAGTGCAATCGTAATGGGCGCAATGGGCCTGACTGGTTTGATCTTCCTGAGCTTGTCGGCATATGTCTTGGTCAGCAAACGGGATTTCAGCTTCATGGGCGGCTTCCTGATGATCGGTATGCTGGTTGCTTTTGTCGCCAGTCTGGGTGCGATTTTCTTCCAGATCCCGGCACTCTCACTGACGATTTCAGCGGTAATGGTATTGCTGATGTCCGGCATGATTTTGTTTGAAACCAGCAATATCATCCGTGGTGGGGAAACCAACTACATCATGGCAACGGTGAGTCTGTACATCACGATCTTTAACTTATTCATGAGCCTGTTGCAATTACTGGGTTTCGTCAATGAAGAATAAATCTAGCTGATTCATCAGTCACACAATTCCGCATCAATGCAGCGTCCGGTGCGGAATTGTCATAGATTGGCAGTACAAGTCAAAGCGACACAGCCGCACAAATTTTCTTGTCGATAGAAGAATGGTCAAAACAATCCGGCAATCTCTTTATTGCAGATTGGTCTTTCGAATTTGATCTCAGGTTTTTATAAAAATAATAGGATTTACTATGTTACACAGTGTTGCCCAGCCCTGGATGTGGGGCGTATTCATTGCATTTGTCCTCGGCATGCTTGCACTCGACGTGTTCGCCCTGGGCGGTTCACGCTCACATAAAGTCAGCATCAAAGAAGCCGCGATCTGGTCAGTAGTCTGGGTCAGTCTGGCCTTACTGTTCGACCTGGGTCTGTGGATGTATCTGAGCGATACCGTAGGCCGCACGATCGCCGACGCCAAAGCGATGGAATTCCTGGCTGGCTATGTGATCGAAAAATCGCTGTCGGTCGACAATGTATTCGTCTTTTTAATGATCTTCGGTCACTTCTCGGTACCGTTGCAGTACCAGCGTAAAGTCTTGCTCTACGGCGTGCTCGGCGCAATTATCTTGCGTATTGCGATGATATTGGCTGGCACCTGGGTAGTAACCCAATTTGCCTGGGTCTTATACCTGTTCGGAATTTTTCTGCTGATCACTGGCTTTCGTATGCTGGTTGCTGTCGACAAGGAACCCGATCTCGATGCGAATCCGATATTACGTTTTGCAAAAAAATGGCTACCTTTCAGCAACGAATTACACGGTGAGAAATTTAGCTTTATTGAGCAAGGTAAACGTATCTACACGCCTCTGCTATTGGTGTTAATCCTGATCGAAATTTCCGACGTCATCTTTGCAGTGGATTCGATTCCAGCGATTTTTGCGGTGACAACCGATCCGTTTATAGTGTTTACCTCCAACATCTTTGCCATCATGGGCTTGCGTGCGCTGTATTTCCTGCTGGCTGACATGGCAAACCGGTTTCATTTACTCAAATTCGGCCTCGCCTTTGTCCTGATGTTCGTCGGCGTCAAGATGCTCATCGTTAAATGGATGCATATACCAACCGCCATTTCACTGACCGTCATTGCCAGCATTCTGATTAGCTCCATCGTTGCCAGCCTGATTGCAACACGTAAAAAACAATAAGTTTTACCCGGCAGTTCCCTTTTGGGCATGTTATCGATGTTGATGACATGCCCTTTTTTATTGGTTTTTCGATATTTATTTAATATGATGAAACCGAGCGGTAGCGGTGAATATCTCCACAAAAATTATCAGACGGACATGATCATCGCCTCAGACCGGATGACGTCAGCTACCCGGCGCGGCGGAAACGGGTGGCTAACTGGTATAATCCACGCTCAACAGCGCCGATTTGAGATTCAGATTGCGGGCGCGTAATAAGTGCTGCTAAAAGGACGTCGCCCGATCCGCCAGCATGCATGAGCCGATCGGGTTTTTCGTTTTTGCGAGTAATCATCATGACCACGACCCCTGCCGTTTCCGCCACCGAAACCCGTCTCCGCGAGCTGTTACAACAACGCATCCTGATCCTTGATGGCGCGATGGGCACTATGATCCAGCGCTATAAGCTGACTGAAGAAGATTATCGCGGTGCACGCTTCAAAGACTTCACTGGTCCAGAGGGTGTGCGTGAACTTTTCGTCAAAGGCAATAACGAATTACTGTCCCTGACGCAGCCGCATGTGATTCAAGAAATCCACGAGCAATATCTGGCCGCCGGTGCTGACCTGATCGAAACAAATACCTTCGGCGCAACCACCGTTGCGCAGGATGATTACCACATGGCACATCTGGCGTATGAGATGAATGTCGCCTCCGCCAGAATTGCCCGTGCCGCTTGTGATAAATACTCAAGCGCTGATAAGCCGCGCTATGTCGCAGGTGCACTTGGTCCTACACCAAAGACCGCATCGATTTCCCCCGACGTAAATGACCCTGCTGCACGTAACGTGACATTTGATCAGCTGGTCGCCGCGTATCACGAGCAGGTACGCGGTCTGGTCGAGGGCGGCGCTGACGTCCTGTTAGTCGAAACGATTTTTGATACGCTTAATTGCAAAGCCGCGCTATTCGCGATTGATCAGTATTTTGAAGAAACCCAGACCCGCTTACCGATCATGATTTCCGGCACGGTGACAGACGCATCCGGACGTATCCTGTCCGGTCAGACGGTACCGGCTTTCTGGAATTCCGTTCGTCATGCCAAGCCACTGACCATCGGCCTCAACTGCGCTCTCGGTGCCGCGTTAATGCGTCCGTATGCGGAAGAACTATCCAAGATTGCGGATACTTTCGTCTGTATTTATCCGAATGCCGGTTTGCCTAATCCGATGAGCGATACCGGCTTTGATGAATTACCGGCAGATACTTCGGCACTCCTCAAAGAATTTGCCGAAGCGGGGTTTATCAATATTGCCGGTGGCTGTTGCGGCACCACGCCACCGCACATCAAGGCGATTGCAGACATCCTGCAAACCCAGACACCACGAGCGATTCCGGTGATCGCACCGGCAATGCGCTTGTCTGGCCTGGAACCCTTTACGATTGACGACGACTCCCTATTTGTGAACGTCGGCGAGCGTACCAATGTCACCGGTTCCAAAGCCTTTGCCCGTCTGATTCTGAATGAGCAATACGACGAAGCTCTAGCAGTGGCGCGTCAGCAAGTAGAAAACGGTGCCCAGGTCATCGACATCAATATGGATGAAGCGATGCTGGATTCACTGGCAGCAATGACACGCTTCCTTAACCTGATCGCGTCTGAACCCGATATCGCCCGTGTACCTATCATGATTGACTCCTCCAAATGGAGTGTCATCGAAGCTGGCCTGAAATGCGTGCAAGGCAAGGCCATCGTCAACTCGATTTCGATGAAGGAAGGCGAAGAACAATTCCTGCATCATGCAAGACTGTGCAAACGTTATGGTGCTGCCGTGATCGTCATGGCCTTCGATGAAAAAGGTCAGGCTGATACTTACGAACGTAAAATCGAAATCTGCAAACGTGCCTATGATTTACTGGTAAACGAATGCGCGTTCGATCCTTATGACATCATCTTCGACCCGAATATTTTTGCGGTCGCCACTGGTATCGAAGAACACAATAATTACGCGGTCGACTTTATTGAAGCGACACGCTGGATTCATCAAAACTTGCCCGGCGCAAAAATCAGCGGCGGCGTATCGAATGTCAGTTTCTCCTTCCGCGGCAACGACCCCGCACGTGAAGCGATTCATACGGTATTTCTTTACCACGCGATTCAGGCTGGCATGACCATGGGTATCGTCAACGCCGGCATGGTCGGCGTGTACAGCGAACTCGATGCTGAATTGCGTGAACGTGTGGAAGACGTTGTTCTGAATCGTCGAGAGGACGCAACCGAGCGCATGATCGAATTCGCAGCCACACTCAAAGCCGGTGGCAAGCGCGAAGAAGCCACGCTGGAATGGCGTAATGAATCGGTAGAAAAACGCCTGTCGCATGCGATGGTGCACGGCATCACCAACTGGATTGTCGAAGATACCGAAGAAGCACGCCTGAATGTGTTGAACAGCGGCGGTCGCCCTATCCATGTGATCGAAGGTCCGCTGATGGCGGGCATGAATATCGTCGGCGACCTGTTTGGCCAGGGCAAAATGTTCTTGCCGCAGGTCGTCAAATCCGCCCGCGTCATGAAGCAAGCCGTTGCGCATCTGGTGCCGTATATCGAAGAAGAAAAACGTCTCAGCGGCGACAATAAACCCAAAGGTAAAATCGTTATCGCCACCGTCAAAGGCGACGTGCATGACATTGGTAAAAACATCGTCACCGTCGTTTTGCAATGTAATAATTTCGAAGTCGTCAATATGGGCGTGATGGTGCCCTGCTCCGAAATTTTGGCCAAAGCCAAAGCGGAGAATGCCGACATCATCGGCCTGTCTGGCCTGATCACTCCGTCGCTCGAAGAGATGGCCTATGTTGCCAAAGAGATGCAGCGTGATCCGCATTTCCGCATGCTAAAAATTCCGCTACTGATCGGCGGCGCAACCACCAGCCGCGCACATACCGCCGTCAAGATCGCACCGAATTACGAAGGTCCCGTCGTCTATGTGGCCGATGCTTCACGCTCGGTATCGGTCGCACAATCACTGCTAACACCAGAAAGCCGCGAACAATACATCGACGAACTGGCGACTGACTATGACCGTATCCGTACCCAACATGCCAATAAAAAAGCTGTGCCTATGGTCACACTGGCTCAAGCACGCGCCAACAAAATGCGCGTCGATTTCAGCGGAAAAAATACGCCGGTCAAACCCAAGTTCATCGGCCGCCGCGTCTTCAAAAACGTCGATCTGGCGACCATCGCCCACTACATCGACTGGGGCCCGTTCTTCCAGACCTGGGATCTGGCCGGTCCATTCCCCGCAATTTTGACTGATGAAGTCGTAGGCGAGGCAGCGAGCAAAGTATTTGAAGAAGGTCAGGCGATGCTGAAAAAAATCATCGAAGGTCGCTGGCTGACCGCGAACGGTGTGGTATCTCTGTTACCGGCGAATACCGTCAACGATGACGACATCGAAATCTACACCGACGATACCCGCAGCGAAATCGCACTCACCTACTACGGCACACGTCAGCAAACCGAGAAACCTGTCATCGACGGCGTGCAAAGACCGAACCAGTGCCTGAGCGACTTCATCGCACCGAAAGACAGCGGCATCGCTGATTACATCGGCATGTTCGCCGTCACCGCAGGCCTGGGAATAGAGAAGCACGAAAAACGCTTCGAAGATGCGCACGATGACTACAGTAGCATCATGCTCAAATCCCTCGCCGACCGGTTGGCAGAAGCCTTCGCCGAATACCTGCACGAACGCATCCGCAAAGATCTGTGGGGCTATGCGGCGGACGAAACGCTCAGCAACGAAGATCTGATCAAAGAATCCTACAAAGGCATACGCCCGGCACCAGGCTACCCGGCCTGCCCTGAACATACGGTGAAGACGGCGATGTTTAAGCAGATGCAGTGTGAAGAGATTGAGATGTACATTACGGAATCATGGGCAATGATTCCGGGTGCCGCGGTATCAGGCTTTTACTTCGCACATCCTGAATCGAAATACTTCAGCGTCGGTAAAATTGCAGATGATCAGGTGGTGGATATGGCCACACGGCGTGGGGTGGCTAAGGACGAAGTTGAGCGTTGGTTGGCGCCGAATTTGTGATGGTGACAAATATAAAACTATTAAGTATTATCATTTGCAAATTCTAACTTAGCGAATGACATTTCTATGGACAGAGCACATTTCGATTCAAGAGCGCAGTCTAAGCTGCGGATTACTGGCAAAATTATTGAACTCAATGATGTTGTTTGGTCTGTACCTAACCTTGTAGCCATTGCTATCACCAAGAAAGTCATTCACTTTAACGATACTGCACCAACTTTCAAGATTTCAGAACCAAAATTCAAGTTTCCGTTTTGGGCATTGATAGTGCTGTTATTTGCAACAATAACGCTGTCCATGTTCAACAAAATAATTTTTACAGTGCTTACGCTACTTTGCGTAGCCTGCTTCGGTTTGTACTTGCAGAGTTATCGTAGAAAAGTTCAAAGGTCACGCGAAGACTGGGTGGCTGAACAACAAAAATACGTTCAAGAGACAGAAATTTGGAAGCATAAAAAAGACAACCCACCAATCTTGTATGGTCTTGTTCTTGAGACCTCTGCGGCAAGTCGATCGACGATATTTTCATATGACAAACTTCGCATCAGCGAAGCGCATTCCGCCATAAAAACGTCAATGAACGCCAAAGATTCTGGGGAAACGTTTGTAATGATCGATACTGTAAATGTCGGCGGAAGTGATTCGATAAATAACTTCGATTCTGAAATTATTAACCAAAAAATAGAGGACTAAAGAGATATGGCTACTATCAATAATTTCAATTCGAAGATAACAAATCTAGTAATTGGTACTCAAATCAATAGCAGCTCAAATGAAACTAGGAAAGTTCAAATAAAACAAAAATTAGACGAAATTCAAAGAAAACTCGAAGAAGACGACACAATATGCAAGAAAGATGCAATGGAAGGCGCATTAGCGGTAAGTGATCTAAAAGGAATTCTGAATTCAAAAGATTTTGACAAATCCAAAATCAGTAAATCGTTGTCTATCCTAGGAAATATCTCTACCGTAGGATCGTTCGTAAAAGATTTGATTTTGCTGATAAATTCGTAGTCCTCTAGGGTGTGTTATCAAGCGTAGCGTGCGTATTTATGGTTTTGTATAGTGCGCCATGCGCACAGATTGCTGGCGCTCAATAAGCTCACAATTTTCCTTTACTCAAAACGGTGCGCAGGAGCGGAGGCAATCAAACACTGCTCTGACTGTATTCCTTAGGCTTCAGATCATCGGCCACACTCGGTCCCTCTCCCGTAAGGGGGATAAGGAGGAAATGTGATTCATTAATGCACGACTACTGCGAGATTAGTTATTAGGTTTTGACGTGGTAGTTGATTTTCAACCGCTGGGGACGACGCAATTTATGTGAGGCGAAAAATGGATAAGAAAGCTTCGTTGTCTGAGGTAGAGCAGCGGTTTCGAGATGCATGCATCTTGCCTGCGTAACGACATCCGCTTACAAGCAGATGCTCCTCAGCTCAGTTTCGAAGCTTCCACATTTTCTACGTCACACAAATTGTGCTGAAGCGTAGCGTAAGCACCCGAAGGGCAAGTCTGCGGTCGCCTTTCTTTTGCTTACTCTTTCTTTGGCGAAGCAAAGAAAAGTAAGTGTCTGTCGGGCCACTCCCGACTTGTCAGCACGAAGTGCAAACTACACATACCAGAACGGAAGCAACTTCCCGCAACATTATCCCCAACCCTGGCAATTCTAAGCGCTACAATTCACAATCCTTCCAGCACCCACACAACAACATCTAAGCCCATCAGGAGACTTCTATGAGCACCCATAGCAAACTGTATCGCCGCTTAAACCGTCATATCTTGCTGACCTTCATGTTGATGACCATCAGTTTTTTACTGTTTGGCATATTGACGCTGGATCTGGTGCGTGTGCTGACACTGAATGCCAGCTATATCGTCAGTAACGGCTGGTCAGGTCTGATGGATGGCGGGTTGCAGCAGTTCCTAGAGTTATGCGGAAGTGCGCTGGGAGCGATGGCTTTTTATGTGCTGTTTAAATTATGCGAGCACGTCATGACTGACCGTCTGTCACATATCCGACGTGAATAAACGGGATGATGGCTCGTGTCTGTTTTGTCTCAAAACGAGATCACAGACAGCGCAACATATCTGATTATCAGGTTCTGAGAGACATCGAAAAGAGAACTTCTAAACACTCTTTAATCCCTATTTCAGTTAACCACTTACTCGAACCACTCTACTCTTTTCTCTGTGTATCCATCTCTCTGTAGTGAGAGGTCTTGGTTTTTGCGTCAGTCCTATTGATATGATTTTGAGGTTTTTTGAAATTTCCAAAAATGATCCCGCAGTCTGCATGCGGCCTGCAGACTGAAATCACGCCACAACCTGCATCAGGCTTGCGGATTCGATTTTATATATGAGATAACAGCCGATATTGCGGCACCTGCAGCATGATTGTGGTTCGCCGTTTGGGGCATTGTTTGTTTCTCACTATTTCTGGGTCGACATGTTGAAAAAGATGGATTTTTCAGAAGTGTCGTGTTAATAGTACAACTTGTACAAAACAGCTCTTGAATCTAGGTATTCTGCGACGAGCTCTATGACTGATATTCACACACAATTTATCGACGTTTCGCAGCTCCGGATAGGGATGTTTGTTTATCTCGACATGGGTTGGATGGATCACCCTTTTCCGGTGAACAGCTTCGAAATTCGTAATCAGGATCAGATTACGACGATACGTTCGTTAGGCCTGGAGCGCATACGTTATGCACCGGACAAGAGCTCTCCGGATCCCGATGCGGAAACAAGTCCTGCAGCGACTGATATAGCCAGCACATCCCCCGCAGAATCACCAAAATCGATCGAGGCGCGCAAGCGGCGTGAGATGCTGGCCGATCAGCAAGCCAGCCTGCTGGTGTGCGAACGTCAGTTCAGCCAGGCATCCCAGACCTTCAAGCATGTGACCGAGATTGTGCATGCTCAGCCTCAAGTCGCCCGAGAGCAAACCGAGAATCTGATAAAAGGCTTTTTGGCTGGCATGCTGGGCGAGGATGAGGCAGCGATTCGCCTGCTATCCGAAAAAGCCGGTGAACGCACCTCATTGCATTCGATCAATGTGACAATTATTTCGCTGCTCTTAGGTAAGGCGATGGAACTGAGCAAAGTCGATATGCTAGAACTGGGTATCGGTGCGTTGCTGCATGATATCGGCAAGATGGAATTACCAGATCGTCTGCGCTGGCCTGAAGATCATTTCAGTCACGCTGAGCGTCAGTTGTATCAGAGCCATGTCATGCATGGCGTCAATCTGGCGCGTAAACTGGCGCTCTCTGCGAATGCAACGCTGCTGGTCGCGCAGCATCATGAACATATCGACGGCTCGGGTTATCCGACCCGGATTCTGGCGGATAAAATGTCACCGCTTGCCAAGATCGTGTCGCTGGTCAATCAATACGATAACTTGTGCAATCCCGGTAATCCGGCGCTGGCGATTACGCCGCATGAGGCCTTATCGCAATTATTCACCCAGCATAAATCGCAATTCCACGCGCCGACCATGACGGCGTTTATCCGCATGATGGGCATTTATCCGCCGGGTTCCGTGGTGCAACTGACCGATGAGCGATATGCGCTGGTGGTATCTGTAAATTCCTCGCGTCCGATCAAGCCGCGTGTCGTGATCCACAATCCCGAAATACCGCGCGACGATGCCCTGGTGATCAATCTCGAATACGAGCAAAGTCTGGGCATCCATCGCAGCCTGAAACCCTTGCAGTTACCCAAAGCCGCTTATGACTATTTGTCGCCGCGTAAGCGTTTGTGCTATTTCTTTGAGCGCGGCCGGGAAATCGAAGCTTTGGAAGGCGGCGCATGAAAACCCAGCAATGGCAGGCATTGATCGAAGGCATGCTGGAAGCCGTGTTACTGGTCGATCCTATTGAGTTGCTGGTGCTGGCGGCGAACCGCTCCGCACATGATCTGTTGCAAGTGCCTGGCGGTACGCTGATCGGTAAAGCCGTCATCGACCTCGCAGCTGCTCCCGAAGATGTATTTTTCTGGGAAGACGCGGCGGCCGGTCTGTCGGATAATATTTTTTCCGAAACGGTATTGCAACGCGCCGATGGCGGGACGATTCAAGTCGAGCGTCGCGTCACGCTGGTACGTACCGGCATGGATAGCAATATGTATGTGGTCGCGATTCGCGATCACACTAATCAGCGCCATGTCGAAAATGAACTTGAAAAACTGATCGCTGAACTACGCGCAACACTGGAATCGACCGCCGACGGGATTCTGGTCACGGATCTCGAAGGAGGTATCCGTAGCTATAACCATCTGTTTGCAAAATTGTGGACGTTGCCCGACGAGTTGCTGACCCAGAGAGACGATCAGGCAATCTATGCATGGATGGATAAATGCATGGTCGACGCCAGCCATTACAGTGAGCGGCTCGGTGCCATCAACCGCTCGCCGCTGATGGAAGCAACCGATGTGCTGGTGCTGCGTTCAGGCAAAATTCTGGAGCGTGTGACCTTGCCACAATATGCGCGTGGTCGGGCCATCGGCAGAGTGTATTCTTATCGCGATATCACCCAGCGACTTGCCGATGAGGCGCGCTTACAGCTCGCCGCCAAGGTATTTGAATCGAGTACGGATGCGATCTTCATCACTGATGCAGAACAAAAAATCATCACCACCAATCCTAGCTTTGAGCAGCTAACCAGCTACACGGAACAAGAAATGATCGGCAAATCGCCGAGTGATTTCTTTTCCGAAGAGAGCAATGCGGTGCTGGTAAAACAGCTACTAGAAGATCTGGAAACCAAAGGGTTCTGGGAAGGCGAACTCTGGAATCGGCGTAAAAACGGGCACGCCTATCTTTGTATGATTTCTCTGGTCCGGGTGCAGGATGAAACCGGCAACACCATGCATTACATCGGCTTCTTCAAAGACCGGACCGAGACTCATACTGCAAAACAAAAAATCGAAGAGCTCGCGTTCTCCGATGTACTGACCGGTCTGCCCAATCGCCTGTTACTCGCCGAGCGTATCAAGCAATCGATCAGTGCGGCAAGCCGTAATAGCTCCAGCTTTGCGCTGCTGTTCCTCGACCTTGATCACTTCAAGCAAATCAATGATTCGCTCGGCCATCCTTTCGGCGACAGGGTACTCATTGATGTAACCGAACGGCTAAAAAAATGTATCCGCCAGGTGGATACGGCGTCACGCCTGGGCGGCGACGAGTTTGTCTTACTCTTGCATCAGGCTGATGCTCACGGTGCCGAAATTTGCGCACGACGTGTGCTGGAAGAACTCAATGCACCGTTTACTCTGGATGGCATGAGCTTCTCGGTCAGCTGCAGCATCGGGGTTGCGCTGTATCCGGCAGACGGCAATAACATGGACGACCTGATCAAGAATGCCGACAGCGCGATGTATCACGTCAAAGAAAGAGGCCGCTCGGATTTTCGCTTTTATCAGCGTCAGATGAATGTCGGTCTGCTATCCCGCATGAAGCTCGATCATGCAATGCGTCAGGCGCTTGAGCATGACGGTTTCCGCCTGCATTATCAGCCGCTGGTGAATATTGATAGCGGCGAAGTATTCGGCGCCGAGGCGCTGATACGCTGGCATGACAAAGATCTGGGCGAAGTCAGTCCGGCACAATTTATCCCCATCGCTGAAGAAACCGGTGTGATTGTCGCCATCGGTAACTGGGTCATGCACACAGCTATCCGTCAGGCAGCCCTGTGGAATCTGGACAGAAAACTTCGCATCTCGGTCAACGTATCGGCGCTACAATTCCAGCAAAGCGATTTTGTCGACAACGTCGCCAAAGCGCTCGCCGATGCAGGCCTGACGCCCGATTGCCTGGAATTAGAATTGACCGAATCGATACTGATCCGTGATGTAGAAGAAGCGATTATTAAACTTGAATCGCTTTCTGTACTAGGCATCAAACTCGCGATTGACGATTTTGGCACCGGCTATTCCAGCCTCAGTTATCTGAAGCGCTTCCCTATCAGCAAACTCAAAATCGACCGTTCATTTGTCATGCATCTGCCAGACGACGAGAGTGACGTCGCCATCGTCACGGCAATTATCAGCCTGGCACACGCGCTGAAACTCAGAGTCATTGCTGAGGGAGTAGAAACAGAAGAACAACGCACCCAGCTCAAGACCCTGGGCTGCGACGAACTACAAGGCTATCTGTATTCACCGGCCCTGTCGGTCCATGATTTTGAAGCCTGGTATCGCAAAGTGATGCCAGGACTGCCGCTACATCATCAGCACTGATCGGGTAGTCTGACGCCGGTCAAACTGTGTCCCACAGCATTAGCATCAGTCGACTAACAGCCAGATAAACTAATAATGGTGCGGTCTCGATATCGAGAGATAGCACCATTTGTTGCTTCCAGATTCAATAAGATTTCACATCAAGATTTGACTAATTCGACCCGACGATTCTTGGCACGCCCGCTCTCTGTTGAATTGTCTGTAAGCGGATGCTCCGCTCCCATTCCGGCAGCCATCAGGCGGGACTCTTCTATTTTCTGCGCCGTAATCGCCTTGATCACCGATTTCGCTCGTGCCAGTGACAAAGTCTTATTATGGACAGCATCACCCACGTTATCGGTGTGCCCTTGAACCTTCAGTTTCAACGTACCGTCTGTGCGTAGCAACTTCACGATTTCATCAACAACTGGCGTACTTTCAGGACGGATGACATCGCTGTCTGTATCGAACGACAAGTACAAAGCGATATGACCTTGTTGTTGCAAGCTAGATGCCATCGTATCGGCCTTAATCAGACCGACATTTTGCTCCAGTGCTTTTTCTTCTATCACCAATAAACTCGTGTTGATGCCATCATCAAACGTCGCAACAGCAATCCAGATATTGGTTTTATCTGTGCGTATCAGGTAAACATCATACGAAGTAACACCGCCACCCTGAAAATTGGCGCCAGCATAGCCCAGGCGTAATTTTTTAAAGACTGCTTCAATATCACCTCCCTGCTGTTTCACAAACGATTCATCAGACGGCTGGGATTTATTGACCTTTACCCCACCAATCGATTTGATTACGTCTTCATAGTTGCGCTGCGATGCCAACGCCGACATGTTCAAGGTGTTATGAGGAAACGTACGGTGAGAAATTCTACCCTCAACCGCTCGCAGCTCATTACCCGCAACGATGTAGGCCTTATCGAATTGCGTATCGGTAACGATATGGTGATAACTCTCATCAAGCTTAGTCGGGTAATCCACATAAGGAAAAGCCGGTAAAACAGCCGTCGTGCGCGGAACGGATCCCGGATCAAAGGCATTGTTGGCTGGGTTAGCGGCTGTTGAATTACCATTTTTTTCCGCTATCTCTTGGGTGGGCGTGCCGGCTTTAGCGGGTGCTTCTGCATTTTTTGCTTTGCAAGCATTAAGTGCTAGCACAAAACAAAAGAAAGTTCCATAAAGCAATTTCTTGGAAATGATCATAAATAAAAATTTTTAGTTAAAAACATGGGTAATAAGGCTTGTCCTTGTAGGTAAAAAATGGAGTCAAGGCAAGAAAATCAAAATAGTTTCAGTCTAATTTTATTACTTAAAAGCAAAATATTACTATGTAAATTCAATAGCTTATAAATTTTACGGTGAATTAAATTTATTTAAGTGATAAAAATTATCCAGCAAAAAACACGGCGTTGTCAAAAACAAATGTAAAAAAATAATTACATTGTAACAATATGTAATTGTTTAAAAACAATTGTTTTTTATTTATTAGTATCCGGCTCGACGTAGCCTCATTATGTCGCTCAAGTTCAAACATTCCCATGGAGAAATTATGAAACATTTAAATTTGCGTAATCGTCAACTCGGCCAAGGTATGACTGAGTACATCATTATTGTTGCTTTGATCGCTATTGCAGCAATCGGCGTATATCAAGCATTCGGTGGTGTTATTCGTGGTCAAACTTCGGTAGCTGCATCAACACTGGCTGGTGGAGCAAGCACACAGGCACGTACATTGGTTACTACAGAAACAACCAATGCAAACAACGCTGCTAAAGCAAAAACACTCAAAGATTTCGAAAAATAATCGGCTTTCCCCTGTTTTCATAAGGGAAATGCACGTGAACCGGAGGATATTCCTCCGGCTTTTTTTGAGAACGAGAAATGTGAAGGTCAAGTGATGCGACGCCGTACGTTAAAAGACAAAGGACAAGCACTAATCGTATTTTTGGGCTTTGCTGCTGCGATGGTCGGGCTACTGTTGGTCGCTTTTAACTCGGGGCAGGTAACCAACGCAAAAATGCGCGCGATGAATGCAGCCGATGCCGCAGCCTACAGTGGCGCAGTATGGGAAGCCCGCACACTCAATTTTCAGGCATACATGAATCGCGCCATGGTCGTCAATGAAGTCACTATCGCACAGTCGGTCAGCTTACGATCTTGGGTCGACTACATCGCCCGGTTTGTCACTAACATCAATTACATCACCCGGTTTATTCCTTATGCCGGTACGGTAACCCAGGCGATTCAGCAAGTGCTGTCGCAGGTAAATACCCAAGTACAAAATTTCCTTCCGTTAGCAGAACAGGGATTGCGTTTTATAAACGTTGGAGAAAACGTTTTACAAGTTACTTTTAACTTCACGGGTCCCGTTGCCGCTGATCTGGCAACTAAAGTCGCTAATTTAAACGGAGCAACAGTGAGTCACGGTGGCAACCTATTACTCGCAAAAAATGCCATCGACTTTTTAAATTTCACCAAAGATTACAATAAATCTAGCGGTAGGGTTGGAACAGATGGTCGCACCCGCTTACGCGAGGTCACACTGAATTCACGCGATGGATTTACCGCAGAACGCGATTGGAGCATGGGCCTTGGTTGGGTATTTGAAATCAGAAAGCAAGGCGGTACCGACCTGATCGATTTTGATGCCTGGAAAGGTCTGGACTCCGCTGAGCTACGCACAGTCTACAACCCTCTTAAAGGCGACTGGACGACCAAAGTGCCAGTAGGCTGGGGTGGCGCACAAGCATACAACCCAAACAAAGTCACCAAAATTGGCACCCACGGGCAGTTCAACCAATGGAATGATACTGATGGGCGCCTGGCAAGAAACGATGCGAATAATAATACTTATGCAAAAAAATTGAACAACCCATTCCCGAATTACCGCGATCTGGCAGATTTAAAAGGGACAACAAAACCGTCATTCAAACTGGCCTACCCCATTGAAGTAGTCATCCCAAACAGTTCGATTCCATCAGCGAATAGTGCATTCAACGCAAAAGCCGTGCTGCCCAACGGTACCACACTGGAACATGATCCCAACTTCCCTGCCAACGCTGGTGTTTATGCGATCGCTACAGGTTGTGTCAGTTTCGAGCGCCCGTATCGTTCAGATCGCGTAGACGGCAAAACAGAATTACCAAGTTTATTTAGTCCTTACTGGCGCGCCTCGCTTGCCACAGATAGCAGATTAACCCGCACCATTGTCGGCGCAGCAAAAGCTTTGCCACCTATCGGCGCACTCCTTGGAGGCAATAGCACGTGTTCCTGACAACCACTAACAAAGCACGATTTGGCTCAGTTTTCAGTATCGTGTTTTTGACTGCTTGCGGCAGCGGCAGTCACTCACCAGCAGCCGCAAATACGCCACAACCACCGGTAGCTTCCGGTAGTTACGAAGTGGTCACAACGATTCGACCAGAAACAATCAGCAAATATCAGGCGATCGCCAAAGTAATCTACGATGGTTGCGTCAGCTCAGCGCAACTGAGCAAACTGTCTTACAAACCTTTTGTGACGATCCCCGCGTCTTTCATCAGACAAAAAGATACCTATATCAGCGATGGAAAAGCGTTTTATACAAAAACAGACACTTGGAGCATCGATATCAGCGACACCCAGCCGGATAAAGGCTGTGCCACCAGCATTGCACACACAGTATCAACACAATCCGTTCATGACGGCTATATTTATGCAGTCGATATCGATAAGGATGGGCATAGTAATTCCTCATCGCCTGAGCAATACAACATAGCTGCTGCTGCAGCGGTAGACAAAAGCGCTTACAAACTTGCCAAAGCAATCAACAACGTTTCGCTGGGCTGTCTTGACACCAATGACCTGCTAGCAGGTCTGGCAACAGAATTCTGTATTGTCAAAGATGAGGCTGGTGTTGCGCTGACGACATTTGATCAACAACCTATTCCTGCTTATGTACGTAGCCTGGCAACCAACGATGCAGAAGGTGCGATGTTGACCGAGCCGGTCTCGGCAAAAATTGGCATTCAGGTTAACCCTTCCGTTTTTTCCATCGGCGTCGCAAAACAATGACTATCCCAGCCATTAAACCGACGCAACGCGGGCAAGCCATGGTTGAAGTCGTCGTTATGACGGGCGTTATCATCGCTCTTTTCCTTGGGGTCTGGTATCTCGGGAAATTCCACGATATTCAGGCGAGTACGATTCAGGCAGCACGTTATGCTGCGTGGGAGCGTACAGTACATACGCCTGCTACGCTTAGCAACACGACGCTGGAAAATCAAACCCGTGCCCGCATTTTTACGTGGAATCAGAATGCATTTTTTGCGGCCGACAGCAAATCGGGGACCCAGGCATGGGGCCAACAATCGAGAATGTGGAGAAACCATTCGGATTCTGCTTCTAAGCTACTCATCAAAGATCCGGCTGCTGTAACCGTAACGACACCGGCAACGGCAGGTAAGTTGCCGGGTAATGCGGCAGGTGCGATCACGAATATCGTTAGTAAAGTTAGTGGCGTCTTAGGCGCAATTACTGGTGGCCAAGCACTGGAGGCAGATGGTTTATACACCAGCGAAGTCAGCGTTGCATTGAACGCCGCCGCTTTGCCAACGACAAAGCCAGCCGACTTTAATTTTGCGCCTCTTGTTCTCAAAGAAAAATCTGCACTCGTCACAGATAGCTGGGACGCAGATGGAGCGCCGCAGACAGCCTTACGTACGCGTTCTTTTGCACCGGCGTCTGCTTTCCAACGCGTCAATACCATTCTGGCACCCATCACTTGGGCTTTGTCATGGATAGAGCCAGCGTTTAAAGACTTTAAACCGGGTCAGATTTGTCCAGATATTGTCCCAAACGACAGGGTTGGGAATGGCATTTTGCCCGTGTATCGAGGTCCAGCTTCAGGTGTATCACGATGCTATTAGCCTTGCGAAAACAAAAGGGCAAACCAATTTCAAAGAAAACATCGTTCGCCAAACTGTTGTTCTTCGTCACGGCCTCGTTTGCCGTGACATCCGTATACGCGGGGTGGCAAGACACGCCGGATACCCTGAGCGTACAAGCTGTTGGGGAAGATATGCAGTTAAATGGCACGCCGATGAAAATACGTGCCTTCACTACAGATCTACCGATGGAAACCGTGCTTAAGCAAGTTCAGGACAGCTGGGAGCGGGCGCGTGACCGCAATGTTGTAACACGATCAAAAGTAGGAACCTGGACCGTACTAAATCAAACGGTTGGCAACGAACATCGCAGTTTCCAGATTAAAGAAACAGCGCCTTCAAGAGCAGAGGGGTATGTCGCTCTCACGTCCCCACAATTAAAGCGAGAACCCAAACTTGCTGTGCGTTTACCGAATGACATGCAGTCAATTTCTATTATTGATTCAATTGATCAAGGTCGGATTTCACAACAGGTAATAGCCGTGTCACCGCGTTCGGTTGACGCAACTGCCAACGCTCTGGAAGCAAGCTTGACAGCTAGCGGATGGGAACGCCATGCGTTTAAAAAAAATGGAAATTCTATCCTGTTATCTGCAAACAAAGGTACCCAAGAATTTGACGCTACATTAAGTGGGCAAAAAGCAGGGTCATTGGTCATGATGAATACGATTATCCAAGGTAAATAATAAGCAAGGTGCGTGATATGGTCGGCAAGAAAAACAAATTTAGTATCTTAAAAAATGCATTCCATCGCAACGAAGGTGGACAGGCGATGATTGAATACATCGTTGTGGCGGGTGTCATGGTGCTTGTGATGTTTACGCCGCACGCGATCACCAACAATCTGTCGCCAGCAGAATATATCGCTCAGGCGGTACGCAGTTTTTTCCGTGGTTATAGTTTTCTCGTATCCGTTTTTTAAACTTCATTCCTATATTCCCCTTGAAAATCTCGAAAAATACTCTGTTACTTGGCGGAGCCGTCACGTTGGGCATCTTATGTTTTGTGGGTGCGCAATATTATTTTCGAACCTATTTATCGCAGGCAGAAGAGCGCTTGGCAGGTTCTTACAAGACAAAAAAAGTGGTCGTTGCTGCGGTAGAAATCCCTGCTGGCGGTGTGCTATCAGCTGACAATCTCGCCGTTCGTACAATTCCCGAACGCTATCTGGCCAGTACGGTAGTCGATCCGGAATCCTTAGATATGGTTGCTGGGCAAAAAATTATGGTGGCAGTCAAACCGGGTGATCCAATTGATCGTGGAGCGCTAGAACGTGCAGACCGTGCCGCCCTATCTACAACAGTTGGTGTGGGTGAGCGCGCGATTACCTTTCCTGTGGATGAAATTAGCTCTATCTCAGGAATGTTAGTTCCTGGTGACATGATTGACTTGCTCTACACCGGACCGGGCACCACTAAAAATTCGTATAACACTGGCGCGGCTACCTCAGGAGAAAGCACTAGTGCTGGCCCCAAAGATCTAATGCACGTGCGCCTGATCATGCAATCAGTTCCCGTCATGGCGACTGGTAAGACAACCCAAAAACGTATGGTTCGTACAGAAAATGGTGGTCAGCAAGAAGTCAATATGGACTTTACTACCGTCACCTTAAAGGTCAACCCGCAGCAGGCCGAACAAGTATTGATCGCACAAAAACTAGGACAACTTTCTGCAGTATTGCGTAATCCGGACGACAAGGGTGAATTGGGCAAAATGGTGTTAGACGAAACAACGTTCAAGTTGGTTGATGGACCACCGGCAGCGGGCGTAGGCAATTATGTGGAAATGATTATTGGTGGTACGGGTGCAGCTGGTGGCGTTAAATTGAAATCAGAAGTAGGTCAACGTTTGTTGGGCGATATGCTCGGTGCAGGTCGCTTACCAGCATCAAGCACTGAGAAGCCACAAGCTAGTGCGTTGGACGTCAAAAATCGCTTGGGAATCAATTCCCCACCGCGTGCTGAAAATTCCCCTTTTAAATTGAAGTAATGATCGGATGTGTGACGTGATAAAAGCATTTGTATTGGCATTGAGCATTTTGTTTACTTTGGATGTCAGCGCGGCAAACAACAACGCGCAAAACGAAATTGAAATGTTTAGTGGTCAGGCTCGGGTTTTTCCGTTAGCAGTGACTCGTGTGGCAATTGGTAGCGGCAAAGTGATTTCGGTATCAATCATTGCCAATAACCAGTTGCTGATTTTGGCAGAAGGTGTGGGTATATCTACACTGCATTTGTGGCTCAAGGATGGTTCACAAAAAGATCTGACTGTGTTTGTGCAAGAAGCCAATATGGAACGAACTTTGGCAGATATCAAACGTTTATTGAGCAATGTAGACAATGTCACAGCGCGGATTGCCGGTTCAAAAATTGTTCTTGAAGGTGAAATGGTCAGCGACATCAATCAGGAACGTGCGCAATCTATTTCCAAAATGTATCCCGAACAAGTAGTGAATTTCATCGGTAAGGTTGGTTGGGAAAAAATGATTTATCTCGATGTCAAAGTCGTCGAACTGAGTAGCAAAGGCTCGAGAGACTTGGGTATTCGCTGGGACTCATCGATCAATGGGCCTCACGCTGGGGTACTGGCAGATATCTATAGCAATCCTTTATATCGGTATGTGCCTAGTGTGCAATCAAGCGGTTTAGATTTTACTAACGTGCCTTTACCAGGGAACGTCTGGCCACCAAAAGGTTTCATCACGATGGCGTCATTGATTACCTCCAAAATCAATTTACTCGTTCAGGATGGTGAAGCACAGGTATTAGCTGCGCCTAGCCTGACAACACGCAGTGGTTCTAAAGCACGCTTTGTGTCTGGTGGTGAAATTCCGATTCCTCAGGTAAGTAGCTTTGGACAAACGTCCGTTGAATATAAAGAATACGGGATCATCCTTGAAGTAACTCCGGTAACCGATAAATCTGGTGCGATTTACGCCAAGGTAGATGTGGAAGTTAGCAGTATTGATCGATCAGTGACAGTGCTGGGTGTCCCTGGCTTCCTAAAACGTAAATCGACGGCTGAATTCAATTCGCGCGAAGGTGAGACCGTAGTGTTAAACGGATTGTATTCCTATGAAAAATCCAGTGACACACAGAAGGTACCCGGTGCTGGCGATGTGCCGCTGATAGGTGGTCTGTTCCGCAATAAGGGAAGCACGACATCAACACGGGAAGTCGCCATCATCATTACGCCGCGCTTAGTTCAGCCTACCTTAAATATGGATAACCAGCCAAAAGACCTGAACTCTCAAAAACTATATGAGTTCGATAAGAGGGTGCGTGATCGCGAATTGCTACCGTATGCACCGTCTACTTTGACAATAACGGAATAAAACCATGGTAAGTTTGTTGACCTTTGAGTACAGGCGTGTAGATGGACAGTTAATCGACTATTCATTGGAACAAAGCACAATCCTTGGTAGCGAAAGTGACTCAAAAATTCCGCTGCCATCCAATGTAGGCAAGCGCGCTTTACGCGTGACTTTTGATGACGCAGGCATAGCAACAGTGACTGATCTCGGGTGTCCGTCAGGCGTGTTTGTGAATGGTGAACGTATAGTGCGATATGGTCCCTTGCGAGTCGATGACAGTATCACGCTTGCTGGCCAGGTATTACGTGTAAAAACGCTGGGAGCACATCGCCAGCCAGAACCAGTAAAACCTGCTATGGCACCTGCAACATCGGTCACAGCAGCAAAAGCCCCCGTGGTGCAATTACCCCGCACGGCGGGTACAGCGCCGGTAATTGCGGAACCGGTCAAATTGGTAGCTACAGCACCGGTGACGCCTAAAGCAGAACCGCACATCACCATGCAGTTCAGTGATGAAGCGCGCGCGCATCAGCTCGCGTTATCGACAAATGCCGAAATTCTTCATAACGAACTCATCAAGACTTTAGACTTGCGCCGTCAGGACGTTACCCGTATGGGCGATGTAGAGTTACGTATGATGGCCAGTAAATTAATTGATGAACTGATTAGGAAAATACCATTACCAGCAATAACGGATCCAGATGAATTAGCTAAATTCGTATTGGATGAAGCAGTCGGACTAGGTGTATTGGAAAGTCTGCTGGAAGATGAATCCGTTACAGAGATCATGGTCAACGGTGCGGAAGATATTTTTGTTGAACGTGCCGGTCAGACTCGTCGCTCCGATATCGCCTTCAGTAGTGAGAAAGCGATGATGGGCGTCATTGAACGTATTGTCTCGCCGATCGGTCGCCGCGTAGATGAGTCAACACCGCTATGCGACGCACGTCTGAAGGACGGCTCCCGCGTCAATATCGTGATTCGGCCAATTGCTTTAAAAGGCCCCTCCATTTCGATTCGTAAATTTGCTCAGCGCCGTCTCGGAGTCGACGATCTGGTCAAGTACGATTCGGTAGACGAACAGATGGTACGTTTTCTGAAAATCTGTGTTGAGCAAAAAAAGAACATTATCATTTCTGGCGGTACCGGATCTGGTAAAACCACCCTGCTCAACATCATTTCTAATCTGATCCCCCCATTTGAACGGATTGTCACCATTGAGGATGCTGCTGAGCTGAAGCTGTATCACGATAATCTTGTTACCTTGGAAGCGCGTCCCGCTAACGTGGAAGGTCGCGGTCAAGTATCGATCCGCGAACTAGTAAAAAATGCGTTACGGATGCGTCCTGATCGGATTGTAGTTGGTGAGTGTCGCGGCGGGGAAGCGTTAGACATGTTACAGGCGATGAATACTGGCCATGACGGCTCCTTAACAACGGCACATGCCAACTCCCCACGTGACATGCTATCTCGTCTGGAAGTCATGGTCTTGATGGCGGGTATGGATTTGCCGGTAACTGCAATTCGCGAACAGATCGCATCTGCAGTACAAATTATTGTGCAGCAAACCCGCTTTGCCTGCGGTACCCGAAAAGTCACTAGCATTACGGAGATTACCGGTATGGAGCGCGGCGTAATACAGATGCAAGAAATTTTCAAATTCCAGCGAATGGGATTTTACGATAGCGGCAAGATCCGCGGACAGTTCATGCCTTGCGGTTATGTTCCGACCTTCTATGAAGAGTTGCGTGAATTTGGCGTAGATCTGGATCTCAGCATTTTTGGTGATGCGGATGAAGTAAAGAACCGTACTGCCAATGGACATGTCATCAATGGCTGAAGAATTTCTCCCTAGTGTACTTGCCTTTGGCTTTGCGCTGACGGCGGTGCTGTTGGTAATTGCGATCTGGGCAGTAGCTCGTCGCTTTGCCAGCCAATATCGAGACAATGTATTAGGTACAACCAGCGTCAAATTGTCTGACATGTTCATCTTTTTGGATACTGCTTATCTGATGAAAGTCAGTATTACAGCGACCATCATCGTACCAATTTTGTTATTACTGCTGACCCGTAATCCGCTTGTTGCGATTGGTGGTGCGGTGGTCTGCCTGTTTGGCCCCGGTTTTGTTCATAAAAGACTGAAAACCAATCGTCGCAAATCCTTGATTCGACAACTACCAGATACCCTCGACTCATTGGTCGGCGCATTACGCTCCGGTATGAGTTTGCAGCAAGCCTTGGGTTTGTTATCGGAACAGTTACCGAAGCCATCTAATCAAGAATTTGGTTTGGTTGTGCGGAAATTACGTATGGGTGTCTCGCTGGATGACGTGCTGGAAGAGCTGGAAAAAAGGATTGAATCTCAGGAGTACACCATGTTCACGACAAGCATGCGTATTGCTCGTGAAGTGGGTGGTAATTTGACCGAATCTCTGGAACGGCTGGCCGATACCATGAGAAAAAAATTAGCCATGGAAGACAAGATCGATGCACTGACGTCACAAGGAAAACTACAGGGCATTATCGTTGGGTGCCTTCCGCTTTTTCTCATGTGGGTCTTGAATATCATGGAACCAGAATCAATGGCACCGCTATTTAATACCTTGATGGGGTATATGGTGTTGTTCGTTATTTTTTTACTGGAATTTATTGGTTTTATTTTAATCCGAAAAATAGTGAAGATTGATGTGTAGCCATGACAACCATAATTGAATTCCTTTTACCCGCCTTGTTTGCCTTGGCAGTGGTATCGATTATTTTGTTCGTATATCGTATCGTCAACGCAGTCAAAAGCGAAGACCGGACATACGCAGATAAGCCACCACCGTTACTAAATCGCATTTGGCCTTTGATTGAAATCGTCACCTTCTATGTTGGGCCTTATTTGTCCGTTGAGTATCGCGAAAAAACCATCCGGCGCTTACGTAAGGTTGAGTTGGATTATGCGCTGTCGCCACAGCAATGGTTTGCTGCAAAGATTGTTTTTGCTTTGCTGATAGGCGGATTCATGTTTCTGATGGGCTTGTGGGTCGGGGCGCGCAGTATGACAGTGCCTTTAGTCGGCAGTTTATTTGGATTTTTTTATCTGGAAATCTGGTTACGCGATCAGACCAAAACGGTAGAAATTCAAATCCTGAAAAATCTACCGAGCTTCCTGGACATGTTAACCCTGGCGGTTGAATCCGGATGTAATCTCACTGTCGGCATTGCCATCGGTGTTGAAAAAACGCCTGATAATCCTTTACGTCGTGCATTTGCCCGTTTGTTGCGCGAGATACGTTCTGGGCGTACCCGGGTAGACGCCTTACGCACGCTGGAAGAGCGTTTAGATATCCCTGCGGTGACATCACTAACGAGTGCATTGGTACAAGCAGAAAAAACCGGTGCCAGCCTAGGAACGGTATTACGTGCGCAATCCACCCAGCGTACCAACGAACGTTTCTCACGCGCTGAAAAATTGGCGATGGAAGCACCGGTAAAAATGTTAGGTCCTTTAATTTTATGTATTTTTCCCTGCACTTTCGTCGTAATCGGCTTCCCAATCGGGATGAAGATGATGAGTGCATTTCAATGAGTGAGACTGTATGTTGAAAGTAAAACGATTTATGTTGGCGGCAACGGTCGTCGCGACGTCTGGTTTGATCTCCGCGTGTGTTACAGCGCCAACTGCATCAGTTGCGCCAAATGAAAGCATGTCGCGTATAGAGATGGATCAGTTAGTCGCCAATGCGGAACAAGCGATTACGATGAATAACTTGGTCAGTGCAATTGCGATGTATAAGCGCGTGCTGACGGCACACCCAGACAATGCGCCAGCCTGGTTCCGGTTAGGGACGGTGTACATCCGCAGTAATCAAACCATTCTCGCGCAACAAGCGTTTGAGCAGGCGCTGCGCGCTGACCCGAATATGACTAAGGCGTTTGCGAACTTAGCGTTAGTGCATATCACCCAATTTCGCGCAGCAGCGACTGCCGCAATCAACAGTGACCAAGTCAGTGAAGCCAATCGTGCCGCGCTCAAATCATTGTTGCGTGATGTTGACCACACAATGAGCCCCGTCGCCAGTACACCGGCAGCGGTGAGCAAATGAGAGCTGGCCGCTTTTACTGGATGAGCACCGCTCGCCGTCAACTGGGAGCGGCCACAGTGGAGTTCTATGTTGTGTCATTTTTTGTTCTCATTCCCGTGATTATGGGAATGATGCAGATGGGCATGTTCATGGTCGCTAAAAATACGGTCAACCTAGCCGCACTGGCGACAGCGCGCGCTGGCGCGGCATCTAAAGGGCATAAAGGTGAAATGGCAACAGCCTTCGCTACGGCCTTGTCTCCTCTGTATGTGGCAAAAGGGATAGGCGCTTTAAATAACGCAGGGTTTACTGATGTCAGCAATGGTAATTATGCGCAAATCATGGGTGTTGCTTATCTACGTGCCAGAACGGATGTCTCTATGCCATATAACAGTATTACCAAGCTTAATCCTACGGCTAACTCATTTGCCGATTTCGGGGTCACCGATAGGAGCGGTAACCGCATTATCCCAACAACCAATATTCTGAACGATAACGCAGTGGGTGCGAAGTCACATCAAACCCGCGCCGATGCTCTGCTGCTGAAAGTGCAGGTGCGTTATTGCTATGAAATGGTATTTCCTGTGATCGACGAGTTAATTTATAAGGCAATGACAATTAACCCGCTAACTCAGCTACCGGCAATTCTTTCGCCGGCCGAATTGGCATGTATGGCCAGAAAACCGCCAAATAATTTACGTGGAATTCCTATCATTTCCCAAGCAGTTGTCCGAATGACGACCCCGCCCTTACAAAGCAATTTCTGATGAGAGCCAATATTTGCATACAGGGCGTGAACGTTATTCACGCACATCATTTCTGGCAACGACTGGTTGGCTTGATGGGGCGTCGCACTCTTCCAACGGATCAAGGACTATGGTTATCCCCCTGTTCTAGCGTACACACGGGGTTCATGCGGTTTGCTATTGACGTCGTATTTCTGGACAAAGCCGGAACTATCGTTTCTATCGTTCCCGGTTTACGCCCCTGGCGCGCTGCTGTAGCACGCCGCGCGCATTCCTGCCTTGAGTTGAGCAGTGGCAATGCCGAGCGCCTTGGTTTAGAGCCTGGGCAGCAGTTGATTAAGTGACGTAACCATGAATATACAAAAAAAACGTCGAGTCTCATTACACCATGTCGCAAGAATGTTTACAGCGGTGTTTTTTATACCGCCATTATTTTGTATCAGTGCAAACGCGGCGATTTATACCTACGTTGATGCCAGTTCTGGCGTCACTATTGTAAGCAACACACCTGCTCGTTCTGCTGCAGACAAGATGACAGACGCGCGGTTGTCACAGCATGCAATCCCGCCCGTGAGTCTTCGGGCAGCGGGTAGCACAGTGAACAGTGCGGTGACAAACGTGGCAGCAAATTTCCCCCGCATCAGTGCAGAAGTCCAGAAGGAACGTGATGTCGAACGTAAGGACATTCTACGCAAGGAATTAATGTCTGAGGAGCAAGCTCTGAGTACAGCCTTGGCGCAGAGGGCGACGGAAGATATCGTGCATCGCCATCAGATAAACATCGCAGCCCTGAAGCGCGAGCTCGGGGGTATGCGATAAAGAAGCAAACGAGTTAGTCCTTGATCTGCCATCCGATTTTCGGCGACAAGAAGAAAAAAATTAAACGAAAAAAAGCAAACGCTCTTTTACAAAAAAACAAGTAATGATTTTTTATTGGATAAGTGTATGAAATTGAATGCATTGAATAACAAGTTAGTCGTGATACGTAGTGTACTGGCCAGTATTACCGCATTAGCACTGGTCGCTTGCGGTGGCGGCAGTGGCCCGGCGGGCACGGTTCCGGGAATCAATTCTGGTCAGGGAGTTCCTACAACAAGCTCACAGTCGCCTAAAGTCACACTCACTCTGACAGATGTGAATGGTTTGCCTGCAAACACTATGACTAGTGCCAAGCCTTTGTCTGTATCAGCAACGGTAGTGGATGAGCGTGGTCAGCCGGTCTCGAATACATTAGTGGCATTTAATGTAGATGCATCATTAGCAGTGCTTTCTCCCTCTTCAGGTACGGTCGCCACCGATGCATCTGGTATCGCAAGAGTCAAAATAACTCCGGTATCAATGAGTGCTGCGGGCGGTGGTTTGCTCAAAGCGGTTGCGATGGTCGGTGACAAGACCGTATTACAGCAAGTTGTTTTCTCTGTTGGTGCAAGCAAAATCACCCTGAAACTGGTGACACCTACAACGAATACAATGGTTCTAAAAGCCTACGATTCAACCGTTGTGACGATGGATGTATATAGCGACGGCGTGCTACTGACCGATCCTGTTTCTCTTACGATCACGTCTGTGTGCGGTTCTATTGGTAAAGCGACAGTACCTACCGCTGTTACGACAATAAATGGTCGCGCCCAATTCGTTTATCGTGATCAAGGTTGCGCCCAGAACGACACACTGATAGCCTCAATGGCAGGTACCGACGCATCTATCACGACTAATTTTCAGATCGGCAGTCCTAACATTGCTTCGATTGAAGTTAACAGCGTCGTGCCTGCCGACCGCTCAATCGTGATCAAAGGCGCGGGTGCCAGCGGACGTACAGAAACAGCGATCATCAAATTTAAAGTATTGGATCAGTTTGGTAATCCGTTGGCGAATCAACTAGTCACTTTCAACACGATTTCTACCAAAGCAGTCACCCTGAATAAAACGTCTGACACCACAGACGCATCCGGCCAAGTCGTGACCGTAGTCAATTCCGGTACTGAGCCAACGGCTGTGCGCGTACAGGCGACTTTACCAAACGGTTTGTCTACTATTTCCGACACCATTTCAGTCACGACAGGCATACCGACACAAGCCGCGTTTTCATTGAGCGCAAAAAGCTATAACATCGAAGGCTTCAATTACGATAATACGCAAACAGATGTGAACATCTTGCTAGCCGATCAATTTGGTAATCCTATTGCTGATGGAACTGCTGTTGTATTCCAAACCGACAGCGGTGCAATTGGCAGCTCCGATCGTGGCGGATGTACGACGGTCAACGGTGGTTGCACGGCAGTATTTCGTAGCCAAAACCCACGCTATGCATCAGATGCAACCGCACCGCAAAAACGTGCAGGTTTGGCCTCTATTACCGTGTCTGCCTCTGACAATAGCAATGTACCGTTGACCGGAAAACTGGCGATTTTCCTGAGTGGCAGTTTTGCATCCAACATCACGCGGATTCTGGAAGACGGCTCGTCCTACCCAGTCAATGGCTCAATTGCCTTGACCAATAACGGTTGCAGCTCTATGCCGGTTCGTCTACGTCTAAGCGATAGCCGCCTGAATCCTTTACCTAGCGGGACAAATCTTTCATCAGGCGCGTTGGATAATCTGGACGTCAGCGATATTTTTCCGTCAGTCATTCCAAGTATTAGTCCTCAATTTGTTGGCGGTATCGTGACAGGCGACCAAGGCAGTGTGCACTTTATTCCTGTGAAACCAAGTGCGGGCGTCTGCGTGGTTGGCGGTCCGAATCGCACCACAGGCAATGCCGTAATTCAAGTGACCACGCCCAATGGAAATGTAACTCCATTGGTCATCACCATGACCTTCCCAAGCGCCTGATTCTCACTGACACAACTGGAAAATGTTAACGCAGAAGCAGACAAGCGGTTCCGTCAGCGATTGTGTCCAGCCACAATATCTCGGGCTCGCCGTTATGGCGAGCCTTGACCGACGCTGGCTGTTGGCAGTCTACCTAATTGTTCCTGCTACAGTACTTACCATCGTGCTTGATCATTGGGTGTTTGGGCAAATACTACGTGTCGCTATATTGCCAGTTATGCCAGAGCAGTGGCCACTATGGGTAATCATCTTTGGCTTGCCCCACGTGGTGGCAGGCACGCTGACCATGGTAGATAGTGACTATTTGCGGCACTACCGAAAGCAATTTATCCTACCGCTAATCCTATATAGCACGGTTGCTCTGGCAGGCGTTTTGGGACCATCCCTAGTGCGTGTTCTGGTACCCTCTTGGCTCGGCATCTATACGATCTACCATCTGCTGACGCAACAGATTGGGTTAAGCTTCACGATGTTACGCCCGTCACGCCTGATGCTGTTCTGGAAGTGGATGATCTTACTCACTGGTTTTTTGCTCTATGCCGGAGTGTATGTGGGTGCGAATATTCCTGATGCCACCATCGGCGGTTATGATCCGTATGCGCTTTGCGTGATTTTTTCTGGTAGCAGTTTGTTGTTGTTGACCGGGTCTTCTTTTTTTCTGTTAAAGACCGTGACTGCGCCCGTCGGCGCACGCTATCTATGGGCGAATGTGGCAATGATAGGGAGTGTGTTTTTTGCGTTTGTTTTCGGATACACGATTTTTATCGTCATCATCCCACGCGTGATTCACGATCTGACAGCATTTTTAATCTACGCCAACCATGACCGCAACCGGAATGCGTGCACGCCGCACAACTACTTATACCGACTTACACAATCCCTACCATTACCTTTTTTTCTGATCTTACCTTCAATTTCTATCACACTCGCCTACCTATTACAGGCAAGTCATCATTGGCTATTTGCAACAATCATCTATCTGCTTACCTTCATGCATTACCATACCGAGGCAATTGTATGGCGTCGCCCTAATTTGCACCGGCAGCACCTTAACTTTGCTTGATTTTTCCGTGTTTCCAGTTTGCATAAGCCTATGTACTCGTACTCAAAGAATTTGAATAACTGGTCCTGGCTGTCGGTAAAGATTCTACTAGCAGTCGTGTTTGGCACTGCACTGACGTTATCTTTTGCACCGTCGGACGCCTGGTGGTTCTCACCATTTTGTCTGATGGGTTTATTTCTTTTGCTAGCAGAGACATCAGTATGGCAAGCGAGTTTAATCGGATTTAGTTTTGGTTTAGGTTGGTTTGCCTCGGGTTTCTGGTGGATGGTACCAGCACTGAATCACTATTCTGCAAGTGGTCTAGTATTTTCATTTTTCTTAACCAGTATTCTGGTTTTATATCTCAGCCTATTCCCGGCACTAGCCACAGCTCTGTCAAGTTATTACCACTGGAATCAAACTACTAAGCTTACCGAAACCACATTACATTGTGCGGCGATTGCCGTCGTATGGACATCCATGGAATGGTTGCGTGGCTGCCTGTTTGGCGGTATGCCTTGGCTTATAACAGGTTATGCGCAGGTGAGCGGCCCTTTTGCTGGTTTCGGACCGCTAATCGGCGCATTTGGGCTGAGTTTTTTAAACGCACTGGTCGCTGCCTTATTCGCCAATATTCTGGGGGATCTGAAAAACTGGAAGAAAAAAATGGCGTTTTGCATCCTTGTAATTTTAAGTATTGGGATGGGAGGCTTACACCTGCAATCAATTAGCTGGACCAACGATACGGGTCGTACTTTATCTGTTCGCCTGTTACAAGGTAATCTGGCTCAGCACGATAAATTTACGCAAGAAGGTTTCAATCGCGCCTTGTCACTGTACGGAAATTTAGCCAACAATAGCAATGCTCAATTAACTGTACTACCTGAAACGGCCTTACCTTTTGAATGGTTTTCTTTACCAGAAAGCGTGGTGCCAACTTGGAAAAAAATCGCACGCGACCGCAATACGGCGATCGTGATTGGTACAGTAGTCGCCAAACCTGGTTCATCCGGAGGAACGGACGACACCACCAACAGCGCCGTCGTAGTCACTCCAGAGGCTACCGAGAATTCCTACAACTACCGATATGATAAATTTCATCTCGTACCATTTGGTGAAACAATACCAAGCGGTGCCGAGTGGATAGGAAAACGGTTGAACTTAAATTTTGGGACATTTGTGCCAGGCGAAGAAATGCAGAAACCATTAATTTTGCCAGGTGCCATTGTCGCCCTTAGTATCTGTTTTGAAGATTTATTTGACACAACAATGGCACGCAAGGCGCAAGATGCAGAAGTAATATTAAATATCACTAATTTTGGCTGGTTCACGGAAACTTATGCACCAGCTCAACACTTGCAGGCAGCTAGAATGCGCGCATTGGAAACTGGGCGTTGGTTTATTCAAGGATCGAATACAGGAATGACCGCACTCATCGACACGCATGGCATCATTCACGATATATTGCCGGCGGATATGACGGGTGTATTGGATGGCTCTGTGCAATTGTTTACTGGGTCGACACCATTTATGCGTTATGGCAATACCCCTTTACTGACCTTTTTTATGTCACTAACGGGTTATATAGTTTTCCGGTCAATAAAATCAAAGAAAGCAATGAAAAACGTATAGCTCCGGTCTTACCTTTGCGTAACCTTGGTAGTTAAAAGTTTAAACAACAAAGAGCAACGTCTCTTTATCTTTACACAGACCTTAATGTGAGCGAGCCTTCCAGGCAGCACGCGTGATGTCGTACACCGCCGTGTCCATCTCGTACCATCGTTCGATACCGCGATACTGCATACCCAGTTTTTTCATGACGTGAGCGGATGCCTTGTTATCCTGATGGCAGACAGCGCAGAGCAAGTCGCCTTTGAGGGTATCGAATGCAAAGCTTGCCATGGCCTCTGCTGCTTCTGATGCGAAGCCTTGACCCCATTTATCCTGACGCAAACGCCAGCCGGTCTCCAGAGGATTGGCCGGATCTCTGCCCAAATGCTGAATGCAGCCGGCGCCGATAATTTGCTCGCTCTCCAGTTCGACAAAGCTCCACCAGGAAAACCCGAACTCCAGCCAGCGTGCTTTGACGCGCTCTATCATGGCGAGCGTGTCGTCGCGGGTATCTGCTTTGCCTGT
This sequence comes from Undibacterium sp. RuTC16W, assembly GCF_049339445.1. NCBI lineage: Bacteria > Pseudomonadati > Pseudomonadota > Betaproteobacteria > Burkholderiales > Oxalobacteraceae > Undibacterium > Undibacterium sp. RuTC16W. The sequence continues at coordinate 972,783 of NZ_JBMPPE010000001.1, read as the reverse complement.
GATATAACGCATCACCTCAGGATCACTGTTCATCGCGAATAAACCATCGGCATGCGCATCTGTCATCGGTTCCAGACGTAGTCGTTGAGTAGTGAGTATGGTCATGTAAGTTAATTTCTAAGTAAAAATATAACCGGAATTTTAAAGGAGATGATGCCGTCTATGAGAAAAACCGGATTAAGGCAACGACACAAATTCACATAGGCTTGAAGCGCCATGCATAGGCCTGACTGACTTTGAGTTTTTCGCTGCAACCACGTAATTCAACGGTGTATTTACCCATCTCATCCCGATGCGCCCTAGAGATCGCATCGGCGCGTACGACGACGCTGCGATGAATTTGCCAGAACGATTCCGGATCCAAACCATCGACAATTTCTTTCAAGGGCTTGCGTACATGGGCTTCATCATCGGTGCTGACAACGCGCGTATATTTTTCGTCCGAGCTGAAGAAGAGAATTTTCTCTACCGGGAACATCTTAATCGTATCGCCGACACTGGCGCTGATCCAGCGTATCCGCTCCGCCGCGGGGGCACGCAGACGCTTGTCTAATTCCAGCATGAGCTGACTGACATCGGGGGCGACCTGTTTGCTGGCAAAGCGCTCTTGCAAGCGGGCCACGGCCTCTTTTAAGCGTGGAGCAGAAACCGGTTTTAATAAATAATCGACAGCACCGGCGGCAAAAGCATCCAGCGCATGGCTGTCATACGCCGTGGTAAATACCGCATGGCAGCGTCCTTTGACGGCGTGGGCAACGTCAAGTCCCGACATGCCGGGCATACGGATATCGAGAAATGCGATATCCGGTGCATGTTGATGAATCGCTTCCAGTGCATCAGCGCCGTGCTCGCATTCAGCCAGAATCACCAGCTCTGGCCAGATCTCGGCCAGCATACGGCGCAGCTCTTTACGCGGAAGATCTTCGTCGTCAGCAATGATAGCGGTAGTCATAACCTGTCCTTATTTATTGAGTCAGAGGTAGGCGAATAATCGCGGCAACACCGCCCTCGGCACGGGCCTTCAGCACCAGTTCGGCACGCTTGCCGTACATGGCGCTCAGTCTCTCGTGGATATTGGCAAGACCAATGCCGCTGCCCGAAGTCGAGCCGCCAAAACCAACGCCGTCGTCGGCGACAACCAGTTCCAGCATCGCTTCGCCTTGCTGCATAATGCTGCGGGCTGTGACGGCGATATGGGCTGGGCCAATCTTGGGTTCAATACCATGTTTGATCGCATTCTCGACTAACGAAATCAGCATAAGCGGCGGCAAGGCGGCATCGCTCACATCAGACTCCACACTAAAACTCAGGCGTGGAATCCTGGCTTGCATCAACGCCAGATACGCACGCGCCGCCTCCAGCTGCTGTGCCAGCCGCGCCTGCTCAGAGCTGCCGTCGCTGCGCATCTGCGGAATCGTGGCGCGCAAGTAATCGACCAGATGATCCACGATCGCCGTAGCACGGGCAGGCTCGGTCAAAATCGCCGAACGCACTCCTGCCAGCGTATTGAATAAAAAATGTGGCTCGACCTGCGCAACCAATACCGATAAACGCAATTCCGCCTCGCGCCTGGCACTTTGCTCCAGTTGTAGCTCTTGTAATTGCAAAGCTTCCAGCAGGCGTTTACGCTGACGAAAAAATAGCCAGAAGTCGACGCCGCCACCGACATAGAGCAAGACGCTCGCCATCAGGACAAAACTCACGAACTTACCGACCATCACACCGGCATCTGCGGGGTCTTCTTCTTTGTCTTCCGTCTCGGCTTTGGTATCGGCGTTACTATCTAAAGATGTCGCCGGACCACCACTCGCTGATGCTGATGCTGATGCTGATGCTGATGCTGATGCTGATGCTGATGCTGAATTCAGCTTATTGCCCGCATGTTTCGATTTACTACCAGATCCTGACGATGCGCCGATGCTGATGGTGATATTGCCGTCGCCATAAGAAATGTATTTAGCGAGATAACGTGTACCGTCAAATATGCCGTAACTCACGGCAGCGCCGAGTAACAAGATGCCGATCAGCAGGATGGCTTCTTTGGTTTCTTTATAGGCTTTTTGCCTGACCCATACCGCTCCGGCGGTGCCGAGCAAATGTAAGGTGGTAAAGCCCAAGGTCGTCGGAATCGCGACCGTCAAAAACTTTCGCATATCGGAACTCAGCACCCACGCGATACCGGCAATCACCACCAGCGCCGGTGCAAGCACGCCAAACCATGCCAGCGAGCGGTAACGATACCAGGTGCGGGAAAACACAGGATAGTTACGCGCACGGGTTAGCCAGGTATCGCTTTGCAGCGAAACTTCTGAGGGCAAGGGCTGGTCTTGCAAACGGCGTTCAGTATCAGTATTGGGCAAAATCGTTGTCATGGCTAATCCTTACGTTGATGCTGCCAATGTAAGGCAATGAAAGAGACTGTTGGAAGAATGCGATGAAATCTGCTCTGGCAGGATGAACCTGCACAAAGTCGGGACGGAAGCAGAGGACTTATTCTGCGGCGGGGCTTTCATCCAGTTTATTGAGCTTATCCGCTACCCCTCCCGTTCCACCCGTTTCATCAGCGGGCTTGGTACTTTGCTGTTTGGCGAGGCGGATGATGGTATTGCGGATCGAGGTCAGGACGGCGACTGAGTTAAACGGTTTCACGATAAAACCCTGAACACCGCGCTGCTTGGCGGCTTCCAGCGTTTGCGCATCGATCTTTGCCGAGACCAGAAAAACTAGCGCCTTGGGTATTTCCGCGCGGATGGTATCGAGTACGTTTAATCCACCCTGATCGGTTTCACCGATATCAACACAAATTACCTGAGGCCTGAGCTTGACCATGCGCGCCAGGGATGCGGGGCTGATGTTGCCGTCACCGATCACTTCATGACCGCCGTTGGTCAATACCGAACTCAGCAAATTACGTGCGACCGCTTGATTATCTAGGATGACCGCTTTTAGCATGGCAGATAGGATTTGTGGTGTCAGAAACATCATAAATGAAAAGCATCGACTTGTGCCAATTTGTACCAGACACAAATCGATCAACGATATTAATGGTACTAGGGTAGAGTATCAATAACAACACGTCGATTCCGCATATAAACAGTGCGGAATCGACGATGAAATCAACATACTCCCCTATTTTTCGCTATTCATCACTCATATAGTAACAACCTGAGCTGGTGATAGCACACCGGAGCGCTGCTTCAGCCCAGGTTTGAGACCTGGCTTGATGCTTATTTTGTTGTCTCAACTAGTGGTGGGGCGTTTTTCACATGCTTGTCCAGCCAGCGATCCTGCTCCCACAGCATCTGCAAAATCGATTCACGCGCGCGGTAAGCGTGGCTCTCGTTAGGCAGCATGACCAGTTTGGTGACTGCCCCCAGACCTTGCAAAGCCTGATACATGCGCTCGCTCTGGATAGGAAAGGTCCCGGAATTATTATCCTGCTCGCCATGGATAAACAAAATCGGGTCTTTGATCTGATTCGCAAAATTGAATGGTGCCATGGCCTGATATACGTCTTTCGCTTCCCAGAAATTTCTGTCCTCGGATTGAAAACCAAAGGGCGTCAGGCTGCGGTTGTAGGCACCTGAGCGGGCAATTCCGGCGCGGAACAAGCGCGTATGCGCCAGCAGATTCGCGGTCATAAACGCACCGTAGCTGTGACCGCCGATTGCGATCTTGTTACGGTCCGCCACGCCCAGACGCACGACCTCGTTGACGGCAGCCTCGGCGTCCATTTTCAGTTGCGGCAGGTAAGTGTCATTCGGTTCTTGTTTACCTTCCCCGACGATCGGCATTGCCGGATGATCGAGCACCGTGTAACCGCGCGCCAGCATAATTTGCGGCCCCCAGTAACTGATACGGTTAAATTTATAAGGCGAATCTTTGACCTGTCCTGCTGCTGCGGCAGATTTAAACTCTTCCGGATAAGCCCACATCAGCATGGGTCTAGGGCCGTCACGTTTGGGATCGTAGCCAGGTGGCAGATACAAGGTCGCCGACAGAGCAACGCCATCAGCGCGGGTGTAATTGATCTGCTGTTTTTGCACTCCTTTAAATTGCGGCGTCGGATGCGGAAACTGCGTCAATGCGCGCAGCTCGGCATGACCCGTCAGATCGCGCAAGTAAAAATTAGGCCGCTCATCGCTAGCTTCACGGCTAGTGATAACCTGCTTGCCAGCATCATCCAATACCGTCAATACATGCTCGTAATACGGTGCGGCAGAGCGCCACAGACGCGTGCTTTGTCTGGTCTTCATATCAAAGCTATCGAGGAAAGGACGATCGCCCTCAGGACTGGCACCGGCACCGATCAGGAACAGGCTATGACCATCCGCCGCCGTACGCAGCACGGCACGACCAAACTCATTGATACGCTTGGACGGACTGCCGGGATCGGCGTAACGGTCCTCAGATTTATGCGAAAACAGTAGCTCGGGCGGCGTGGACTGTGCCTGCTGTGCTGACGATCCGGGCGAAATCCGCCAGGTCTTGAGGTCGCGGGTCTTCCACCAGAATTCTGTCACCAGAGCGAGATCATCCCGACCCCAGTCCACATCCGCGAAACGTGTTGCCAGATCTTGTAATTTTTGTGGTGCTGCATCGAACGGGGCGGCTTGCTGAAACAGACTGTCGCGGATTGTCGCCTCGACATTCGGATCGCCTCCGTCCTGTGCCTCGGCCCAATACAAGGTAGCAGGCTGATCACTGCGCCAGCCGTAATTACGCGGACCGGTCTGCACCGCATCATTGCCCGGCGGCAGGCGATCACGTAATGGACGCTCGGTCATGGTTTTCAGTTTTTTCCCCTGCATATCCCACATCTCAACCAATTGCGGAAAACGCGAAATCGGCAGCATGTTGGAATACGGACGGCGCAGCTGTGTCGCCAGAATATATTTACCATCCGGAGAAGATTGCGCCGCTAGCAAAACCGTGGCCTGACCGATACGTTGCACCTCGCCTTTAGTCGTGACGACGGCAAGCTGGCTTTGCAATTGCCAGTCCAGCAGATCAGCGTCAGCGGGTGATTTCAGCATGTCGGGATAGGTACGGTTTTGCGTGACTTTGCCACCCAGACTTTCTTGCGTATTCGGACCAGCCGGTGCGATGGGCGCGACGGGGGCAGCAGCCTGCTTCAACGGATTCAGACGTACCAGTAATTTTTGTGGCGCTTCTGCTTTATCAGCACGGCTAAGGCCGTTCAGCCAGCTAAATCCGGCTCCCGCGACGGCATTCAAAGGCTCTTTGATCAGGCGATGTGCACTGGCCTTGTCTACATCCAGCAACCATAACTCAACACCCGTGTCGCTCCAGCGACTAAACGCAATCCAGCGCTCGTCTGCCGACCAGGCAGTATCGGCGATACGCGGATTGGCAGGCAGCCCGGTGATAGTGCGTATCTTGCCGGAAGCCACATCCAGCAAGGACATGCCGTCACCAAACTCGAAACGGCTGGCGGTGCGGAGTTTGCTGTTAATGCGCAAACCTGCCAGCTTTAGCTCCGGTTGCGCAACATCGGCAATCCCGGGCAAGCCAGGCAAGCTCACCAGCAAGGCGACTTTACGTTGCGGCCCCATCTGGAATGACGGGCCACGCGGCGCGTCAACTACGGCTTGTAATTCGGCGGCAGGTAACTGATAAGTAGTATTCACGGCAGGACTTTCGGCGGCGCTTGCTGAGGCGGGCAACAACAGACTAAGGCCTGTCAGCAGCGGTAAAAATAATTGAATCGGTGTGGGAACCATCATGATCATGCCTCGAAAAAGAAAAGACGGCAGCGAGCTGCCGCCGTTGCCTTTGTTAACCTCGCCTTAGGCTCGAATTAGATTCGAATTAGATTCGAATCTAATTCGGGTTAGATGCAAACTGGGTCCGGCGAACCGATCAACCGGAACCATAAAACAAGACGGGTCAATGCGGAAAACTCTGTCAGATTCTGCCGCATTAACATGCCTTTATTTTGTCACAGGCGGTGCGAAACCATTCGCCGTAATATCCAGCTCAGTGACCTCGCCGTACTGCGCTGCAATACCGCGTATCGCTTCTGCCTTGCCGATTAATAATAATTGCAGCTTATCCTTAGGGAAGTGCTTATCCACTAATTGTCTGGCTTTTTCTGGCGTCAGACTATCGACGTCGCGCATAAAATTGTCGATCTGTTCACGACCGACTCTGGCAACATACATTTCACTCAGCAAACCAGACAGTTGTTGGTTGGTTTCAAAGCGTGGCGGATATTGTCCTTTGACATAGGCCTTGGCAGAATCCAGCGTTGCTATATCAATGCCCGCATCAGCGCCTTTATTCCACAGACGCTGATAAGTTTTGTAGGCCAATGCCAGCGCCGCCTCGGTTTTTGGCGTGGCCGTAAAACTCGATACGGCAAACGTTCCGGCCTGAGATAGCGGAGAAAACGCACTGTTTGCGCCATAAGTCAGGCCAGAATTAACGCGTAATTCGTCGTTTAACCAGGAGGTAAACCGACCGCCCAGAATCGTGTTCAGCACTTGCAGCGGGACATAGTCAGGATCGTTACGGGCAATCCCTGCGCCACCGAACAGGAAAGTCGTTTCTACCGCGTCAGATTTATTCACCAGCCAGACCCGCGCTTTGTCAGCCTGCACTTTGCCATTGTCGGCAGGCTTGGGCAGAGTACCTGCTGATTGCCATTTGCCAAACAGGTTTTCCAGTTGCGCACGCATTGCCGTGGCCTTGAAATCACCGACCACGACGAGTGCCGCATTATCAGGACGATAGAAGTTCTTATGGAATAGTTGTGCATCGGCGGTTTGCAATGCGGTGACGCTATTCACCGTTCCGCTACCGGCATTCGCATAGGCACCGTTGCCAAACAACATGCTGCGGAAATAGTTCTGTGTAACGTTGCGCGGACTCTCTTTCATTTGCTTGAGACCATCGACCGTACGCGCACGCAGTTTGCCAAATTCTTCCGCATCAAATTGTGGGTGCTGAAGTACATCCGCAAAAATCGGCATCAGCACTGCAGCATCGTCTTTGGCAAAATCCGCTACCAGCGACGTTGACTCTGCTCCGGTCGCGCTGCTGATTCGTGCTCCGCGAAAATCGAAACTTTGATCGATCGTTTTTTTATCAAACCTGGCGCTGCCAAGTAACAAAGCATCTCCGGTCAGGTTGGCGAGACCGTTCTGCTGTGCGTCACTGACCGCGCCGGCTTTGACTACAGCGCGCACTGCGATTAAGGGAACATCATGGCGTTCCATCAAATAGACAGTCAAACCGTTCGACAGTTTGCTGGTTTCAAATGCCGGCAAGCGAAAATCAGCCGCAGTGGCCGATGTCATCACAGTCGCCGCACTCAGCAAAATCACGGACGTCATGCCCGGCACCAGAATATTGAGTAATTTATTAGTCATTGTCTTATTCCTCACTCGCCGCTAATACACCGACGGTGCGTTGTGATTTTTTGAAATATTTTGTAGCGACATTTTTAATATCGGCCACACTCAGTTTGCGATAGGCATCCGGTGCCTCAAAGGATTTTTTGAAGTCGCCGAAATACACTTCATACTCACCGAGCTGGGCGGCTTTACCATTGATGGTTTCTTGTGCGCGATAAAAATTCAGCAGCTTCTGATTCTTCACCTTTTGCAATTCGTCTTCACTGACACCGTCTTTCATCAGCTTGTCGAGCTCAGCCAGCAGCGCTTGCTCAACTTTGCCAGCCGGTACTTTGTTCGCAGCTACGGCAAAGAAATTGAACAGGCCAGGATCAAAAGCTTTGCCATGATCGGCACCGACACTGGTTGCCAGGCGCGTATCTACCAGTACCTTGTACAGGCGCGACGTTTTACCATCGGTCAGGATGCTGGATAAAACGCTGAGTGCGTAGTAGTCAGGATGATTGGTCGCTGGCATCTTATAAGACACCATCAGATTCGCGCTGGTCGCGGATTCTTTAAGGACAAACACACGACGCTCGCCTTTTTGCTCAGGCTCGACGGTCCGTACTGCCGGAGGCAAGGCACGCTGCGGGATTTTGGCAAAATACTGTTCTGCCAGACGTTTGACTTCATCTACTTTGACGTCGCCAACGATAACGGCAACCGCATTATTCGGCGCGTAGTAGACATTAAAATAGCGTTGCAGATCGTCTTGCGTCCATGATTTGATATCAGACTCATGACCGATTGTCGGAATCGCGTAAGTGTGTGCGGTAAAAGCTGCGGAATAAACTTCTCCCCACAAGGCGCGCAGGTTCGAATTCTCCAGGCCGGTGCTGCGCTCGGATAGCACCACGCCGCGTTCACTCTCAACCATTTTTGGATCAATCGACAGGTTCGCGATACGGTCGCTTTCCAGATCAAAAATTGTCGGTAATGCCGCCGCCGGGAACCAGTCCTGATATACCGTCAAATCATTATTGGTGTAGGCATTATTGGCACCTCCACTGGCTTCCATGACGCGATCGAACTGTTTGGGGCCGAATTTTTTTGAGCCATTGAACATCATGTGTTCAAAGAAGTGCGACAAGCCGGTGATGCCCGGTACTTCATTGCGCGATCCGACTTTCCAGTAGGTGTACATATTCGCGTTCGGGATGGTGCTACTCTCCAACACCAGAAATTTCATGCCATTCGGCAGCGTAAAGGTTTTGACCTGATCGGCGCTCAACGCCTGGGCACTGCCCGCCAGACCAGCCATGCTCACGAGCAGACTGCCGGAGACAAGTAGGGTTTTCCACTTCATCTTGATGTCCTTTTTTGTTGATGTTGTTATTAATACGTTGTTGATATTTTTGTTAATGTCTTTGTTGATGTCTTTGTTGATGTCTTTGTTGATGTCTTTGTTGATGTCTTTGTTGATAAAGCGATGCTCTTATTGGAACGGAAGGACACGGATTCGTTCCGTCTTTTTGTGACTCATTAGCATTGGACTTATGTAAAAACCAGAACTTCTCACCACAGAGACACGGAGACACAGAGAAAAGACAGGGGTAAGCGGCTTCATGGAATACCGATTAAAGGGTTTTTAGAAATTCACAAAACGAATCCGCAAGCGCAGTGCGCCTATTGGCACGAAAACCCTTGGAAAGCCGCGTCCAGCCTGCGGATTCAATGTGTAGGATAGTCAACAAACTGTCATTTTGCGTAAATCCTCACCTGGTAAAAATCGCGAGTCTAGTCGTCAGTCATCCAGAAAAAAACCGTGGTCAGGCGTTTGCTCTGATCATCATGACCAAAATAACGGGTCGCGCTGTGTACCAGATTGGCTTTGTACACGATCAGCCTGTTGTACACATTTCGAACCCGCAAATCCTCTTTCCAGGCTTGTGGCGGTAAAAACCGGACTTTCAGGGCATCGACCAAGTTTCTGTGTGGCGCGGGACACAGATTACCGCTCAGAGTGCCGTCGGGATAACGCAAGCGAAATACACTGGTACCAGCGTCCTCCGGTGCATCGGGATTGAGATAGATAACCGCGGCATAGCGGCAAAATATCCGGCTATCCGTATGAGGGCGAGCCACACTTTCGGTTTCGCCGACCATTTGCGCGACATTGTGATCCAGCTTTAGTCCGCCCGGTGCTGTGGTGACCCACAATTTATCTTTGCCTGTCGCGGCCTTCACCCAGTCTTCGATGACCGCAATTTCATCCGGCAGCAGTGCTTCATGTACGCGTTTGCCCGGCCAGGTCTCTTGCGCATAGGGCAAACCCAGTTGCCAGTCATTGCGCGCCAGAATACGCGCCCTGACCGCGTCGGGATCAGCCAGCGCGTTGTCTAATATCCAGTAATCCCGCCCCTCTTCTAGCTGGACATAAGGTAAAGAAGGACGTGGGAGCAAAGAACTCATGTGCAGCATCTGCCTTACAAGTGAAAGAAAACCATGTGGAACACTTTCCACAATGCGCAATTTGGTAACGCTAATGACAATCCAGCACCAGATTGTCAGCAAGAGTGCGGACGATTATTTCAGAGCAGTAACTAAATGGCAATGTTTATCTTTATCTAGTTTAGGTAAATGATCCACGTTACCTGCACTTTCGCAACAATTCGCGTCTTTTATTCGACGTATTTGTTGCGACGCAACACATCTAGTTTCAGCCGCTTTTACTGGCATGTTAAGCTACGCGCCGAATTGACCTAATTCACATCATTTAGAAGCTTTTAATGAAAATAACTTTGCGAACAACGCAAATTTTTTATCCAAAATAAATCACGGAGAGCACTTTGAACAAAATTCAAACGCCAGGTGCGCACACTATCCTGGGGCATCCAGATAGTCTGTTTGTCCTGTTTTTCACAGAAATGTGGGAACGGTTTTCTTACTACGGTATGCGCGCTTTGCTCGTGCTGTTCCTGGTCACGGAAGTGGCAAAAGGCGGCTGGGGCTGGACCCGCGCTGATGCGACAGCCTTATATGGCTGGTACACCGGCCTGGTTTATCTGACGCCGATTCTGGGCGGCTATATCGCCGACCGTATCCTCGGTAGCCGCAGAGCCGTGGTTTTGGGTGGTTTCGTAATCGCTGCCGGTCACGCGTGTTTGCTGTTTGACACACCGACCATGTTTTATACCGGCCTGGGTCTGGTCGTTGCCGGTACAGGTTTGTTTAAACCAAATATCTCGGCGATCGTTGGTCAGTTGTACACCAAGGACAATGAAGGCGGCCGCGACGGTGGTTACACACTGTTCTACATGGGCGTGAACTCCGGTGCGTTCTTCGGTATTTTGTTGTGCGGTTATATTGGCGAAAAAATCTCCTGGTCACTGGGCTTCGGTCTCGCCGGTGCCTTCATGATGCTGGGCGCGGTGCAATTCTATTTTGCACAAGGTATTTTTGGTCAGATCGGTTTATCCAAATCGCAAAAAACTGAAGAAGTCGTGCATGAAGAAGCCGAACCCCATATTGTTGCCGATCGCCTGAAAGCTATCTGCGTCTTTTCATTCTTCACGATCTTCTTCTGGTTTGCGTTTGAGCAATCCGGTGGTTCTATGACGATTTTTGCGGCTGACTACACCGACCGTACTTTAGCCGGTACCAGCGGCATGACTTTTAAAATCATCAATACGCTGATCACGATCATCCCGACCTTCATCCTGTCCTGGTTGCTGGTGAAATTATTCGGCGGTACCGCGAAAAAATACCTGATGTCTAACATACTGCTAGTGGTCTGTATGGCCTTGATCTGGTCGCTGGTAATCTGGATGCTGTCACGTGAATTTTCTCTTGATCAATCTAGCGTACCGGCCACCTGGTTCGGTGTTCTGAACTCCTTCTTTATCGTGATTCTCGCGCCGATGTTTTCCAAGATCTGGGAAAAATACTGGAATCCTAGCGGCCCGGTAAAGTTCGGGGTCGGCTTGATTTTGCTGGGTCTGGGTTTCGCAGCCTTGTCTTACGGCTCAGCGAGCATCCCGGCAGGTGCGAAAACCGCGTCCGTCAGCATGGTTTTCCTGATTGTTGCCTATCTATTCCATACGATGGGTGAATTGTGTATCTCCCCTGTCGGCCTGTCCTACATCAGTAAGCTGGCGCCACCGCGTTTGCTGGGCCTGATGTTTGGCGTCTGGTATGTGAATACGGCCATCGCGAACAAACTCGCTGGTTTTACCGGAAGCTATATCGATCACATTTCTGAGACTTATTCTTTGTCGACGTTCTTCCTGATTTTTACCATCATCCCGATTACAGCCGGCCTGGTATTCATGATGCTGAATAAATGGATGCATAGAAAAATGCACGGTATTCACTAATACCATCCACCAGCTTTTGCGTTTGACGTATCCTCAGAGAGGTCGTCCAACGCATCAAAAGAAAATCCCCGCTCAGTTCACTGGCGGGGATTTTTTAATATCTGGTCAGCAATTAGCTGACACTAAACAACAACCGTTAAGGCTAAGCAATACTGGGCCGTATTGAGTAAAATTCAGCCACTAAAATCAGCGCTCAATCGCCAGTGCGACGCCCATACCACCACCGATACACAGACTTGCCAGGCCTTTTTTGGCGTCACGACGTATCATTTCATGGATCAGGCTTACCAGAATACGAGCACCTGATGCGCCGATAGGATGGCCGATTGCGATCGCCCCGCCGTTGACGTTGATCTTGCTGGTGTCCCAGCCCATTTCTTTGTTCACGCCGATTGCCTGTGCAGCGAAGGCTTCGTTAATTTCCATCAGATCAAGGTCTTGATGAGTCCAGCCAGCCTTGCGCAGGCAGAGTTGTGCTGCGGGTACCGGGCCCATGCCCATGATGGTCGGATCAACACCGGCGGAGGAGTAGGCTTTGATACGCGCCAGTACTGGCAGACCCAGCTCTTCGGCTTTGCGTGCTGACATCATGATGACAGCGGCTGCGCCATCGTTGAGGCCGGAGGCATTGCCTGCGGTGACGGTGCCGTTCTTGTCGAATGCCGGACGCAATGCTGCCAGAGATTCCAGCGTTGCACCGTGTTTGATGAACTCGTCACTATCGAACACGGTTGTGCCTTTTTTACTGGCGATTTCCAGCGGAATAATTTCATCCGCAAACTTACCTGCTTTTTGTGCAGCTTCTGCCTTGTTTTGTGATGCCAGTGCGAACAGGTCTTGTTCTTCGCGAGTCACACCATATTTCTTGGCGACGTTTTCGGCAGTGATACCCATGTGGTATTGGTTGTACACGTCCCACAAGCCATCGACGATCATGGTGTCGACCAGTTTGGTGTCACCCATGCGGAAACCGTCGCGCGAGCCATTCAGCACGTGTGGCGATGCGCTCATGTTTTCCTGTCCACCGGCAATAATAATATCGGCGTCACCGGCTTTGATCGACTGGGCGGCGAGATGTGTCGCCTTGAGACCACTACCGCAGACTTTATTGATCGTGAATGCAGGCACCATAGTCGGCAAACCCGCTTTGATGACGGCTTGACGCGCTGCGTTTTGTCCTACGCCCGCGGTCAGAACCTGACCCAGGATCACTTCATTAATCAGATCAGCGCTCAAACCCGTTTTGGCTAACAAGCCTTTGATAACATGCGCGCCCAGATCGGATGCGGCGATTTTTGCCAGTGAACCACCAAATTTGCCTACTGCGGTGCGACCTGCAGCAACGATGACGACGTCTTGCATTTGATTCTCCTAGTTGAAATGCTCTTCATAGAGCCTGATGTGTGACGGTATTTTAATGCCAGCGCGCAGATAGCGCCTGTGGGATCGACGTTTTAGGCAAAAAAATAGGCCCGACGTTTCCGTGGGCCTATTTTTTTGATGCGAAGTGTCAGTGATGTAGCGATAATTTGTGCTTACCTTGGTATTAGCGTTAATTAACGCAGCACAATCACCTGACAGTCATGACTTGCGTCAGATTACTTCTTGCTGCGAGTAGTTTTTTCAGCAGCTTGTGTAAATTGCTGAGTTGCTTTTGCCAGATTGTCTTCCAGCGTCTGTACTGCTTGTTTGCTAGTTTTAGACAATTGCTCGTAACCTGCATTGATATTACCGACAACAGCTTTCAACGCCGTTACTGCCTGCTCGGAACCAGCCGGTGCGTTTTTTGTGACTTCGTCGATCAAAGCGACAACTTTCGTGTTTGTCTCAGCGATATGGGCTTCAACTGCTTTAGTGAATTCAGCTTGAGTAGCGGAAGTGATCGATGCCAGGTGACGGCCATAAGCCAAGGCTTTTTCTGCACTTGGTTGTGCTTGAGCAGCTGTCAAAGAAAAGAATTCTTTTGGATCTTTTGCACTAACGAGTTGCTTAGCAGCGGCAGTACCTTCTTCGATACTTGCTTTAGCCGCATTGACGTTCAAAGCAACGAGTTGCTCCAAACCTTCAAATGCTTTTTTGTTCAATGCTGTCAAAGAAGCGAATTGCGCTTCGAGGCTGGATTTAGTCGCAGCGATAAATTGTTCTGGTGTTGTAAACATGGTGTTCTCCTGAGGAAAAATGATAAAAAAATGAGGATTTTCACAGCGCTTTCCATCTCATTTACCAAATGGTGCACCGCAACAATTCTTATTCTACACGCTTATTTTTAACGGTCAAGCGGTTTTTTGTGCGCTGCACCAAAATATTTGTAACAGCGTCTTTCTGACCGAAATCCCTGCTGACATGCGAAAATATTGCTATGAATACAAATACCTTACATAGTCCTGGCGGTCACTCTGCCAGTACCTCTGCCACATTATTCTCTACCCACTGCGCCGATTTACCCTGGGTGCGCTGGGCGATGCCTGGCGCGCAATTCAAATTACTCAGCGCTGATCCGGACAGCGGGCGTTTCTCATTGATGATCAAAGTCGAAAAAGACAGCCTGGCACCCTTACATCGCCATGTCGGTGCGGTCGAAGGCTATATTCTCGAAGGTAGCTTCCATTACCACGACGACCCGGTGACTCGCTTTGTTGCAGGCGATTATCTGCTTGAAAAAGATGGCGCAATACACCGTCCTGTCAGTCCGGAAGGTACCGTCATGTTTGCCGTGTTTCATGGTCCTGTCGAGGGCATCGCCGAAACAGGTGAAGTCATCGGTACAATCGACTGCCAGTGGCATATGCGTGCCTGGCAATCGGCACTGGATAAAATCGCCAGCCAATCCGGCCAGAAAACGCTTACGTCGTCGCAGGTCGAATCATTTCAAGTTTAATCATTTTCTGAAACCAAGATCAGGCAGCCATGTTCTCAACCCGTAGCAAAATCACGACCGGTATTGCATGGCTACTATTCACCTTATTGATGGTGCTGGTCGCCATCCAGGACTATCGCCGTGAAGGCGGCACCGCCATATGGCAACCGATCTTGTGGGAGAGTTCCTCTGCGGTGGTCGGCCTGTCGCTGTGGTTGACGCAAAGATGCTTCACGCAAAAGTATGACTATCTGCTGGCAACCCCATGGCGCTGGTTCGGCGTGCAATTGCTGTGCATGCCGCTGATATGCCTAAGCTTTGTACCTCTCACGTTTGGAATACGCCATCTGGTGTATTACTGGATGGCTACCACGTACCGGCACGACTCCTGGCCGCAGTTATATTTTTATGAGTCATTAAAACTCTCGATATTTTTTGGATTGTTTACCGTGATCCTGTTCGGGATTTTGTCTTACTTTAACCTGATCAAAGAAAAACTCGCCACCGAACGCTCAAATGCTTTATTCCGCCAGGCGCAATTGCAAAGACTGTCGCAGCAGATGCAGCCGCATTTCTTATTCAATGCCCTGAACACGATCTCCTCCTTGATGCATACCGATGTCGAGCGCGCTGATGCGACCTTAATCCAGTTAGCCGATGTCTTACGTGCCACGCTGGAAGTCAGTGAACTACATGAAGCGCCACTGGCTACAGAATTACGACTGGTGCGCGGTTACGCTCAGGTGATGGCAGAACGCTATGCAGACAGAGTCGCCATCACATGGCAGATCGACGAGGATGCACTGGCCTGCACATTGCCAGTCATGAGTCTGCAACCCTTGCTGGAAAATATTTTCAAACACACGGTCGAGCAATGCCGACAGCTCACGCAGATACGGATTGTGGCGCAGCGCGAAGGTCAGTCGCTGCTAATCAGATTAAGTGACGATCAGGGTACGCTCAAAGCCAGCAGCGCTAATCCGGGATTTGGATTGCGCAATATACGTGAACGACTGGCGCTGATGTATGGTGATGCCGCCAGCCTGACGCTCGTGCAACTTGAGCCTGCCGGTGTGCAGGCGGAAATGCGTTTGCCATGCGCATACTGATCGTAGATGACGAACGTCCGGCCAGAGATAAACTGCGCAGGCTATTGAATCATGAAACCGGTATCAGCGCCATACAGGAAGCACGGGACGCCTATGAAGCGCTGCACATCATTGCAGAATTTCAACCGGATGTCGCCTTCCTCGATATCCAGATGCCCGAGGTCACTGGCATTGAGCTGGCGGCGTCTCTCCCCTCGCCTGCACCGCTGATCGTCTTCGTGACGGCCTATGATCAATATGCGATCCGCGCATTTGATGCCAATGCGATTGATTATCTGCTGAAGCCCTATGATCAGGCGCGTTTACAGCGCGCCTTGATGAGAGTACGAACCCGGTTGCAAGAACGTCTGTCAGATAACCAGCTCCCTTTGCTAACACCGCCAACGGCGGCGTACCCGGTACAGCAATTACTGATCACGGAGCGCGGCGTCACCCGTGTGGTCCGTACCGAACAGATACGCTGGATAGAAACTGCCGATAATTATGTAGTTCTGCATTGTGAACATGAGCATCCCCTGATGCGTCAGACCCTGAGCAGCCTGCTCGACACTTTGGGTACGCAGTTTGCCCGCTGCCATCGCCGCGCTGCAGTGCAGTTAGACTGGATAGACCGGATTATTTCGCTGGAAAAAGGCGATGCAGAAATCGTACTGCGCTCTGGTGAACATGTTGCTTGCAGCCGCCAGTACCGGCTAGAACTCATCGAAAAAATACAGGCGAATCCGTCTCGCCCCAACTAGCACCCGTTTCGCCCCATTCCGCTGGATCAGTCGCATCGTGGCACTTATTCTGAAATCCGTTCTCACCTCTCAGAAGTGATCACCATGAATCAACACGCTACACCGTTATCGATAACATCGGCATCCCGTCTGTACTTTCTGGACTGGGTACGCATTGTCGCCTTTATGCTATTGATCGTGTATCACACAGGTATGTATTACGTGACCTGGGGTTTTCATATCAAAAGTGATTTTGCCAGCGATGCGATAGAGCCGCTGATGATGCTGTCGTCGCCGTGGCGGCTTAGCCTGCTGTTTATGATCTCAGGTGTGGCATCTGCTTTTATGCTGAAAAAGCTGAGTGCCAGCCAGTTCATGCGACAACGCAGCAGTCGCCTGCTGATTCCACTCCTGTTTGGCATGCTGGTAATCGTGCCGCCTCAATCCTATTTTGAGGTCGTAGAGAAAATTGCGTATCAGGGCAGCTATCTCGATTTCATGCAACTGTATCTGAAGGGCTACCACGGCTTTTGCGACAAAGACGGCTGCCTGCGCCTGCCCACCTGGAATCATCTCTGGTTCGTCGTTTACCTCTGGACTTACAGCATATTACTTGGTGCACTGATGCTGAGTCTGGGTAAGCGCTTTGACGCGTTCTCAGAGTTTCTCGGACGCTGGTTGTGTGGCTGGAAAATTATTCTGATTCCGCTGGCAATCCTGGCACTGGAACGGATCACCTTGTTTTCGCAATTCCCGTCTACCCATGCGCTGGTGAACGACTGGTATAACCATGCGAACTATTTTATGGTGTTTTTACTCGGTGCACTCATGGCGACGCAGACCACATTCTGGGCCAATGTCGATCAGCAACGCTGGATAAATCTTGGTCTTGCCCTGAGCTGCTGGAGCTTGTTGATGGTGTATTACGCCATCGGCGACAAGATCATCCCCCCTGCGCAAATCGAATTCTGGCGTCACCTGCAACGTGTGGTGTATGCGCTATGCCAGTGGAGTGCCATCCTCGCCGTATGCGGCTTTGCCCACCGGCACCTGCAATTCGACAGTAGCAAACGCCGTTATTTAACCGAAGCGGTTTTCCCTGTGTATATCCTGCATCAGACACTGATCATCGCGATGGCGCATTTCTTCAAACCAGCCAAACTAAATCCCGTACTTGAAGGCGTGATCCTGATCACGCTAACGATCACGCTGAGTTTCGGCTTGTTTGAAATCGTACGCAGAATAGCGATCTTGCGTCCGCTATTTGGTCTGGCAAAAATCAAACAAGCTCATTCACAATTGCAGGATGCGAACCAACCGGTTAGCCAATCCGATCAAGCTGCTGTGCTCAACCTACCGCAAGTGCCTGATAGGCAAGGCGTTTAAACTCAAACGAAAACGGATGCCAGAAACTCATCTGGCGCTGCGTCATCAGCAAACCCGCAATCTGATGACGCGGAGAAATCCACCAGTGCGTACCGGCGATACCGCCCCACTCAAATTCACCGGCAGAACCAGCAGGATCAATCGATGAAGGTTGCAGGGTCACTGCACCACCGAGGCCAAACCCTTTACCCGGCACATTGCCAACCCCGGGAAAAGCGATACCGCTGCCCTCCGGTAAATGATTCTGCATCATCAGTGTCATGGTCTCGTCACGCAAGAGACGCGGACCGCCATTCATCAGACTGCGCATCAGGGCGACCATATCATGCAAACTGGAGACCAGTCCGCCGCCGCCCGATAAACGAGGTACGGGCGTGACGAAAGCACCGGGGTAAGGTGATTTTTCCAGACGTTTCAGGCCACGCTGCAAAATATTGGCCGGATCGCTGCCAGCGTAATAGGCCGTCAGCCTGTCCAGCTTATCAGCTGGAACGACAAAGCCCGTGTCATGCATACCCAGCGGGTCGAAAATATGGGCTTTCAGGTATGCATCAAAACGCATGCCACTGACCACCTCAACCAGACGCGACAAGACATCGGTCGCAATCGAATATTCCCATTGAGAACCAGGATGAAAAGTCAGAGGTAAATCTTCCAGCACATCAATCATCGCCGACAGAGGCGTCATCGCATTCATCACCTTACGCTCGACATACGCCTTATAAATCGTACTGCCATGATCAAGTAAGCCATAGCTCAAACCAGACGTATGGCTGAGTAACTGACGTATCGTGATAGAAGATTGTGCCGGTTCCGTATCGTCAATACTCGTAGCACCCGGACGCAATACGCGGCGCCGCGCTAATTGCGGCAGATAGTGCTCGATGGCGTCGTCAAGCTGTAATTTTCCGGCTTCCATTAACTGCAATACGGCAATCGAGGTCACCAGTTTGCTATTCGAAAACACCCGGAATAAATGGTCCTCGCGTAAAGCAATCTGATTCTCTTTATCCGCCCATCCGGCGCAATGCACATCAAGCAGATCCTGTCCGGCCAGAATCGCCGTTGACACCCCCGCCAGGATGTCTTTATCGATGTAACGCTGCATGGCATGGTGCACTTTACTAAAATCGTGCTTAGTCTGATTTGTCATAGGTTGCCTTGATTTATCTCTCTTAAATTTTTTTGACTATTCTGATTGTTATGTATCTTGCTCTCACAGAATTGAGTACTTGCTGCCTTCATTCATCTGTCCCTTCGCCATCCTAGCTTGTACAAAAAAAGCTTGTCCTATCCGCACGCCTGCAACTGCAAGGCTTACTCATCAAAACGTCGGCATTCATGTTTAGAGGTGATGCACTAAATCAACGCAGAGTGTTTGTGAATAAAGCTTTCGTCCAAAATAGGCATTTTTTCTTCTGGTTTTTGTTGCATTGCAAATTGACAACATGGCTGCTTCGTTTCGATACTTGCCAGCGATTAGAGATGAATGCACGTTCAATCCAATAAAAATCTCCTCACTAAAAAGACGCATTTCCTGATCACTTTTCCTGTTTCTGTTCTACGGTTTTACCTGGTTTTTCTTTCCATGGTTTACACGCAGGAGCTTGATAATGAAGCTGATACGTCTTTTTACAAAAGTACTGTTCATCGCATCCCCGGCCACATCCGGTAAGGCCTTTGCCACTGCCCGTGCGCACATGCCCGCAAGCGCTACACAAATTATCCCTGGTAAAGGCCTCTCTCCCTAACGCGGATAGCGAACTAC
This sequence comes from Undibacterium sp. RuTC16W, assembly GCF_049339445.1. Taxonomy (NCBI): domain Bacteria; kingdom Pseudomonadati; phylum Pseudomonadota; class Betaproteobacteria; order Burkholderiales; family Oxalobacteraceae; genus Undibacterium; species Undibacterium sp. RuTC16W. Next base: position 953,207 of record NZ_JBMPPE010000001.1, on the reverse strand, counting down.
ATCGGCGAGCCACGTCTTTGTGCCACCGGTCTACGTCACAGCGTATCAAAAAAATCTTACCTGGTCAGATCCGGTCAGATACCGGATGATTTTTGTACTCATGTCCGTTTCTGGAATTAAAAATTTTACCGCGCTACAGACACACTAAAAAATTGAAAGGAGACCATCTTCAATAACTAAACCGCCAGCAAATAGGACTACGACATAACGATAAAAATACCACCTAGAGATTCACTCAAAGGAGACACAACATGAATAGGAAATTCCGTACCGCGATACACACATGCTTACCCGCACTTGTCTTGCCTACCCTGCTTGCGTTTGGACCGGAGGCAATGGCCAGCACCCTGAACCAAAACGTTTCCTGGACCATTGACCGGGCTGGCACTACCTCCAAATACCGCGTGGTGGCCTATGGCGATTCTATCTATGCCGGTTACAACGGTTCGATCAGCAATGCGGCGAAATATTCAGCACCGACGGTAGACGCGGAATATCTCTCTGCATTATGGAACGCCGATATCGAAAGCGTACGCCGCACCAAATCCGGGGCAATTGCTTCAGATGTTTATCAAAACAAGATCGTCGCGGAAAAATCCTACATGCAGGCCAGCTCTACCCGCGTCGTCACGTTCGAAATGTGTGGCAACGATGGCTTGCAGGCACGTACCAGTTTCAAAGGTCAGACCGGCACCTGCGATTACACCGTGCTGACAACAGCAGAGAGTAACTGCAAAGCGAATGTGGCGGCAGCGATGGATTACATCAACGCCAACGCCTATGCCGGTGTCAAGCTGAAGGTCGTCTCGAACCTGCATTATCCTGGCTATGCTGCGGACAATACACAGAGTTCATGTAAAGACGCAACAAGCGGCGCGACGGTGAAGATGCAAGACAAATTTCTGCCTGTGCTCGCGCGGATGAACTTCATGATGTGCGACACTGCGCGCCAAAAAGGTTTCCAGTGTGCGGATAACTTTGCCCAGTACATGGGTGCAGATTACGACAGCAATGGCGACGGGCTGATCGACTCCGACGCGCTGCGCTATGTGAACGGCGAGAGCGAATCGAGTTACGTCACTCGTATTACCTCAACACTACGCTCTACTATCCGCGACGCCAACACACACTTTGTCTCGGCCAGCAGCAGCTACGACTACATCCAGTCTGACGATACCCATCCGACTTATAACGGCAGTACGGTCTCCGCCGGTCTGTTTAGCAGTACCACTGGCACGGGTGCACCACGCTACACCACAATTACTGGCGGTAAAAATCCGATCTGGAACCAGTATGGGCATGAGCGTATGGGCTGGGCGGTATCGACGTTTAATCCGGCAACACCTTAATCACCCGGAGCAAGCCATCCCATGAACGCACCGCGCCGTTCTGGCCCGCCATCGTCCAAACAGGGCGCTGGCGGGCGCACCTGGCGACCGTCCGTCGCCTACCTCGCTGTCGCCATTGCGCTGGCGTTAATCGCTGGCGGTCTGGTGTTTTTGTTGCTGTCCTCAGCAGAGGATCCAGCCGATATCGCCGCCAGGATGGCCGCCCAGCCAAACTCGGCAAGTGGTATGGCTAGCTGGCCACCGCCGATGCCTGTAACGCCAATAACCCCGGCGCAAGATATGTCGAAGACTTTACCGGAAGGTGATGCCGATCCGACGCGTGATCTGTCCAGCTATGTCATGCGCGGTGAAAATCCGACCATGCCCGAGGTAATAGAACGCCTGCATCAGGCTGGTATTCACTCGGGTCTGGGTGCCTTCTCTTTGCCTGGCACCCGTCCACCGATGACCGGGCTTGCGGTACCGGAAGACTTCGTGCTGCCTGCTGGCTACGTGCGCCATCATCAGGCCACCGATGACGGACAGCGCATTGAAGCGATTCTGATGTTTGCGCCTGATCACCAGTTTTTTGACGCCAATAAACAGCCCGTCGTGATCCCGGCGAATCGCGTGGTACCGGCCGAACTCGCACCACCCGGCTTTCCTATCCGGCACATCGTTATCCCTGCACCTGTCGAACAACAAAAATCCGGACACTGAACTCCATGATCTTATTTTCTTCTCCCATCGTAGGTATTGCCACGGGCATTCTCGCCAGTGCGCTTCTGTCTTGTTTGTATGCACTTGGCGGCGCTGGCTGGCTGCTTGGTTTTATTCTCTTTGTGCCTTGGTTGCTTACGCTAAACGGCCAGCAGACAATGACCGGTACGCTGGTGTCCGCCTATCTGATGTCGGTCGCCTATACCGCAGCGGTATTTGCCTGGTTCGGATTTGCTATCGGCAGTTATACGCAGCTCGGCGCGGTCACCGGCTTGTCGGTGCTGTTGCTGGCAGCGCCACTGTTTCAACCGCAGTTTCTGGCCTTTGCGATAGTACGGTATCTGGCTGGCCGCCAGCATGGTCCGGTGCTCCGCGCATTTGCAGCAGCCGCGGCGTGGGTAGCGACAGAATGGCTGGTGCCGAAGCTCCTCGGTGACACGCTCGGATACGGACTTTATCCATCCCGGCTGCTGCGCCAGGCTGCCGATATTGGCGGTGCGGCAGGTCTGACGGTCATGTTATTACTGGCGAATGAAGGCATCGCTGCTGCCATCGCGCGTCGCGCGCAGGGCTGGCGCGCCACTGTCAAGCCCCTCGCACTCAGCGCGCTGTTGCCACTACTGCTGGCAGGCTACAGCCTGAGCATACTTTCCTCAATATCTGCACCCGCAACTGCTGGCAAACCGCTGCGCATGGGATTGATCCAGGCGAATATCGTAGACTACGAACGCCAGCGGCAAGAGAAAGGCGCCCATGCCGTCGTGAGAGAGGTGCTCGACAAACATTTTGCGATGACTTACGACGCGGTGGTTCGTCAGCGAGCAGACGCGGTACTCTGGTCGGAGACTATTTATCCAACCACGTTCAGCCATCCCAAAAGCGAAGCGGGAGCCGAACTGGATCAGGAAATCCTGGGCATCGTCAATGCGGCCGGCGTACCCTTCGTCTTCGGCACCTATGATCGCGATACGGCCGGAGAATACAATGCCGCGGCGTTCGTCGTACCCGGAGCGGGTCTGCTAGGTTTCTATCGGAAAACCCGCTTGTTTCCGCTTACCGAATACGTGCCTGCATGGCTTGACAGCGCAGTGCTGCGGCGCTGGTTGCCATGGACAGGTACATGGCGTCCCGGTAACGGTGCCCGCGTCTTTCCGTTGCGTCTCGCTGATGGTCGCGATATTCCGGTATTGCCTTTGATTTGTCTTGATGATGTCGATACCGGCCTCGCCATCGACGGCGCACGGCTCGGTGCACAGGCCATCCTGTCGATGTCAAACGATGCCTGGTTCACCAATTATCCGCAGGGTGCAGAGCTGCATCAGTCGGTGGCGGCCTTCCGCAGTATTGAAACGCGGCTCCCTCAGTTTCGGGTCACCACCAACGGCTACAGCGCCGTGATCGATGCCAGCGGCAGCATCCTGGCCGGTGCACGTATGGGCGAACGCACGCTGGTGATTGCCGATGTCCCGGTACCTGTACCACCGAGCACGCTGATGGTGAAATGGGGTAACTGGGTGGGGTTGGCAGGCAGCGTATTTCTCATATCGCTGACCGTATTAGCCGCATTCTCTTCATGGCTCAGACACAGCACACAAGAGCTGGCAAACGCACCCGAAACGAACGAGGTCATGCGATTTCCAGCGAGGGTGACGGTATTGCCGCCGGCTGCCCGTGTGACCACCGGCATATTACGCAGCATCGCGCGTGGCGGACTGCTCTGGATGGGAGCCATGATGCTGTTCAGCGATACTTTGCAGGGAAATACCTTGGCGCAAATTCGCGTTTTTACGGCGATCTTCCTGCTCCCCGAGGCGATTGCCTGGTGTGTCCTGTTCGCCTTTGCCGCACAGCTCACTATCGAAAACGGCATGCTGGTAATCACGCGCGGTTCGCAGCGCATGGAGATCGCGGTTACCGATATTGCTAAAGCCGATGCCTGGCGCTTGCCCGTCCCCGGCGCGGGCATTTCGCTTTGGCTCAACTCCGGTGAGCGCTGGCATTACGGGTTGGCACTTGCCAATCCATCTGCCTTTATCCGCGCACTGCGGATGGCAGGCAGTACCGCGACGCAAGAGGACACCCGCTCACGCGGAACGATGTATGTGCAAGCCCGGCTTGCGATGCGACGCGGACGTCTGGATCAGACGCTGGTGAAATTCGTCCTGCTGCCTCTGGTGCTCGTGCTTCCGGCCTTTCATCTGCATCAGCACATCGCTTACGGCAGCGGTTTCGGCGAATACTATAGCTTCGGCATGAAGGCCTATCTCATGGGTTTCGCACTCTGGTGGGCCGCCTGGACAATCGGCGTAGCGCTGGGGGGTGCCGCGCTACGCGCCACGATTGAAGGACTGGCTCTGCTCGGCGCACTCGTGCGACCAGAGCAAGCCATCAGCGTCCGCCGCGTGCTCGAACGGTGCGGGCTGGCGATACTTTACCTTGGCGTGCCAGCCTGGTTGTTTCTGCGAATCTATAACAGCTAGACGCAAAATTCAGCAACGCAGGAACTCAATAACATGGCGGCGCTCCAATATAAGTTTTTGAGGATTCTTATATTGAATCCGCAGGCTGGATGCGGCTTTCCAAGGCATTTCAGGCCAGCAGGCGCATCTGGCTTGCGGATTGGTGCTTGAAGATTGATTTTGGGAGTTTCTACAAACGTCCCAATTAAAAATCACATGGATAACTTTATGCAAAAACCAAAAACCTCTCACCACAGAGACGCGGAGACACGGAAGAAAGCAGGAGTTTTAGAAATCCGCTTTGGTAAAGCATATAAACGCTTATTCACATCGGGTTCATCTCACTGGCAAAACACGCCGCAGGTTGCTTGACGTCAGGTACGTGACAGTTCGCACCTGGTTTGGTTTATGATGGCTCGTCTACTGTTGAATTGAACTTTGACGCCACTGTTCAGCCTGTTCTCGCAGCACAGAGCGTGCGCACCAGCCCTCCCACCCTGACCAAAACCCGCGATGACGATCAACAATCCCGAATCTTTTTTACGTTCTCTGTACCAGGTCGCAGTTGACGCTGTCAGTGCAGAAAAATGCCTGCCGGCTTTTTTGCCGTCACCACCCGTCAATGGCCGCACGCTGGTGATCGGTGCCGGTAAAGGGGCAGCAGCGATGGCGCGAGTCGTTGAACAGCACTGGCAGGGTCAGGCATCGGATCTGTCGGGTCTGGTCGTTACCCGCTATGGACATGGTGCCGATTGCAAATACATAGAGGTCATCGAAGCAGCGCATCCCGTGCCGGATGCCGCGGGCCAGCAGGCCGCCGCACGTATTTTACAGATGGTGCAAGGATTGACGGCAGACGATCTGGTGCTCTGCCTGATCTCCGGTGGCGGTTCGGCTTTACTCGCCTTACCCGCCGCCGGGATTACACTGGAACAGAAACAGCACATCAATAAAGCCTTGTTAAAAAGCGGTGCCAGCATCGGTGAAATGAATTGTGTACGCAAACACCTGTCGGCAATTAAAGGCGGTAGGTTGGGACTGGCTTGTGGCGCCGCTAAAGTCGTAACCTTACTGATCTCGGATGTACCAGGTGATGAGGCAGGCGTGATCGCCAGCGGCCCGACCCTGCCCGATGCGACCAGCTGTGAGCAGGCGCTGGCGATCCTGCATAAATATGCGATTACCATCCCCGACGCAGTTCAAGAGCACTTACGCTCAGGTCAAGCGGAGACACCGAAACCCGACAATCCCTTATTCGCCGGTCATCAGCACCACATCATCGCCACCGCCCAAAATGCGCTGGATGCGGCGGCAGCAGCAGCGCGTGCCGCTGGTATAACAGCCTACATATTGTCAGACGGAATTGAGGGGGAAGCACGCGATGTCGGCATGGTGCATGCGGCACTGGCAAGGCAGATTGCCGATAAAAATCAGCCCTTCAGCAAACCTTGTGTGGTCTTGTCCGGCGGGGAAACTACCGTCACCGTGCGAGGCAAAGGTCGCGGTGGGCGTAATGCTGAATTTCTGCTGAGTCTGGTCAACACTCTCGATGGACATCCGGGAATTTATGCGCTGGCCTGTGACACCGACGGTATCGACGGTTCAGAAGATAATGCCGGTGCAATCTGCTCCCCGGACACGGTGAAACGCGCAGCCAGTCTGGGTTTGCGGCCAGCGGTGATGCTGGACAATAATGACGGCTATAGTTTTTTTGAAGCGCTTGGCGACCTGATTGTCAGCGGACCGACGCTGACCAATGTGAATGATTTCAGAGCGATACTGATTACTTAACCACTCTGCAGAACGACGCTGCACAATGATGCTGTACAACGGAAAACCGGCATGATTGACAGGTGTCAGCCATGATCACCCTTATAGCCCTGATAGCCCAGATTTTTTACAGCGAACGATATCAGTGCAATGTGCGCAGATATTGTTCGCCGGTAGTGATGTTGATGACGATGTTATCGATGCGGACCGTAATTATTTAGGTGCAGGCAAGTTGAATTTTGCACGGCAAGTGGTACGCATTTGTTTTTCTTCTTTCATGCTCTGCTCCAGCGGCGGCGGATTGCCAGCGTTCTTGGCAGCGCGTGCCGCTCTCTCGGTAAACAATTCTGAAAAACATTCGCAATATTCCTGGAGCTTCGGGTTCCCCTTCAGATCTGCTTCGCCGCCATATTCGACAGGCATCTTGATCCCTTGTGTCATGCACATTTCTGCATAAGGACTAGGTGATTTTGGTGCGGGAGTAGCCGCTTGGGACGTAGCTGTTGCCAGTAATAAAGTAGCGAACAGCGTGGTGAGCAAAGAAGTCTTCATAAGGGTCCGTGAGTAGTTAAAAAGGCCGTATCCGGCGGTCAAATAATTTGAATTTGTCATTTTAACAAAGATCATGTCTATTTATTACTTTTTGCGCCGAGTTCATCACACCGACCATTGCACTCTGGCGCAAATCTTGCGTCAGCAATGGGGCGTATCAATGGATAAGCACGGTGTAGAGAACGAAAAACGCTGGCTGCAATTTATAATGCCAGCAACCGGTTTTTGTTCATCCCCTTTTGTTCATCCCCCTCATTCCCCTTATGTCGCTTCAGAAAGCTCACTTTGATATTGCCTGAATCCGCTATCAGCACGCCGCCAGTACCGCCGCCAAGGCTGGAACTGACGGGGATTTCCAAGCGCTACCCGGCGGTGATTGCCAACGATCAGGTTAACCTGCAAGTCGGCCCAGGAGAAATCCATGCGGTACTTGGCGAAAACGGTGCAGGTAAATCGACGCTGATGAAGATCATCTTTGGTGCAGTCAAACCCGATGCCGGTGTGATGCGCTGGAACGGGCAGGAAATCCGCATCCATCATCCGCAAGAAGCCCGCCAGCTTGGCATCGCCATGGTGTTTCAGCATTTTTCCCTGTTTGATACCTTGACCGTCACGGAAAATATCGCGCTCGGTTTGCCATCCGGTATCGATATGGCTGAACTCGCGATGCAAATACGCCAGACAGGTGACGACTACGGACTGACGCTGGAACCGCACCGGCATGTGCACACGCTGTCGGTGGGTGAAAGACAGCGCGTAGAAATTGTGCGTGCTTTGCTGACCAGGCCGCAGTTATTGATACTCGATGAGCCGACCTCGGTACTGACACCCCAGGCCGTACAAAAATTATTTGTGACACTGAGAAAAATCGCGGCGGAAGGATGCAGCATTTTGTACATCAGCCATAAGCTCGATGAAATTCGCGAACTCTGTCATCATGCGACCGTCATGCGCGGTGGCAAAGTCACGGGCACTTGCGACCCGCGGCAGGAGAGCGCTGCCAGTTTGTCACGCATGATGATCGGTGCCGAACCGGAACAGCATCCGCGCAGCACCACGCAAACATCAGGCGATCTGCGCTTAAAAATCACTCAGCTCAGTCTGCCAAAAGCGCATGCCTTCGCCACGGCATTAGACAACATTGACCTAGATCTATTTGGTGGAGAAATCGTCGGCATCGCCGGGATATCCGGTAACGGTCAGCAAGAATTGCTAGCCGTGCTATCCGGTGAGGACCGGCGCGCCAAGCCCGATATGGTGCGCCTCAAAGGTAAAGCTGTCGGGCATCTGGGGCCGAAAGCCCGTCGCTCATCAGGTCAAAGCCTGGTGCCGGAAGAACGCCTGGGACGCGGTGCGGTACCTGAGATGAGCCTGGCCGGCAATATGTTGCTATCGCATCAGACCGCCCCGCTGGTCAGCCATGGAATGATCCAGTTCCGTCAGGTGACGCAGCTTGCGGCACAGATCATCGATCGCTTCCGCGTGAAGTCATCCGGACCGGATGCATTAGCAAAAAGCCTGTCCGGTGGCAATCTGCAAAAATTCATTGTCGGTCGCGAGATCATGCGCAAACCCGATGTATTCATCGTCGCCCAGCCTACCTGGGGCGTCGATGTCGGTGCCGCCGCACAAATTCATCAAGAGATCCGCCTGCTCAGAGAATCAGGTTGCGCCGTGCTGATCATCTCGGAAGAACTCGACGAATTGTTTGCGCTATGCGATCGTCTGCACGTCATCGCTAAAGGCAAGCTCTCTCCATCAGTCCCGATAGCGGACGCAACACTAGAACAAATAGGCGTGTGGATGAGCGGTCTATGGAACGAACGGATCAATACGCCGGGCACAGCGGAAGATAAGCAAGCGAAACAAAGTAAGCAAAATATAGACGCAACCAGCAATGAAGCAGTGACGCATAGCGCCGACAGAGGCTCTGTATGAGCAGGCCGCTGTTCGCACTGGAAGTACGCGCGACACCGTCCAGAGCGTGGGCTTATCTATCACCGCTACTGGCACTCACATTGACACTGTTACTAGGCGCACTCTTGTTTATCGCGTTAGGTAAAGATCCTGTGAGCGGGCTACAGGTATTTTTGCTGGAACCGGTTAAGAGTAAAGCGGCGATTGCAGAACTCTTGCTCAAGACAACGCCGCTGGTCTTGTGCGCATTAGGTCTCTCGGTATGTTACCGGGCCAACGTCTGGAATATCGGTGCAGAAGGTCAGTTGATCGCCGGTGGAATTGCAGCAGGCAGTACGATTCTGATGTTTGATAATGGCCTGCACACACTGTCCGGCGGCATGGTCCTGGTGCTCGCAACAGGCGCAGGGATAGCGGGTGGCGCATTATGGGCGTCTGTCACGGCCTTACTCAAAGACCGTTTTCATGCGAACGAAATCTTGGTATCGCTGATGCTGACCTACATTGCGCAACTCTTGCTGATGTATCTGGTGAACGGTCCGCTGAAAGATCCGCATGGCATGAATTTTCCGCAGTCGAAGGTGTTTTCAAGCGACTATCTTCTGCCGACATTGTTGACAGGAAGCCGTTTGCATATTGGTTTTATCGTGATGCTGGTCGCAACGGCGGGCATGACGATTTTTATCTATCGCAGTTTTGCAGGCTATCGTCTGACTGTCGGCGGACTCGCGCCGCTGGCGGCGCGCTATGCCGGTTTTTCCAGTCGAAAAGCGCTGTGGACCTCGCTGCTGATCTCTGGCGGGTTTGCGGGACTGGCGGGGGCATTTGAAGTTGCCGGTCCTATCGGTCAGGTCTTGCCATCGATTTCTCCGGGTTACGGTTTTGCCGCGATCATCGTCGCCTTTATCGGGCGACTGCATCCTGTCGGTACTGTGTTTGGCGGCATCATTTTGTCGCTGTTTTATCTTGGTGGTGAAATGGCGCAGTCACGTCTGGGTTTGCCGTCTGCGATCACCGGCTTATTCCAGGGGATGTTGCTGTTTTTATTGCTGGCTTGCGATACCTTGATTCACTATCGCCTGCGCTGGAAATAGGGAACGCTCCTCCCTCGCCCGCTCACTGCTCAATGGAGCGGATGAAAAATAGAGATCACATAGAGATAACCAGAGGTAACGATGGAAAATTTTGCTGCACTGATTGCTGCGTCAATCAACTCAGGCACACCGCTCTTAATCGCCGCGCTGGGCCTGCTGATCAATGAGCGTGCGGGTGTCTTAAACCTGGGTGCCGAGGGCATGATGCTGGTTTCGGCCATCGTTGGTTTTGCGGTTGGTTACCAGACTCATAGCCCTGTACTCGGGTTTATTGCGGGTGCCATTGCCGGTATGCTGATGGCAAGTCTGTTCGCCTGGCTAGCGCTGATGCTGGCGACGAACCAGGTAGCGACCGGGCTCGCTTTGTCTATTTTCGGTGCTGGCCTGTCGGCCTTTATCGGGCAGTCCTTTGTCGGAATGTCGATTACCAATCAAGTCACAGCTTTGCCGTATTTATCGGCGCTGCCTTTCGTTGGTGTGGCTTTTTTCAGTCATCACTGGATGGTGTATTTCAGCTTTGCCTTATGTGTTGCGATTACCTGGTTCTTGTATCGCAGCCGTGCCGGACTGATCTTGCGCGCTATCGGCGAATCACCGGAATCGGCTCATGCGCTCGGCTATCCGGTACGCACATTACGCTTCGCAGCGCTGCTATTTGGCGGTGCATGTTGTGGCCTCGCCGGTGCATATTTGTCGCTGGTCTACACGCCCATGTGGGTGGAGGGTCTGGTTGCCGGTCGCGGCTGGATCGCACTGGCACTGACGACCTTTGCGACCTGGCGTCCGGCACGGGTCTTGCTCGGTGCCTTACTGTTTGGTAGTGTCACGATTTTGCAATTTCATTTTCAGGCAATCGGGATCGCCATCCCTTCGCAAATTTTATCGATGCTGCCTTACCTCGCAACGATTGTAGTGCTGGTGCTGATCTCGCGTAATCCTGACTGGATACGATTGAACATGCCCGCCTCGCTAGGCAAGCCGTTTCGCCCTGGATCTGCGTAATCCCCATTACGAATTATTCTGTTATTTTTGATTTTTTAGTTTGTCGTTCACCTCATGTTATTCACTTCACTAAGCAAGGAAAGCATCCATGAAATTTACACGTAGACATATACTGGCAGCCGCCTTGTCTGTGGCGGTACTGAGCCTGTTTGGCTGTGGCAAAAAAGCCGAAGTCGCCTCCGTTGCATCCACGCCGGTAGCTGCCGCAGAAGCCAAAGCCGAACCCTTAAAAGTCGCCTTCGTCTATGTCGGCCCGATTGGCGATGCAGGCTGGACTTTTGCGCATGATGCGGGACGTAAAGCGATTGACGCCAAGTTTGGTGACAAAGTTAAAACCAGCTTTGTCGAGAGCATTCCGGAGAGCGCCGCCGATGCCGAACGTGTATTCCGTGATCTCGCAAGCCAGGGCAACAAAGTCATCTTCGGCACCACATTTGGCTACATGGAGGCCATGCTGAAAGTCGCTAAAGATTTTCCTGATGTGAAGTTTGAACATGCCACAGGGTTTAAGACCGCCAACAACATGGCGCAGTACGACGTCCGCACTTATGAAGGCGCTTATCTGGCAGGCGTGGTTGCAGGAAAAATGAGCAAATCCGGCAAGCTCGGTGTCGTAGGCTCGTTACCGATTCCTGAAGTTTTGCGAAATATCAATTCCTTCACGCTGGGCGCACGTTCGGTTAATCCCAAAGCGACAACCAAAGTCGTCTGGGTGAATAAATGGTTTGATCCGGGCAAAGAACGTGAAGCTGCGATCACCCTGATCGGCCAGGGTGTTGACGTGTTGATGCAAAATACCGACTCCGCTGCCGTCGTACAGACCGCACAGGAAAAAGGGGTACTGGCTTTCGGCTGGGATAGCGACATGACGAAGTTCGGTGAAAAAGCGCACCTGGCGGCATCGGTCATTGACTGGGGCGTGTATTACACCAAGCGCGTCGGTGACGTACTGGAAGGCAAGTGGAAAACCGATACGACCTGGTGGGGCCTGAAAGAAAACATGATCGACCTGAAGAACTTCAACGCGACTTTATCTGACGAAGTGAAGAAGCTGGTCGCAGATAAACGTCAAGGCGTCATCGACGGCAGCGCACCGGTCTGGAAAGGTCCGCTTAAAGACAATACTGGCAAAGAAGTATTGGGCAAAGATGTGGTCGGTGACGACAAATTCCTGCACAATGTTAATTATTATGTAGAAGGTGTTGAAGGCAAGGTACCGGGTTAAATCTCTGGCTGCTACCCAGACTACATAGCGCGCTACTGATGTTGATCTATTGATCTATTGATCTGTTGATTACTACGGCATCACATAAAAAATGGCTGACACATTTGTCAGCCATTTTTTTATCCGTGAACCGGTTTGATTAATTTGATTGATTCGATTATGAAGAGGAACGTTAGGGCACGATCGTCGTGAACAGATATACCGCAAAGATCACCAGATGAATGGTTCCCTGCATGATCGTGGTCCTGCCGGTACCGAGCGAGATCGTCGTAATCATCAGTGACAGCAGCAACAGCACGGTGGATTTGGCGTCGATACCGAGAGACAAGGACCAGCCCGTTACCAGCGAAATCACAGCAACCACGGGAATCGTTAATCCAATACTTGCGAGTGCCGAACCCAAGGCCAGATTAATACTGGTCTGCAGGCGGTTCGCCCGCGCCGCCCGAAAAGCCGCAACGCCTTCCGGCAACAACACCACCATCGCAATGATGATCCCCACCAGCGCTTTCGGCGCACCTGCGGCAGCTACGGCATGCTCCAGCGTCGGTGCCAGTGCCTTCGCCAGCAGAACCACAGCGCCGAGGCACAGCAACAGAAGAACGGTACTCATCCATGCCATCTTATTCGACGGCAAAGGCGCATGCACGTCCTCATCACTAGCCGCGACTTCCGGCAAAAAATAATCGCGGTGACGTACGGTTTGCACCAGCACAAAGGTTCCGTACAACACCAGAGAAATCACGGCGATAAACGCTAACTGGCTAGGGCTGTAATAAGGACCAGCAAGGGTCGATGTGAAGTTCGGCAATACCAGAGTCAGAATAGCCAGCGCAGCCAGGGTTGCCAGTGACGTGCTCGCTCCTTGCAAGCCAAAACTCTGTTCTCTATGCAAGCTGGCACCTGCCAGCAGACACAGACCGATAATGCCGTTCAGGATCACCATGATTGCAGCAAATACCGTGTCGCGTGCCAGACCGGCGGTCACTTCACCACCGGCCAGCATCAGCGACACAATCAAAGCCACTTCAATCAGCGTCACCGCCAATGCCAGTAATAAAGTGCCGAAGGGTTCGCCGATTCTGTGCGCAACCACCTCAGCATGATAGACCGCCGTCAATACCCCGCCGAATAAAGCCAGCGTCAAAAAGACCGCATAAAACGCGCCCAGATCCAGCAGGCTACCCGCCAAAAATAACCAGGCAGCAACCGGTACCGCGATTGACCAGAGAGGCAAATTGGGAGGAATTTTCATGCGTGATCCTTACATAACTTACATAAGATGAATGGCAGCTGTTGGACATCATGTGATTTCACAATGAAGAACAGACCCTAAGCAGAAGCATACAGTTCCAGAGGCAAGCCGTCAGGATCGGCAAAAAATACAAATTCCCGTTTGGTGTACTCATCCATCCTGATGGCTTCGACTGCGATACCCAGATGTTCAAGCCGGGCTTTCCAGTCATGCACACTATCGACCTCAAAAGCCAGATGCCGCAAGCCCTGCGCCTCGGGATGCGATGGGCGTGGTGGCGCACCGGGGAAAGAAAACAATTCAAGCTGAGACCCGTCCGGCAAGGCCAGATCAAGCTTATAAGAATCCCGTTCTATGCGGTAATGCTCTGCCAGCACGGACAAGCCCAGAATATCGGTATAAAAATATTTTGACCGCTGATAGTCTGCACAAATCAAGGCAACGTGATGGATGCGTTTAAGGATCATGGGCTTCACCGCTTATGATGAGGACTTACACAAAACGATAATTACCTATCTATCGCCATATAAATTGAAACCGCACATCACATGCGGCGTCCAGAGGTATTTCGTGCCAGCAGGCGCATGCTGCTTGCGGGTTCAATGTGATTCCAATTCTGTTTTTTACAAAAAGGGCAGTATGTCACCCAGCATATGCGCCACAACCGTGGGCCATAGCAGCCGCGTCCTGAGATAAAACAAGCTGACCACCAGACCAAATCCGACCACCGACATCACGCCGAGCGGCCCCTGATAAATGTGATACAACAAGCGCACCAGCAGACTCAGGCCAATCGCAAATGAGCGGCTATAGGTGCTGAAACCACGCACCAGATAGCCGAGTAAAAACACTTCTTCATACGTACCGTTCACCAACGCTACAGCAAAAATATACGGCAAGGTCGGTGTCGACTGCCTCATGATCTCGGTAATCGGCTGCGTTGCATGACCCGCACTAAATGGCATCACGGCCATCCAGCTCGCCAGCACCGTGGCGAAATACAGCACCATCCCCATCATCGTTCCCTCAATCGAGGGCACGGGTAACAGCGTCGACAAAGGATACGAGCGGCTGCGTAAAACCAGCAGGGCAACTGCCGCCATACTCAGTTCCATCAGGATCAGATACACAAAGCTGGCGTCCGAAAATCCGCCACCGCTGCTACGCTCCTGAACATCAATACCTGCCGCCGCAACCGAGGAATAAATAAACCATCCAAAACAGATCGTGATAATGCCGGCGACTTCAAACAAATTCGGGACAGGTTTATGTTGGCTGCTCACAAATAGATCAATCTGCGTTGTAGAGGATGAGGGGAAAAAGCTCAAGACTTGACGACTTGACGACTTGATTTTAACTTAACATTTAGAGAAATAAAAAAGCCAGTCAATCGACTGGCTTTTTTTGATTATGCTAGCGACGGATTACTTCGCAGAAGCCTCAGCAGACGCTGCTGCCGGAGCCGCTTTCACTTCTGGCTCTTTAAATTTCGCACCACCGGCATTCGCCATGTGAACAACCGCACGGGCGACTTCGACATCGTCCAGATCCGGGTTACCACCTTTAGCTGGCATCGCGCGCAAACCCAGGATCGCATGTTCCACCACTTTGTCGTAGCCCTGCGCAATACGGGCAGACCAGGCACCTGCATCACCGAACTTAGGCGCACCAGCAGCACCAGAATCATGACAAGCAGAGCAAATCGCTTTGTACACGGCTTCACCAGATTGCAATTGCTTAGGGCCGCTAGCGTCTTTAAATGTGAAACCGTCATCAGCTACCGGATGAATACGGGCAGCAATCGCCTCAGGTGTCAGTGCATCAGAACCTGCACCCACTTTATTGTCACTGGAAACAAATTTCACCAGCAAAACGATGATGATAATCGGAACGATAAAACCTGCCGCAATCGCAACGATAAGTTGTTTTGGGGTCTTGATCGCTGATTCGTGTTCGTCGTGTGCGTTGCTCATGGTGTCCTCATTGCAATTTATAGTAACTGGCTGCGGGCTGAAAAGATTGCTTGTTCAGCCTATCAAACCTGTGATTATAGAGGCAAAGCGTGCCGTTTGGAACGAAAAACCCACGCTTTCACCACAAGAATGACGTGACAAACGCCGAAATTCCGACAATTTTCGGGCATTTGCCAGAAAGCGCAGCGCTATTATGGGGTAACAAGCAGCTCTGTTTTGCGCTAGCCAAATGCAATTCAGTCTACTTTATGTTGTTCATTGCGGTAATGGGGGTGCTGGGTATTTTCATGTTTAGTTTTATCGTTTGACTTAAGCAGACCGCCGTAGGCGGATCCGCTTGAAGAAGGGTTAGTAGCCAACGCGCACAGACTCGCTGTCAATGAGAACTCTCTACCTAGAAGCCGCGAGCTTCGGCGACAAGCATTCCATCGACGAGCACTCGATAGCTATGCGGGCGAGCGAAGGCGAGTAGCGCTGGTCGACTCTTCTCGATTCGTACATTGTGGCCTTCAATAGTGCGCTGCCAGTTACGCTCGATCTTCAACGAAAAATGCGTACTCGGCTGCAGGGGATGTTGAAGCCAAACATCTTCCTTCTCAGTGACGACTTTCATTCCACCGAGAAAATGCCCTCGCTTTAGAACTGCGGGAATGCTTCCGATCGAGAATGAAAGTTCCATGTGGAGTCTCCTTGGCGCCTAACGCCATAGTTAACAGACGACAACGTGCGCAGCACGTTGGCGTCCTGTTGAACGACCAGTTAGGTTTCATTGCGTAACTTGCACCTTTTTTAACTTCCCGCCATTGAAGTGTTTGTGGAAAGCCGGGCGATCGATGGCGAGGCTGCCCGTCGCTGTGATCTTTGTGATCGCATCGTTTAGGAATGAGAACATGGCATTTCCTGTTGATTTTCCCGATGCAAGTGCGGTATTCAAGGCAACCTGGGCATGATCTTCAAATTCTTTGCGAAGACCTAAAACTGCGACCTTTTGTTCCTCAATCTCTTCGCGCTCCATATACGGCTCATAAACGCCCTCAACGAGCTTGGTTTTCATTCGATAAGTGAATAGATGATGCGTTTTATTCCTGGGGCAGTGAACGCCCAACAAAAAATCGGTGTGCATGTTCCTGAGGGACTCTTCACTTAGGCGATGTTTTCTTGCAGATTCAACCGCTTTATTCAAAGAGTGCTCTACGACTTGCGCAATATGTTCGGCTGTCAAGATGCCTTCAATGTCGGAGTCAAGGAACATGTCCTCGCTCCAGAGGCCTGAGACCTTTGGGTCTTCCAGTATGTTGTATTCGCAGTGACGCTGCACAATGTACGTGCCAGGCGTTAGAGGAGTTGTTGCGCGCTTATAGCTAATCCGCAACTGCGAAAGGTGTTCTGAAACCAAATTAAGGCAGTGGCTGGCGGTCAATGTGCTACCAGCAAACGCCATGAAGCACTCTGTCTCAACGTGCGGTGAAGGATAGCTCCTGAAATATTCGCCAACGAAGTACGGCTTCCATAGCTTTATTGGAATACCGTGAATCTTCCGGTGGCCGCTAAGTATCGGCGTAAGCCCGCCAGAACCCATTATGGTGATGACACTGTCGGCAACCGCAAAGAGGCCGTCTTTTGCAAGCTTGGTTTCCGTAGCTTCGTCGGACTTTGCCCAGACTTTTTGCCAAGGGTCGGCCGCCTGTTCATGGCCTGCGATGATCAGCGTCATATTGATGCTCGATGTTGTGTGAAACTTAACGTGTAGATGAAGGGCGCAAAGCGTCCCTTCGACTGTAAGGTTATCTTATAAACCTGTAAGTAACTTATAAATTAATTAACAAGGAGTGACAAATGATTAAAACGGTATTTGCAGTAAGTAATGTTAAAAGAGATAAGATTAAAGCGGTTTTTAACACTGAGTCTGATGCAGAAGTACACGCCTGTAATTTAATGAGACAAGATCAGACAGAATATGGGCAATTTGGCGCTTGCGTTACACCTATAGAAAACTGCCCAGAAGATATATTTAATCTGAAGCTAGTTTCTTGTTCGCTAAGCTACATCCCACAACGCAATGACATTCTGAGCAAAGAACAAGCTCATAAATACCATTAGCGCCTGATGTATGTTCATCTTGTACAACATCAAAATTAGCTTCTTTCTTACAGTGTGGACATTTTGGCGTGTAAGATAAAGACGAAACTTTTTTAACTTCTGGAGGGAGATTCATAGGTTCCTTTAAATGTTGGGAGAGAAATAAAGATAACGCAGATTTGACGGGGTCGCCGCCATATTTGTGAATAAAGATGAACTCATCATTGGCGATTCCCCGTCGAAAGTCCTGTTATCCATTTTCCGCCAACTGCCCTATAAGACTCTCAAAGTCGGGTGCAACGGCTTCCATGCTACCTTCAGGATCAATCGGATCGAAGCACACTACTGGCCATTTACCTGAGGTACTCAGATCAAATGCAAACAGTGAGCCGCCTCCATCGCAGCCAAAAACAAATACTCCACTAGCAGTGTACGTTCCACTTTTCCAGTAGTCTAGCGCGGATTCAGCAGTGTCTAGGCAGAAATTGAATGGACTCACTTTGAGCCCAACCTCACCGCCATTTCCTTGACCAAGTAACTCTAGATAAGAATCCGGTAAAGGACCGACCTGTAAACTCAATTCGCGAAGAGTAGTCGATGAAGCGCCTTCAGAAAACAGCCAACTACGCGTCGAGTTTTTCATGATGGATAACGTTTGACATGAGAGGCGGCGCCCGGCCTGCCGGGCGACGTCCTCTCGATGGAAGGGTTAGGCACCAGTGCCGCGCGCCTCATGCCGGCAAAACTTCCGTAAGGGTCTTTGTCAAGGCGTATCGGGCCCCACCCTTCGGGAAGTCAGGGATTCGACTGACCACTGAATAGCCGCACTTCTCGTAGAACGACAGCGCCTGAAAGCTGTAGGTCTCCAAATGCGCCCTATCGCACCCGCGCCGGAGAGCTTCGTCCTCCGCCTGCTTCATGAGCACGCGGCCGTAGCCTTGCCCGCGCAAACTGTCGGAGAGCCAGACCGCTTGCACTTGCAGCCACCCTATGTAGGTTGCGCCGAGCAAACCACCGACAAGAGCGCCTTCACTGTCTCGAACCGTGACGAGGAGGTACTGGTGAACTGCACCACCGGTGTGTTGTGCATTGAACTCCGTAAGCCCCTTGATGACGGCATGCATGTCGCTAGGTTGTGGCTCAGATTCGACTGAGATTTTATGCGAGCCTTTCATTTCACTCCGTTCGTATCTACTGGTGCCTAACGTCAAATTGAAGGGCAGGCCGCTTCTGGCCTGTCGCTCTCGAATGTTAGGTTAGGGATTTTGTAATTGAGGGAAGCACTTTTCATAGCATTTTTAAAAATACTTTTGATACCAGCTTGATTTGTTTCTGCATATGCACTTTCAACATGCTGTCTTGTTGTTACTTTCTATCTTTACAGAGGGCTAGCACTTTGCTGATTGCAGGTTCTGCTCCATTTAATGAAAAGGTGGCTGACGATGTATCGTAATCGTAACTTGTAAGCTCAACGATGATTTTTTTCCCTGACATCAATGCCGTTAAAAATTTAGAATCCTTGTCATTCTCATACACATATTCCTTCGATGTCGGTTTCATTTTGGTGACAACATAATTATTGCTATCCACTCTATATTTGACGTTATCAGAGATTTCCTTATCGCCAATGTACTTGCCAGTACCGATTTTGACTTCAATTCCGCTAGGGAAACAACGAACGTCGATAAACCCATCCTTACCATCCTCTTCGGCCATGATTGAAGCAAATGCCGTCTTCTCATCAGTGAATTTATCTGCCGTGGATTCGAATTGCCATTCTTCTCGTTTAGCCCGAAGCTTCTTCAACAACTCGCCTGCCTGCTGCAGGAATTTACGCTCCTCATCGATGGCTTTACCGATGGTTATCCCTTCAGGAATTGGGTCGGCCTTGATGCCGAACATCCCCCCCATTGCACTGCCCATGGTGTGACGCACTACGTATTTGGCAAACAATTCCTTCTCTTCGGATGTCAGCTTCTCTATCTGCGGCTTGATGCTTTCCATCTTGTCTATCGAGGTCGGCACCACGGTGTCCGTGGGTTTTGAACATGCGCCAAGAGCAATGACAAAAATCAGAACAAAGTATCGTTTCATGTGAATTTCTAAATCCTAAAGTTGAGTTGCTAAAAAGTTACTTAAACAAAGCGACAGAAATAAGCCCTAACGTGATTTAATTTTCATTTTGCAAAATTAACCGACAATAAAAAAAAGAACCGTCGGTTTCTTTCCCCTTGAAACCCTTATGTTTCCTAGTTCAAATCGGTTAACCCTTAAAAATATTGGTGATAACCAAATCGTGAAAAAGTGCATAACGTGGAAATATTATTTTATCAGTGAACTTAACAGAATTGCATTTTTTCGACCGACAGCTAACGCCCCAAGGTTGGGGGTTAAAAAATTGCCTATGGTGAGATGAAATCGACATTATCTCGTGCATCGACGGGGAAACTGGTTTTGGATAGCGCAAAAAATAACAAAAAGATTGATTAGTCGCTGTTGAAATAAAGATTTAGTCCATTTTCTACCAACATAGTAGAACCCAAACGGCTACAATGGCGGTCTGCAAATATTTGCGCATGTGACCGTCTTCCAACGGATAGGATGCTAGCCTCCGAAGCTGGCGATACAGGTTCGATTCCTGTCGGTCGCACCAAATCCCCTTACCTCGTCTTTTGTCCCTTATACCGACTTCTGCTCTTGTCATGCTCTGTGCACGAGGCGCTTAGCACGTCATCTTCATCATCGAGTCGTAACGACAAATTATTTTGTCTATCTGCTAATATCCAAGTCTGACTCTTTATCGACCTTCTACATAGGCCAGACTTCATATGACATCGTCACGTTTGCAGTTATCTACCCTGAGCTTGTCCATCGCAATCGCTTTTATGAGTGCCAGTCCGGCGACCTGGGCGGCCGGGGCCGCAGCCCCCACGGATGTTAAAGCGGCCACTACTGCCAGCGTGCCGGCAGGTCTGAGCTTTGTGCGGGATGTTGAAGGGATCAAGGAATACCTGATGCCAAACGGTTTGCGCGTGTTGCTGGTGCCGGATGCGAGTAAGCCGACCACTACCGTGAACATCACTTATCGTGTCGGTTCCCGGCATGAAAATTATGGTGAAACAGGGATGGCGCATTTGCTGGAGCATCTGATGTTCAAGGGAAGCAAAGCGCATCCGCGTTTGTGGGAAGAGATGTCGCAGCGTGGCGTGAACTTTAATGGTACGACCTGGCTGGACCGCACCAATTATTACGAAACGTTTGCGGCGAAACCCGAGACGCTGGCATGGGCCATTGCGATGGAAGCGGATCGTATGGTGAATTCGCGTATTTCGGGCGAGGATCTGAAAACGGAATTTTCTGTCGTACGCAATGAGATGGAAAAAAACGAAAATTCGCCGACCTCGGTCTTGATGCAGCGCGTCATGTCTGCCGCGCATCAGTGGCATAACTATGGCAAAGACACGATAGGTGCGCGCAGCGACGTGGAGAATGTCAGCATCCCGCATCTGCAAGCCTTCTGGCGTAAATACTATCAGCCGGACAACGCGATCCTGATCGTCTCCGGTGCGTTTGATCACCAGGCTACGCTGAAATTGATCAGCCAGCATTTCGGCAAAATCCCGAAACCCAAGCGCGTCATCGAGCCGACCTACACGTTGGATCCGGTACAAGATGGCGAACGCGATGTCGTCGTGCGCCGTGTAGGTGAGTCGCCGTCGGTGATGGCGCTGTACCACACGATGCCAGCCGCTCATCCTGATTATGTAGCGACCGAGGCGCTGGCAGTGATCTTGGGCGATTCTCCCAACGGACGCTTATACAAAGCGCTGGTCGAGAGTAAAAAAGCCGCCGACGTATTCCCATGGGCGGCCAATCTCGAAGAGCCGGGGTTCATCCTGCTGGGAGCGAATTTACGTAGTGAACAGGATCTCGATGAAGCGAAAAAAATCCTGATCGATACGATTGAAGGATTTACCAAAGAGCCAGTCACTGCGGATGAATTAAAGCGTGCCAAAGCCAATCTGGAAAACAATCTTGCGCAAGTGTTTAACGACCCTGAAAAATTTGCCGTCTCGTTGTCTGACAGCATAGGGAACGGCGACTGGCGCTTGTTCTTTTTATTCCGCGACCGTGTGCGCGCATTGACGCTGGACGATGTGCAACGCGTCGCGACAACCTGGCTCAAATCAAGCAACCGCACCACCGGCCGCTTCATTCCCGAAGTCCAGCCAGTACGTGCCCCCGCGCCTGCCAAGGTTGCATTGCAAGAGCAAATCAACACGTTCAAACCCGGTGTCGCGATGGCACAGGCAGAGAACTTTGTCACGACGCCAGAGAATATCGATAAACGTACCCAGACCGGTACCCTGAGCAATGGCTTGAAATACGCCTTGCTGCCGAAAACCACACGCGGCAACACCGTGGTTCTCAATATGGAAATCAATCTCGGTGACGAAACCAGCCTGAAAGGCAAAGCGAATGACGCCGGACTTGCAGCAGCCATGCTAAGCCGCGGTACCGAGAGCTTAAGCCATCAGCAGTTCTCAGAACAGCTCGACCAGCTTAAAGCCAAGCTGCAAATTTCCGGATCGGCGAATTCTGTCAGTATCACCCTGGAAACAACACGGGAAAATCTGACCCGCGCCCTCGAACTGGTACGCGACGCCTTGCGCAAACCCGCTTTTGGCGAGGCGGAATTTACGCAACTCATCACGGCGCAATTAGCGCAGCTGGAAGAATCCCGTAAAGATCCGCAAGCCATTGCGATTGATATGGCGCGCAAGGCAACCAACACCTGGCCTGCCGATGACGCGCGTTACTACCGCAGCACCGATGAAAAAATCGCGCAGCTCAAGGCCGCAAAATTAGCGGATGCCAAAGCATTCTGGCAGGCGTTTTACGGGGCAAATAATGCGCAGCTTGCGGTGGTTGGTGACTTCGATGCGAGCGCGATCAAAGCGCAGTTACAACGTGATTTCGGTGACTGGCAAGCCCGGCAAAAATTTACCCGACTGGCGAAACCTTTTATGGCAGTGAAACCGGCGGCCTTGAGCCAGATCACGCCGGATAAGGCAAATGCGTTTTTCTTCGGTACGCTGAACCTGCCTGTCAGCGATCAGCATCCTGATTATGCGGCGCTGACAATGGGGAATTATCTGCTCGGCGGTAGCGCGAATTCACGCATACTGGATCGTATCCGTCAAAAAGACGGCATCAGTTATGGTGGCGGCTCGTTCTTTAATGCGTCGTCCATTGATGAGGTCGCCAGCTTCACCGCCGGTGCGATTTTTGCGCCACAAAACCGCGCTAAACTCGAAGCGGGCTTCCGGGAGGAAATCGCGCGCGTGCTCAAAGACGGTTTTACCGCGACGGAATTGGCAGAAGGTAAAAAGAGCCTGATCCAGCAATCGCAGCTAGGTCGTAGTCAAGACTCAGGACTTGCGCAAGAACTGGTGCAAAACCTGTATCTCGGCCGCACCATGCAATTCGATGCGGCGCTGGAGAAAAAAATCATGGCGCTGACTAATGCCGATGTCAAAGCAGCCATGAATAAATATCTGGGCTATGACAAGATGCTGACGGTCTTTGCCGGTGATTTTAAATAGAGCAATGCCTTCACAGCGTCTATGCGATCCGCTCAGCAGATTGCATAGCTAGTACAAAAGTCCGGAAGAAATTCTCTGGACAACTTGACTCGGTTTTTGGGTCGGGCGCTAAGAGTGACGGATAGAAGTTCAGGTCTGTTGATATTCATATATCTTGCAGGCGATGCATGCTGCCAACAGACCTGACGATAGCCAGAAAAATTACGCTACACTGCCCTATTATTTTCACTCGATTCTTCCATGAAAATCCGGGCGTTCTCTCTCCTCACCGCCATTACCGGAATGATTGTGCTGACAGCCGTATCGCCAGCAACCGCCGACGATACGGTGATGCGTCTGGCCAGCCTGGAATGGTCGCCCTATGTCGGCTCACAGTTACGTGACGAAGGTCTGACGGCATCGATTGTGAAAGTCGCTGCCCGTCAGATCGGTATTGATACAAAAATCAGCTATGCGCCATGGAGCCGCACCGTACAAGTTGGCGGCAACGACCCTGCCTATGCAGGATATTTTCCGGCTTTTTATACCAAAGAGCGAGAGAGTAGCTGTTATTTTTCAGGTCTGTTAGGTCGTAGCATTGTCGGCTTTGCCTACCTTAAAAAGCGACCGTTTGACTGGTTAAAATTGAGTGATTTACAAGCGTACAAAATCGGTATCGTGCAGGACTATGCGAATGGTGAAGAGTTTGATGCCATGATCAAAAAAGGGTTGCTGAGAACCGATGCCGCTCCGTCTGATGTCAGCAATCTGCGCAAGCTGCTGGTACAAAGAATCGATGTGATCGTGATTGATAAAAACGTCTTACGGCAGCTACTGATCACCGAACCGGGTTTGCAGGCCAATCGGGATCAGATTGAATTCCATACTCAGGAACTGACGAACTTCTCCATGCATATTTGCTTTCAGCATACCGAGCGTGGATTGGCGATGCGCAAAAGCTTTAATGCAGCGCTAGAAAAGGTCGATATCAAAAAATTAGAGAATGCCTATTTTAAGCAAACCGACGCTACGGGTAGCCGCTGATCGTCGCTCAAAAAACATATACTCCCCTATTTTTTTGAAAAAAAACCTGTAATCCGCATTAATTTATTAGTGCTTATAAATATACTAGGTAGCAGTATATATATTTACCGGCTTTACTAGCGCTACTGACTTTACTGACATATAGAGAATTACCAGCAATCATCTACGTTAAACAAGGGAATCTGCTCCGCTCTCATCGCCGCCTGCTGCGTACTCAGAACGGCTCCCAAACCAACACCCAGCCCCAACAAACGTACTGGCAAATTACGGCGCAAGAAGCCGGTTTCCATCAGTTGCCGGAACAGTTGATCGTTAAGTTCATGGCTGCGGCACTCGACGGTGGTTTGCCGGAAATCGCTGAAACGAATTTTGATGTTTAATTTTTGTATCGATTCTTCGGGCTGCACTCGCTGCACCCGGGCAACCAGTGACGCATAGAGCAAAGGCAGCTCTGCCAGACAAGCCGCCAGATCGGGCAAATCATTTGTATAGGTTTCCTCGACGCTGATGGATTTACGTTCTGAATGAGCGATCACCTCACGCCGGTCAATCCCGCGACATAGCATGTAGAGGCTATTGCCCAGCTTACCGAACTGTTGCACCAGATCCTGCACAGACCAGGCACGCAGATCACGGCATTCTTGTATGCCAAGCGCATGCAATTTTGCCGCGGTGACTTTGCCAACACCAAACAGGCGGGCGACCGGCAAGGCTGCGACAAAGTCATCAACCTGGTCCGGCAAAATCACGAACAAGCCATCTGGCTTATTCCAGTCACTGGCGATTTTGGCGAGGAACTTATTACTGGCGACACCCGCTGATGCCGTGATACCGACTGTCGCGGCAATGCGTGCGCGTATCTCTTGTGCAATCAGTGTGGCGCTGCCTTTGTGCTGGGTACAGTCGCTGACGTCGAGGTAGGCTTCATCAAGCGACAAAGGCTCAACCAGATCGGTGTAATCACGATAAATCGATAAGATGGCTTTGGAGGCGACGCGGTATTTTTCCATGGTCGGCGGCATGACCACCAGATCAGGACAGCGGCGCAGCGCCAATGATGTCGGCATGGCAGAACGCACACCATAGCGTCGCGCCTCGTAATTGCAGGTAGCAACGACACCACGCTGATCAGCACGACCACCGACTGCCAGGGGTTTATCACGCAAACGCGGATCATCCCGCATTTCGATAGCAGCGTAAAAGCAATCACAATCGCAGTGGATAATTTTTCGGGAAACAGGGGGCACGGTAATGACACGCTAGGCTGTGCGAGACAATCGGTATTTTACTCTATCAACTGTATATATGATCAGTAAATACATCCACTGTATTGCGTAGCAAGCTCGCTTAACATCGCACCTCCTGACTGACCTCCCCCACAAAAAAAACGGTCAGGTCTGAGAGACCGACGCGAGGTGGCTTTGCTTCGGTTTAAATTGTTGCGGACTGATACGGAACTTAGTGCGTCTGTCACCCATGAAGGCACGTAAGTCCTTGATGCTGTAATCCGAAATCTCATGCATGCGTATCAGCAAGGATGCACCAACGGACAAACGACGATGGCGGATTTTGCTGATTACAGGCGGAGCTACTTCTAGCGCACGCGACAAGGCGGCGTCATTTTTAAAATGTAATTGGTGGATCAGCGTATCCAATAAATTATCTGGATCGTAGTGAAAATCTCTGGTTTGAAGCTCTGATATATTGCTCATGATTTCCTCGGCTCTATTGAGCTTTAATGGGTTTGATTAGCTTGCGAATGCAAGTACGTCGTTAAACAACAGGGTCAAGACGGATTAATTTCTGATGCTTGAGAAATACTTGACCATAAGCCAGTTTATAAACTGCAATCCGGCATCGTTCTGTGCGGTTCACCACAGAGTGTGGCGGCTCATGACAAATGCAGATAATTGCGTCATCATGTAAAACCGGACAGGAGTATCACTCCGGTGTGTTTTTCCACTCGTCTATGCTGGCAGCCGGACAGAAACGCTGCGAGCGCATCGTGTAAAGAGAATTCCTATGAAACAATTAATTGCTATCTGCCTTAGCCTGTTTTTTACAGCAGCACTCGCCAATCCCGCCCAGCCTTATGATGAAGCCGCCGATGCTCAGGCAGAATTGACTAAAGCCTTGTCGGCAGCGCAGGCTGCGAATAAAAAGGTGCTGGTGATCTTTGGGGCTAACTGGTGTAAAGATTGTCTGGAACTCGACAAGTCCATCAAAGGACAAAGTGCTGCATTGATTGCGAGCAAATTTATTGTGGTCAAAGTGGACGTCGGTCAATTTGACCGCAATCTCGGCATCGCGACCCGCTACGAGAATCCCATCAAAAAAGGCATCCCTGCCGCCGTCGTATTAAAGCCGGATAACACTCTGCTGTATGCGACTAAAGCGGGTGAATTGTCGAACGCACGCAAG
Organism: Undibacterium sp. RuTC16W; assembly: GCF_049339445.1. Lineage (NCBI taxonomy): Bacteria > Pseudomonadati > Pseudomonadota > Betaproteobacteria > Burkholderiales > Oxalobacteraceae > Undibacterium > Undibacterium sp. RuTC16W. Next base: position 926,783 of record NZ_JBMPPE010000001.1, on the reverse strand, counting down.
ATGAGCGATCAGGGTATTTATGATTTCTTCAGCCAGGTTGCAAGTCAGCATCCATAAGTCTCTCTGATCATGCCATCCAGACCGCCAGATGCTGGCACCACCGGCTCCAGCGATGCTGCTAGTCCGCTGGTGCAGACTGGCGAGCGTGCTGCGGGCAGTAGTTTGCGCGCTTTGCTGGAGGCCATCGGAGATAGTTTATGGGACTGGAATCTGATCACCAACGAGACTTTTTTTTCTCGTAGTTATAAAAAAATTCTGGGATATGCCGAACATGAGCTGGGTCATCATATCGACGACTGGCTGTCTCATGTGCACCCGGATGATGTTGGTCATGCGATGGAGGCCACCAGACAACATCTGGAAGGTCAAACACCCGACTATGAGGACGAGCACCGTATGCGGTGCCGTGACGGTAGCTGGAAATGGGTACGCTCACGCGGTGCCGTTGTTGAACGTAATGCCAGTGGGCAGCCGGTCAGGATGATGGGTCTGATTACCGACATCACGCAAAACCGTCAACTGACGGATCAGCTCAAAGAGAGCCACACGCTGCTCTCGAATTTTTCCCGCTACCTGCCGGGCGTGTTTTATCAGTTTCAACGCTTCCCGGACGGACGCTTTTGCTTCCCTTATGCAAGTCAGGCCGTCGTCGATGTCTTCGGCATCCAGCCCGAACAATTACGTGAAGATGCGAGTGCGCTGTTCAGCAAAATTCATCCTGACGATTTACCGGCAATGGTGAACGGCGTCAGAGTATCGGCAATGGAACTATCGCAATGGCATCACGAATACCGGGTCTTGCAACATGACGCTACCGTGCGCTGGTATGTGGGTAATGCCATACCGGAACGCATGATTGACGGCAGCATTTTGTGGCATGGTTTTTTAAGCGACATCACTGAACGCAAACAGGCGGAAGAGCGCGCGTATAAAGCCGAACAGCAAATCCGCCTGATTTTAAAAGCCTCGAATCAGGGGCTGTATGACGTCAATATTCTGACTGGCGAAGGTCAATACAGTCCCGAGTACGCGAAGATGCTGGGCTACGATGCGGACGAGTTCGCCGGTCAGCCGGAGTTCTGGAATAATTTTTGGAAGTCAGGCATTCACCCGGATGACGTACCGCGCCTGAAGACCGCGTTACGCAACCACATCAAGGCCAAGGACGGTAGCGACTATCAGGCGGAATTCCGGCAAAAAACCAAATCCGGCGAATGGATCTGGATCATGTCACGCGGCCGGATTGTCGAACGTGATAGTCAGGGTAGAGCTGTGCGCATGCAAGGCACTCACATCGATATCACCGAGCGAAAAGTGAGTGAGGAGATGTTGCGCGTCAATCAGGAATTGCTGCAGGCAAGCAAAGACCGCTACAAACTCCTGGCACGGGAACTCGATATCCTGATTAATAATGCGCCGGTCGGGATTATGTTTGTCAGTGACGGCGTGATCATCCGCGCCAATAAAGTACTGGCTGATTTATGCAGATTCGACGACGCGCAGGCGATGATCGGCAAAAAAACGACGTTCCTGTATGCCGATGAAACTGACTATGAGGCTTTTGGGGCGCAAGTTATTCCGCAGCTGCAAAGGGATGAACCGGTTGAGATCGAATGGAGAGTGAAGCGGATTGACGGCGAACCGTTTTTGGCACGGATCGCCGGTCGTGCCCTGCCACCGGAAAACTACGTACGCGGTACCGTGTGGATGCTGGAGGATATTACCGACCAGAGACGCACCATGGATGCCTTGAAACAGAGCGAGCAGCGCTTGCAACGCCTGATCAATTCCAGTCTGATTGGCATAGCACAAGGTGGTGAGAACGGTCAGCTAAATGATGTCAACGATGTCTTTGCCCAACTCTGCGGCCACGCACGTGAGCATTTACTGAGTCGGCAACGAGTCTGGGAATTACTCTTGTCAGAGGCAGACATCCTGGTGTGCCGGCAAGCCTACGCCGAGTTATTGAGTGCGGGGACAACTGCCCCGTTTGAGGTCACCCTGAAACATCCTGGCGGTCACGACATACCGATCCTGGTCGGCCTTAGTCATCTGGAAAATTCTCGCAGCGAGTGGGTCGTTTTTGCCATGGACATCAGCGAACGTCATCGCATCAATCAATTGAAATCGGAATTTATTTCGGTAGTCAGCCATGAATTACGTACCCCGCTGACCTCGATACGCGGCTCCTTAGGCATCCTCGATTCCGGCATCGCCGGCGTACTGCCCGAAAAAGTCGGGCAACTCATCAAAATCGCCCATAACAATAGTCTGCGCCTGATCGATCTGGTCAACGATATCCTCGATATGGACAAGCTGGTTTCCGGAAAAATGCGTTTTAAATCCGAACCAGTCGATCTGGTAAGCCTGGTGGCAAACGCTATCGAGGCCAATCAAGCCTATGCGCAGACCTTAAAAGTCAGTCTGCGATTTGTTGCCAGCACTGAGATTGCCTGGGTGCTCGCAGACTCCGACCGGCTGATGCAAGTGATGGCCAATTTGCTGTCTAATGCTGCAAAGTTCTCGCCGGAGGGCGAGGTAGTCGATATTGAGATCACCGGCATCTCCCGCGATGAACATCGAAGCTATCGCATCACCGTCAGCGATAAAGGCCCGGGTATTCCGCCCGAATTCCAGAGCCATCTTTATGAGCCATTTACTCAGGCAGACGGCACCGACACCCGCCGCCGGGGCGGTACCGGCCTGGGCTTGCCGATTACCAAAACTCTGGTGGAAAAGATGAATGGTCAATTGGGTTTTACGACCGGGTCTGGGAGTGGTACTCAGTTTTGGTGCGAGTTTGTTGTATTCACTCAATAAGCTGTCCGCTTAATTTAATCTCCCCAGATCACAACACATACCACTCCATCCGACATCAAGCCTCAAGCATTACCTCTTAATTGACTGTAATCCAAACGACTTCCTCATCAGTCCGAACACTATCTTTTTAGTTAATAAAGAATGTCACATCGGCCGCGCCTGCCACAGCCATAACGAATAAAATAAATATCAATATAGCAAAACATAATAGTATCAATTCGATAAGTTGAACTAAGGCATTAGATAAGTTTGATCACTAATTAAATAAGTGTCGACCCACTTTACAATGGATTAAAGAAACTTATATAACTACATGATAAATAAAGATATTTTTATCTGGCACACGATTTGCTTATGTTCATTGTCGTTGATGAATGTCTATATAAAAAGACATCATAATCAGCAATAAATTATTGTAGGTAACGAAGTAACTTTGTCAACTCAGGAGCAAAAAATGAATGTTAAAAAATTAATTACAGCGGTAGCGACATTAGCTGCCATGCTGCCAGCGGTATCTCATGCTTCACCAGTTGTATACGATTTGGCATTGCCAAATATCAGCACATTTGACAATACAATCACAGGAACAGGTTCAACAGTTCAGGTTGTACAAGTTGTTAACGGTTCTGCTGCTTATCATTATCTCGACAGCAACAACGTTGTACAAACATTGACAGTTACCCGCGCCAACGGCAGCGCTGCAGTCGCATCTGGCGGCTATACCAGCGGCAGCCACTCTCTGAGCGGTTCTGTGTACAACATCAACCCAAGCAACAATGGTACTGATGCTATTCCAGGCCAAAGCAGCGGTTTGCACTTTTCTTTCTCCAGTGCTGTAAATGCATTTGGTTTCGAAATTGGTGACTGGGCAACATGCTGCACAAGCAGCGGCCCACGCCCTACTCCTGGTGTACCTAAGTTTGGCTCAGGTTTATGGATTGCGTTTAATGGTGGCGCGGCAACATTGCCAGCAAACGCATTGTCTGCAAACGACAATCCTGGCTATGCGTTAGACCGTAGTTTCACTAACTTCATCGGTGCAATTGACTCATCCGGTACTTTCACTTCAATCGATTTCTGGGGTGATGGTTTTGGCGAATTCCTGGTAGCTGGTGGTTCATTCCGTTTTGCATCCGTACCACTGGGCTCAGTTGGCGTTCCAGAACCAGGCAGCCTGGCACTGTTAGGCTTGGGCATCGCTGGTTTGGCATCTCTGCGCAAACGTAAAAACGCTGCATAAGCAATACAAAATCAGTCTCGACGGAAAGAGCCCGGCATCGCAAGATGTCGGGCTCTTTCTTTTTGCGCTCAGTTTTCCGGACTCTTAGCACCTGAGACGAAATTCTGAAGGCGTGAGCGAAGTCCAGCGCTGAAAGGCGCGGCGAAAACTGCGTGCATCCGAGTATCCGAGCTTCTCTGCAATGTCCTCCATGCTTAATGTCGTGATCAATAAGCGCTTTGCCCGTTCCATCCTGACCATCTCGGTCACATGCTGATAAGAAGTACCTTCGCGGACTAATAAGCGGTGCAAGGATCGCGGACTTAATCCCAGCGCAAATGCTATATCCTGCGCATTAAAAAATTCACACTGCATGGCAACCAGTTTGCGTATCAGACTTTGTTTACCCAGGACGCCAATGCCAGCCAACTCTCTGTCGCAAGCATCGCGAATGCGTTGTGCATGATCGCTACGCTCTGATAATGGAATATCGAGCATCGCGCTTGAAAACACCATACGACTGCTGTCCGCACCGAGGATCACCGGACAAGCAAAAAAAACTTCCAGCATGGATCGGCTCGCATTTAAATTACCGCGTAATTCAACACGGCTGAGAAGGAATTTTTTGCAAGATAACTTACGTGCGGCGTTCAGCGCAGTCGCCAGATGGTCAACATCCAGAAAATCTTGTAATTCCTGATCATCAAACAGAGCATGTGATACCAGTGCAGCCTGCCGCACTTCACGCACCTTACTCATATCAATCGCCTCGGTCTCCAGGGTAAGTTGCAACATGGATCCGGCAATCAGCTGATATTCCAGGCCAAATGCCAGTGCACGCCCCAGACTAGGCTGAGCCAGCATGCCCTCCCCCATGTCGCCAAGATGCGCGATGGACTTACGGCTGCCGGACAATAGCGCGATATCCGCACCACCAAGTCGTCTGGCCTGCAGCAATCCCTCCCGTGCCTGGGTATAACTGACTCTTGCGGCAACGGGTAATTGAGTGTTGTTGCTCGGAAAAAAGCGGGAAACATCTCATGCAAACGCCACTGCTGTTCGCGACCGATCGCAAACAAGCCAGAAAACGGATGCATAGGAACAAACACATCCTGTACCGACAATAGTGATGGCTCGCGCCTTACCACCCTGTCTTGTGGAATAAGCACATCACTCGATTGGGCTTGAAGTTGATGTTGATGCCGATGTATTAACAGACCCAGGTTCCCAAGATTAAAATCAATACCACAGTCGTTGGCAGCAAATGTCCTTACCACCACCATCGTTTAGAAATAAGATAGGTTCTAACGTACACGGCTTTCGCTGAAGCATCAATATGCGACGCAACAAGTCCGCTGACGAAGCATGCGCACAAGACGCCACCATTTACACATCAATTGATCCAGAGGACGAGACACTATGAGTGAAGCAATAGCAGATTACATCGTCGTTGGCGGTGGCGCGGGCGGTTGTGCCGTTGCGGGCCGGCTGACAGAGAATCCCGATACCACTGTCACCGTATTAGAAGCTGGCAACGACGGTGATAGCTGGGTGGTAAAAACTCCCTTCGCAGTGGTCGCGATGCTACCCACCAAGCTGAATAACTGGGCATTTGAAACACTGCCTCAGCCGGGCTTAAACAATCGCCGTGGCTACCAGCCTCGCGGTAAAACATTAGGCGGCTCCTCTGCCATTAACGCTATGGTGTATATACGAGGCCATCGCTGGGACTACGATCACTGGGCATCGCTGGGAAATACCGGCTGGTCATTTGATGAGGTACTGCCCTACTTCAAACGCTCAGAAAACAATGCCAGTCTGGGCGGCGCCCTGCATGGCCAGTCAGGTCCTTTACGCGTCAGCGATCTGCGCTCTGACAACCCGTTTCAGCAACTCTATCTGGAGGCAGCGAAGCAAGCGGGCTTTAAGATTAACCATGATTTCAACGGCGAAGATCAGGAAGGTATCGGCATTTATCAGGTAACGCAACACGAAGGTGAACGCTGGAGCGCCGCTCGCGGCTATCTGCATCCGCATATGGGCAAACGCACTAACCTCAATGTGGAAACCGACTGCCACGTAACGCGGATTCTGTTTGAAGGAAAGCGTGCCGTAGGGGTTGAATTTATCCAGCATGGAGAGCGACGCAGCCTGCGTGCCCGGCGCGAGATTCTGCTTGCAGCAGGTGCGTTGCAAACCCCGCAAATTCTGATGCTGTCCGGCGTCGGTGATGGTAAAGCCTTGCAGGCAATGGGAATTCCTGTGATCCATGACTTGCCGGGTGTGGGACAGAATCTGCAAGACCATCCTGACTTCGTCTTCAAGTATCGCTCACGCAGCACAGACCTGGTCGGCATCTCACTAGGTGGTTCAGCACATTTAGCCAAAGAAGCCTGGCGATACAAGACCCAGCGCCGCGGCATGATCACTTCCAATGCAGCCGAAGGCGGCGGCTTTTTGAAAACAGACCCAGACCTGCCCGCGCCGGATATACAGCTGCATTTTGTCATGGCAATGATTGATGACCATGCTCGCAAGCTACATCTGGGACACGGCTACTCCTGTCATGTTTGTCTGTTACGTCCCAAGAGCATTGGTGAACTAAGCCTGGCAAATACAGATCCTTTGGCAGCCCCATTAATTAACCCGCGCTTTTTGGAACATCCAGACGACATTGAGACCTTACTGAAAGGCTTTAAACTCACCCGTCAACTCATGGATTCCCCTGCACTAGCATCGATGCGCACCAGCGATTTTCAAACCGCCAAGGTCAAAACCGATGATGATATCCGCGCCGCCTTGCGGCAATACAGCGACACGGTTTATCACCCGGTAGGCACCTGCAAAATGGGAATTGATGCGATGGCCGTCGTCGACCCCGAGTTGCGGGTGCATGGCTTGATGGGATTGCGTGTCGTGGACGCCTCCATTATGCCGACCCTGATTGGCGGGAATACCAATGCACCGACAATGATGATAGGAGAAAAAGCAGCCGATCTGCTACGCCAGCAACCAGCTTAACAGGCGACGTACTGGATAAGCTTTCTACTGCCTGGACTGGCCAGATTTTTCTGAAAAAATTCTGGCCAGTTCTCCGCTCGACCTGCCGCGCAAAATTGCCGCATTCAGTTTAGCTATCACGCCGTGGTCGGCGTCTGCTCGTATCGCAAAGTGGATATCGACCGACGTAATCGGTTTCGGTAATACACAAAAAGCCTTACCCGCTGCCTGATCCGCTCCCAGCGTTGTATATGCAACGGCGTTCACTTCCGCGACCAGGCGTTGTGCTGCAACCGACCTGCTGAAAAAAACGATCGCGTCCATACGGCGGGTATAGAGTTTTCTTAAACGCGCGGCGTTCGAATTGGTATCGTATTCCACCTTGAATATTTGATTGGCTGCCTGATCAAACTCATTGCCATAACTCGCTCCACGGGCAACGCCGATGACTTTGCCACGCAGATCGGCAAGAGTCGAATACGGAAAGACGCTGTCGCAACGGCTGATCAATACGACCTGTTCAGCAAACAATGGCTCAGAAAACCGCAGCAGTTTTTGTCGTTCGGGTGTTTTTGAAATACCAAAAATCACCCCATCGCCGCGGTAAGCATTCTCCAAAGCACGCAACCAGGGAAAACGGCGCAGGTCAAACTGCAAACCGCTGGTCTTTTCCAGATAAGAAAACAAACGCAGATTATCTTGCGACAGCGGAATTATTTGATTTTTTTCGTCCAGCTCCTCGCTCATCAGCACGGGAACGATCTTGTTGTCCATTGCGACAGCATGCCCGCATACGGCGAACACACTGACACAAACATAAGTAAGGAGAAAAAAACGCATAAAGATAAATATCAACATCAGAGCTGCAAAGGCTACATTGTGGCTGTTAGTTGCCCGCACGGTCAATTCAACTCGTGCGGAAAAGCACGAATGATTGATCGCTTTCCTGATCGCTTTCCTGATCGCTTTCCTGATCGCTCTCTGACTATTCTGTTAATCATTCTTTTGATTGGACTGATTGACAGTTTCTGCTTACCTTTATCCTGCATCTAAAAAAATACGAAAAATTTGTGGCAAATAAGCTAATTACCCGCGCTATAAGCTGTTACTTAGCGATCTTCGGTGCAGGCAAAGCGGGTCTCGCCTGTTCATAGGCATACGCCAGTTTCAACAATTTAGCGTCACTCCAGGCCTCGGCAAAGAATGAGAGTCCCACCGGCAATTGTTTACTCAGACCCATCGGTACCGTGACATGAGGATAACCGGCAATCGCTGCAGGTGAACTGGCGCTGCCCTCGATCACGTCTCCGGCCTTGTAGTCAATGGCCCAGGCCGTACCGGTAGTTGGCGCAATTAAAGCATCAAGTTGATATTTTTTGAGTGTGGCATCAATTCCCTCAGTACCCGCACGTTGTTTCAGGCGGGCACTTGCCTCGCGGTATTCCGGTGTGTTCAGGTCGCCTGTTGCCTGTGCCTGCTCCATCAGCTCCTGGCCGAAATAAGGCATCAGCTTATCCGCATACTGCTTGTTGTAAGCGATTACCTGTTCCATCGAGCGCGTTTGTACACTGGCCGGTGCGTGTTCCAGATAGGTATTCAGGTCGGCCTTAAATTCATATAAAAGCACTGTCAATTCATCTTTTTCCAACTCATCGAGATACGCTAATTCCACTTGATCAACGATGACCGCACCGCGCGATTTCAGCGTCTTTAATGCCCGTTCAAACACCGCCTTAGTCTCTGCATCATAGCTATCGACTAATTTACGCACCACACCCAGCCGCTTGCCTTGTAAGCCGGTCTTACTTAAGCCCATCGTGTAGTCGTAAGTACGCAAACGGTCAGCGTCCCTGGTCGCCACGTCTGCCGGATCGCTACCCGCCATGACATTCAATAACAATGCGGCGTCGCGTACCGTCAAGGTCATTGGTCCCGCGGTGTCCTGACTATGGCTGAGAGGCACAATCCCCGAACGGCTCACCAGCCCCAGCGTCGGCTTCACGCCGACCAGTCCATTGACAGCAGCAGGACAAACAATGGAGCCGTCGGTTTCGGTGCCAATCGCCGCAGGGATCAAACGTGCCGCAACGGCAGCACCCGAGCCAGAGCTGGAGCCGCAAGGACTACGATCGGTCGCATACGGATTGCGCACCTGCCCGCCAACACTGCTCCAGCCACTGGTCGCCGTCGTCGAGCGAAAATTCGCCCATTCACTGAGATTCGTTTTACCCGCAATCACAACACCGGCTGCGCGCAAACGTGCGACCAGCGGCGCATCTGCTGTCGCGACATTCTCTGCCAGTGCCAGGGAACCAGCCGTGGTCGGCATACCTGCCGCATCGATATTGTCTTTGATCAGAACCGGTATACCGTGCAAAGGCGAGCGATGAGACTTCTTCTGATCTGCCGTTTGCGCCTGCGATCTGGCCTCAGGGTTCATGGCAATGACCGCATACAATGCCGGATTCTGGCGCTGAATACGCTGCGTGTAGCGATCCAATAAACCAACCGCCGTTTGCTTACCTTGCTGCATTTGCTGAGACAGGCTCACCAGATCATCCTGCTCAGGCAGCGCCGCGCACACCGATTGCATCAAACAAAAACCCATAGCACCGGCTGCCGCGTGCCAGCTGTATCTGCGATTCACCACACCAGTTTCTCCTCACATGATGGCGGAAATAATATCCCGCCATTTGGATTGCATTGATAAGACAAACTATCTACTCCAAAACCGGATCCGCAAGCCAGATGGGCCTGCTGGCGTGAAATGCCTCGGCAAGCCGCATACAGCTTAGGGATTTAACATGGGGACGTCTAAAAAATCCTTTAATCCATATCTCATGGAAGCACTTACTCCTGCCACTCCTGCTACTCCTGCTTTTCCTCTGTGTCTCCGTGCCTCTGTGGTGAGAGGTCTTGGTTTTTGCAACGCGGGGCAAACTCAGTCACGATTACGAAATGCCAGCCATCCGGCAATCACCGTAAAACTCGCGACGATCGCCACCACGATCCAGAATCCGTCCTCGTGCTGCGCCAGCGGGATACCGCCGACATTCATCCCCAGCAAACCCGCGATAATATTAATCGGCAAGGCTAACACGGTCACGATCGTCAGGACGAACAGGGAACGGTTATTCTGTTCATTGACGCTGGCGGCAATTTCTTCCTGCAGTAATTTAATGCGCTCTTGCAGTGATGCCATATCGCTGAGTACCACAGCGAATTCTTCGGTCGATTGCCGTAATTCCTGGACATCGCTTTCGGCAACCCATGCCGGTGGTTTTTGCAGCAGACGAAATAAAGCCGCAGGTTCTGGCGCTAACAAGCGTTGCAAGCGAACCAGCACCCTGCGCAATTCGCCCAAGTTGGCACGCTTATGGTTGAGCCGGTCGGCCAGCAAATTGTCTTCGATATCATCGACTTTTTTGATCGCATTGCGCACGATGCCGGTCAATACATCGGCCTGATCACGCAGCAGATGTGTCAGTAATTCGGTCGGCGAGTGAAAGCGTTCTCCATGATTCACCGCATTGCGCAGCCGGTCCACAGACTGCAAGGGCTTGCGGCGGGCGCTGATCAATACGTTATTCGTCAGACTCAGCCACAAGGTAGCAATGTCCGATGCTTCAAAGGCAAAGTCGTGCAGTACATCATTGACCACCGCGACCAGGCTGGCATCTGTACGCTCGATCCGGGTCGAGCGCGAACCCTCATGCAAGGTCTCATAAAATTCTTCGGGCAATTGTGTATGCTCATGCAGCCATTTTTCAGCAGCCGCATTACTGAGATTGAAATGCAGCCAGACAAATGCATTCGCCTGCTCCGCCGGTGATTTTTTTAACCACGCCAACGCTTCCGGCGTATGAATCCCCTGCCCCGCCTGCCCTTGCACAAACACATAACCACAGATCAGTCCGGATAGATCGGACCCGTAAGACAAATGATCAATTTGCATCTTGCTTCCCTGGCGGACAAATGCGCTTATTGTAACCGTGCCCGTGGTCATTTTTTGCGAAACAGAGAGCTTCCAGAATAATCTTTACATGCATTTTTTCGTATGGCGCAAGGTCGATGATCAATTCGGGGACACGATGCATTATTATTGCAAGCGAAGAACTTTTTTCGAGCACACCACTGGAGACCGTATGTCCCGCTGCATGACGTCGATACTACTATCAAGCCTGATTTGTATCTGCTGTTCCAGTGTCTCGCGTTTCGGTAGTCATTGTCTCATTGCTCTGTTGCTGAGTAGCGCGTTGATTGACAATACCGTGCAGGCACAAGAGCCGACACTGATACTGACTACCGAAGACTATCCCTCGTTTAACATCATCAATCCAGATACACAGGAAATCAACGGCATCTCTACCGAAAAACTCATCGAATTAATGCGCCGTGCCGGTGAGCGCATCACCATCAATGCCTATCCCTGGGCCAGGTCTTACCAGATGGGACAAAAGGATCCGAATACCTGCGTCTTCTCTACCACCAGAACACCACAGCGCGAAAACCTGTTCAAATGGGTAGGCCCGCTGGTGAAAAATAACTGGGTCATTTTTGCACGGGCCGATGACAAGCGCCATCCAAAAAAGCTCGATGACTTACGCAACTATGTCATCGGTGCCTATCGTAAAGGTGCGGTCAGCGAATATCTGACCTACAACGGATTTAATATCGATATTGCGAACTACGATGCAGAAAATCCTCGCAAACTCCTGTACGGGCGTTTCGATTTTTGGGCGACCGGAGGCAGGCTTGGCCTGACCTTGATCAAAAATCAGGGACTGACGGGGAAAATTGTCCCGCTGTTTCAGTTCAATCAGGTGGAGCTTTATCTGGCCTGTAATCCTGCAATAGCGCAAAGCCGGATTGACCGCTTCAATCACATCCTGCGTGAAATGGAGAAGGACGGGACAGTTGCTGCGATAGAAAATAAGTACAAATAAACGCCGTCACACTTCTATCAAACAGCGATAACAACGCTTTTGCTCGCATAGCTTGCCGACTACTCTCCGACTATTTCCTAACTAGTACTTATTAGTGCTTATCGCAAAAATTTCCCTGACGATCGCGCATTTCCTCTCACTCATCGCAAGGATGTTACGCCAGTCATCTCTTTTGTCTAAGCTCACGGTTCCCCTCACTGAACGAAAGAATTCCATGAAACACGCGAAAATCATTCTGACAGCTGTCGCCATCTCCGCGGCAATGAATGTATCCTTTGCCGGAGCCATCAAGCCGGGTGCGCCAAAAGGATGGGCCACCAGTGAAGCCATTGGCACTTACTTCTCAACTGGCATTGATCCCTCAGAACAGAATGAAGGTCATCACGCCGTTTTTATTGAAAGTAACCCAGGGGTAAAAGATCAGGTTGGTGCACTGACTCAGACGATAGATGCAACGCCCTGGCACGGACAACTGGTTGAATTGACCGTAACGTCAAAAGCCCTCGACGACACATCCGCAGCAGAAATGTGGATGCGGGGAAGTGATGGTGCAGCAGGACTTGGCCACTTTAACAGCGTTGCCACATCTAAACTAAACAGCAAAGGCTGGAAAGAAACCAAGATAGGCATGGTGATCGACGAAAAAGTCAGTCAATTGCAAATTGGTTTCGGACTACGTGGCACAGGAAAAATCTGGATAAGAGAAATCAAATTCCAGGCGCTGCCTGCATCGACCAAACAGGAACTGGAAAAAAAACGCCGGATTGATCAGGAAATCCCACTAGGGCCTGTCACCACAACTCTGACTAATTTACAGTTTATCGAATGACACACATCACAACCGACACGTCGCCAGCGATCAGCGAAAACGCCTGGCCTGTTCTTCCCGGATTGCTGGTATTGATCGCGATATCGGCCTCCCAGTTGCTGCGATGGCGCGCTACTTGGCTGGCAGATCTGATTGCTCTGCTGACGGTGTTCTCCATCACACAAATAATATGGGTCAGTGTAGGGAAGCTGAGGTGGGCACAGTGGACTGTACGACCTGCCTGGCGCTGGTTGGTGCTCTGCACCGGTATCCTGATTGCCATCACTGCCGCTGTTGGCTTGCAACGAATTTTTTGGCCAGCAGGTCAGATGCGTCACCCTGACTGGCTGGTGCCGGCGATGGGACTCATTTTTGTTTTATTTCATCTGGCTCCGGCGGAGATGAACCTGGAAGCAGCACGTCGCGCCAGACTCGTTCTCGACGCAGAACAGGCCAGACACCGGATAGAACGTCAGTTACTCGAATCAAGGCTAGCCGCGTTGCAAGGACAGATCGAGCCTCACTTTCTGTATAACACTCTGGCAAATACGCGGGCGCTGATCAAACAAGATGCCCATGCTGCAGAAACCATGCTGAATCATCTGATCGCCTATCTGCGTGCAGCGATGCCTGACCTGCGCGCAAATACCGCCGTACTCGATCAGGAGCTGCAACGTGCTCATGCGTATTTGGATATTTTGAAGCTGCGGCTTGGTGACCGGCTGCAGTTTCAGATCGAGGCATCTGAGCAGGCCCGGGCTTGTCTGATCCCGCCGCTGGCGGTGATGACGCTGGTCGAGAATGCGATTAAACACGGTATAGAACCGCAAGTGAATGGCGGCAATGTCAGGATCACCGCCCGTTGCGAACAGGCGATACTCAGCATCGCCGTACATGACGATGGCGCCGGTTTTAAAAATGAAATGGGCAATGGCATAGGATTGCTGAATGTACAGGAGCGCTTGCAAGCCTTATTTGGCACGACGGCAGAGCTCAGTATGATGGCCGGTACAGAAGGCGGCGTCACTGCCTGCATTCGCTTGCCCGCCATGACACAGCATGAACAGGATCTGGTATGAGTCCCCATGACAAACCCACGGCGATTCTGGCCGAAGATGAGATCTTGCTGCGTCAGGAATTACGTCACGCCTTACATCAGTTATGGCCAGAACTTCAGATCGTTGCGGAGGCGAACGACGGCATTAGTGCGGCAAAATTATTAGAAGAATTACGCCCTGATATTGCCTTTCTGGACATCCGTATGCCGGGCTTATCCGGCATTGAAGTCGCCAGACTGGCGGGGAAACAATCGCATATCGTATTTTTAACCGCCTTTGACGACTACGCGGTAAAAGCCTTTGATCAGGGTGCGGTGGATTATCTGCTCAAACCAGTAGATCTGGGGCGGCTGGCAGTCACCGTAAAGCGGCTGAAATCGACGCTGGCGCGACAGCCTGCTGACTTATCCGCCCTTGAGGATCGCAAACCCGTCAGTCAGTCCGTCAATCAATTAAGCTGGATACAAGCATCCTCGGGGCATCAGCTACGCTTCATTAATATCAATGATGTGCTGTGCTTTCGCGCGGATGCAAAATACACCGGCGTCATCACTGCAAAGTTCGACGCACATATACGGACACCGATTAAAGACCTGGTAACGCAACTCGACGGTGATAAATTCTGGCAGATATCACGCAGCGCGATCGTGAATGTCGCCGCGATTGATGCGGTACAAAGAATCGACGGCGGGCTTGCGTTACGCCTGCATGGCAGCAAGGACTGGATGAGTGTATCGCAAGCTTATCAGCATCAGTTCAGGCAAATGTAAGCGCCAGATTGTGTCAGGTGCGCTTGACGGTCAGCGATTGATTCCCCGACCAGGATGCTCCGGGCGCTAACACCACCGGCTGCATAATCGCCGCCGCCTCGATGCAGAGCATGCGCTGGTCACCACCTGGCTCCAGGTCCGGCAGCGTCGCGGCCTTTTCTGCCCCCGGGTTCCAGACCACGGCATCGGCGAAGCCGTTTTGTTGTATCAAGGTAGTCTGTTTCGGCTGACACAGCAACAGACGAGGCGCATTAGCATAAATACGATCAATTTCACCATGAATCCGCAGCACAGGATCGTGATCGACACAGCCTGTAGCACCCGTGACAGAGTCACGATACTGCAAACCTTCCAGTCCATGCACCGTCACATCGGCAATCTGCTCAACCGCAAAATAAGTATGCAGCGCTGCGGTAAAGCTAAATCCGGTGTCGCCGGTATTTTGTATCGATAAACGGATATCCAGACTGGAGCCGACCACCGTCACCACCAGCTCCGCACGGAACACATAGGGCCAGATTTGCAGTCTGGCGATATTCTCGTGCAACTCAAACTCAGCCCGCGCAACACCGCTGGCGGTCTGCCCGGCCTTGACCAGACGCCACATCGCCGTGCGGGCAAATCCGTGCTTCGGCAAAGCGCCCAAATTAGCAAATTGCGGAAAAACGACTGGCACACCGCCACGCATTGCCACGCCTTCGCGTATCTCGGAAGTTTTACTAAAAAATAGCTGTTCCTCGCCACCAGCCGGGATCCAGGAACAGATGTGCGCACCATGCGCGGTGATGGCAACTTGTGCACCATCCTGGGCTTGCAAGATTATTGGATTCATCAGACTTAATGCGACTCTGTTAGCGGTAGTGAGTAGTAGTGAACGGTAGGTACAAAAAACGTTTAGCAGTATAGGGGATTGTGCAACAGCCAGTAAAAATTTCAAGCAAATTATCGCCAGACTCGCGGCACGCCTATAATCTGCTGAACAACGCAACAACTATTAGCAATAATAGGACTGACGCAAAAACCAAGATCTCTCGCCCCTGAGGTACAGAGATAAAGAGACACAAAGATATAGCGACATAAAGAAAAAACAGGCGTAAGCGGCTCCATGAAATATCGATAAAATATCGAATAAAGGTTTTTTAGAAATTCCCCAAAACGAATCCGCAAGCTGGGTGTGCCTGTTGGCATGAAAAACGTCTGAAAGCCGCATCCAGCCTGCGGATTCCATGTGACTGGTGATAATTAGAGTATCGTTTTGCGTAAATCCTGCACTATCCTGCTCTCCCTATTCTTCTGATCTTATTCCAATGACATCTACGCACAACAAGCTGTTAAGACAACGTCATGGTCATGCCAAGGTGACCAACATCGAATTGTTTTTTGATCTGGTGTTTGTCTTTGCGGTGACGCAACTATCGCATCGTTTGCTTAAAGATCTCAGCCTCATGGGCGCCATACAAACCAGCTTGTTATTCCTGGCGGTATGGTGGGTCTGGGTCTACACCTCGTGGGTCACAAACTGGCTGGACCCGGAAAAAACTCCGGTGCGGATCTTATTGTTTGCGATGATGCTGGCAGGACTGTTGTTGTCGGCGTCGTTACCGCAGGCGTTCGGTAATAAGGGACTGGCGTTTGCACTCGTTTTTGTCGCAATGCAGGTAGGCCGGTCTCTCTTCATGCTATGGGCATTGCGTCATGAGGACGGCGCGGTCATCCGCAACTTCCAGCGCATTACAGCGTGGTTAGTCTTGTCGGGCATCTTCTGGGTCTGTGGCGGCCTGGCCGATGAGGCGTATCGCTTATTGCTCTGGACCATCGCCTTAGGCATCGAATATATCTCGCCGAGTCTGGGCTTCTGGACACCCAGGCTAGGACGCTCCCTGACCTCTGACTGGAATGTTGAGGGCGCGCATCTGGCAGAACGCTGCTCCTTGTTTATCATCATTGCTCTTGGTGAATCGATCCTGGTCACCGGTGCTACCTTCGCCGAACTCGATTGGACTACCAGCAACACACTTGCCTTTTTCTTTGCCTTTATCGGCAGCGTCGCCATGTGGTGGATTTATTTCAACATCGGTGCAGAACGCGGCAGCGAACACATCGCTCAATCAGCCGATCCCGGCCGTCTGGCCCGTCTGGTTTATACGTACATTCATCTGTTAATTGTCGCGGGCATCATCGCTGGTGCGGTTGGTGACGAACTGGTATTGGCGCATCCGCATGCCTCACTTGATGATCCGGCTCACAGCATTGCCATGATTGCTGGCCCCCTGCTATTTTTACTGGGAAATTTACCATTTAAATGGATCAGCTCAGGAAAGCGACATGCGCCGCTGTCCCATTTAGCAGGACTCGGATGTATGGCCGCTTTGAGTGCGCTGGCATTCGTGTGGCCAGCGATGACAGCAACCGGACTGGCGGGCGGCATGTCGGCCATCCTATTGCTGGTCGCCATCTGGGAAACCCGTTCGCTCAGAGCGTAATCACAACACATCACCGTGCATCACCATCGGTTCAGTCCCCAGCCGTCATCACGTCGACCACCGCCGACCACCGCATATCCCAAAGATTCGCATTTTAGTCGCCGGGTTTTGCGGTCTGTCGCATCCTGATTCCATTTGACAGAATGCTAACGTATGCTAGCGGCATATTGAATAAAACGAGGAATATCATGTTAAAACACAGCAGCCTTATTTTGTTACTCGCCCTGAGCGCTTGCAACGTCGAGTTCCATGACGGCGACTCGAGCGTTAATTATGGTCCGGTCATCCAGGAAAAACGCGATGTGACCGAATTTACTGAAATCGATATGACAGGTCCGTATGATGTCGTCGTCACCGGCGAAGGTGGTCCTTCATTAGAAATCGTCGGCAACGAAAAACTCGTCAAAGAAGTTGAAACCGTCGTCACCGGTAACACCCTGCATATTCGTTCAAAAAGTAAAACGATCATCCATCTTTCAACCAATTTCAATTCTCGCCAGCTAACCGTCAAGGTCGCCGCCAGCAAACTCAATCGTATCAACGTCAATGGCTCCGGTGATCTGGAATTGAATAAATTCAAAGGCGACAAGCTCGAGTTATCCGTCAATGGCTCCGGCGATGTTCACGCTAATGGGGTAAGCAAAGAACTGCAAACCAATGTCAATGGCAGCGGCGACATGGATCTGAGCCAATGGCAAACCACCAAAGCAACAGTGCAGATTAATGGCTCCGGCAATCTGACTCTGGGTATCGTCAGCGACAGCCTCGACAGCGATATCAACGGCTCAGGCGACCTCAGCGTCAAAGAATTGAAATCGGCACAAGTTAAATCGACCATCCGCGGATCCGGCAATGTCAAACTGGTGGGCGAGATCAAACAATTAGGTGCGCAACTTGATGGCTCCGGCGACATGGAAGCGCGCGGCCTGAAAGCAGGCAGCACAACCGTACGCATGAACGGCAGCGGCGACCTGAGCCTGGCAGGTGACACCAGCGAACTCGATGTGCAGGTCAATGGTTCCGGCGATTTTGATGGCAAGAGTCTGCACGCAGGCAAAGCACAATTTAAAACACACGGCACAGGCGGCATCAGCAGCAATACCATCCGCGACAAACTCAGTATTGAGCTGCATGGTTCCGGCGATATGCAGGCAAACGATATCCAGAGTCCGCAGATTGACGTGCTGATCACAGGCACATCGAATCTTGATTTATCCGGCAAAGGTCAATTGCTGGTTGCGAAACTCAGTGGCAGCGGTGATCTGAATGCCAGCGGATTATTAGTCGAACGTGCCAAAGTCAACGCGACCGGCACTGGTGTAGCGGAAGTCAACGTCAAACAAAATCCTGCCGCAGGTAGCAAAACCGGCGATGGTGGCTCACGCATCGTTAGAGTTGATAGAAATGGTTTAGTCAATTAAACCGGGAATTTCTATTTAATTTGACAGGATTTATGAAAAAACACGAAACGAATCCGCAAGCTAGGTGCGGCTGCTGGCACGAAAACCCTTTAAAAGCCGCATCCAGCCTGCGGATTCGACTTGTGAGAGCTACCAAAAACCTTCAAATTAAACATTCATCTCAATAGGACTGACTAATAGAACTGACGCAAAAACCAAGACCTCTCGCTACAGAGACACGGAGACACAGAGGAAAGACAGGCGTAAGTGGCCCCATGAAATATCGATTAAAAGGTTTTAAGAAGGTCCCTTGTCAGCAACTTGTCGCTTTGCGTCAGTCCGATTTGACCTGGGAACAAGGACAGCGATGTTTGTGATGTTTGTGATGTTTGTGATGTTTGTGATGTTTGTGATGTTTGTGATGTTTGTGATGTTTGTGATGTTTGTGATGTTTGTGATGTTTGTGACGTTTGCCGGAACAGTTTTGGTATGGATGAGTTGTTCGCGGCAAGCCCTGAACAACGAAAAACATCACACATAAACGGCCATGCACCGTCGGCGCACAAGCAGTATTACTTCATCCGGAAGCGATGCCCCAATACCAGCCAGCTAGAGTCAATCAAGCTATTCAAGCCCAGAACCAATTGCGTCAGTACATGCGCAGGTAAAATCCAGACCTGGCCACGTGGTACATCAACCTGCGTCACCGCACTGATCACGGGTATCACCCAGGCGGCCTCCGGCGTCACATACAGCAGCACATCGCCATCCGAATTGGTATGCATAAACAGATCGCCGCCCAGCCCCAGGCGAAACGCAATGCCTTGACCAAGACTTTGCCCGTATTGCTGAGTATGACCCGGTAACTTCGCTATCGCTTCCTGTAATTCACGATTCTGTAAATCCATCCAGCCCTCTACATCTTGCGGAGTTTCTAGCGAGATCCAGGGATGGTCGGGAAAGTTAGGCGAATGATTATGAGGATCAAGCATAGGTAGTTTTCAACTATTACTAATCCTCATTTTTTGCTTTAGTTTTTGGCTTGGTTTTTGATTTAGCTTTATTTTGAAGTAGTGAGTGAGGGGAATGTCCATTCTTTGGGAATAGAAAATTCGCGACGATAGTAAAAATACCAATTACATTTAATGTCGTTCCACCAATTAAAGTTATCAATACTTTATCTGATAGTTCGAATCCAACGTATCGATTAAAACCCTGACCAATTAAAATACTCCCTACAACAATTAACCAAATTCGAACCAAAGAAAACACTTTATCTGCATAAGTTTTTCGAGCTTCAATTATTTGTTCTACTTGCCTAAGTTCACAAGCTCTTAGATTCGCCTCAAAATCTTCAAGCGATTTTGATGGAGAGGATCTATCCGCTTCTAATGACAAGACTTCTTGATCGTACAAAGACGAATCGCTAGGTATTGGACCTAGCGATTCGCTTTCAATCAATGACAAATCGTCGACATTTCTAATATCGCTCATGCGACTTCCGCTTTATTTTTTGCTACGAGACTTCTAAAATATTCTCCAATCAACTCATCATCAATTACAACATTTTGTACTGAAGACTTCTTACGAGCTTTATCCCAAGGTCCATTTGGAATATGACTTAAATTAGAAAGCTTCATCGCAGAATACTTTCCATAAACATCCCAAATACGGTTTAACAAGGCACGGGTTTCTTTATCCTCCAATTTTACTTCTGGAGTCACAAACTCTAATTTATCGAAATCAAAAGAAGATGCATTACTCGTAATTGCACCGCTACCAAAGTGTTTAAATTCTTGGTAAACCGAAGAAATTACAGGCCCGTATTGCCAAGCCTGAATCGGATCTACGATCAAAGCCTCATTATTAAGACCAAGTCTCCATCCATGAGCGAAGTAAATTAATTTTTGCAACTTCATGGGCGTCAAAGGAACACCCTTTTGCTTAGCTAAATCCAAGAAGTAATTAGCTATAGCTCTTGCGTCGTATGCCATAGGATTCTCCAAGAGTTAACACTTAGATTATGAGGGATTTTAATACCAAGTACACTGGTTATTCATTCAGTATATCTAAACTTTTCGAATTTACCAACCTCATTCCTTCGGCCGGTTCAACAAAGCCTTCAAATTCGCCAGGCGGTTTTGCGGCGTGATCGCTTCTTCTTCGGTGGGTACTGCTGTGCCTTCGTCCAATTTCATCTCTTTGATAAAGCGCGAGACATCGCAATGTACCGGTGCGCCGGCGCGTTTGCGCTTTTTGCACCAGGTGATGTGCAGGCTGCGCTGGGCGCGGGTGATACCGACGTACATCAGGCGGCGCTCTTCCTCGATGCGGGCGGCGATGGTTTCGACCGGGGCATCGGGGTCGCCTTTGTGCGGCAAGATGCCTTCCTCGACACCGACCAGAAACACGTGAGGAAATTCCAGTCCTTTGGACGCGTGCAAGGTAGACATGCGCACGGCGTCCGGCTCTTCATCCTTGCCTTCCATCATGGTCATCAACGCGACCATCTGCATCAGGTCGAGCAGGCTACGGTGATCGTCAGTGCCTTCTTTGCCGCCACTGCCTTTTTCTTTTAACCAGTTCGTAAAATCCAGCACGTTTTGCCATTTGGCCTGTGCTGCACGGTCATCAAAACTATCGTACAAATACCCTTCGTAATTGATTTCTTTCATCAGATCGTCCAGCAGCGAACTCGCATGTCCTTCGCGGTGCGCGTGGGCCTCGACCTGATTAATGAAGTTGCAGAAACCGCGTAAAGGTGTGAGCTGGCGATCGGTGAGTTTAGCCTCGATGCCGCCTTTAAAAACCGCCTCAAACAGCGAGCATTGCCATTGTCCGGCGAAGGCTCCCAGCACTTCGAGCGTGGCCTGACCAACGCCGCGCTTCGGCGTGGTAATCGCACGGATGAACGCCGGATCATCGTCCTCGTTGGCAATCAGGCGCAGATACGAAATGATGTCCTTGATCTCGGCTTTATCGAAAAAACTCTGTCCGCCGGAAATCGTGTACGGAATGCGCTCTTTACGCAATGCCTTCTCGATTACCCGCGCCTGATGATTGCCGCGGTAGAGGATCGCATAATCCGACCATTTGGCACGACGCTCAAAACGATGCGCCGAAATCATGATCGCGACCTGATCCGCCTCTTGTTCATCATCCTGCATCCCCAGCACTTTGACCGGATCACCGAGCCCGTGTTCGGACCATAAGGATTTTTCGAATAACTTGGGATTGTTGCCGATCACCGCGTTTGCGGCTTGCAGAATACGGGTGCTGGAACGATAATTTTGTTCGAGCTTGATCAATTTCAGATCAGGGAAATCAATGCCCAGAGTTTTTAAATTCTCGATGGTCGCACCGCGCCAGGCGTAGATCGCCTGATCATCGTCGCCCACCGCAGTGAACATCGGTTTCTTGCCGATACCGGTGACTAGCAGCTTCACCAGTTCGTACTGACAGGTATTAGTATCCTGATACTCATCTACCAGCAGATAACGAAGGCGACGTTGCCATTTGTCGCGCACAGCTTCGTTGCTACGAAACAGTTCAACCGGCAAGCGGATCAGGTCATCAAAATCGACTGCCTGATAAGCTGAAAGCGTCGCCACATAGCTGCGGTAAATCCGTGCCGAGATCGCCTCTTCCTCGTCCTTGGCTTGCTGCAAAGCCAGCTCGGGATCGATCAGGCCATTCTTCCACAGCGACATATCGGTCTGGATGCGCCGTATCAACTGCTTGTCCGTCGTGATCGCCAGATCCTGCACCAGTGAAAAGCAATCGTCGCTGTCCATGATGGAAAAACGATCCTTCAAGCCCAGCGCCTGCGCTTCTTGGCGCAAAATTTTGACGCCGAGCGAGTGAAAGGTCGAGACCGTCAGTTGTTTGGCTTTTTTCGGCTCTTGCAATAATTTTGCAATCCGCTCCTGCATTTCCAGTGCGGCCTTGTTGGTAAAAGTCAGCGCCGCGATATGTCTGGCGTCATACCCGTGCTTCTCGATCAGATTCGCAATTTTTTGCGTAATGACCCGCGTCTTACCCGACCCTGCACCGGCCAGCACCAGACAGGGGCCATCCATATAATTCACTGCATCGCGTTGGGGTTGGTTCAGACCGTGGGACATATTGGCGCTTCTGGGGATAAACAGCAGGGGTGACGTAGTAGCAGGCGCTATTGTAGCCGCAATCCGCCCGGTCACCGCGATTGTCACCGTTCTGTACTGATACGCAAAAAGACCCCTGCCAGCGCGCACTGTTCATGCGGGTTTCCAGAGCATTGCCCTGAGAACCGCACCAGCACTGGCGCGTAGGAGACAGGATTGTCAGTTTTCACTTGGCCCCTTGGTAATTGCGACGGAAGCGGAGTAAACTAAGCGCCATCTAATAGGAATATGCGTATGAAATTTGAACATTTAATTGAAATTAACGACCTGACCAATCCGCTGAATGATTTCATCACACGCGAGCAACTCTGGCGCGGTCTGGTGATGCGGGCAGAATCACCGAAACTGTTCGTGCCGTATCTGGATGAATGCAACATCACAGAACGCACCGAAGCGCGTATGACACGGACCTTGCGCTACGGCGATCTGGTGATTAACGATCAGGTAAATTTTGTACATCTGGAACACATACATTACGACGTGGCAGCGCAAAACGATATTCCGCAATCCTCGCTGCGTATGACGATAGAAGAACCGGTACCTGAGGCTTTTTTTGTACGTTTTGCGTATGACGACGGTCATAGCGAGGAGGAAGACGCGGCAAACGAGATGTACAACGACTATCGCCGCTCGGCCTATCAGGAGTCCGATATAGACACCATCCGCATCATCCGCGAGATGGCTGAGGCTGGTCGTTTGAATGCCTTGCCTTCGTAAAGAGACGAGATATTTTTTAGGACAGACGCGAAAATCAAGACCTCTCACCACAGAGACACCGAGACACAGAAAAAAGCTGGATTGGTTCCCATGAAATATCGGTTACAAGTTGATTGGACGTTTCTAATCTCGAATCTGCAGGCTGGGCGCGTCTTCCCGAGGTAATTGGTGCCAACAGCCGCACTCTGCTTGCGGAGTGGTTTGGGGGAATGTCTAAAAATCCTTTAATCGGTGTCCCATGGAGCAGCTTACTCCTGCTGTTCTCCGTGTCTCGGTGTCTCTGTGGTGAGCGGTCTTGGTTTTTACGTCAGTTCGATCAAGCACCGGATCTGCGGCCTAGCACGATATGCAGTATCAGCAATAGGGGCAAAGCCAGACCGATGCTCCAATGGCCCACGGACCATATCCCCCGACTCTCTTCACTGGCCAGGTAATACAGGGCATAGCCGCTTAGTACCAGCCAGCCGAGTACACTAATCATACTCCAGCCGCTCCAGCGGTTACGGTGCGCTCTGTGTGCACGGCGTATATGCATTTGTAGCAGCGTGCCGATGGCAAAACAAGTCAGCATCGCCAGCGCGCCGTGTACTTGCATTGCGGGATGTTCAAGCGGATGCACGCTGTCGCCAAACTCGTTACTGTGCTTCAGCAAAAAATGCGCAATCAGCCAGACCAGGCCTGATGCGGTCAGCAAACCTCCCAGAAGATACAGAGAAATCCGGTGCCAGCGCTCCAGCCGAAAATGCTGATGGCGATTTCTCGGTAATACGGGGTGGTGCAGGCTGTGTTTGTGGGTGCGCATAGGGCAAGCTTGTGGGATGAGGCGACGGCGGATTTAATATGGATTAAATGTGGACTAAGCGTGGATTATAAAAGCATTCGCGGCAAAGGCGTCTAAGCAGGGATGCTGCGCATCGCCACTCGCCGCGACTACCTTCGTCAACGCATCGGCCCAGAGGCAGCTGGCAGCTCTGACCGAGACGCTGCCCGGATTGCTTAAAGGCGCACCGCTGATGCCGTGTATCAGGGCACTGACGATCTCTTCCTGAGGCATGGCGGTTTGTTCGCCGGGTTTCTCTTTTTGATACAAACTGGATTGACGTTGAGAAAAATAGATGCCGGAGGTCGCCATTGCTGCATTTTGCAAACCGATTGTATATGCCATCCGCGCCGGATCAGCAGGATGACGGATCGCGATCTCCATCACCTGATCGCCGATCACCCGCAAGTCGCCGCCTGCATTGACGCAGGCCTCACGGACTCCGTATTCCTGCAATACAGCAATGGCCTGATCAACCGCATAGCCCTTGGCAATACCACCCAGATCCAGCCAATCTGCGCTGAGTTTTTTTAAGTGGTAGTCCGGCAATAATTCACAGGCGACTACCTGCGGCAGATAGGGCTGCACAGAGGCAGGTGCAGCATCCTGATGTGGCAATAAACCCCATGCCATCAAGCGGCTTGCGACACGCACATCAAACAATCCCTGACTGAGCTGCGTTACATGCAGCGCGGCCTCAAGCACCGCATACGTATGCGGATGAATCGCCAGCACACTGCCGGTCGTCGCCCGGTTAATACGCGTCAGCTCACTGTCCGCTGCGTGAAAACTCATGAGCTGGTGAAGTAAGGCAATGCGCTGAAAGGCCGCATGAAAAGCCTCGTGCAAAACGCTGTCCTGCAGCGCATCAGCAATACGGATGTCGACCAGCGTTCCCAACCATGGTTGGGCGCGGCGCTTCATTTTTTTGCCGGAAGTAGTGCGATTTGCGCGATCGCTGCGATGCGTCGCACACCATCCGTGACGTGGCTGCATGACAGCGTAGCGCCACTGATATTGGCAATCCCGTCACCGGGCGCGAGATTGCTGCTGGCAGTCTTACCAGCGAATTGCTTGCGCCAGTTAGCGTTTTTGATTTCCATGCCGTGGCTTTCGCGGTAGGTCATGATCTCGATCTGACGAATGCTGGCATCGGCCTGCAAACCCACTGCGTAGGAGATCAGTTCAAACTTACCGATCACTTCGTCGAAAACAACATGTCCTAATAATTTATCGTCTTTATACGCCGCCGCGACCCGCCAGGCAACAGAGCGTGCTGGCAGGCCAGCCAGCTTCTCAACCTGACGCATCTGCTCTAGGCTCAGTTGCAAGTTGACCGGTTTAAAACTGGTCGCTTCGGGGAAGATCGTTTGCTGCGCTTGCTCGGCAGTCAGATATTGGGTGGCGAACGCCGTGCCGCTGACGCCTGCAAGCGCGCTAAGGATAAGGGGGGCAAAGGTATTTTGATTCATACCATGATTTTATCAGCCCCCCACGTCATAGCGCTTAGAACGAATAACCGACACCCAGGTTCAGGCGGTCACGGTTGTTATCGAGTTTAAATTTCTGGTAGTCGGCTTTCAATACGACACCCTCACCAATCTTGAAGCTCGCACCCAGTGTCGTGACTTTCTCTGTACCTGCAGGGGCAACGCCCAGACCTTGCGGTACCGCGGCATAGCTGTTCGCGGTATTGAATTGCTCATAGCGCAGGAAAGGGGTCAGGCTGTAGTCATTCGATTTCCACAACTGATAGGCGGCCTGGGTATACCAACCGTAGAATGAAGACGGTACCGGTGTCGGCTGACCGATAAAAGTCAGGTTCAGTGCCTCTGTGTTACTGATCGTGCCGCGGCTGTACAGGGCGGACAAATCCCAGCGGCCAGGAGTGAAGCGGGCATGCATATCCCACAAAGTGACCCGCGCATCGTTACCGGCAAAATCAGTCGTTGCATGACCGGCTTTACCGCTGAACACGGAACCACCCACCAGCAGACCCGGAATACCGCGCCAGTTGAGCGCCGCATGCAGGCTCAGGTCGCGCGATTTGGCAAACTGACCCTCCTGATGAATACTGGCCAATGGGGATTCTGTGCCTTCGCTGGCAGCAGCATCCCATTTGCTCAGGTCAAAACCCGTGGTCAAACCAGCATCCCAGCTGAGGCCATTATCATACGAGCCGGATAAACCGATACCGACTTCACGCCAGGTCGTCGGGATAATCGCGGTTTCAACAAAATTGCGATGCACACCGTAGTAAGCCGTCGGCTCATGAGCCGTATTCAGCAAACCTACTGGCATCAGAAACAACCCTGCTTTAGCGCGCAGATTATTGTTCAGTTCATGCTCGATATACAGCTGCTCGACTTCTGTCTCGCCCTTGTCGCCGGAAGATGCAATCGCATGCTCCCATTCAAACTCAGCCACCATTTTGGTTTTTTCGTCAAAGCGATGGGTAATACCGATCACCGCACGTCCCACATCTGCCTGCGCTTGGTTAGTGGCGTTGGTCGGGCGTGAATAATTGATTTCACCATAGCTGCTGATCACGGTTTTTTGCGCCATGCTGCTGGCAGCCGATGCCATTGTGGTGCTAGCCGCACTGGCTGCTACGGCGTTATTAGCGACGGCGGTATTCACGGTGTCGATCAAGTCTTCTTGCTTTTTCTCAACGCTATCGGTCTTCTTGCGTGTGGCAACCAGCTCAGCCTTGATGGCCTCAAGTTCCGTTGCGAGTTTTTCTATCTTTTGCAATAATTCAGCTTCACCGGCATGTGCAGGCAGCGCAACGGCACTGCCTAAAAAAGCGAGGCACAAGGCTTGGGCTACTAGGGTCTTTTTCATCGTGGTCTTTCGTTTGAATAGGAATATTTTTTAATCAGTCATGCTCACGGCTTGTAGCCATCGTTCAGGGTGCCGAGGAATTTAATCACGTCCTCGATCTCAGCCGGTGTCAGTGCGGCCGCCATACCGCGCTTGCGGTTGTAGGGTACTTCGGTGACATTCACGTTGCCGGTATAAGCCGCAGGCAAGTCGTCAAATTTCAGTACGCTGCCATCGGCGGCGGTTGGATACCATTCTTCTGGATTGGTATCGCGACGTACATAAAAGCCGAGGGCATCACGCAAATTTTTAAAACGTCCGTTGTGAAAAAATACTTTGCGGGTGGCGACATTACGTAATGTCGGGACTTTAAAAGCGCCGCACAAATCGGTACGTCCACTCAAGTCACTACGGTCAGGTCCGCATAAGCCCAGATCGAAATACGTCGCGTCAGCAGTTGCAGGGATCGCATAATTGCGCGGCACACCGATATTGTCGTAGGTAAAATCGGTGAACAATGGCGACGCTCCATCTGTAGTTTTGTTGCTGATATGGCAGGCTGCGCAATTACCTTTGGCCGGATTATTAAACAGGGCCAATCCGCGCAATTCGGCATCATCGAGTTTGACGCGTCCGGCCAGAAACTGGTCGTACTTGGAATCATACGGATGAAAATCTGCATCTTCTTTTTGATACGCCTGCAAAGAGAATTGAATACGATCAAAAGCGACATCGGGATTATCAAAAATCGTACTGCCAAACGCTTTCTTGAACTCGGCAACATACGCTGCGCGTTGCAGTTTGGCGACGACATCGCCCCTGCTAGCGTTCGCCATTTCGTGCGGCGCTAAAAACGGGCGTTCCGATTGTGCAGCCAGATTCAGTGCACGACCATCGCGGTTGAAGCCACCGGTAGGCGTGCCATCTGCAGCAAAGAAAAAAGTCGGCGTCAGGTTCAGGTAGCGCAGTGAAGGCACCGCACGAAAACCCGGGACATCCAGATTCGGCCCACCCAATTGCACGCTGAGGTCGTTACTTTGGGCATGGGCATTATCGGGATTGTGGCAAGTCGCGCAAGATTGTTTGCCGGATGCAGACAGACTGACATCCTTAAAAATCTTTTCACCCAAGGACGCTGCAGCGCTCATTCCGGCATCTGCGCCCGGCGCCGCAACCGCTGAGCTGCTGCCTGAGCCGCCACCGCAAGCGGTCAGGCTCAACGCGGCACCGAACATCAATGCGGACAAGCTGGTTCTGACCAAAGACAAAAAAACCTTGCTGTCGGTAGTTGGTGAAGCCGTAGTTGGTGTAGCCACAATTTGTAAAACATGGCCTGGTCGACCGGCCAGAAACCTGGAGAAATGATGCGACATTATTGGTTCCGTTGGATCGATGTGGAAAAATGTTCCAGAATCGATAATGTAAATGAGAATGATTCCAATTATAACAATGCAAATCCATGGGAACAAGAATAAGGCGAGAAAAGAAGTATTTTTGTGGTTTTATTATTAATGAGGCTAGGAAAACCTTCTCAGCGAAATCTGAAGATTGAAAGGGAGCGTCTAAAAATCTATCAATTGCAAAACCCTGTCGACAGGATTGACGAAAAAACCAAGACCTTTCACCACAGAGACACAGAGACACGGAGACACAGAGAAAAGCCGGAGTAAGCAGGGATCCAGCGCCTTTTGTCTTTTGGCAATGACGTCGACGTCACTCGATTATGGTCTTCGCCGGAACGACCAGGTAAAGGGCACGGTTTGACTGAACAGCATTAGGAGTAAGCGACTTCATACAATATTGACTGAGAGATTTTTACAACTCGCAAAAACAAACCCGCATACTGGATGCGGGTTTCAAAGGTATTTCACGCCAGAAGGCGCATGAAATAAGCGGGTTTGAATTTAAAAATATCGAAAATCCGTCTTATTATTGACGCGCCTTACCCAGATGCTGCAAGAAGAAGCTTTCGTACTTCTTGTGCAAGGCTTTCGGTTTTACTGCACCACCAAGTGCGTGTTCGCCGTCAGGGTCGAGGAAGAGATCGACCAGCCCCTCCTTACCGTTTTCCAGCAAGGCACGATAGACGTTGACGGTGTCCTGATACAAGACGTTCGGGTCCTGCATGCCATGTACCAGTAACAGCGGCTTTTTTAAACCTACGGTCAGCGGCAGCAAGGAAAAACGGCGCAACGAGGCTTTGCTGCGCTCGGTCTTGCCGAGAGTGCGGCCGCTGTACCAGCTATTGTAATTTTCCCACTCGGTCGGTCCTGCACCGGCAATCCCTGCGGCGAAGGTATCAGGACTGGTGTACATCGTGTACTGAGTCTGGAAACCGCCAAAACTCCAGCCCGTCAGGCCGATGCGTTTAGGATCGACGCCGAATTTTTTATCCATGTACTTGACCAGGTCTTCGAGGTCTTCGGTTTGCGGTTTGCCTGGCTGTTCCCAGTTGGCATCGCTGAATTTACGACCGTAATTCGAATGCCCGCGCGGATCGACGGCAACCGTGACGTAACCATGCTTTGCCGCCATGTACATGCCGAACACATAGGCGGTTTGCTGGAAGCTGTCGGTCTCGATAATGTGACGATCATTCAGCGGGCCGCCATAGGTGTAGACAATCGCCGGACGCGTGTCTGCGGCATTCCAGTGAGGCGGCTTAAACACATAGGCTTGTATCGCATCGCCATGGCGGTTGAGATAATTGAAGCGCTCCGGCTGTAACAGGCTGACAGCATTCCACAGCGGATCATGGCTCTGGGTCAGTGTCTTGCGTGCCGATGTTTTGCCATCAGTGAGTTGCATCAGTTTCAGCTCAGGGCGACTACTCCATTGCCCTGCCACGCTGGCGACTTTGCTACCGTCATCCGTAACCGCACTGACGCGATGGAAGTCTCCTTGCAGTCCCAGCGCCGTCATTGCGCCGCTGGCAATATCCACGCGGTACATATTCATCGCGGCAAAATCATCACGGTTGGCGAGCACAAACATGGATTTGCTGTCTTCGCTAAAACCGGTGATGCTATGAGCTTCAAAATCGCCTTTCAACAGCGGGCGCGCCGTGCCTGGCAGCGCAGCATCGGTACTGATCACATAAGGCTGACGGAAACCCT
The DNA here is from genome assembly GCF_049339445.1 of Undibacterium sp. RuTC16W. Taxonomy (NCBI): domain Bacteria; kingdom Pseudomonadati; phylum Pseudomonadota; class Betaproteobacteria; order Burkholderiales; family Oxalobacteraceae; genus Undibacterium; species Undibacterium sp. RuTC16W. Next base: position 896,640 of record NZ_JBMPPE010000001.1, on the reverse strand, counting down.
GCTCGTCCAATACCGCGATCAGGTTTTTACCATCCGGCGTGAACTGTGGCGCGAGTACATTCACGACTTCATGCCCGACCTTGCCGCGACGCTCGAACACCAGTACTGGCTTGACACCCTCTTCTGCTTTACCAACATAAATACGCAGTAATTCTTTTTCACGTTCCCAGGTAGAGAAGGTGTAACGACTTGCGTCTTTGGCCCAGCTGAGCTTACTCATTTCAAACCAGACGTCACCTCCTGCATTGGTGAACACCGGCTCTGGCTGGCGCACATTAATATCACCGACACGACGGATGTATAAAGCGCTGGCCGGAACTTTACGCTTGTCGTCCGAGACCTCACGGTCGACCTTCTTCGCTGTCGCAAAACGCGTGTTGTAGTTCATGATCTCTACCTGACGATCTGCTGGCGGTGCTGGCTTACCCGGCTCTGCTTTTTCTGGCGCAGTAGCGGAAATCGCCATCCATTGTTTGTTCTCGCTGAGGACGGTATCGACGATGCTGTATTTTTTCTCGGCATCATCGGGATGGATTAATTCATGGTTCAGCTGACGCACGGCGCTACTGTCAAAGCGCGCGCTGTAAATACGCTTGTCATCCATGAACAGATAGCCGCTATCGTCAGCCAGATACGAGAGAATGCGCTTGTTCTTTTCAGTCTCTGTCAGGCGCTCCAGCTTGCCATCTGCGGCTTGCAAACGGAATAAATCGCCACGGTACTGAAAGATCAGTTCGTTCTTTTTCTCAGCCCAGACCAGTGCTTCTACGCCGAGATATAAATCGCTAAGTTTGAGCTTATCTTTTTCCTGCTTTTTCTTAAGCTCGTCTCGCAGTTCCCAGAGTTCTTTGGCTTTGTCCTTGCTGCTGTCCTTACTACTGTCTTTACTACTGTCTTTACTCGCCTCTTTTGCGTCTGATTTGCCATCGGACTTATCGTCAGCGCTGCTGGCTAACTTGGTGTCAGACTTGTCGGCCGTACTATCTTTGCTGCTATCTTTTTTATCGGTATCGCTGCCGGCTTTAATGTCGCCACGCTTGATCGCTGCGGCAACGGCGGCTTTTTCTTTTGCAGCTTCGGCATCTGTTTCTTTTTTCTTTGCTGCGTCTTTGGCTTTTTTATCGGCAAGTTCTTTTTTTACGATATCGAGTGCCGCGGTTTCCCATTGCATCAGATCGACTTTTTCACCTCGCAGATAAGCGGCATGCGCCTCTGCCTTGGCCTGGCGCTCGGCGTCTTCTTTGTCTTTTTGACCGGCTTTTTTATCAAATCTGTCCCAGACCTCGGGTGCGTCAAAACTCTTCATCACCGCTGGCGAAGTGACACGTCTGGATTCACCGGTCTGAATGTCATGCACATACAGATCAGAACCGTTTTCGCCATAAGGATTCCAGATATACGCAAGGTAACGTCCATCGTGGCTGAAGCTGAGAAGACGGGCTGTTTGTCCAGCGTAGGGTTTGGCGCGGTACAGTTGTTCCAGCGTCAGGTCCGCAGGTTTTAGCGGCGTAACAGCCGCAGAAGAGCTGGCAGACATGAATAGTGCGGACGGCGTGGCCATCGCGACTTCTTGTGGCAGAGCCAGTGAGATAGTGCCCGCCCATGCCAGTGCAATGCTGGCGGAAAGTAATTTTGACGACATGATGATTCCTCTTTGCAACCTGCCTTATTACGTGACGACAGGAGAATAAAACCGAGACAACAATAAAAACAAAAATAAGCACAAAAATAAGCCAGACCAGAACAAAAAATGGACACCAAACGATGTCCATTTTTGAGTATCAGGAAACAGATTTATTCGACATGCATTTCTTTAAGCAAGTTGTTTGCTTTGTCGACATTCGTCATTTCCCACAAGATATAACGCAAATCCACCTGGATGTCACGAGTGTTCGCATCATTGAAATCCCAGTCAGAGATGATGGAATCCAGCGTGCCGTCAAATGCCAGGCCGACCAGTTCGCCTTTTGCATTTAATGCAGCAGAACCTGAGTTACCGCCAGTGATGTCCAAGGTCGCGAGGAAGTTGACCGGAACCGATTTCAGCTTAGCGTCGTAGTACTTGCTGTCTGCACCGAAGTTACTGGATTTGATTGCATCGAGTTGGTTCTGAGGTGCATTGAATTCACCCGTGCCAGTCGCTTTTTTCGTGATGCCATGCAAGGAAGTGAAGGCTGTCCAGCTAGTACCATCGGCACCGTTTGGACGACCGGCAACTTTACCGAAGGTTACCCGCAGCGTGCTATTCGCATCTGGATATACAGCCTGGCCTTTGCTGTTCATGAAAGCGATTTTTGCCTTCATGTAGTTCGCATAGGCTTGCTGGATTTTGCCTGACATTTCTTCGTCACGGGCTTCACGCTTCAGGCTCTCGTCATACATCGCCACGGCAACTTTGATGAAGCTGTCGCTGCTTGCTTTGAAGTCGTCTGGCTTGCGTTCCAGCCAAGGTGCGCGCTCTTCTTTGGTACCGAGTTTGCTGCCTGCATACATCGTGTCCAGCAATGCTTTGATGTCGGCTTCTTTCATGCCATCTTTGATGCCAATCGCTGCATCAAAATTCGCATTGCGGTCCTTGCTCGGTTGCGCTGCATACTTCGTCATGAAGTTCAGAACCAAGGCTTTATCCACCGCTTCGTCGTAGCTACGTTCAACTGCAGCAACGCCTGCTTTAAAGCGTGGCAAGTCACGTGTCTGGAAGCCTGATTTGCGCTCTGTATCCGGTTTGGTGGATTCATTAGCCAGGCGATACAGGCTGCGGGCTGAACTCAGCAAACGCGGTGAAGAATATGCCAGCAAGAAATCACGGCGATTTTCTGCATCGCGTTCGGCGATGAGTTTTTCGATTGCATCGATATCAGCCGCAAACATCTGCTTGCGTCCGGCATCGGCATTGACCCAGGATTTCAACGCAGCGTGTTCTTTTTGCTTGCGTACCAGGAAGTCGCTGCCAGCATAGCTATCCAGCATGCCCTGACGGTTTTTGTAGTAATTGTTGACGCCTGCAACCATGCCTGCGTATTTGAGTTTTTTGTCTTCGTTCCCTTTGGTCTCGCGTTCGATGATAGCGAGTTGTTCACCGGAGGCTTTCACATAGGCAGGGTAATTCCAGTCAAATGTGTTTGATACTTCTGATGGCAAACGGTGACGGTTAGTACGGCCAGGATAGCCAGTGACCATCACGAAATCGCCTTCTTTAACGCCGTCTTTCGCCAGACGCAGGTAATGCTTTGGTTTGTAAGGCACATTGTCCTTGCTGAAATCAGCGGATTTGCCATCCTTGCTGACATATGCACGCAAGAAGCTGTAATCGCCGGTGTGACGTGGCCACATCCAGTTGTCGGTATCGCCGCCGAACTTGCCGACGCCTTCAGCCGGTGCATGCACCAGACGTACGTCCTTGATCTCTAATTGCTTGATCAGGTAGTACTCCAGACCACCATAGTAGGGATACACATTGCAACGGTGACCAGCGTCTTTTTCGCATTCGGCAACCAGAGCTTTTTCATTTTTTTCGATTGCATCTACACGTGCTTTACCTGCCAGTTTGGCGACTTCAGGTGAGATGATTTTGGTACTGACGTTATTGACATCCGTCGTGACAAAAACGCGGCTGCCTGGCTGAGCCGGTAATTCTTCTGCCAATGTTTTTGCCAAGAATCCGTTCGCCAGATAATTTTTTTCCGGTGTGGAGTTTTGCGCGATACTGCCATAGGCGCAATGATGATTCGTGATGACCAGACCCTGATCCGATACGAATGACGCGGAGCAACCGCCCAGACTGACGATCGCGCCCATCGGGAACTCCGTCAGTTTCGTCAGGGTTTTCGGATCCAGCTTCAAACCAGCCGCTTTTAATTGCGCAGCGACTGCTGGCAACTGTTGTGGCATCCACATGCCTTCGTTTGCATAAGCGACGCTCATGGCGCTGCTTAATGCAGTCAGCGTAGTGACTGCCGTCATTAATACGAGTGATTTTTTCATCTGGGTCTCGACATCTTTATGGGATTGTTGTTAAACAAAGAGGTGTGAAATTGAAGGTCTCAAATTCATAACATCGCAGTATCAGTTCGCCAAACAATGAAGTCAATACAATTACTTACATTTGATTTACCTGATTTTTCATGTGGAATCGATGCAAAAACCGGGATAATGAGCTTGTTTTCCTGAGTTTATTGTCAGTCTGACGAGGAAACTGATTTTTTTCGCGTTTCCTGATAATTTTTTTGAACTATTCAAAAAATAATTACTCTTAGGCTGCCGCCAGCAAGCCAGGTCAGAACGACCAGATTCCCTGCATTTTTATTCCCGCATTTTTTGCCATTCAGCGCCCCGTTATGCATACAGGGCGTTTGATTTACGCAACATTCAGTAGCGGGCCTCTGCCTCAGGCTGCGCCTACATGATGTCCTTAATCCGCTCATAGCCGGTCCGGCTGATCGGAATCTGTTTGCCAGAACGCATCAGCGCGACATGACTGTCCTTGGTATAGCGCTCAATGCCTTGTAATTGCTCGATATTGATCAGATAAGAACGATGTACCCGTACGAATTTTGCCGGATCGAGCTGGGCTTCGAGTTCGGATAACGCCTGGGTTTTCAGGTAGGACTTTCCTTCACTGACGATGCTGATGTAATCATCCTGCGCTTCGACATATTCGAGCTTATCAACAGGAATCACATGTACCTGGCTGCGGTCGCGGATCAAGATCCGCTCAAGCTGCTTGCTGGTATCGGTCAGCATTTGCTGGATCGCGATGCTTTGCGGCGTCACTGCCTGACCGAGTGATTTACGCGCCTGTGCCAGCGCTTCGTCAAAGCGACTCTGTGAAAACGGCTTGAGCAAATAATCAATCGCATGGAGGTCAAATGCTTTCAGCGCGTATTGATCATAAGCCGTGGTAAAGATCACACCGGACTGTCGCCCCGTCAGCTCCAGCACTTCCAGTCCGGTCAACTTGGGCATCTGGATATCCAAAAACACTAGATCCGGATTTAGTGCGTTGATCTGTTTTACGGCATCGAGTCCATGCTCGGCCTCACCGATCACGACGATATCTGTATGCTTGCTCAGGTACTCGCGCATCAGGCGACGCGCCAGCTCTTCATCATCAACGATCAGTACTTGTATCGGGTTCATCATATTCGCTCAGCTCAGTTAACCGCCTGTGGTACGGCGATCTCTACTAGGAAAGTGTCATTGCTGCGGGTCCAGTTGATACGGGCTTTATCACCGTACATAGACTGTAAACGCAGACGGCTATTTTTGAGGCCGTGCCCATTGCCAACCGTGTCGCCAGGCACCGGATCGACCGGATTTTCAATCGTGATATGTAGCCAGTCGCCCCTGATCAGCGCGCGCACGACGATGACGCCGCCCTCGGTCAAATCGCGAATACCATGCTTGATCGCATTCTCTATGCACGGTTGCAATAACATCGGTGGCAACAAGGCAGTCTGGGCGGTATCGGCTATCTGGATATCGCTTTGCAATTTTTTACCGAAGCGGATTTTTTCTATCGTCAGAAAATGTTCACACAGACGGATCTCCTCGTTAAGAGAAATTAGTTCTTTCTCAGAGGACGCCAGAGTCTGGCGAAAAAACTGCGCCAGCTCCAGCGTCATATTGCGTGCGGCAGCCGGATCAAGCGAGGTCAGTGCGCTGATGGAATTGAGACTATTAAATAAAAAATGCGGATTAATCTGTGTACGTAATACCTGCAATTCCGCGTCCCTGGCCTGTATCCGCGACTCGGCAGCACGACGGTCTGCCAGACGGACATTCTCAAAAGCGATCACTACATCATGGGCAAAAATTGACAACAGATAGAGACAGCTACCAGCAGCAAACAACATCACCGACATCTGCGATGTCACCGGGATCAGATTACCTGACAACGTCATGCTGCCCGCAACAGGTCCGAAACCAATCAGCTGACGTAAAGCGAAGGCCAGATAATTCCAGGCATAGCACAGCGCCAGCCACATCAGCCCCGAGATCAGAGACGCTCCGCCGAAGATCAGCAGTGTCAAAAAAAACTGCCGCTTCGCCATGGGCAGAGAGCGGCAGACATAGTAAGCAGATGCAGCTACAAATCCGTAAATCAGACTCACCGGTATTGCAAACCCGAGCCCCGCCAGCCAGCTGGTATTCGCCGTCGTCACCAGCAGCGCAGCGATCACCACACCCACCAACAGCCATGCCATCAGATACCACATCAGCTTACGCATAGTCGAGGTCATCGGTTTCATCATGATGGTCTGGCGAGTGAGTTAAAAAAGCAGTCGTTGCGCTTGTCTGCATTATCGGATGAGTGACTGTCTGATCAGTTTTTGATCTCGACACCACCCATGACTACATAACCTTCAATCACTAAACGCTTGGTTGGTGCCATCGGTGGTACGGTTTTATCATCGATACCACCCATGATAGGAATACCATTGCTGACGATAGTCCAGTCTGCCGGTACTTTTAAAACAATCCCGCCCCACATCGCAAAGACCTGCAATACCGCTTCTGACTGTATTGATGCCTGACGTAAATCGATCTCGACACCGCCCATCACAGCAGTCGCCTCACCACCACGAAAATCCTGCGACACCACGCTCATATTATTGCCACTCATGAAAGCGATTGCATCAATCGTGGTATCCGTCATGGCACTCATGTCGGACAAACCGGAGATACCAGAGCCGTTGCTGCTATTGTCTTTTTGCTTGCGTACACCTTTAAACACCACGGCCAGACCGGCAATAATGATAAACATCGGCCACCAGTCACGGATACGGAAATACACAATACCCAGGTTCGATAAAGTCATCAGCACACCCGCAGCAACCAAAGCGCCGCCGACGAGATAACCGGAGTCATTACGGGTTTGCGATATTTTTAAACTACCAAACGCGATGAACACCATAGGCCAGAATTGAATATAGTCGCGGGCATTGAACCAGTGCAGATTATCTACCAGGGCCAGTACACCAAAGATCACGACGATGGCACCGAACAGGACGCGACGTTGGTTATGTGAGTTAGATGAGCGGCTCATGATTGTGACTCCTTGTCAGAATTTGTAGTTGATTTGTTCGTCAGATTATAGATACCGCTGATCAAGGTACTTGCACCGAAAGCGATGAGGATGATCGGCCAACTGGTTCTGAATGTCCAGCCCCATAATTCGGTCAGGCAGACATATAACCATAAACCGATGATGACTTGTGTGGTGCCTTTCATGACTTGTTCAAAGGTACTGGCGCTCAGCATTTTCACCACACCAACCAGAGCAACTAACAGCGGCCAGCAATACCACCAGCGGATTTTGTCGCCGATGTAGGGGCGTAAATCCAGTAAGCCCAGGCGTTCCAGAAAAAACAGACTACCGACGGCGATCAGTGCGATACCCCAGACGATATATTCGCGCTGCTTCTCATTGCGGGCATCGTTTATGGTTTGTTGTAACTTGGTTTGCGTTATATCAGAGCACATCATGATTCCTTCCTTTGTCCGTGTGCGGCTCGCTGTTGGCAAGTTCCGCAGAATTGAGTTATTGGCTTATTGCGTCGACAGGCTCAAGATAATCGCTGGCGAATCAAATGTCTCGCGGATTTCGGCGAGTGACAGCAGTGCTTCGGTGAGCGGCGAAAAATCGGTGAATGACGTGCTCTAAGTTGGCTAGCACCAGATATACAGCGCACTGGCGTCGCCAATAGACAAGCAAATCATCTTTACGTAAGCTATGCTCAAGCTGACTTTTCCCCCTTGCGCCCTATGATAGAAAATATCCTGCCATTTTTAAACGTCATCTCGACTGCGGCGAAAGCAATGCAGTGGTTCCGGGATGTGAGTGCCAAAAACAAAGGTGAGGTCCGCGCGCTGATCGAAGAGATCAAAGAGAACTCCCGCCTATGTTTTCGCGTGGTACAAGACAAGGTGCCGCCTGCCGATGTGATCCCGGCGTTTTCTACGGTGGTGTTTGATCGCCTGAATGCGAGCGGCTTTGATTTTGACTCTGTACAACGCCATGCGATTCCGGCGTATGAAGGAATAGAGAAAAGTGACCTCGCAAGCTGGGCAGGCAAACCCACGGGCAAGCTGATTGAAAATATCTACGACAAGATCAAGGACATGCGCTCATTGCACACATTTAAAGCGCAGGACAACCGGCTGTGGAACAGGCGCATGCTGAACATTCACAAGCGGATCTTGCTCTTGTTGCGTCATACCCGCACTTGAGATAGTTGCTCGATACGTCTATTACCTATAAGCATACGCAGTGAAGAATGCTCCGGATTTATGCGATCCAGGCACCGTCACGATAAACCACTTCATCATCCAGCAATACCGTCTCAGTGACGGCAAACACATCGACATGGAAACGTGAGTCTTTGCGCTTGAGCTGCGGCTTGCTATACACGCCATGCTTGGCACCTAGCGACAGATGAATGCCGCACATGCGCTCATAGGTACCGATATCGCACACCGTGCGCTCCGCCGAAAAAGCGCGATTCAAGCCGAATCCCAGTTCGCGCAGCCAGACCTCGCCTTCCACCGCACGGATATTTGCCAGTACCTGATCAAACTCCGGTGTGGAATCCTCGACATCCACGACACGCCCCCGGGCCACAATCAGCGTAATCGGTTTAGCAGGTTTATTGACCAGAAAATTGGTATCGCCAAATACAAAAATCCGCACGCGACCGCTGACTGCCTCCAGATCCTGCGCCTCGGTAAACACCTCACCAATCGGAAACTGTCCGCCGACATTTGTCATGCCGCTATAGTCGCCGATATTCAGTTTGGCAGACTCCAGAGGCGAAGCGAACACCAGACGCGCGCCCTCGCCGCTATCCACCACGGCGCTCTGCGCACGATCGATCTTGTTCTTCAGTGCCCGGCCAACGCCGCGGAAATACGCAGGATCATAGGCCAGACTGTCGATATAAATTAGCGCCTCTTGCTGCGTCAGACGTGACAGATGCAAATGCTCAATGACTTTCAAACCACGTTTAAATAATTCGACCCGTACCCGATAAGCATCAAGACGAAAACTCGTGGTCTGTACCAGCACCACCAGATCAGACGGCGCCATGGTTTCAAAAATCGCGTGTATTTCATCCGGACTGACCTGCTCAAAATCGACATACTGTGCATCCGGTAAACAACGTCGATATGCCTCACTCAATGCCAGCGTCAGACCGCAGCCGCTATCGGCCACAATCAGCGCCTTGTGTCCGGAACCATGCTCGATCGCCAGGGCAAGAATATCGGCAATATGACGGGTCGCCGTGGCAATGGCCTGCTCGGGCAAACTGCCGTGAATATCCGTGGGGAGGTCTTGAAGGTGCATGGTCATAATGAAAAGTGGTACCAGAAGTCGGTCTATCAGTCCATTTTTCACATCACATGTCGTCGCGGCTCTCGCCTGAAACATAGATGATGTGGAAATGAAAAACACTGCCATAGCAGCGTTAATTTTGCGCTAGCGCATTGTAATCGACAATCCTGATATCAGTGCCGTGCGACGACGCACCACGGATAAAATCTATCGAAACACTCTTTTTTGATAGGAAAAATCCGCTAACTTCGTCCTTATTTGGGTATTTCCACTAAAACATCATTCAAGTTATCGCTAATTCTGTCGTTAGAGGTGCTAATTCTTTAAGCAATGTTGCGCAACACCTTTAGTAGAGTAGTATGAAACTGTTTCCCTTCACCCGCGTTACCCAGGTTCAGCCATCGGATCAAAGAACCGCTAGCAGCGACACAACACCGCCAGCCAACGGTGAAAGGCAAGCCAGAGCTGGCAATACAAACGAAGCAAACGACGTCATCCGCAGCCTGCGCAGCGGCAGCGACCGTCGTCAGGGCGGTGATCGCCGTCGCAACGACAGAGCACCCTCGTCGGTCGCTGTCATGTTCGATACCCGTGCCAAAACCGTCAGACGCCGGGCCTCACGCCGCAGCGAAGATGGCGAACAACTGCAACACTTTTCCATCAAGATTTAGTCACGCACTCTGAATTTATCATTGCGCTCAAGCTCAGACCGGCGACACCAGTACTTGCTTAGCCGTGGTATTGCGAGAATAAAAAAATGCCAGCAAAACGACGCGATGCCCCCAAGTAGGCGCTTTTAGAAATTCCCGCTGCACGAAACTTCCCAACTGCCGCACGCTGCGAGGATAATAGCGACTTCATTGCCTTTCGAAAGTCGCTATGTCCAAGTTGATCGCTCCCATTCCTTTTCAATCCAAACGCCTGAAACGTAAGCAATTCGCCAGCACTGGCGACGTGCATATTCAAGGCGACCTGATCATTGCGACCCAGCTTCTGGTCGGTGGCGACCTGCTGGTCGACGGCGATCTCGAAGCAGAAGAAGTCTTTTGTCTGGGCAAACTCACTGTTACCGGCAATATCCGCGTCCAGTCGCTCTACGTCGGTCAGGCGCTCGATTGCGGCGGCGATATTGAAGTCGAATTTTTATTAAAGACCGGTTGCAGCGCCGAATGGATGGCACGCATGCTGGAACTCGATCAGGCCAAAGCCAGCAAAGACGGCAGCAGCTACATGGATAAATTCGTACATCCGGCGATCCTGCAACGCGATGCCCATCATGAGATGTTTGGCGGTTTCGGCGATATTCAGGCACTCGGTTATCTTGCCTGTGACGTGCTTGATTGCCACGGCAGCGTGCAGCTCGACGATGTGTTCGATGTAATCGAAGTCCAGTACATCGGCGGTCACCTCAGCGCCAGTGAAATCCTGATTGCAGGCGACGGTAATTGCAAAGGCGAAGTCTTTAGCGAAACCGATATCACCGTTACCGGCAGCCTGTTTGCAGGCAACGTCACCTGTCAGGGTAATCTGGAAACCGGTGCCATCATCAGTCAGAGCGACATCAGCACCTGGGGCAGCCTGCGCGCTACAGGCGAGATCAGCAGCCTCAACGGCGAGATCCACGCCGGTCGCTGGATCGCGACCAAAGCGACCATCTATGCAGCGCGTTACATCAAGGCTGGCGAATCTGTCGTAGCAGAAAAAGGCATCACCAGCGGTGACGACTTCGGAATTCTGGCGGGCACCACGTTGCGCCGCTCACTATGGCCGACTCAGGGCTTTGTGTCTGCACCGACCAAGCCGCGTCACTTATTGTCCGGTAAATTTGTCGAGGACAAAAAGCTCAAACACATCGACGCCCTGGAGAAAAAACGCGACACCGAATTAGATTGGGAGGTGGTACGCCGTCTCAAGCGTGAATCCGAACTCGCCTGAGGAATCCAGTCAACAATCGGTTAAAGAACCGCCACGATCCATCACAAGTAAAGTCCGCCATGACAAGCTCACTGCGCCGATACCTGCTCGCTTACGCCGTGGCGGCAGTCGTATTTTGCCTTTGTGATTTTGTCTGGCTGACGGTGCTTGCCATCGATTTTTATCGTGCGGAACTGGGATCGCTGATGCTGGCCCAACCGAGGCTCATTCCAGCCGTCGCGTTCTATGTAGTCTATCTGTTCGGCCTGCTGGTATTCGCCATCGCTCCGGCATTGCGCACACGTCAGTGGCAACAGGCGATGCGTTTAAGCGCGCTGCTTGGCGCGGTGGCGTATGGCACGTACGACCTCAGCAACCTCGCCACCTTGCATGGCTGGTCGGCATCGCTGACGGTGATTGATATCTTATGGGGTGCGGTTGCCAGCGCGGTTGCCGGTATTGCGGGCTATGCGGCGGGTCGCCTGATCAAAGATGCAGACGCTTAAAAAATCTGCCAATTCATATACTCCCCATCATTTCTCTATACACATGCCTTAATCCGCACTGTTTTATTAGGAGTTTAAAATATACATAGGGAGAGTATATGTGCTTTCAGAGACAAAACCGATCCCGGCCACGCTGTACGATCTCACTTACGCGCTGACCAGTCACTTAACAGCAAACCATACAACGCCGAATCCGACACCACCCCATCGACAAACCAGCGCTCACGTAAAAAACCCTCACGCTGAAAACCAAGCCGCTCCAGGCTACGCGCCGACGCCGTATTCCGGGGATCAATATCCGCCTCAATCCGGTTCAGGTCCAATGCGGCAAACCCATAGTCCACCAGCGCCGTCAGCGCTTCATGCATATACCCGTGTCCCCAGGCATCATAAGCCAGTCCATAACCAATCTCAGCCCGCCGGCATTGCTCAACGAAACGGAACAAGCTACAAGTCCCCAGCAATTGCTGATCAGCTACCCGCACAATCCCGAACGACAAATACTCGCCAGCAGGTAAGGCCTTCAGGTCTCGCTCCACCAGATTAGTCGCCGTCTCCATCGTAGTCCACGGCGGCGTACTCCAATACGTCATGATCCGCGCATCAGAAAATATCCCGAACAAAGCAGGCGCATCGTCCATGCACAAAGGCCGCAAATGCAGTCGCTCGGTTGTTAGTTGCAGGTTGTTGAACGCTAGCATGGATATCTGGTCTCGATTAAATTTTTTGGAAGCTCTTATTCTGCTGCGATGATTGCCCGATTTTCAATAGACAGTATCGCTACCGGATTTATTCAGAACATAGGGACGATTAGGATAACGTAATCACACGCGCGTCACCTTGAGCAGATCCGTCTATAGCACATCCGCACACCCAAACTCTCAGGATGTGACCTTCTTCGGTGCTTTTGACTTACCCGCACTATTGAAAGCGACCGCTTGGCGAATGAGTGTCATGAAATCAGATTCGTCAATTCTTTCACCCTCATGGATATCGATCGCGCGGCGTGCGTTGCCGTCGAGGCTTGCGTTAAAAAGATGGACCGGATCCTGCAGTGACGCACCTTTCATAAAGGTCAGCTTCACTTTATCTTTGTAGGATTCGCCAGTGCAGATGATGCCGTCGTGCGACCAGACTGGTGTACCCATCCACTTCCACTCTTCAACGACATCAGGATCTGCTTGCCGTATCAGCTCGCGCACTCTGGCTAGGGTTTCGCCGCGCCAGTCGCCGAGTTCGGTGATTCTTTTTGAGATGAGTTCTGATGCTGACTGGCTGTCGTCCGGTTCTGATTTTTTCATGTGCTCAGCTTTGAAGTTCAGGGTGTCTCTTGGTTGTACGGAATCAATGTCGATGGCGATGCTGTAGCGCAAACGGATCTGACGGGCATCTCGGATATTGCACAGATTCGCTGATCCACTGGACTACACAAGACAAACAATTGTAGCAACTTAATCAAGTTTTTCCAGACAAAATTAACGCATCCTTGCATGCTGGAATCAGCACTGATCAATGCTCGCCCGACCTTTGGCTGATCAAGCGTCCGATCGCCGCTTTACGCTCTTTGGTATCGGATGGAAATCTGGGTGTGTAAGAAAAGAACCGGTTGGTATTTTTAAAGTTTCTCGCCCAGCCGACCAGCACACCGTCGGCGTCTGCATACAAGCGTATCGTGCCGCGTCCCAGGCCGGTGATTTTATTCGCGGGATCAGCGAGCCGTGTGTCGTCCGCCCCCAGATACTCTGCATTGGAATCAATGATCGCGACCTCGTATTGCTCGGTGCCCTCAACAACCGGATTACGCGGCTCGATTTTTTTGGCCGCGCTGTCGAGTAACATGACATGCCCTGTGGTCCCGGTCTGCGCCTTGTCACCGGCATTCAGCATCGCATGCGCCAGTACATCGCCGGGTTGTATCAGGCGCACATCGCTGATCTGCTGAAAGCCCTTACCGGTCTCAATCGAAAAAACAAAATCCTCAGCAACCGGCCTTTTTTTGCTCGGCGTCCAGTTCAAAAAAGCAAGCTGAGTCCGCACCGGATAATGCGCCCGCTCAATCACCGCCAGCAAAAACCCCGAGCAATCCGCCCGCATCACATAATCGCTGGAAAATACATCTCCGGGAAAACCGACCGATTGGCCACCCAGACTGTAATGATTATTCGCAGGCTTAATATTCTCAGCCAGTTCGCGGGCAATCAGCAGATGCCTGGGTAATTCCGAGACAGACTCCGCAGCATGAGCTGATGAGCAAAAAACTGAACTCAAAAGCATGCAGGCGAATGCAGCTTTTTTCCATCGACGTATAAGGTGTATAAGGTGCATTAGGTGAATCTCGCCTGAAGACATGGTTTTATTCGCTAAGTTGGATTAAGCAGAACCCCGGAATGCTTGAGGCTGAGATAAATTGCGATACGTCCCGGTCAACATCCACTCCGCTACCAGCAAATTTGGAACCCAGCTAAGCCATGCGATGACGGGATAGGCAATCTCAAAGGGAATGCCAACGATCATCGACGACGGCAAATAAATACGCAAGGTAACGGCGGCCAGCGTAAGCGAAACATTACGGACGACCCATTTGCGGTGCTCTTGTACTACACCCCTGCGGATCGTCTGGAAAGCGCGCAGGCCTGTCAATAACCAGCACACAGCAAGACAAGCAAAGCCGAGTTTAGCAACCAGTCCGCAGAAAGCCAATGTTGACATATACAAACCAGACAGACCACCCAGAGTAACGCCAATGAGATAAATACGGCCAATAAAGCGGTGCAACCGTGGGCGGGTTGTCCGCAGCCAGCCAGAGAACTGAAATGGACTAAGCGATAGCGCAATCAGCGATGCAAATACATGCAGATAAATACCCGTCTTATGCGCAAGAAAATTAAGCGTCATGTCAGGATGAACCAGCGACCCCAACGGCATAAAGCCATAGGCAAAGGCCGCATAGCCTGCGATGCCAAAGGCAAGAATATAGAAGCAGACCGAACCGAATAGTTTCAAGGATATATGAAGAATAAATTGAGAGATCCGTACTCCGGAATTACCTGTAAGCGGATGTGACTAGGTCACTGATGCGCTTCGACATGCTTGGCAAAATTATTCAAAATTGCCTGCCACCCGTGACGCTGCTGATCGATTGAATGTTCGGATTCTGCATCGAAGCTCACGCGTACTGTCACACCATTTGAGGCAGGGGCAAACTCGACAATCCCCGTGCGGTCTCCAAAGGCATATTCAATTAATTCGTTCTGCACGACCTTGGTATAGGTTCCGGCAAAGTCAAAACCGAAGCTACCGTCCTTTGCCTCCATACGTGAGGAAAACACGCCGCCAACACGCAAATCGACACTGGACTTGGTTGTGTGCCAGTCTTCAGACGCCGTATTCCACTGCTTGATATCCTCGGGCGTTGTATACGCGCTCCAGACCTTAGCAATGGGAGCGTTGACAATGGTTTCTACAGTAATTTTCATGGTGTCTCCTTATGATTAGTAACTAAAAAAAGTGCCGGGATCGTTAGAAAAATTCTATGTGCTATCAACTAGAGCTTGGGCTTGCATCTCAGGCCGTGACCCGCCAAACCTAATACCAAGCGTGGTAATTCCGGACAAGCGATCACGCTCCGGCATTTGGCGCGCAGCCATGGTGCTCACTGTCCCGGAGGTGGCTGCCACAGTTCGACTTTATTCCCCTCGGGATCCATGACCCAGCCAAACTTGCCATACTCGGAATCGTCCGCCTTTTCCAAAACATTACATCCCTCATCCCGCAGCGCCTGAAGCACAGCATCCAGATCTTCGACGCGGTAATTGATCATGAAGGCCGACTTGCTGGGTGCAAAATGCGACCCATCAGCAGCACCGATAGACCACACCGTCGTCCCGTTCGTCGGATTGCCCGCGGCATCAGCCCAGGTGAACGCCGTACCACCCCACTCCTGCACATCAATCCCCAAATGCTGCTTGTACCAGGCACGCAATTCGACCGGGTTATTCGCGTTAAAGAAGATTCCTCCGATACCTGTGACTCTTTTCATGTATGTCTCCTGAGTTCTGTTAGTTAATTTGAAGCGGTGGGTGTTTATGAGGTACGTACTAATCTGCTGGCGGAAGTCCGCTTGATAGGCTTAGGTATCAACACGGACAGCAAAAACCTTAAGGAGAATATTATGAAGGCTTGCCTTAATCCATTGGTCATCTTCTAATCTGTACCAGTGTCTTACAAACGTGGACAGATACCACGGCTTGTAGGACGACATATAGCGATTCGCTAGATCCGGGTCGATGTCATACTGATCGATCAAGGCAGCCTATCTCTCAAAGAATTGATAGATCTTAAAAAAGTGGAATTCCTTCGCCTCCGGATCATCTAACGGATGCTTGTCTATTGATGTATTTGGTTTCCAACTTTCGCCGTCAATGTATGCCTGTGTGGCTAGAGTTTCAAGAGTTCTGAGTGCCTGAAGGTTTGACTCCCCCCTAGCTTCAATCCAGCGACTTACGAAGATTCGACTATCGCGTATGTCTTTCGAATGCCATTCGAGGAAAAGTTCCTGAGCTCGCTTTCTCTTCCCGTCTCGTCTATCTTTGAGACGGCTATAGACGTGACCCAAAACGAATAGAAGCCCAGATACGGCTATTGAGACGTAAGTCAACTCTGCAGGCGGAATACGAAGCACATGTTTGCCGACAAAATATGCACCAACGGACAGGAAAATCCCAATACATACTACGGCTATCTCCAGAAGGTACAGGTTAAATTTTATGCGCATAATATTTTAATTCTTATCATTTAAGTTGTAAGTCGATATAAACGTCAGGCATGAATGAAAAATTATGTTGGTTATTCATGTCAACTAAAGAGGCGAAATGCTGACGGCAAAAAATGGACACGGCATAGACCTTATTGCTCGGGTTCATTTTCTCGATAAGCGTGAAATTTCACTTTAGGTAAGCTTCGGTTTGCACGAGTTGCTCTCGAAATGCAGGCTGCTTCTCGGCCATTTCAGCCCAATAGTGTTCAGCTCTCTCGATGTCGTGTGCCTCCACCGTCTGCCACCACTTTAGCTGACCAGCCATATCAACAGCTTGCCCCGGCAATCGTGCCGAGCACTCACGCAATAACACCTGAGCCGAAAAGACGTTGGTTTTCATCATCCCTACCGCCTGACTTGGATTGTCTGCATCGGAGTAACCCAAAGTCTGGGCGACTGCTTGTACAGGCATCTGCGCTGTGACGACAAGAGCCACCAGAGTTACCATTCGAATCAATTGCATACCCTTTCCAAAGGTCTGATGACGACATAAACAATGCGCGCCACCAATGATGATTTGAGCGAGGAACAACATCGGGCGTCCGCTTGATTTCATTATAAAACCGCTGGCTTGGAAGCTTTTGAAAACACGAGGACAGCAAATAGCATCTCAATCAATCCACCAAGCCCTGCGGCTACAACAGGTGTTATCGCTAAGAACAAGACGAGATTTGCAGCGACTATCAGGCTCACGCCCATCACCCAGAAAATTGATCTGCCGTAGATGCTCGCAAAGATCAGGTAGCGGCTTCCAATCGTTGCCATCATTGCCGGGAAAAATAGTTCTGGCTTTAGCAGGAACAGACCATAGGCCATAGCGCAGCAAAGGATCAGCCAAATTGTCGACGCCATGCCAAGCTGATTCAACGCGTTGTCTTTGCTTGTCTTCGCGGGACGCCCCATCACCTTTGTCACAAGGAGGCTCAGGGGATAAATGAATGCGCCGCCGATGAGCAGAGTCCATACGGCCTTGTTTATGCCGAGCTGATAGCACACCAACGCGGCAGCAATCCAGACTAAGCCCGATACCAAAACGCCAGGCGCGCCGTCATAGTGGGCGTAGCGCATCTCATGTTGCTGCTCTTCGGTGACAGATAGTTTCATTAATTCTTCCTGTGATCGGTGGTAATGGTGAACGGATGGCTAGGGCGCGTGCGCATCGCTGTTCCGGCTTTGATCTCTGTTCAATTTCACTGACGCACATAGCGTAAGTGTGTGGCAGCAGAACCATCAAGAACTTTGTCAATGCGAAACTGCGGCCCGGGCTCGCGCAGGTTCTCGAAGAGCCGCCGTCCACCACCGAAAAACACCGGTGCCAGGGCGATTTCCAACTCGTCAATGGCACCCAAATTCAGGTATTGCTGGATCACATCGGCACCTCCCGCGATGCGGATATCACGGCTGCCTGCGGATTCCCGCGCCAGCACCAGAGCGCGCTCCGGCCAGGCGACCTCGCCCTGGTCGAACATGCGCTTGCCCATGATGTTGGCACCGATGCGTTCCGTGGTGGTGCGCACCAGGTCATTGACCGGACCAGTCTCGCCCCCAGGTCCGAACTTGAGGTTTTCGCGGAAGTACTGCGTATTGAGAAGCCAGGTCATCAACGCACCCCACTTGGCACCCCAGTTCTTATATCCGGGATTCTTCATGGTCATGCCCTCCGGTGCCATGTAGCCATCAAGGCTCAGTCCAATGTTGACGAATACTTTACTCATGATTGTCCGCTTTCATGTTCGGATTTCTGGCTAAGGTTTGAGGTTGGTGGGGGATAGCAAATAAGTGCGATTAGGCGAAGCTAATCGTACTTATCCGAGGTTTTCGCCTATTCATTGATCTGCATAGACAATCCGGATCAAATGGAGTACGTCTCGACAAAATGGCATTGCAGGAATACCTTCGCCTTGCATACTACCAAGATGAAAGTCTTCTGGTAGCGAAGCGCCTGTTGCCATGATCGAAAGAGGAAAGTGATGCGTATTCTTCTTTCGAATATCGTAGAGCTGTTTTGTTAGTGGAGTAATACCTGCCGTCTTTACGAAAATCGGGTTCTTCTTGTTCTGCGTCACCTTCACGTGACGACTCAGTACTGCCAATCCTTCATCATCTTCGTGAGACTCGCCCTCCGGGTCCGTATAGCGAAAATACGCGGTAAGCGCTGAGGACTCAAAGAAGCTATAAGCGGCATTCAGGAATCCCGACAAGAACCATCTGAATTTATTACGATCTCCCTCTGCAGTTAGCAACTCAAAGAAGAATTCACATTCTCGAACCTTATCGTCGAGATCCGGAACAGATTGCATATCCCATCGATTCAACCAATCCTCAAGATCGTGCGGTTCGGACATATTGCTCCCTGACTGACGCGGCGCGTCAGTGTCGAAGAAAGGATCAGACGGCATTACCCGATAGATTTGAAACACGCAGTTGATCTGGCAGGCCATCATGATCTCCTAGCTCTCTTGACGGTGCATCGTGCCACCAGTCGGCTGGCTTGAGGTCTGCGCGGCGCGAGGGATTTAGTGGATAGACGATGCGATTGGTGGGCTTTGCGGGTTCTCCTCCGACCAGGAGTAACGCGTCTTTCTCGCTGTTGTTGATGAAGCAGTGGCTGATTCCCGTGCCGGCGGGGAAGGCTGCCAGGTCACCCGCGCGCATGGGATGAAGTTCTCCGTCGATCCAGGCGTCGACCTCACCATCGATGACGTAGACGAACTCTTCCTCATCTGATTCAGCATGAGGCCATGAAGAACGCTTGCCGGGTGGCAGGTGCTGGAGGTTGATGCCAATACGGACCAGACCTGCGGCGCGGCCAGCAGCACGAACCGGACCCATCTCCTCGTTGCTTTGCGGATAGATGTGGCTACGTTCTGGCAAGTCGCCAGTCGATACGATGAATGAAGGACGTGAATTCATGACTCTCTCTGGGCGCATACAGATGACGCCTGACTTGTTTAAAAGTAAAAAACCGACGTTAACATGTTCGTGCAAAATCAGCAATACGGAGGCAACTTCCCTAGACTGCTAATGCGGATTGCTTCTTTTTGTTGTACTCATTTGTACACGGTGCGACGAGAATTGTGTGACGGTGACTACGCGACCCAACTATTCGTCATATGTTCTGATCTCTAGCAGGTGCTTGTTTGGGTCGTTGAAATACAGCGTTGGTGCACGGCCTCGTGCGCCGGATTCTTCGCCGGGTCCGGTGTTCGTGCCGACGGCATGGAATGTCGGACCGTAGGCGATGCCGGCGGATTGGATGCGCTGGAATATGCTGGTGAAATCGTCGCGTGAGACCGCAAATGCGTAGTGCTCAAGGCCAGGGGTTCCCCATGGGGCGAGCTGGATCTGAAATTCGGGGTTCACCTGGATCAGCGTGAACGGGCCGCCAGTGTCCTCGGCGGTAAATCCAAGAATCTCGGTGTAGAAGGCAATGCTGCTCTGGAGGTCGTTGACCTTCATGATGATGTGATCAAGCGCTGGCATGATGCGTCTCCTCTCATTGCTGAACTGCGTTGGCGTGTGCGTATGATTGGGCGGCAGCGCTTGTTATTGGAACCTCGTCGCAAACTTATTGGAAGCGTATTAGAAGATCACCGGGACGTCGCTGCTATGTATCGCATTCTACGCATGCCGTGTAGTGAGGTCAAAAGAGCATGGTGATGGTGTTATCCGCAACCTGCCTCAATCCGCACTGTCCATGCGGGTTTCCAGCCATGTGCCTGAAGACCCGCGCCAGTGTTGCGCGTCGGGGCAGATCAATTTACAAAACGTAAATCTGCCTTAAATATCGACCGGATCAATCTCGACCGACCATTTGACGCGGGATTTCAGGGCGCGCAGGTCGTTGATCCAGTTTTTGACGAAGTATTGCAAGGCGGGACGGGACGTGGATTCGACCAGTAGCTGGGCACGGTCGACGTTGGCGATGCGGGTCATGGTCATGGGGATGGGGTCGTTGACGGTGATGCCGGGATCGGTAGCAAGAGCGGCGGCTTGATGCAAGAAGTCGAGGGCGATTTGCAGCTCTTTGGCTTCGGCACGTAGCAAGGCCTGGTAAATAAATGGCGGCATACTGGCTTGCTCACGCTCCTCAAGCAGGTCGTTGGCGAAGCTGTCGTAGTCGTGCGCCATCAGGGCGTGGTACAGAGGATGGTCGGGGTAGCGGGTCTGGATCAGGACTTCGCTGAGGTTGCCGCCTTCTTTGCGAGCGGCACGTCCGGCGCGTCCGGCGACTTGCATGAGCTGGGCGAACAGGCGCTCGCTGGCACGGTAGTCTTGCGAGAACAAGGCTGAGTCGGGATTGAGCGCGGCGACCAGCGTGAGGTTTTTAAAGTCGTGGCCTTTAGCAACCATCTGGGTGCCGATCAGGATATCGACCTCGCCACGATGCACGGTGTCGAAGGCGGCTTCGGCGCTGCCTTTGAGCCGGGTTGAATCGGCGTCGATGCGAAATACTCTTGCCTCGGGGAAAATTTGAGCGAGGCTTTCTTCGATTCTCTGGGTACCGCGACCTAGTGGTTGTAAGTCAATATTGCCGCAAGTCGGGCAGGATCTTGGGATGCGTTGTTCTAAGCCGCAATGATGGCAGCGCAGTTTGCGGTCAAGTTTGTGCATGACCAGATGCGCTGTGCAACGGGTGCAGTTGCTGATCCAGCCGCAGGCATCGCAGGCGATGACGGGGGAATAACCACGCCGGTTTAGAAATAGTAGTGATTGCTCACCTTTCTCTAAACGCAGGCGGATGGCGGTAACTAATCGTTGCGTCAGCCCTTCGCTGGGTTTTTCGTGTTCGGTATTGATGATCTTGACGACAGGTAATACCGCGTCTTTGACGGCACGCTCGGTCAGGCTGAGCTTGCGGTAGCGCAAGGTTTTGGCATGCAGCCAGCTTTCTAACGAGGGCGTGGCGGAGCCGAGGACGACGGGAATATCGAGCTGACGCGCGCGCCAGACGGCGAGGTCGCGGGCCGAATAACGTAAGCCTTCTTGTTGCTTGTAAGAAGGATCGTGCTCTTCGTCGATCACGATCATTTTTAAGTTGGGCACCGACGCGAGGATCGCTAAACGCGTGCCAAGAATAATGCGGGCTTGCCCTAAATGGGCCGACAACCAGTGACGCACACGCTCACCTTCGGCCATGCCGCTGTGCAAAGTGGCGATCTGGATACCTGAAAAACGCTGGCGCAGATGGTTCTCTAATTGCGGTGTGAGGTTGATTTCTGGCACCAGAATCAGGACTTGCGCATCGGGGCTTTGCGCCAGCACTTTGGCGGCTGCCTGTAAATACACTTCGGTTTTGCCGCTACCGGTGACGCCGTAGAGCAAATGCGGGGAAAACTTCCGGGCGCTGGCGATCGCATCGACCGCTAGTTGCTGCTCGGCATTGAGCGCGGGTTCCGGGTTGGGGCTGCTGTCTTGGGACGTGGCGTCTTTGGCGACTTTTTTGAGATTGCGCTCCAGCGAGCCGACTTTGGCAGCACGGAGATTTTTTGGCAAAGCGGGCAAGGCAACCTCGCCCAGCGGTCGCTGGTAGTAATCGGCAGCAAAGCGGCACAGGTCCAGCCAGGCCTGTGGCAAAGGCACGAGTTGGGTGCGGACTTCGAGCGCGTCTTTAAGTTTGCTGGCGGGAACATCGGTGTGGTCGCTGATGCCGACGATCAATCCCATGACTTGCTGGCGACCAAACGGAACCAGCGCAAGCTGCCCAATGTGGGGCGTGGCTGGCGTGGCGGAGACGTCGGAATCCGCCCCAGTTTCGCGCAACAGCCATCGATAATCGAAGCTGGTGTCGAGAGGCGTGTCAAGCACGATTTGGAGGATGCAATGTTCCACGAACTTAATGTAACTCGTGAGGATGTGCGCTAACTAACGGTTTCATAAGTGCTTTTTGACATATCCACAGATTCTGTGGATAACTTTGTGGACAAAGGTGTATTGACATGGCTTTGCGCTAGGTTTTATGCGGGTTTCAATAAACTGCCCATTCTAAAAGCAAAAATAAATTCTTTTAAAATCAATGACTTGCAAAATCACATAAAGGCTTGAAAATAAATTTTCGCGATTTTTTTATTCTCCTCATATTTGTGCATAACTAACGAAAAGTGTGCATGTAAATGAGGATTTTGTTGCGTCTATTTCATTGGTTCTGCCAGCGATAATGGGCTGGCAGGCGCATGAATAGTAGGTGTTGCATAGCACCATGACGAAATATCAAGCGATCCCGAGACTTATCATTTTGTGATGGCGAATTTACCATCCCTGATAAGTGCCTGATTTACGGTTTACGCTATATTTTGGCGCTGCTGGCGACTATATTCATGCACGGTATCGACCAGCACACTCACCGCATCCGGTGGCGTGAATTGTGAGATGCCGTGCCCCAGATTAAATACGTGACCGTGACCTGCATCAGGTGTGCCGTAGGCTTGCAGGCTGCTGATGACTTGCTGACGAATCTGATCATGATCGGCAAATAACACAGCCGGGTCGAGATTGCCTTGCAGAGCGACTTTGTCTCCGATACGGGCGCGGGCTTGTCCGAGGTTCACGGTCCAGTCGAGGCCGACCGCGTCGGCACCGATGCCGGCAATCTGCTCCAGCCATAATCCGCCACCTTTGGTAAATACAATCGCCGGAATACGCTGACCGTCTTTTTCCCGTTGCAACTGATTGACGACGTCTTGCATGTAGTTCAGTGAAAAACGCTGATAGGCGCCGTCTGCCAGCGCCCCACCCCAGCTGTCGAAAATCATGACGGCTTGGGCACCGGCGTCAATCTGCGCATTGAGGTAGCTGGCAACGGCGGTCGCATTGGTTTTGAGGATGTGCTCCATCAAGTCGGGACGCTTGTACATCATGGTTTTAACGGTGTGGAACTCACGCGAGCCCTGCCCTTCGACCATATAGCAAGCGAGCGTCCACGGACTGCCGGAAAAACCAATCAGGGGAACGCGGCCATTCAAGGTGCGGCGGATTTGCGTTACGGCGTCAAACACATATTGCAGACTGCCTGCCTCCGGTACTTTTAAAGCAAGGACGTCTTTTTCGTCTTTGAGGGGACGTTCGAATTTAGGTCCTTCACCTTCTTCAAAATACAAGCCGAGGCCCATGGCGTCCGGCACCGTCAGGATGTCGGAGAACAGGATCGCAGCATCGAGCTCGAAACGGTCCAGTGGTTGTATCGTGACTTCGGTCGCGAAATCAGGGTTCTTTGCCAGACTCATGAAGGATCCGGCACCTTTGCGCGTGGCACGATACTCAGGCAAATAGCGGCCTGCCTGGCGCATTAGCCATAAAGGCGTGTAGTCGGTCGGCTGGCGTAACAAGGCTTTGAGAAACGTGTCGTTCTTGAGTGCAGCAAAGGGTGTAGACATAAATACTTTCGATAAAACAGATGCGGGAATGCCGGGCGCAGATCGTTGCTACAAACTAAGAAATCCATGCCGGATGTGCGACAGGTTTGGACAAGTTGGCAGATTCATTGCGGTAAACCGACATTATCGCCTATGCACAGGACGCTGGCATCTGATCTGACACAATCTCTTGAAAACGAGGCTGATTTTCATGGAAATTTCAGCAAAGAAACTGTGGATAACTTTGTGGATAGATTTACTCAAGCTAGTCGCTCAATCCAATTAATAAAGTAAGCAATGAATATTGCTCCTTAACACATTGTTTTTGTTCACTATTTCCTTTGGACTATTGCGATAGCTTCTATTTATGAAAATAAATTACTTATTCAGAATGTGTATAAGTTTCTTCGCTTAAGGATTTTTTCCCCTATTGATTGCCGGGTTTGCTTGCGCGTCTAAATAAGCATTTGTCAATTGCCGACCCCATGCCTGTGCACCTTTAGCAGACGGGTGATAGCCATCGTGCGCCATCAAAGTCGTATCTTGAATATCGAGAGTGGTGGGCACGTGTAGCAGCCCGGGCCGCTCTTTGGCAAGCTGGCGAGCCACCTTATCCAGTGACCGGGCTTTGAGCCCCAGTACCATTCTCAGGGGCTGCGGCAAAGCCGGGAACGCATGCATAGGCGGCACGCCGGAAATCAAGATGAGTTTAGGCGAGAGACGCTTCTCTAGTGCATCTGTCAATTGCGTGAGGTTCGTGCGAAAAGCCGCATTCGATCTGAAGGCCGTCGTGTCATTGACACCAAAGGCAATCAGCAAAATGTCAGGGTTCGGGGATGCGTCCGGTAATTGCGGCAGCAAGGTCGCGATTCCTTCGGCGATGTCTGCGCCATTTTTACCCAGCGCCTGCCAGGCAACATTGGTTTTTAGCTGGGTCGATAACTGATGTGCAAATTGTCCGGTGATGGATTGCTCATAGGTATCTACACCGACGCCGGCAACCGTCGATTCGCCGATGCTGATGAGTCGCAGAGTTTGGTAGTTTGCATTGTTAGTTCCTGTGAACTTGCAAAGACCGTGGGGTAGTCCGCTTGCCTCGGGTAAGCGTGGTGTATTTGCTCTGGTTCGCTTGCCCTGCCAGCTCAGCAACGGTAGCAGGGGTAATGCGATCAGTTCAGCCATATAGGCACTCAGCATGGCTCAGACTACCTTGATTTTGCTTAATTCCGGATTGCCTGGCGGATAGCTTAATTTCAGGCTGACTAATTTTTCCTGCACGATATTGGCAATGGCGAGATTACGTTGAGTTTTAGAGTCCGCCGGAATCACATACCAGGGAGCATGATCGGCATCGGTTGCCATGATCACTTTTTCGTACTGACGTTGATAACTGTCCCAGAAGCCACGCTCGACCAGATCTTGCGGGTCGAATTTCCAATTTTTAGCCGGATCAGCCAGACGCTCTTCAAGTCGCTCTTTTTGTTCTTTGGCTGAGATATGCAGAAAAAATTTGAGGATGACCGTGCCAGTTTCTGACAGCATTCTCTCAAAATCTCTTATCTGTGCGAGACGTCGCTTGCATTCGGCGTCGTCAATCCAGTCATGCACGCGGGTAATCAGTACGTCCTCATAATGGCTGCGGTTGAAAATCACGATTTCTCCATTAGCCGGAACTTGCTGATGGATCCTCCACAAGTAGTCATGCTCTTTTTCTACCGCCGTTGGCGCCTTGAATGCCGCCGTACGTGCGCCGAGGGGATTGATCTGACCGAACACGCCGCGTACCGTGCCGTCCTTGCCGGAGGTGTCCATGCCTTGCAAAATAATGAGTAATTTATGCTTTTTCTCTGCATACAGTATCTCTTGCATGGCGGAGATGTCTTCCGCGATCTTTATCGTAGCGAGCTTATCGGCGGCTTTACTGTCGGGCTTGGCGTCTTTGCTGGCAGGCATTAACTTCAGTGAGGCATTGTCGTCCTGCAAAACTAATTTTTCTTTAGTGCGAAATAGCTGACTGACGCTCATGGAGACTCCGGTGGATTTTTGTTTCTACTTGATCAGGATAACAGCATGTGATCGATTTTGATGCATCGATCCATGATGACCATAAGACCCGCATTACGTGCCATATCAGCAGCGAGCTCGTTGATTACGCCTTGCTGCATCCAGACCGCCTTGGCCTTCACAAGAATCGCTTCTTCAGCGATGTCAGGTATCGACTCTGAACGACGGAAGCAATCGACTATGTCGATCTGGATAGCTGTTTTTTGTATAGCCTGGGTCAAGCTGTCGTAGCACGGCAAACCTAAGATCGTGTTGCCTGCTTCCAGCGGATTAATAAGCAGCAAAGTGTAGCCATGACTTTGCAGGTAAGCGGCCACCTGATAGCTGGGCCGTTGCGGATTGGCGGATATACCAACGATGGCAATGACCTTGCTGTGCTGTAGTAGTTGCGCAATCTGTGCCTGCTCTGACATCGTGTAGCCTCCGCAAAATTTAGTCTGCTCGTGATTAAGCGTAAAAGAAAACAAAAAAGGCAGCCTGAGCTGCCTTTTTATTGTACTGCGTGCTGGCTGAGTAAGATGATGACGTCCTACATCAATCAGCTTGCTTTAACTTTAACGCTTGGAACGCAATTTATGAATTGCTGCCAGTTGCGCTATTGCCGCTGCGAGTTCAGCCTGTGCTTGCGCGTAGTCAATTTTAGAATCTTTATTGACCAAGGCTTCTTCTGCCATTTTCTTCGCTTCGTTCGCTTTTGCTTCGTCCAGATCTTTACCGCGAATCGCAGTATCGGCCAAAACAGTAACCGCATCCGGTTGCACCTCAAGCAAGCCACCGGCGACGAAGACAAACTCATCTTCTGCCTGACCTGTGATCTTGATGCGTACCGCACCTGGCTTGATGCGAGTGATCAATGGCGTGTGCTTTGGATAGATACCCAACTCACCAGCCTCACCCGGCAACGCGACGAACTCGGCTTCACCGGAGAAGATCAGCTCTTCTGCGGAAACCACGTCAACGTGAATAGTGTGTGCCATATCGGACCTTTTCATTCGATCAAAAAACGAAGGGTGTAACTCGTGGTTATGTAACTACGCAGCTTGTTACACCCTAAGGCTTATATTACGCAGCCATTTTCTTCGCTTTTTCGATTGCTTCGTCGATAGTGCCTACCATGTAGAACGCTTGTTCTGGCAGGTGATCGAGTTCACCGGAAGCGATCATTTTGAAGCCCTTGATCGTATCTTTCAGTGACACGTATTTACCTGGGGAACCGGTAAATACTTCAGCAACGTGGAAAGGTTGAGACAGGAAACGTTGCATTTTACGTGCACGTGCCACCAACAACTTATCTTCAGGAGCCAATTCGTCCATACCCAGAATCGCGATAATGTCGCGCAATTCTTTGTAGCGCTGCAAAGTACCTTGAACAGCGCGGGCTGTTTCGTAGTGCTCTGTACCAACCACTTGTGGGTCCAGCTGACGGGATGTTGAATCCAGTGGATCAACCGCAGGGTAGATACCCAGGGAAGCGATGTCACGGGACAACACAACGGTGGAATCCAAGTGAGCAAACGTCGTTGCAGGAGATGGATCGGTCAAGTCATCGGCTGGAACATACACGGCCTGGATCGATGTGATCGAACCAGTTTTAGTGGATGTAATACGCTCTTGCAGACGGCCCATTTCTTCAGCCAGTGTAGGTTGATAACCCACGGCGGAAGGCATACGGCCCAGCAACGCGGATACTTCAGTACCAGCCAAAGTGTAACGATAGATGTTATCGACGAAGAACAAAACGTCTTTGCCTTCGTCACGGAAACCTTCAGCAATCGTCAAACCAGTCAAAGCAACACGCAGACGGTTACCTGGTGGTTCATTCATCTGACCGTACACCATCGCTACTTTGGAATTTTCTGGATTTTCCAGATCAACCACTTTTGCGTCGGCCATCTCGTGATAGAAGTCATTACCTTCACGAGTACGTTCACCAACACCAGCAAACACGGACAAGCCGCTGTGTGCTTTAGCAATGTTATTGATCAATTCCATCATGTTGACGGTTTTACCAACACCAGCACCACCGAACAAACCAACTTTACCGCCTTTTGCAAACGGGCAAACCAGATCAATCACTTTGATGCCAGTTTCCAGCAATTCTTGCGATGGCGACAGTTCGTCGTAAGCAGGTGCTTTACGGTGAATCGATGCAGTGGTTTCACGGCTGACCGGACCACATTCATCAATTGGATTACCCAATACGTCCATAATACGACCCAGCGTTGCTTTGCCGGTTGGTACCATGATAGGTTTGCCAGTATTTGAAATCATCATGCCGCGACGCAGACCATCAGACGTACCCAGAGCAATCGTACGGACAATGCCGTCACCCAATTGCTGCTGAACTTCCAATGTCAGTTCGGAGCCTTCCATTTTCAAGGCATCGTAAATCTTAGGCATCGCGTCACGTGGAAATTCAACGTCCACAACAGCGCCGATACACTGAACGATTTTGCCATTAGCCATGTTCGTTCCTTCAATAATATTAAAATTCGTTTAGACCGCTGCCGCGCCGGCGACGATCTCGGAAAGCTCTTTGGTAATCGCAGCTTGACGGGTTTTGTTGTAAACCAGTTTCAGTTCACCAATCACATTACCTGCATTATCACTGGCTGATTTCATCGCTACCATACGAGCCGATTGTTCAGATGCCATGTTTTCTGCTACTGCTTGAAAAATCAGCGCTTCAACATAACGTACCAGCAATTCATCAATCACCGCATTCGCATCTGGCTCGTAGATATAATCCCAGGTATGGGTGTTTTTATCTGCTGCCAGTTTGTCCGCCGTCAGGGGCAATAATTGCTCCAGCACTGGCTCTTGCTTCATGGTGTTAATGAACTTGGTGTAAGACAGGTAGACTGCATCCAACTTACCGTCCTGATACGCATCCAGTAACAATTTCACTGGACCGATCAGTTTATCCAGATGCGGTGTATCGCCGAGTTGCACTGCGTGCGACACGACTTTAGCGCCAATCCGGTTCAGGAAGCCGAGACCCTTATTACCAATTGCGACCGCTTCAATTTTTGAACCCTTCGCTTCGAGTTCACGCAACTTGCTGGTGACCAAACGCAATACGTTCGTATTCAAGCCACCGCACAAACCTTTGTCTGTCGTCACAACGATCAGTCCGACCTTCTTGGACTGATCTTGCTGGACCATGAAAGGATGCGTGTACTCAGGATTCGCTTGTGACAAATTCGAAGTGATATTACGAATCTTCTCACTGTAGGGACGGGCTGCACGCATCCGGTCTTGCGCTTTACGCATTTTGGATGCGGCGACCATTTCCATCGCCTTCGTGATCTTTTTCGTGTTTTCTACACTTTTGATCTTGCCACGTATCTCTTTACCTGAGGCCATCGGTTCTTACTCCTTCTGCTCGAGTTAAGAATCAATACGCGCCAGATTTTTTGAAATCAGCAACAGCTGCGGCTAAAACGGCTTCGCCATCTTTGTCGAGTTGCTTGGTTTCTTCAATCTTAGCGAGCAATGCTGCGTGGCTAGTTTTCAGGTAGTTGTGCAGACCGGCTTCAAAAGCCAATACTTTCTTCACTTCGACGTTATCCAAGTAACCTTTATTCACTGCGAACAGGGAAGCGGCCATCAGGGAGATCGACAAAGGAGCATATTGTGCTTGTTTCAGCAATTCAGTAACGCGTGCACCACGATCCAGTTGCTTACGTGTGGACTCGTCCAGATCGGAAGCAAACTGCGCAAACGCAGCCAATTCACGATACTGCGCCAAGTCAGTACGGATACCACCGGACAGGTTTTTGATGACCTTAGTCTGAGCAGCACCACCAACACGTGACACGGAAATACCCGCGTTAATCGCAGGACGGATACCGGCGTTAAACAAGGAAGTTTCCAAGAAGATCTGACCGTCGGTAATCGAAATTACGTTGGTTGGAACGAAAGCAGAAACGTCACCCGCTTGTGTTTCAATGATAGGCAATGCTGTCAATGAACCGGTTTTACCTTTGACTTCACCTTTGGTGAAGGCTTCAACGTAGTCAGGGTTCACGCGAGCAGCGCGTTCCAGCAAACGTGAGTGGAGGTAGAACACGTCACCTGGATATGCTTCACGGCCTGGTGGGCGGCGCAGCAACAGGGACACTTGACGGTAAGCCACAGCTTGTTTGGACAGATCATCGTAAATGATCAGTGCATCTTCGCCGCGATCACGGAAGTATTCACCCATCGCGCAGCCGGAGTAAGCGGAAACGAATTGCATCGCTGCAGATTCCGCCGCTGTCGCAGCAACAACAATGGTGTATTCCATCGCGCCGTGTGCTTCTAAAGCGCGCACAACGTTTTTCACGGAAGACGCTTTTTGACCGATCGCTACATAGATACAAGTAACGTTCTGGCCTTTTTGATTGATGACCGCATCAATCGCTACGGCTGTCTTACCAGTCTGACGATCGCCAATGATCAATTCACGCTGACCACGACCAACCGGAACCATCGCATCAATTGATTTGATACCCGTTTGCATAGGCTCAGAAACAGATTGACGAGCAATAACGCCAGGCGCGATCTTTTCGATCGGTGCTGTCATTTTTGCGTTGATAGGACCTTTGCCGTCGATAGGCTGACCCAGCGCATTCACTACGCGACCGCGTAATTCCGGGCCGATAGGCACTTCCAGAATACGGCCGGTACATTTGACTGTATCGCCTTCGGAGATGTGCTCGTAGTCACCGAGAATAACGGCGCCGACGGAATCACGTTCCAGGTTCAATGCCAGACCAAATGTGTTGCCTGGGAATTCCAGCATCTCGCCTTGCATCGCGTCAGACAGACCGTGGATGCGGCAGATACCGTCGGTAACGGAAATAACCGTACCTTGATTACGAACTTCAGCGCTGGTGCCAAGGCCTTGAATCCGGCTCTTGATCAGCTCACTGATTTCTGATGGGTTGAGTTGCATACTAACTCCTAAAATTGTTTCAGTACTTGCTCGTGCAATTTACGCAGCGAATTTAAGCTGTTAAGGCGACTTGCATCTGTTGCAGCTTGGCACGAACCGACGTATCCAACACTTGATCACCAACCACGATACGCACGCCACCGATCAGGGAATTATCCACTGTGACGGTCGGGTGCAATTTGCGGCCAAATTTCTTTTCCAGCGTTGTCGCCAGATCGCTTACCTGGGCTGCCGATAATTCAAATGCGCTGATAATTTGAGCATCTGCTGCGCCTTCTTGCGCATTTTTCAGAGCTTGAAATTGAGCAGCGATTTCAGGCAACAGGGTTAAGCGATCATATTCAGTGAGTGCGTTGACGAAATTCTTCGCCTCGTCGTTCACCGGGGATTTCAACACAGACAAGAAAGCCTCAGCTGTTTGACTAGCGGAGACTTTTGGATTGTGAGCAAGAGCGACTACATCCGGGTGTGCTGCAGCTTGCGCCATCTCGGTAACCAGTTCCGACCAGGCGGACAGGTTACCGGACTGAGCAACACGGAACAATGCTTCTGCGTAAGGACGAGCGATCGTTGCGAGTTCGGCCATGATTACAGCTCGATTTTCAGTTGGTTCAACAAATCAGCGTGAGCTGACGCGTTGACTTCACGTTTCAGAATTTGCTCTGCGCCTTTGACTGCCAGAGTGGCAACCTGGTCGCGCAATTCTTCACGTGCTTTAGTCACTTGATTATCGGCTTCTGCTTTAGCTGCGGCAAGAATGCGTGCGGCTTCAGCGGAGGCTGTATTTTTAGCTTCTTCGATGATCAGTTGAGCGCGTTTTTCTGCGTCAACGATACGCTTTTGACCTTCATCACGAGCACCGGCCAATTCGGCTTGCACACGTTTTTCAGCCGCTTGCATCTCAGCACGACCGCGATCGGCTGCTGCTAATCCGTCCGCGATTTTTTTCATGCGCTCATCAATGGCGCCGATCACTGGCGGCCAGATGAATTTTGCAGTCACCAGAGCAAGGATGAAAAACACCCCTGCCTGGTACCACATTGATAGATTAAGATTCATAGTTGTTTCCTTATCAGATCGATCGTTCCGCAGACAAAGTCTGCGGTAGGAAAAGGAAAATCAATTAGCCTTTGAACGGATTTGCAGTTGCGAAGAACATAGCGATACCAACACCGATAATGAACGCAGCATCGATCAGACCAGCCAACAACAACATTTTACCTTGCAGTTTTTCCATCAATTCTGGTTGACGAGCAGATGCTTCCAGATATTTACCACCCATCATAGCGATACCGATACATGCACCCAAAGCGCCCAAACCGATAATCAAGCCACAAGCCAAAGCAACGAAAGCGACGTTAGTCATGAGAAAACTCCTTAAAAGTTAAAAATTAAAATACCAAACCAAATAACAAAACCAAAAACCATATAAACCTGAAACTCAAATTAATGCGCTTCGTGAGCCTGCCCCATGTACACCAGGGTCAGCATCATGAAAATAAATGCCTGCAGAGGTACGATCAGAATGTGGAAGATAGACCATGCAGAACCCAGTACCAAATGACCAATACCGCCCAAAATGGAATCGGATGCACCCAGCAAAGCTGCAATCAACAAGAACAACAATTCGCCGGCAAACATATTGCCGAACAACCGCATACCAAGCGAGAAAGTTTTCGCTGCGTATTCAACTACGTTCAACAAAAAATTAAACGGGAACATCATCGGGCCAAACGGTGCGCTGAACAATTCCTTGATGAAGCCACCTACGCCTTTAATCTTGAAACTGTAATACATCATCAGGCCAAAGATACCGATGGAGATACCCAGAGTACCGTTCAAGTCAGCCGTAGGAACAACACGGTGTGGCATTTCATGATCCAGGCCAAGCGCCGGGAACAACCATTGAGAAAATAAATCAACTGGCAGGAAATCCAGGGAGTTCATCAACACAACCCAGACAAACACCGACAAAGCCATAGGGGCAATGAAACTGGTATTGCCGTGAACGATGCTTTTTGCGTTGTTGTCCACCATTTCGATCAGCATTTCAACTGCACATTGAAAACGGCCAGGTACACCGGAAGTTGCCTTGCGTGCAGCCATGTACATAATGAAAGAACCCAGCAAGCCGCAAACGACTGACCAGATGACCGTATCAATATTGACATACGACATGTCCCACAAGGACGTTTGCGCCTGATGGCCGTGGTTAGTCAAGTGCCCGAGGTGATGGGCTATATATTCTGACGGAGTGACTTGTTCAGCTGAGCTCATGATCAATGCCTAAAGAGTAAGATGAAATAACTTTTCAAGACCAGGATGAAGGCAGCGACGAACGCCAGCCAATTCACATCATGGTACAAATAAACAGTTGCCGCCATGAGCGCAACTGTTGACGTAATTTTGACAAATTCACCGATGAAGAACGTCATCGGGTTCGCGCCTCCGGGCTTTTTGGCACTGGCATAAAGCCGTGCAGCAAACAAAGCATTGGGAATTGCGCAACACAAGCCGCCTAATAATGCGGATATTCCGGAGGAAGTGCCAGCGATTAACGCTGCCAGTACGGCAACCACAATCGTTGCCAGTAGTTGCAGCAGGACGATACGCGCCATGCTATTTCCTCTTTATTTTGCTGATGGTACTTGATAAGAACTAAAAAACCACCACTTCGTTTGAGCCAGCACAACTATGCGCCAACCAAAACCACGGAATTATACGTGGTAGTGCGTCTTATCGTCAAACGTTTGATGCGATGCATCAAAAAGAGACATTGGTGCGTTTCAGTGTTTGCCAATCAGCTCGGCAAGCCAATGCTGGCCTTGCTCCCAGGCTCCTAAGCCAGAATCTCCGTTGATATGTCCTTTTGCACCAATACAGTGAAAATCAGCGCGCCAGGCATGTGCCCATTCTCGGGCAACAGCGATATCACACCAGGGGTCGTTGTCTGACGCAACGACCAGAACATCGAGGTTGAATGCCGTTCTGGGCATAGGCGCAAAACTTTTTGCCGGAAATTCAATGCGTTCTACATCAGGTGGCGCAACCAGAATAGCTCCCTTAATCCGGTCCTTATGCTCAATACCTGGCATTCCCAGACTAAGCCACCAAGCAGCAAGCGCACAACCGAGGCTATGGGCAACCAGCACGACAGGGCCATCGACTTGATTAATGGCCTCAGTCAATCCGGTCAGCCAGGTCTGACGATCTGGCTGATCCCAATTTTGTTGCTGCACTCTTACGGCTCCGGGGTATTGTTGCTCCCACAGACTTTGCCAATGGGATGGGCCAGAGTTATATAAACCGGGGAGCAAGAGAATATTCATCGTTTGTGGCGATTTTTATTGGCCGCGAATTTTTAAAATGACGCCGTCGAGACTGTCCAGATCAGCAAAATCAATGATCATTTGCCCGCGTCCTTTGCTGCCCATTTTTAAAGTAACTTGCGTGGCGAGCAAATCAGATAACTCTTCTTCCAGGCGAGTGATGTCACGTGATTTTTCGGCTTTGTCGCGTGTTTTGGCTGGCGCGCTCATTTCTGCTGTCGTCCGGGTGACGAGTTTTTCGGCATCTCTCACAGACATACGTTTCGCGACTACCTGGTTGGCAAGTTGTATCTGGGTCGCTGCGTCCGTCGCTAAAAGTGCGCGTGCATGTCCCATATCAATGTCGCCTGCCATCAGCATGGTTTGAACCGGTTTCGCTAAGTTCAACAAGCGTAATAAATTAGACACCGCACTGCGCGAGCGCCCCACCGCATTGGCCGCCTGCTCATGTGTAAAACTGAAATCAGTAATTAAACGATGGATGCCTTGCGCTTCTTCAAGCGGATTCAGATCTTCGCGTTGGATATTCTCAATCAAGGCCATCGCCGCCGCAGCCTGATCGTCGACATCTTTGACCAGAACAGGTACTTCGTCCAGACCAGCCATTTGCGATGCACGGAAACGACGCTCACCCGCAATGATTTCGTAGCGGGTAACACCATTTGTCTGACCGATTGGCCGCACCAGAATCGGCTGCATCAATCCTTGCGCCTTGATCGAACTGGCTAGTTCAGTCAAGGCACCTTCATCCATGCGGGTTCTAGGCTGGTATTTACCGGCTTGCATCTGGCTTATCGGCAGACTGCTTGGCGCACCGGCAACCGTTGGCACCGCCTCACTAAAATCACCGGCACCATCGAACAAGGCTTCCAAGCCGCGTCCCAAACCCTTTTGCTTTTTCGTTGCCATTACTTTGTATCCGACTGAGTTTCTAACAATTTAATTCTTTCAACCATCTCTGCGCCAAAAGCGATATACGCCTGCGCACCTTTCGAGGCTGGATCAAACACCACACCTGGCATGCCATAGGATGGCGCTTCCGCGAGACGCACATTACGAGGAATCACCGTCTTAAAGACTTTATCGCCAAAATGCTGCTCGAGCTGATCAGAGACTTGCTGCGACAGAGTCATCCGGGGATCAAACATCACGCGTAACAGACCGACGATTTTCAGATCGGGATTCAAATTCACGGATACTTTTTTAATCGTATTGGCCAGGTCGGACAAACCTTCCAATGCATAGTATTCGCACTGCATAGGAATAATCACACCATGTGCAGCACATAAACCGTTCAATGTCAGCATGGATAAAGCAGGTGGGCAATCGATCAAAATGAAGTCATAGTCAGCGCTCACTTTGCTCAAGGCATCACGCAGACGTTTGTCTCTGTTTTCCAACTCGACCATTTCGACTTCGGCACCGGCTAGTTCACGGTTGGCTGGCAAGACGTCAAACTGCCCTGCTTCAGAGCGCTGACGCGCTGTGGCGACATCCGACATCCCGAGCAAAACCTCATAAATCGATGAGGTCAGTTTGGCTTTATTGATCCCTGCGC
This sequence comes from Undibacterium sp. RuTC16W, assembly GCF_049339445.1. Taxonomy (NCBI): domain Bacteria; kingdom Pseudomonadati; phylum Pseudomonadota; class Betaproteobacteria; order Burkholderiales; family Oxalobacteraceae; genus Undibacterium; species Undibacterium sp. RuTC16W. The sequence continues at coordinate 860,828 of NZ_JBMPPE010000001.1, read as the reverse complement.
CCATCGTGGCATTGCCCTGAGGATCCAGATCCACCAGTAAAACACGTTGATCAAGTTTGGCAAGTCCTGCGGCAAGATTTACCGTCGTCGTCGTTTTACCCACGCCACCTTTTTGATTGGCGACACAAAAAATTTTGGCCATAGTCACTTTAAATAAGCTTACGTGAGAAAGAAATCAAAGCTCAGCAATCGTTTTGTGAATGAATACCAGATGCCGCTCTGCATCCATGCCTGGAACGGATAAAGGCTGTATTGCCTGCACTTGCCAGCCTTTTGGCATACGCTCGATTTCCTGATCGGGCGACACCCCTTTCATAGCGATGTAAATACCACCGTCTGCCAGCAAATGCTCCGACCAGTTAATAAAATTATTCAGCTCTGAAAAAGCACGTGAAGTAATCACGTCAAATTTATCAGCGAGCTGTAATGACTCCACTCGATTGGTGTATACCGTGACGTTGCTCAGTCCTAATTCGGTTTTTGCCTGGTTCAAAAATGCCGTCTTTTTACTGACGGTATCGATCATGGAAATACGGATGTGAGGATAAACAATCGCCAGTATCATGCCGGGCAAACCACCGCCCGCTCCGACATCCAGAACATTGCGAGCATCTTTAAATGCAGCGGCGGCGGACAAGGAGTCCAGCACATGCTGCCTTACCATCTCTTTGGGATCGCGAATAGATGTTAAATTATAGACACTATTCCATTTTGACAACAATGCTAAATAGGCAATCATTTGATCGAGCTGCGCATCGCTCAGGGTCAGTGGTAAAGCCTGAACACCTTCCGCTAATGAAGCTCTCAATGCAACGGCATCAAATCCACTCATACGTCCTCACCTGCAACACTCAATTCAGGTGCTGACGCAAAGCCTTTAAAACCACGTTTTTTTAAATGCACCAGAAGCAGCGAAATGGCAGCCGGCGTCACACCGGAGATACGTCCGCATTGCCCCAGAGTTTCCGGTTGATGTTTATTTAATTTTTGTTTAACTTCAATGGATAGACCGCTCACATCGAGGTAATCAAATCCGGCAGGCATCTTTAAATTCTCAAAATGCGCGTGACGCTCCACTTCTTTTGCCTGCCTGTCGATGTAGCCAGAATATTTGACCTGAATTTCAACCTGCTCTCTGACCGCATCATCAGTGACGCCCGGGCCAGCTAATGCCTGACCTTCACTGCCCTGCATACTCATCAAATTTGCATAAGTCACGTGAGGACGACGCAATAAGTCCGCCAGTGAATATTCACGTTCCAGCGCCTTGCCCACAATGCGCTCCGCTTCTGCGTCGGCCACAATACGTGGATTAACCCAGGTCGACCGCAGCCGCTCCATTTCACGTGAGACAGCCTCACGCTTTTTCTCAAACATCTGCCATTGCGCATCACTGACACAGCCAAGCTGACGTCCGATTTCAGTTAAGCGCATGTCTGCATTATCTTCACGCAGACTCAGGCGGAATTCGGCGCGGCTGGTGAACATACGATAAGGTTCTTGCACACCTTTAGTAATCAAATCATCGACCAGCACGCCAAGATAAGCCTCATCACGGCGTGGTACCCAAGCGTCACGACCTTGTGTCATCAAGGCGGCATTCAAGCCGGCCAGCATCCCTTGGGCAGCCGCTTCTTCGTAGCCAGTGGTGCCATTGATTTGCCCCGCGAAAAACAAGCCCTGAATTTGACGTGTCTCTAACGAAGTCTTTAAACCACGCGGATCAAAATAATCATATTCAATCGCATAGCCAGGGCGCAGGATATAAGCGTCCTCCATGCCACGCATAGACCGCACTAATTCCAGCTGCACATCAAACGGCAAGCTCGTTGAGATACCGTTTGGATAAAATTCGTTGGTGGTCATTCCCTCAGGCTCAAGAAAAATCTGATGCGATTCTTTGCTGGCAAAACGATGAATCTTATCTTCAATCGACGGACAATAACGCGGTCCCACTCCTTCGATCACACCGGTGTACATTGGGCTACGGTCCAGACCAGCCCGAATAATGTCGTGAGTACGTTCATTCGTATGGGTAATCCAGCATGGCAACTGACGCGGATGCATCGCCACATTGCCCATGACAGAAAACACCGGAATCGGATCGAGATCACCCGGCTGCTCTTGCATGACCGAAAAATCAATACTACGGCCATCTATACGTGGTGGCGTACCAGTTTTTAAACGTCCTTGCGGCAAAGCCAGTTCTTTCAAGCGATTCGACAAGGAAACCGCAGGAGGATCACCAGCACGACCAGCAGAGTAGTTATTCAGGCCAACATGAATTTTTCCGTCTAAAAAAGTCCCTGCCGTCAGCACTACCGAACGGCTGCGAAAACGGATGCCGACCTGCGTTACCGCACCGACCACCCGGTCACCCTCAACCAGCAAATCATCTACCGCCTGCTGGAACAGCCAGAGATTTGGCTGATTCTCCAGGCGGCTACGTATCGCTTGCTTGTACAAAATCCGGTCTGCTTGAGCGCGGGTCGCCCGTACTGCAGGCCCTTTAGACGAATTCAAAATGCGAAACTGAATGCCCGCCTCGTCGGTTGCAATTGCCATGGCACCACCCATGGCATCAACTTCCTTAACCAGATGACCTTTTCCTATGCCGCCAATAGACGGGTTGCAAGACATTTGGCCTAAAGTCTCAATGTTATGCGTCAGCAACAGGGTTTTTTGCCCCATACGAGCCGAAGCCAAAGCCGCCTCAGTTCCGGCATGACCGCCGCCAACCACGATGACATCGAATTCTTTTGGATAATACATAGGAAATATCTGCTTTTTTTGGATTTCTCAGGGAGGCACGATTATAGAGGTTTTTTGCTTAAATTCTTCGCTGATCAATAATTTCAATCAAATCGATCATTAGATGTTTCACGTGAAACATCTACATTATGACGGTGAAATCTACGAGTCTATTTATTTAGGAATTTTGTGAGAGCTGGCATGAACGCAAGAAGTAAACCCAGCAATACCAGCAACAAGGAATAACGAGAGTCCAGATAATCGAGCAAGGACGTCTTTTTCTTTATCTGAACAACCGGCTTTGGTGGCCTTGGTTCCGGAAATTTTTGTATCACTACCGGCGGCTTTTTTATGGTTTGCTCTGGCAGCTTACTGGCAGCCACAGGCTGAACCTTAGACTCAGCCACGGGAGCAATGATCGTTTTGACCGGCAGTTCTTTAATCAACACCGGTTCTGATGGTGCTATTTTTTCTACAGGCGAAACTACAGGCTGGGGCTGGGACTGAGCTTGAACTTCAGGGGATGGCAGTGTCAGCGGCAGATAAAAATCAACCTCGGATAACTGCCCTGCCTGCTCAGGCTCAGCCGTATGTGCAGTCTCAATTCTTGTCGAAACCTTTTCCTGAGTATAGATAATCGGTTCTTCCAGGCGATCAATCGTATTCTCAATCAAATCGGGATATGGCGGCACAGGCTCACCGACCTCCACCTCTTCAACCTCATCCAGCGGCACCAAACCCTGAGCGCGCAAATCATCGCTGCCGTATTCCTCCTCCGGCTGAAAAGAAAGCACCGAGACCGGATCAGAATCCTCTTGACGCAGAAAGCGATCCATCGCATCTGCCTCAACAATATCAGGCATCTGGTTATCCAGCGGAAACATCACTTCATACAACAGTCCCTTGTCCGACAAACTGCGCAGCGCGCGGTCAAATCGTTCTTTTACCAGGCTTTTCAACTTAGCCCGCAACTCGGCATAAGAGCTGACGCCATCAGCAATAATCAGTACCAGGCGCTCACTTTGCGTTAAGCCATGCTGCTTATTTTTAATTTCTGCCTTACCTAAATCCGTACGCTGAAATATGACTGCATCTGAATATGCCACGTCCGTCCCTTTGTTATTGTTTCACGTGAAACAAATCGTTATCTAATAAAACCATCGTAAGTTGTTTTGCAAATCAGCGCCAGCACTACCAGCAAGAACATCTTTCGGACGAAGCCGCTGCCATATTTAATTGCCATGCGGCTACCAGACAACGATCCTAACACTCCACAAACCGCCATGGCTAAACCTGTTTGCCAAATAATGTGTCCGCTGTAACCAAACCACAACAAAGCTGCCGCATTGCACGCAACATTGATAATTTTAGCAACAGCTGAGGCGCTCAGAAAGTCATATCCAAACAAACGGACGAATAGGAACATTAAAAAGCTACCCGTTCCAGGACCGAAAAAACCATCATAAAAACCAATCCCGCCACCCACCAGCATCGCCATCCAGCGTTCTTTATCCGCATTGAATAAAGGTGTATGTGACGTACCAAAATCTTTCTTCTTAAATGTGTACAGTGCTACCGCCACCAGAATGAATGGCAAGGCCTTACGCAGATATGTCGGCGGCAAATGAGTTACCGTAAATGCACCGGCAAACGATAAGACAAATGCGACCAAAGCAGCAGGTAGCACCATCGCCCAGCGCACTCTCACTGTCTTCATATAATTCCGGGCAGCAACCGTAGTACCCCAAATTCCCGCAAGCTTACTGGTACCTAATAAAGTTGCAGGAGCCGCATTCGGTAAGGCCACGAACAAGGCAGGAAGCTGTATCAGCCCACCACCACCAACTACCGCATCAACCAATCCAGCAAAAAAGGCGGCACCACCAAGTAATAAGATATCTGTCATTTTTATTAATATTTACGCAAAGCCAATCCTCATCGGATGGCAAATAGTTGAATTCTATTCAAGCTAACAGCATAGCAAGTCTTGCTACAATAAGACTCAAGAGGAGAAGCCTGACCATGAACAATTTTGATTTTCGTACCGTCCCTTATCTCATCAGCCAGACCGGCGCTGCCAAGCAATTGGGCGATATCATCACGCAACATTATCCCGAGATCAAACGGGTATTAATAGTGACAGATGCAGGCTTTTTAAGGACTGGTCTGATAGCGCCGGCGATTGCCAATCTGGAGCAACGCGGCTTGCACGTCAGTGTATTTGCCGACGTAGTCGCAGATCCGCCAGAAGCCGTAGTGCTTCACGCCGTCAGCAGCGCAGAAAAATTAGAGATCGAACTGGTCATTGGCTTTGGCGGCGGCAGCTCCATGGACGTGGCAAAGCTAATCGCCGTATTGTCAGGCAGCACCCAGGCGCTCGGCAGTATGTACGGCATCGGCAATGTCAAAGGCCAACGCCTGCCTTTGATCCAGATTCCAACGACAGCAGGCACCGGTTCTGAAGTGACGCCCATCTCCATCGTCACCACCGGGGCGACAACAAAAATGGGGGTAGTCGCTCCGCAGCTGTATGCAGACATCGCCATTCTCGATGCAGAACTGACGATAGGACTCCCGGCTAAAGTCACCGCGGCAACAGGTATCGATGCCATGGTGCATGCAATCGAAGCCTATACCACCAAGCATAAAAAGAATCCCTTATCCGATATGCTGGCACGTCAGGCACTGACTTTACTTTGGGGAAATATTGACGAAGCCTGCACGAATGGCAGCAATCTCGCCGCCCGCCAGGCCATGTTACTGGGAGCAATGCTGGCGGGACAATGCTTTGCCAATGCGCCGTGCGCCGCGGTACACGCCCTCGCGTACCCGATCGGCGGCATCTTTCATGTCCCCCATGGTCTGTCCAACTCACTGGTCTTACCCCACGTATTGCGCTTCAACGCACCGAATGCAGCGGGACAGTATGCCGAGCTCGCCAGCATCATTGCACCAAGTGCAGAAGGTAGTGACGAAGCCCGGAGTTCCGCCCTGATCCATGCGATGGAAGCGCTGGCGCAACGGGTTGGGATAGAAACGCAATTGCGGCAAGTCGGCATCACGACCAATGACCTGGACCAACTGGCGAACGATGCCATGCTACAGACCCGTTTGCTAGGCAACAACCCGAGAGAGGTCAGCTTAGCCGATGCCCGTGCGATTTACGCTGCAGCGCTCTAAAGTCTGTTGATATAAAAAGCGATAAATGAGAAGGGTGGCTGGACGCGCAATGTTTATGCGCCTCTCCAGCCTGTCCCTGCCAGAAGGCGCATGGATAGTGCGCTTCAGGGCTGCTCAATGTACAACCGCACTATTTTGACTGCCTTGACACCTCTGCGCCTTGCATCCACCCGACCACCAGCCCCGCACGATAAAAACCGATCAGTTCCTGAGCTCTTCGACGTATTTCAGATACGTCGTATCAGTGGCGTTAACGATGTCCCAGGCGCGCCGGTAATGACCGCCGGGAAGCTGGCTGTCTATGGCGATAAGCTGCTTCAGTATGTCGGGTTCGCCAAGCTGTATCAAAACCGCTTTTTGTAGCGCAAGCAAATGAAGATGCGAGCGCACTCTTTCGTGTTCAGTCGCGTGCTGCGCCAGCAAACTAGAGTTGTTCAAAGAGTAAGGGCCTAACAACACATGCAATAGTTCGTGGAACAGAGTATCCACTTTGTAACGCAACGGCACAGGCGTTGAGGTAAAACTCTTCAATGCATATCGCATATTGATACGGACTCCGACCATCGATTGCGATGGCAGATCGCACAGCGACAAGTGCGCATCGATATCCGCATCGGGGAAAGACTTACCAATGATCGTCTCAGCAGCCAGAATCATGCGGGGACCATGCTCCTGCCAGATTCCCTCGAATTCCGCCTTACGCAAACTCAGTTCTGCTTTCCATTCATCCTTAATCGTAGCGCCACGCAAAAATGAACATGCAGAATCCATGGCCGGATTGTAGAAAATATGCACTTGAGCCTGAGCCGCACAAGCCGGGTCAGTAGCAAGCAGGAATAAGACAAGAACAAAAATAGACCGGATCATTGAATACGCTTTCACATGGATCAAACAGTAAGGCAATCATTCCCACTACAGTAACAACATCCATTACTCTGAGAAACTGACTTCACATGACTACTTCAACAATAACCAATATCGACGGCTAAGAACAAGAAAGCCCCGACTAATGCGGGGCTCTTTTGTTTATCTGACTCACCTCTTATCTAACTCTGCTAAATCGGCGCCAATTTAACTTGTCTTGGTCTTTTCCGATCGGCTCAGCCAAGCACCCAGTTCGCCCACGATGCCTTTACGGAACGCCAGTACACAAACGATGAAAATCAATCCCGTCACGATGGTCACTGAATCACCAAGGCTGCGGAACCAGTCAACCGACGTGAGATCCGCGATCAGGTTACCTAGGTCGCCGAGTTTGTTTTCTAAAGCGATGATAATGATGGCACCGACAATCGGCCCCGCCAAGGTACCCAAACCGCCCACCAGGGTCATCAATACGACTAGGCCTGACATCGTCCAGTGCACGTCGGTCAAGGTCTCAAAACCGAGTACCAGTGTTTTGGTCGCACCCGCCAGACCTGCCAGCGCCGCAGACAAGACAAAGGCCAGCAACTTGTACTTATCCACGTCGTAACCCAGCGAGATTGCGCGGGGCTCATTTTCTTTCACCGCTTTCAATACCTGCCCAAACGGTGAATGGATCGTCCTGACTACCAGTGCGAATCCGGCAATCGCAATCGCCAACACCACATAGTACAAAGTCAGATCAGAACTCAGATCCAGAGTGCCCAGCAACTTACCGCGCGGCACACCTTGCAAACCATCCTCGCCACCCGTGAACTTAGCTTGTAAAAACACGAAATACAGCATCTGAGCCAGCGCCAGCGTGATCATCGTGAAGTAAATACCTTGGCGGCGAATTGCCAGCAAGCCCATCACCAGACCGATCAGGGCCGCAGCACCGACGCCCAATACAATACCCAGTTCCGTCGGTAACCCCGCATCACGAATCGCCCATCCGGCGACATAACCTGCACCACCGAAAAAAGCCGCATGACCAAACGACAGCAAACCGGTAAAACCAATCAGCAAATTAAATGCACAAGCGAATAAAGCGAAGCACAGCAGCTTCATCAGGAAGACCGGATAAATCAATAACGGCGCTGCCAGCAAGACGGCGAATGCGATGCCGTAGCCAATTTTTTTATTCATAAAAGCTCCGATTATTTTTCTTTGCCGAACAAACCGGCAGGGCGGATCATCAAGACAATTGCCATCACGATGAATACCACCGTCGCGGACAGTTCCGGATAAAACACGCGGGTCAGACCTTCGATAATGCCCAAGCCAAGCCCCGTCAGGATAGAGCCGAGAATAGAACCCATGCCACCTATCACAACCACAGCAAATACCGTGATAATCAGGTTGGATCCCATCAGGGGTGACACTTGTATCACCGGTGCCGCCAGCACGCCTGCAAACGCCGCTAAAGCCACGCCAAAGCCGTAGGTCAGGGTTACCATCAAAGGCACATTGACACCAAAGGCTTCTACCAGTTTAGGATTCTCCGTACCGGCCCGCAGATACGCACCGAGCTTGGTTTTTTCAATCACAAACCAGGTCGAAAAACACACCGTCAGTGAGGCCACCACTACCCAGGCGCGGTAGTTAGGCAAAATCATAAAACCGAGATTGGTCGCCCCCATCAGCGCATCGGGTACTGAATAAGGCTGTCCTGACACACCATAGAAAGAACGGAATAAACCTTCGAGCAATAAGGTCAGGCCGAAAGTCAGCAGCAACCCGTACAGATGATCGAGTTTATATAACCAGCGCAGCATGGTTTTTTCGATGACGATGCCGAAGATCCCAACTAGCAAAGGCGCCGCAATCAGCATGATCCAGTAATTAATACCGAAGTAATTCATGCCCATCCATGCCAGAAAAGCGCCCATCATATACAAGGCACCATGCGCAAAATTGATCACATTCAGCAGACCGAAAATCACGGCCAGACCGAGTGACAACATGGCGTAAAAAGAGCCATTTACCAACCCCAGCAACAACTGGCTGAGCATCGCTTGAAGCGGGATACCAAATATTTCCATGGCACTCTAAAGAAAAATAACCCGAACAAACGGGATAGATAGCTGATTCAAAAAACCTGATCCGGGCAAATCATCCTGACGCAGATTGATACGCGACTTACAACATGATTACCAGTTGATCACCCGTATTGCAGTGACGTTTTCGACTTCCGATACCAAGCGCTTTGCTAAATGTTGCGCTAATAAACCACTCTTCTATTTACCCTCATCCCAACTCTCTCCCGCCAGCGGGAGAGAGAACCGAGTCCTGACAAAATAAGAGAAGAGAGGCTTCAGCACGCACTTATTTTTACTTACTTGCAGCCCATTACTTCCAGGCAGCGCACTTACTTTCCGCTTTAGTCGTGAATGCCTGTTCACCCGGAATCGTCTGTACCACTTTGTAGTAATCCCATGGGTACTTGGACTCGGACTGGGATTTAACCTGCATCAGATACATGTCATGAATCATGCTGCCGTCGCCACGGATCGTGCCGTTTTTGGCATACATGTCATTGATCTTCATACTGCGCAATTTGGCTAATACTTTATCTGTGTCATCGCTGCCAGCTGCTTTCACAGCGTTCAGATATTGCAAGGTAGCGGAGTAATCAGCCGCTTGCAGGCTCGATGGCATTTTTTTCATTTTGCCGAAGTAACGACGTGCCCAGGTGCGGGTTTCTTCATTCGCATCCCAATACCAGCTATCCGTCAGATACATGCCCTGAGTCAGGTTCAACGTCAGGGAATGCACATCATTGATGAACATCAGCAGACCTGCCAGCTTCATGGTTTTGGTCACGCCAAATTCATTCGCGGCTTTAATCGCATTGATGGTGTCGCCACCGGCATTAGCCAAGCCCAGAATTTGCGCTTTAGAGGCCTGTGCCTGCAACAGGAAAGATGAGAAATCCGATGCCGACAACGGATGACGCACAGCGCCCGCGACAGTGCCGCCAGCCGCTTTCACGACGGCCGTGGTATCGCCTTCCAGCGATGCGCCAAACGCATAATCCGCCGTCAGGAAATACCAGCTTTTGCCGCCTTGCTTGACGACCGCAGAGCCTGTGCCTTTTGCGAGTGCCACCGTGTCATACGCATAGTGAATGGTGTAAGGCGAGCATTCTTCATTGGTCAGACGCGCTGTGCCCGCACCGATGGAGATAAAGGTTTTTTTCTTTTCCAAAGCAACCTTGGACATGGCCAGACCTGTACCAGAATTGGTACCGCCGATCAGCATATCAACGCCGTCGCGGTCGAACCATTCACGCGCTCTGCTCGCTGCGATATCTGCTTTGTTTTGATGGTCAGCGGTCACGAGTTCGATTTTTTTGCCTAAGACCGTGCCGCCAAAATCCGCAATCGCCATCTTGATCGCCTCGGCGCCACCCTGACCGTCGATATCGGAATACAGGCCAGAAACGTCGGTAATAAAACCGATTTTTACGACGTCGCCAGAAACCTGTGCAGAGGCGGTACCGGATAATGTTGCCAGTGCGGCAGAGACCGCCAGTGCTGCTACTTTATATGTTGTTTTCATGTGTCTTCTCCAATCATTTTTATCAATTTGAACTGCTTATGCATTACAAGAACCAAGCACAAAACTGAAGTACGAAAACTAAGTCAACTACGCACAACCCGTGCTCATTACTAAACTTATCACCAAACTTATTACCAACCTTATTACCAACCTTATTACCAAACTGATCGCCTACCTGATTCCAAACCTCATCACACACCCAATAATTCATTCAGCACCGACATCTTGTCCTGCAACTCGGCTGCGGCAAAAGTTTCGACAATTTGCCCGTGCTCCATCACATAAAACCGGTCCGCCAGCGGTGCTGCGAAACGGAAATTCTGTTCCACCATAATGATCGTATAACCCTTGGCTTTCAGCGTCGTAATCATGCGCGCCAGCGCCTGCACGATCACCGGTGCCAGACCTTCAGAAATCTCATCCAGCAGTAACAGACGGGCGCCCGTGCGCAGGATACGCGCCACTGCCAGCATCTGCTGTTCACCGCCGGACAAGCGCGTACCCTGACTGTTTTTTCGCTCCGCCAGATTCGGAAACATCGCGTAGATATCATCGATCAACATACCCTGATCTTTGCTTGATACCGACGGTGGCAGCATCAGATTTTCTTCCGTCGACAAAGATGAAAAAATGCCGCGTTCTTCGGGGCAATAACCGACGCCCAGATGAGCGACTTTATAAGTGGGCAGACCAATTGCCTCGACCCCATTGATCTTGATCGAGCCTTTGCGCGCGCCGGTCAAACCCATAATGGCGCGCATCGTGGTAGTACGGCCAGCGCCGTTGCGCCCCAGCAGCGTCACGACCTCACCGGGATTCACGACCAGATTGACGTCATGCAAGATATGCGACTCACCATACCAGGCTTGCAAATTCGTGATCTGTAACGCTGGCGTTGTACCGGATGTGGCAGAACTCGCGGATGTGTCCGCTGACATCGTTGCGACACTCATGCGTGTGCTCCTTCGAGTTCGGCTGAGGTGCTGCCCATATAGGCTTCCATGACTTTCGGATTTTTAGACACTTCTTCGTAGCGCCCCTCCGCCAGCATGGCACCACGCTGCAAGACGGAAATTTTGTCGCAGATACCGGAGACCACGCTCATATTATGTTCCACCATGAGTATCGTACGCCCTGCCGATACCTTCTTGATCAGCTCCGTCACGCGGTGTACATCCTCATGCCCCATCCCTTGCGTCGGTTCATCGAGCAACATCATTTCCGGCTCCATCGCCAGGGTCGTGGCGATCTCCAGCGCGCGCTTTCGTCCATAAGGTAAATCAACGGTAATCGTGTCGGCAAACTCGGTCAAATCTACTTGCGCCAATAACGCCATGGCCTGATCATTCAGACGCGCCAGACTTGCCCCGCTCCTCCAGAAATGGAAAGATGTACCAAGCTGACGTTGCAAGCCAATCCGCACATTTTCCATCACGCTCAGATGCGGGAATACCGCCGAAATCTGGAATGACCGGATGATGCCCTGTCGGGCAATCTGCGCTGGCTTGGCGGCCGTGATGTCGCGACCGTTAAACAGGATCTGTCCCGAGGTTGGCACCAGAAATTTGGTGAGCAAATTAAAACAGGTCGTCTTGCCGGCACCGTTGGGGCCGATCAATGCATGAATGTGTCCACGCTGCACTTGCAGGTTAACATCGCTCACTGCGGTAAAGCCCTTGAACTCTTTGGTCAAATGCTTTGTCTCTAGGATGACATCGGTCATCTGGTCTCCTTTTTGCCTGCGTAGTTTCATTACGAACTGCACGATGACAACCCTGTTGGTTTTTTATTTTTTAATGACCAAAGGGGCTTTTTATTCTATTTTTAGCGATTTTTATCGCGTTTTTATTACCTTTTATATTACCCATCGCCGTAAGTATTCAACAATACGGTATAACTACTGTAAGTAGTAACCACAGGATTTTATTCCTGTTTTCCTGAAGTATTAAAACATACTATCCCCTGGTGTCCCATGAGGAAAGGCTTGTTTAATTGTTTGCTGAATCATCTGTTGCATTGTCTATTTATGGACATCATCAAAACACTATGCAGACGCAACTGCCAGTATCATTCTGGCGGCTTTTTCTGCAATCATCAATGTCGGTGAATTGGTATTGCCCGAGGTAATGGTCGGCATGATGGATGCGTCAGCAACCCGCACACCACGCAGGCCGACTACCCGCAATTCACTATCGACCACCGCCTGCTTATCCGTGCTCACACCCATCTTGCACGTACCGACCGGGTGAAAAATCGTCGTCCCGATGTCGCCTGCGGCACGGGCTAATTCTTCCTCGGTACGGAACTGCGCGCCGGGTTTCATTTCTTCTGGAGCATATTTTTGTAAGGCCGGTGCAGCAACGATTTTGCGTGTGAGTGTCAGCGAGTCAGCTGCAATTTTTCTGTCCTCGGCCGTGCTCAGATAATTCGGCGTAATCTTCGGTGCGGATAAAGGGTCGCTGCTGGCGATGCGTACATGGCCGCGCGATGTCGGACGCAGATTGCAGACGCTCGCCGTAAAAGCAGGGAAGGGATGCAGAGGGTCGCCAAATTTTTCCAGCGTCAATGGCTGAACATGATATTGCAAATTCGGTGTGGCCTGACTCGCATCGGAGCGGGTGAACGCCCCCAGCTGCGATGGCGCCATCGACATCGGACCGCTCTGCCTGAGCAGATATTCGAGCCCGATACTGGCCTTGCCAAGCCAGCTATTCGCCATCATATTCAGCGTCTTGGCACCGCGGATTTTAAATGCAGAACGGATTTGCAAATGATCTTGCAGGTTTTCACCCACACCCGGCAAATCATGGACCACAGGCACGCCCAACTGGTGTAAATGGGCGCCGTTTCCGATGCCAGATTGCTGAAGAATCGCCGGAGAGCCGATCGCACCAGCCGCCAGCACGACTTCGCGCGCGGATTCTGCGAACCACTCCTTACCACCCCCGATAAACTCTACGCCGCTACAGACCTTGCCCTGCGCACTGTCCGTGAATTGCAGACGTTTGACCTGGCAGCCCGTCATGATGGTCAGGTTGCCGCGCCCTGCTGCTGGTTTTAAAAATGCCTTGGAGGCATTCCAGCGTATGCCGCGTTTTTGGTTCACATCAAAATAGCCGCAACCGTCATTATCACCGCGGTTGAAGTCGTCAGTTTTCGGAATGCCGACCTGAGATGCCGCCTCACGAAATGCATCCAGAATCTCCCACGACAATCTTTGCTTTTCGACCCGCCATTCACCGCCTGCGCCGTGCATTGCGCTGGCACCGCTATAATGATCTTCGCTTTTTTTAAACAATGGCAATACCTGATCCCAGCGCCAGCTTGCGTCACCGCTCTGCTCTGCCCAGTGCTGGTAATCCTGTTCCTGTCCGCGCATATAAATCATGCCATTGATCGACGAGCACCCACCCAATACTTTGCCACGCGGATAAATCAGGCTGCGGCCGTTCAGACCCGGCTCGCTCTCGGTACGAAACATCCAGTCGGTACGCGGATTATTAATGCAATACAGGTAACCGACCGGAATATGTATCCAGACATAATCGTCCTTGCCGCCAGCCTCCAGCAGCAAGACTTCGTTATCGGGATTCTGCGATAAGCGGTTCGCCAGCACGCAACCTGCCGTACCAGCGCCAATGATGATGTAATCGTATTTGCCAGCGGATTGCATAGTCTCTTATTTTATTGGTGTTGCTGTAATTCGGCGGCCAGCGTGGCGATTAGGTTCGCAGCTGACATCTTGCGCACGCGATGCGCGCCCTGACCTGCCCACATCGACATCAATTCGGTGTCATTGGTCTTGGCGGCATGCGCACGCAGGCTGCCTGTCAGCGCGTTTTGTACCGGATAAGCAGGAACTTGTTCTGCAACCGCCTGCATCGTTTGCATAAAACGATTCCGCACGCCACGGGCAAGTCGACCGGAGAAGGCACGGGTCTGCATGGTTGCATTTTTGCCCTCCGCGGCATTCGCGTTAGCCAGTTCCAGCAGCTTTGCCTTATACGCAGGATGGATCGCCGCCTCGTCGGTGGTTAAAAATGCCGTGCCCATCTGCACCATCTGGGCGCCCGCTCGCAAGGCTTCTGCAATATCGCCGCCATGCATGATGCCACCCGCCAGAATCAGCGGCACATCGCTATGCGGTTTCACTTGCTGCAATAAGGCCATAGCGCTCAGGCTTGCATCTTCTTGCTTGCCAATAAAAGTGCCGCGATGACCACCAGCTTCAATGCCTTGCAGACAGATCGCATCAGCGCCCATGGCTTGCCAGACCTGCGCCTCCGCCAGGTTGGTCGCCGTGCCGACTACCAGAATCCCTGCGTCATGCAGACGCTGAATCTGGCTCGCATGCAAGATGTCAAATGTGAAGCTGGCAACTGCCGGACGTGCAATCAGCAAAGCATCAAGCTGGGCATCAAAGTCCTCGCACCAGCGTGTCGGCGTCGGCAAGCCATTCCACCCCAGCGACATCCAGATCGGCTGCAGTAATTGTTTTGCGGATTCCAGCGCCGCATAATCAATTTGTGGTCGCGTCTGGACGAACAAATTAATCGCGAAGGGCTTATCGGTCAGACGGCGGATATGCTCGGCCTGCTCAATGATTGCCAGCGGCGTCAACAAGGGCGCAGCAAGCGATCCGAGCGCGCCGGCGTTCGACACCGCAGCGACTAGTTCAGGCGTGGTAGCACCACCAGCCATTGGCGCCTGAATAATCGGATGAGAACAAAGTTGCGTGATCTTCATGGCATTTGACTCCAGAGTAAGCGTCCGGCACGATTTTTATATACTAAGGGAGAGTATCAGTATCATTAGTCCAATTCCGCATATAAACAAAGCGGAATGGGCATTTAATTAGCGATACTCCCCTAAAATACCTTATTTCGCAACCGGCATGGTGAACTCGGCGCCCTTGGCGATGCTGTCAGGCCAGCGCTGCATAATCGATTTATATCGCGTATAGAAACGAATGCCTTCTTCGCCATACGCGTGCTGATCGCCAAACAATGAGCGCTTCCAGCCGCCAAAAGAATGCCACGCCATCGGCACAGGAATCGGTACGTTAATACCCACCATACCGACCTGAATCCGGCGAGAAAATTCACGCGCCGTGTTGCCATCAGAAGTGAACAGTGACACGCCATTACCAAATTCGTGACGGTTAATCAGCTCAACGGCGCTGGCAAAATCCGGTACCCGGACTACGCACAGCACAGGGCCGAAAATTTCTTCACGATGGATTTTCATGCCCTCTTTCACATGATCAAACAGCGTACCGCCGAGGAAGAAACCACCTTCGTGTCCTGGCACCGTCAAACCGCGACCGTCGACTAACATCGTTGCACCTTCAGCGATACCGTCAGCGATATAGCCTTCAATTTTTGCCTTATGGATTGCGGTCACGACCGGCCCCATTTCCGCATCAGCTTCCATGCCGTTTTTGACGATCAACGCCTTCACGCGCGGGACTAATGCATCGACCAATTTATCCGCCACATCACCCACTGCGACGGCCACAGAAATCGCCATGCAACGTTCGCCAGCGGAGCCGTAAGCCGCGCCCATCAAAGCGTCTACCGCCTGATCGAGATTCGCGTCTGGCATTACCACCAGATGATTTTTCGCGCCGCCCAGCGCTTGCACTCGCTTGCCCATGCGCGTGCCTTCACTGTAAATATATTCTGCAATCGGGGTCGATCCCACGAAGGAAATTGCCGACACATCGGGATGCTGCAACAAGCCATCCACCGCCAGTTTGTCACCTTGCAACACATTAAAAACACCCTCCGGCAAACCCGCTTGCTTGAGCAAATCAGCGATCAATAAAGAACAGGAAGGGTCGCGTTCTGACGGCTTTAAAATAAACGTATTACCGGTCGCAATCGCCAGCGGCGCCATCCACATCGGCACCATGAACGGGAAGTTAAACGGCGTAATCCCGGCAGTCACACCGAGCGGCTGACGCAGGTTGTAATTATCAATACCGCCACCGATGTTGTCGGAAAATTGCGTCTTCAAAAGTTGCGGCATACCACAGGCAAATTCCACGATCTCGATCCCACGCGTCACTTCCCCCATCGCATCCGACAACACCTTGCCGTGCTCGTGCGTGATCAGCGTTGCGATCTGCTTGTGATGCTGATCAAGTAACTCTTTGAACCTGAACATCACGCGCGCGCGTTTCAGCGGTGCTGTCTCTGCCCAGGCAGGTGCGGCAGCTTTGGCAGCCGCCACGGCGGCATTCACGTCATCCATTGTCGCCAGCACGACCTTCGCACTAACCGCCCCCGTTGCAGGGTTAAACACCTCTTGCTGACGCTCGCCCGAGGATAGATGAACAACACCGTTTATAAAATGCTTGATCAAAGGGCTGGAGGAAGGGCTGATGGACATAAGAAAACCTTTTAGGTAATTTTTAAATGTTCATAGAGACTAACCCAGTGTTCAAGCCAAATCCAATGAGTTATTATCAAATCCAATATAAGCAACACTAATAATAATTACGCAAAACGACAAATTGCTTATCTCCCTATCACCCTACCAATTGAAGCCGCATACTAGATGCGGTTTCTGGAAGCATTTGGTGCCAGCAGGCGCATACTGCTTGCGGGTCCAATGTTGATATCGATATATATATCTCTCACGCAATTGCTTACTCCTGCCTTTCTCCGTGTCTCGGTGTCTCTGTGGTGAGTGGTTTTAGTTTTTGCCTAAGTCCTAACCAATAATGGAGACCGCACGATGGATCTCGTTCAACTCAAAGCCTTCGTCACCGTCGCCAGAGAGGGCAACCTGACGCGGGCGGCGGAGCGCCTGCATGTGACCCAGCCTGCCGTGAGCCTGCAAATCAAATCGCTGCAACAGAATCTGGGGTTGCAACTACTGCATCGCTCAGCCGGCGGCATGACCCTCAGCAATGACGGCGCAAAACTCTTACCCCATGCGGAGCGCGTGCTAGCGAGTATGGCCGATTTTCAGCAAGCCGCCGATACCCTGCATTCAACCCTGACAGGCGAACTGGCGATCGGCACCATACTTGATCCTGAGTTCACACGGCTAGGCGTGTTTTTGAAACGACTGGTGGAATCTTATCCCCAGCTTTCCACCCGATTACAACACGGCATGTCAGGCTCCGTCCTCCAGCAAATACGCGCGGGCTTGCTTGATGTCGGCTTTTATCTGGGCCAGCCGCCGGACGATGGCAAAACGCACTTCCACTCGCTGACATTGACCCATTTCACCTACCGGGTAGTTGCACCTGAGGGCTGGAAAAACCGGGTCGCCGGCAAGGACTGGGCAGCGCTGGCGCAACTGCCATGGATATGGACGCCACCCGAATCAACACACAACCGCCTGCTGAGCAAAGTCTTTGCCGACCACCATGTGACGCCGAATAAAGTAGCACTGGTCGATCAGGAGCCATCCATGCTCGACCTGGTTAAATCTGGTGTTGGCCTGAGTTTGCTACGTGACGCGATTGCCATCCGTGAAGCGCACGCACATGGACTAGTCATTGCCGATGCCGTCAGCCTGTCGACCGAACTCAGTTTTATCTGTCTGGAAAAGCGCCGGAACGAGGCAACTATTGCCGCCGTTTTTGCCTTGCTTAAACTGTGCTGGGGTCTGGAATAAGCGTGAATAAGCACGAACAATCAGGCATAACGCGACTGAAACGATGCCAATAAGGACACAGACAAGGCCTCATTTCTGCCCTATAATCCTTCATCGATTTCGCGTTCCAAATTCGCGTTCCACAAAAGGCTTACTGATGTACTTATTGATGTGCTCAAGGAGGAAACTGCAAGTAAAAGCACTGGCAGCCCTGCTGCTCAGCTTGCCCTTGCTGGCACATGCAGAAAGCATACGTCTGGTCATTCAGGAATTTGCCCCGTTCACCTATACCGATCCGAAGACCAATGAGATTAAAGGTTTTCTGACCGATAAAGCGATGGAAATCATGAAGCGCGCTGGCGAATCTCCAAGCATCGTCAGTACCTCACTGGCCCGCGGCTATCAGGCTACGTTAAACGAAGAGAATACCTGCCTGTTTGGTTTTCGCCGGACACCGGAGCGCGAAACTCTGTTTAAATGGGTCGGTCCGCTGACCACGGATACCTGGGTGTTGTACACCAAAAAATCCGATACGCGCAGTTTAAAAAGCTTTGAAGACGCGAAGTCTTTTAGCATCGGCTCTTACAAAAATGCGGCGACCGCCCTGGAGCTCGCCAGACAAGGTTACAAAATAGAATTCGCCAGCGAAGATGATGACAATCCGCGTTTGCTGGTGAATGGCAGGATCGACTACTGGATCACGTCCGAATTACACGGCATGCAAATGGCGCAGGAACAAGGGTTCTGGAGTGACATCAGACGCGCCATCAAATGGCGCAATGTGGATCTGTATATGCTCTGCAATGCCAAAATGGACAAGCAGCGCATTGACCGGTTTAATGAGCTGAATAAAGAAATTGATCGCGAAGGCAGTATGGAAAAAATCACTCGCAATTACGGGGCCAGATAATGGCCAGCTTACGCTCAACGCGCGCCAGTGCCGCCGTCATGCGCCTGAAAGACCGAAGCAATAATGCCCCGTATTCCATGGTCAGCACTGCCGACGGACGCTTCTATCTGGTACTCGCCAATGCGTCTGGCGATAATGACAAACTCAATGAACCTTTAGAACTGGATGCCTTCGTCGCCTTCGTCAACGGCATCAGCAAACAAGCACCGAAAAAAGCCAGCAAACTCGATATCGCTTTCGAAGCAAAATTACGCAATAAACTTTAAGGAGTTGCCTCATGAACCGTCGTGTCATCAATGTCGTCACCAGCCTCGCATTCGGTATCGCCAGTCTCATCGCGCTCGCACCAGCCAGCGCACAAACCGCAGCGCCTGCCGATGCCGGTCCGAAAAAAATGGACTTGCAAAAAATCGATACCAAGGTCGGCAGCGGCAAAGAAGCCGTCGCAGGCAATACAGTAACCGTGCATTACAGCGGCTGGCTGCTTGACCCGAAAGCCGACAAACAACACGGCATGATGTTTGACAGCTCGGTCGGCGATAAACCATTCACTTTTCCGTTAGGTACCGGTCGCGTCATCAAGGGCTGGGATCAGGGCGTCGCCGGGATGAAAGTCGGCGGCAAACGCACTATTATCATTCCGCAAGATCTTGGTTATGGCGCGCGTGGTGCTGGCGGCCGGATTCCCCCGTATGCGAATTTGATTTTTGATATTGAATTACTTGAAGTCAAATAGTTCAATAGCCAAATAAGACGCACGGCGGCGCATGCAAAAACGGGAACTCAATTATCTGACGGCATATCCTGCTGCAATTCAGCAGCAGGTTCAAGACCTGATCGCAAGCGAGCAGCTAGCCGCTCTGCTCCGTAAAAAATACGCCTGCGCGCATCAGATCCGTACCGACAAAGCGCTCTATCAATACGTACAAGATGTAAAGAACACCCATCTGCGCAATGGCGATCAGATCAGCAAAGTACATTTCGACAGCAAGATCAAAGTGATCCAGCATGCGCTGGGGCAGCACACGTTCATTTCCCGGGTACAGGGTAATAAGCTCAAATCCAAACACGAGATTCGCATTGCCACTTTATTCAAACAGGTGCCAGAAGAATTTTTAAAAATGATCGTCGTGCATGAGCTCGCTCACCTGAAAGAAAAAGAGCATAACAAAGCCTTCTATCAACTATGCAGCTACATGGAACCGCAGTATCACCAGTACGAACTGGATTTGCGGCTCTACCTGACACAGATCGACGCCTTCGGCGGTGAGGTCTGGAGCTGACAACCTACAAGCAAGACATTGATGAGCATGATTGCCAACACTCCGCAACCTCCTTACTACGCCGTCATCTTCACATCTAACCGCACAGAGGGCGACGACGGCTATAACGACATGGCTGATCGCATGTTAAAACTGGCCGTGCAGCAACCCGGATTTCTGGGCGTAGAATCCGCCCGTGCAGAAGTCGGGATTACCGTCTCCTACTGGGCAGATTTGCACGCCATTAAACAATGGAAAGCCAATGCCGACCATCTGGAGGCGCAACAATTGGGCAAAGAAAAATGGTATTCCTCGTATAAAACACGGATTAGCAAAGTGGAATTTGATTACGGGATGTAAGTCGCTGTTGCAAGAAAAATAATTATACTGATTTGAACATTGGTACAATTTCAGGCTTAATTTTTCTTCTTCACGCACCGTATTTCTTTCATCCTACAGGAGCAAGCATGCCATTTCTTGGTATTGGTTTACACGTCTTAGTCGCGCTGTTCTTTGCTGTGCATGCGATTCGCTCGGGTCAGCAAATTTACTGGTTGCTGATTCTTTTTTCTTTCCCGCTGCTTGGTAGTATCGTCTATTTCTTCGCCATCTATATGCCAAATTCCGGACTGGAGTTCGGTGCAAAAAAAGTGGTTGCCGCAGCAGCAAAAACGCTCGATCCGACCCGCGAATTGCGCGAAGCCCGTACCGCTTTTGAGTACACACCCACCGCACAAAATCAAATGCGACTGGCATTGGCCTTACTGGAAACAGGCAACGCAGAAGAAGCCGCAAGTAACTACGAGGCTTGCCTCAAAGGCCCTTTCGCTGCCGACCCGGAGATCAAATTTTGCGCCGCCCGCGCACTGACCGAGAGTGGCCGTTATGCCACGGCGATCACCCATCTGCAAGAGATCCGCAACAAAGACGCTGGATTCCGCGCCTCCCAGGTCAGCTTGCTACTCGCACGGGCATTGGCCGGAGCCGGTCGTCATGCCGATGCCAAGACAGAGTTCGAATCGGCCATGCATCATTTTGGCGGTTTTGAAGTCGCTGCCGAATACGCCATCTGGGCATACGACAACGGTGATACAGCGATTGCCAGCAAGTTACAGACCGAGATTGATCAGCTCATGAAGCGCTGGAACAGTCATACCAAAGACATCAACCGAGCTTTGCTTCGTCGTCTGAATGCGGCGAAAGGGCAATAAGCTCATGTCGCATTTATCGCTGTTTTTGCCAGATGATTTCGTTTGAATAAATCGCGTAAAAAAAAGCGCAGATCGCAACCACGGTAATGATCGTTCCGGCAAAAAACCAGAAGCTTAATCCGGTCGGGAAAATCGCCTGATACCAGGCTATGATGCTCATCGCCATCATCCCGCCGTAAGAGAAATTCAGCAGGCGCTGTTTTTTCTGTAATACACCGACAGCCAGGCAGCCAAGTACCATCACAGACAAGGTAAAACTGATCGCTTCTAACATGATGTCCCCCTTTCTTTTCTGTTTGCTATAAATTCGCTAAACCGGATGTAGCCACATCCTTGCGGTGTCAGTGGCAACTGTCTCGCAGCTGTCTCAATGCGCATCACGCCGGTCGGTCTTGTCATTTTCATCAAGTTTGTTAAAACTCTTGATAATTTACTATAACAAACTTGGTTATTATTGCTAGCTTTTTTATTATGATTTGTGTTGTTATCCGCGAACAATCGATTCTGCGGTGCAGCATCTAAAGTGCCTCGCACGATTTACACTGACTTCTTACACTTACTGGTTGAATACAAAAAACCATCAACTCCACAGGCACTGACCATGACCTATCTGCTCGCTCTCGACCAAGGCACATCCAGCTCTCGTAGTATTTTGTTTGACCGCGCCGGGACGATCGTGGCGACCGCGCAGCAAGAGTTCCGGCAACTGTTTCCGCAACCGGGCTGGGTCGAACATGATGCGATGGAAATCTGGCAAAGCCAGTTGGCAACCTGCAAGGAGGTCCTACATAAAAGTGGTATCGCCACCAGTGAGATTGCGGCCCTCGGCATCACTAATCAGCGTGAAACCAGTATCTTGTGGAACCGCAAGACTGGGATGCCGGTAGCGAATGCGATTGTCTGGCAAGATCGCCGCACCGCCGCGTATTGTGATGAGCTCCGCAGTCAGGGTTGGGCAGAACGCATACAGCAAAAAACCGGATTGATTCTGGATCCGTATTTTTCCGCCAGCAAGATCAAATGGCTGCTCGATCACGTCCACGATGCCCGCCAGCAAGCTGAGCGGGGTGAACTGGCGTTCGGTACTGTCGACACGTGGCTGGCCTGGCAACTCAGCGAAGGTCAATTGCATGTCAGCGACGTCAGCAATGCTGCGCGGACGATGCTCTGGAATATCCATGAGGGTCGATGGGATGATGAGCTACTCAGTTGTTTTGATATACCGCGCGCGATTTTGCCTGAGGTGCATGCATCGAGTCATTGCTTCGGCAATGCGACAATTTTTGACCAGCCGGTTCCGATTGCCGGTATTGCTGGCGATCAGCAATCCGCTTTGTTCGGGCAAGCCTGCTTTCGATCCGGCATGGCAAAAAATACTTATGGTACAGGCTGCTTTATGTTGCTGCACACTGGCAGCGTCTGTGCGACCTCGCATAATGGCCTGATCAGTACCTCGGCCTGTCAGACCGGCGAGCAGCGCCAATATGCACTCGAAGGCAGCGTGTTTATCGGTGGTGCTGTGGTGCAGTGGCTGCGCGACGGATTAAAAGCGATACAGCATTCACCGGACGTGGAGGATCTGGCGACGACCGTGCCGGATTCGGGTGGCGTGGTGTTTGTACCGTCATTTACCGGACTGGGTGCGCCATATTGGGTACCGTCCGCAAAAGGCGCGATCCTCGGCCTGACGCGTGGTACCACGGTCGCACATATCGCCCGCGCCGCACTGGAGTCAATCGCGTTTCAGAGCACCGCCTTGTTGCAGGCCATGACCAGGGACGCCGTCGCGCCGATCACCGAATTACGGGTTGACGGCGGTGCCGCAGCGAACAATCTGCTATTGCAATTTCAGGCGAACTTATTAGGTATTCCGGTGATACGACCCAAAGTTACCGAGACCACCGCGCTGGGCGCGGCATATCTTGCCGGTCTGGGTGTGGGTATCTACGACAGCGTGGAAGAATGCGCGGCACAATGGCAAATGGAACGGACATTTTTACCAGACATGAGCCGCGATCAGGCCGGTGAATTGATGCAGCAGTGGGATGTCGCGGTGGGTCGTGTGCGCTAAATGTTCGCTACGTGTTCCCTAATCTTGATTCAATAAGACACGATAAAGACCACACCGGCAAAAAGCTATTCGTGCTGCACCTATGTCGATTAGCCCAAAGATTCCAGTGCACCATTGACTGCCTTCACACGGTCACCGACGCGCCAGCCGTTTTGTGGATAGGTGCGCAGGCTGCCGTCGTCCATGCGGACTTTGACTTGATAAACCGTGTTCGTACCTGACCTTTTTTCTACTTCATTACCGGCATAACCGCCGCCGACAGCACCGGCAACCGTGGCCAGCGTCCGGCCGTTGCCATTACCCACCTGATGACCCAGAATGCCACCTAAAACCGCACCCGCTGCAACGCCGATACCGCTCGGTTTGGCTTGTTGCTGAACGGTATGGATCGCTTCTACACGACCGCAATTCGCGCACATCGCTTGATTGCTTACGGTGTCGTTGGACGTGGTAGACGCGAGCTGATTATTTCCGGCATTAGCGGCGGACTGATGCGACGCGCCTGAATTACGACGCGGTGCATCGACCGGATATGGCGAGCGATCTACTACTGGCGCGCGCATATTGTCGCCAGGGGCAGTGCCGTTTTGCGCTATATTTTGCGTCATGTTCTCCGGCTGTGACAGATTGCTACCAGAGGCCATTGGATCTTGTGGGTTGCCATGTCCTTGCGAGCTAGGAATCACGCCTGTAATTGCGGCGACGCCGACCAGAGACACCAAAGTAACAGATACCGCAGCAGCGGCCAGCAAAGGGTGGATACGACGTGGAGATGATGTGTTTTCCATATTTGACCTTTGTAGTTGTAACAAGCCTAGTATAGAAGTCCCTGTGTTCAAAACATAGACGAGAGATGTGTCATCTGTAATCCTTTGTAAAACCGCATGACACTTGTTATTTTTGCCAAATGTGCGCAGAATGATTTCGCCTTAAGTCCTGTCAATTCCACTGGAGAGATTACGATGAAATTACTAAAACGCGTTCTGGGTACTCTGCTTGCACTGATTGTTATTATTCTCGCCGTTGCCTTTGCGCTGCCAAATGACTACGGCGTATCACGCAGTATCGTGATCAAAGCGCCTGCTGAAAAAATTTATCCCATGATCGTCACGACTAAAGAATGGCAAAAATGGTCGGTCTGGAATCAGCGTGATCCCGCTATGGTCATGACATTCACCGGTCCCGAAGCAGGCAAGGATGCTGCCTGGGACTGGCAGAGTAAAAGTCAGGGCAATGGTGGTATGAAGTTCACCAACGTAATCGCGAACCAGCAAATCGATTACGAACTGCACTTCGAAGGCATGGGCAAACCATCGACCGGCAGCTTCATCTTTGAACCGCAAGGCAACAGCACCAAAATCACCTGGACCATGAAAGGGACCAGCGAGGGCAGCGTGTCTACCAAATTATTTGTACCGTTCATGGACAAACTGATAGGACCAGATTTTGACGCCGGATTAAATAACTTGAAGAAACTTGTTGAATAGAAATAGAATAGCAAGCTTTGTTGCGAAAGCTGCAATCTTCAGGCGGTTTGTTGTGGCGGATACGCGCAGTTTTCATCAGCTGCGCTTATATACTGGCTCCTAGTATAATTTTTTGCTCCCGATATAAGCGCGGGAACAAGCATATTTTAAGAAAAAACAGGGGGAGTATCTGCGATTGTACTGAAAACACGCTAATTAGTTAGTGCTTCTGGTACATGTAGTATTCGTTTAGTTCCGGTTTTTAGTTCACCGTAATCGCCTTGTTTCTGAACAGTTCCATAACAGATTCGCCTTATTTTTCCTTCTACTTCTTCACGATGCAAACATTGCTGCTTACGACGGATGCTGAATTTGATGCTGTAGAACCGTCATGGCGCAGCCTTGAGCAGCAACTTATTCAGCTATTACCCTTCCAGACCTATGACTGGAACCGTTGCTGGTGGCGCGTGTTTGCTGTCCAGACGCTGGTTCGCAAAGATCAGTTAGCCATCGTCACTTTGTACGATCAGGATCGTCTGGTCGGGATCGCTCCTTTGCTCATTTCACGCATTGGTATTGCGGGTGCGACGCTGTATCGCTACGTCCGGCCGTTTGGTTCTGACCCCAATCTGACGGAAATCCGTATTCCGCTAGTCTTACCCGGTTATGAGGCCGCATTGACGAATGCGATTCTGGATCTGCATGAACAATACTCGGCAGGACTTGTAGAACGTCAGTTCATCGCTGAAGCATCACAAGCGCCAATTCTGAGACAGCGTCCGTCATTACATCAGCTTGATCAGCGTCATGTTCCTAATTTCATTTTGCCGCTGGCCGCTAACTGGGATCAGTTCCGTGCTGGCTTAAAACGCAATATCAAAGAATCGATACGACGTTGTTATAACTCGCTGGCACGCGACCAGTTAGTACCGCACCTGCAAGTACTGCAAGGGCAAACGGCGATCACGGCGCAACTCGGTTTGTTTTACCAATTACATGGGGCACGGGCCGCAGCAGACACGTCGGTCAAACATCCCGACTATTTTTTAAATCCGCAGCACAAAGATTTTATCGCTGCCCTGCTGGCATCGCCCTTCGCCAGCCGCATGCATCTGTTTTGCCTGCATGTCGATCAACAAGTTGTCGCAGTACGCCTGGGATTTTTGATGGGGGATGAACTGTATCTCTATTACTCCGGCTACGATCTCGCTTATGCGAAGTACAGTGTAATGACGACGCTACTGGTCGAAGTGATTTGCTGGTCGATGGACGCGCAACTGCGGCGCATCAATCTGTCGGTGGGAGAAGATGTATCAAAAACCCGCTGGGGGCCGGAACTCACAAGCTATGTCGAAATTCAGTTTGCCGAACAAGGCTGGTGGCGTAATCGTATCGTCAAATCGATCAGTCATTTCCGCAAGCGACGCCAGTCTTTAATTGCGGATTAACTCTAATAAAATCTAAAACTTCCACGTAACGATTTAATAATGCCTCAGAATTTATTAGGATTGAACCCATACATCCATTCATTCAGTGCTCCTTCGGAACTTTCTAGCCCTATACAATCCATTATTTTTTCAAAATTGGTCGCCACTTGTTCCGCATCCTCTGTATCGAGTTCAGCGCGGTTAAATTTTTCAATTTCAGAAACAAGCAAGGCTAAGTACTCTTTTTTTGAATATTGGCGCTCCACCGCCGAAATAAAGTTAGCGACCACTGAGTTAAATTGAGAATTTAATTTTGCCCGAAAAATAGGATCAATCACACCCGTGTAAAGAAAATCATCTGAAGCGAAGTTATCCCTTTTCACAAGCATCTGTAGTTGATGGACAGCATTGGGTCTGACTTGCACGGACTGCTCCTTCGTAGCAATTGCTAAATTAGATGTCAAAATTAGTATTCCTATTACCAGCAATCTACGCATTAGTTACTCTTTTTGATAAAGTTATGTTCTATCCGTCACCCGGTTAAATCGACGCGAACGGCTACCCGGGTCTGTCCATTTCCTGAGCAGTGCAGGAACAATTTGTTTATGCGCTGGGACCACAAAAAACAGGCACATCTGCCCGACCAGATTGTGAATGTGGACAACGGTTGAAACAATCGCGGTGTCGTCTTCGTCAGACTTAAACACCGATACCCGGACATCCAGATGTTTGTCGCAATCGCCGAGTATCACCTCCTGTTCGGACATTGCCAGGATAGAAAAAATACCGAGTTTATCGCCGACCTTATACATTTTGCGACGGCGTTCTATGCCGCGAAAATTTCCCAGATGCTTTAAGCCGAACAGGCGCACAAGCTTATTCCGTGACGTGATGACAAAATCGATCCACGCCGGGGTTTTCGCCACCAGATCCAGATACAAATCGAGCGCGGATTTTTTGTAACTCCCCACGCTCATCGCAAATGCGTGCTGAAAATCAGAGTCATACGCATAGTCTGCGATATTGCTTGCTTCTGGTACCGTGGTTTGACTAATCATACTGATCCTGTTGTTCGCCCGTCATATTGACCGTCATTTCATCAATTCTTCATCAAGCTGTCACTTGCCTGTCACCTTGATTACCTACAGTTCACAAAACTTCTATCCATATGCGGAGATGGCATGAACACCAAGACACTTATCGATACTGCAATTATCAACTCTACCACGTCAGGTAGCAAAGGTTTAGCTGATCGTTTGTTCACGCATTGGTTTAGTCGCCTGGTCTATGCACAGATCTGGGAAGATCCAAAGTCGGATCTTGATGCATTACAACTAAAGCCTGGCGCCAATATCCTGACCATCTCATCGGGTGGCTGCAACGCGCTTGCGTATCTGTCGGCGAATCCGGCCGCGGTGCACGCGGTGGATTTGAACGCGGCCCACCTGGCGATGCTGGAGATGAAGAAAAAAGCCATCAAGCATTTACCGGACTACGATTCGGTTCTGGCTTATCTGGGCAATGCAGCGCATAGCGATAATCTGAAACGGTATCAGCGCCATATTCGTCCGCATCTGAGTGAAGAAGCCAGCACATTCTGGGAAAGCCGTTCCTTACTGGGTCAGCCACGCTATCGTTATTTCAGCAAAAATGCTTATCAATATGGTTTGTTAGGCGACTTCATCGGCTTTGCTCATATGTTCGTTCGCGTAATGGGCGGCAATATGAAAAAACTTCTGGAAGCGCGCACACCGGAGGAGCAAAGTCGTTTATTTGACCGTTATCTGGCACCGGTATTTGATACCGCCATCTTCCGCTTCATCGCACGTCAGCCTGTGGCTTTGTATAGCCTAGGAATACCACCATCGCAATTCGCCGCGCTGAAACATGATGCCAAGCAAGGCTTACATCTGTTATTTAAAGAAAGAATGCGTCACCTTGCCTGCGATTTTCCGATTGAAGAAAATTGCTTCGCCCAGCAAGCGTTCGGACGCCGCCACGATACGAGTAAGCAAGCAGCGTTACCTATGTATTTACAAAAACAGTATTTCACCAGCCTGCGCCTGAACATTGACCGGGTGCATGCCCATCACATTACCTTGACTGAATTTTTACGCAAGCAGACGAATGCCTCAATGGATGCCTATCTGTTCCTTGATGCACAAGACTGGATGGATCAGCAGCAATTGACAGATTTATGGGAAGAAGTTACCCGTACCGCCGCACCGGGTGCCAAAGTCGTGTTCCGTACCGGTGGCGAAGAATCTCCGCTGGAGGGGAAATTACCTGCTCATCTGATCTCCGCCTGGCACACCGATGTCGCACATAATCGCGCTCTGTATGCAACGGATCGTTCAGCGATTTACGGTGGTATGCATTTATATCAAAAAGTCTGAGCGATCTAATTAGATTCGTTTATTCGATTCACTTAATTAGTTAAATCTGTTTGCTTCGTTTGATTCATCTCATGTATTTGACGCTGCCGCTTTGACACTTTCACCTCAACTCCGCGCTGATGCTCTATGGCTGCTCGCAGCAAAAGCCCGTGGCGGTGCGCATTGGCTGAGTAATGTTGATTGCAAGATTGAATGCGTAAGTATTGCTGACAGTACGCAGCCGGTCAGCTTACTCGACATCAGCAACCGCAATACCAGTTATGTAGCGAGTCCGCGCTCTGCCTGGCTACGTTATGCCAGGGACGAGGCAATACGGCATGCTCCCGCATATACGCAAACGCTAGCCTCCATGGCCAGCACACTGGCGTTTAGTCCAATGGCCGGCATGATCAGCGCCAGCGGCATCGACCGTGCCGCGATTGTCGGCAATCACCTGATGTCGACCAATCTTTATCCCGACTGGCAAGAGAACGACATCAAGGATCTGACCAATCATTTACGTGAGGTCTACCCAGACCGACCTTTCATGATGCGCAATATTTGTCCAGAGATTAGCCCGCAACTGGCAAAAGCGTTGCAGCAACAAGCATGGCAACTAATACCGGCGCGCATGATTTACACCTGCGATCCGGGTCACAGCGCGGTCTGGAAACACAATCACATTAAAAAAGACGCCCGTCTATTACAAGATACTGAGATACAGATTATTCCGCCAGAACAAATACGCAGCAGCGATCTGCCTAAGATGCGTGCGTTATTCCGCCAGCTGTTTATCGATAAACATTCGAGACTAAATCCAGACTTCACGCCAGCTTTCTTTGAACTTTGTCTGGAAACAGGTTTCCTTGATCTGTATGCCTTGCGCTGGCACGAGCGTCTGGTTGGTGTCATTGGTATCTATCATCACCCTGAATCTGGCTGGATGACAACGCCACTAATCGGCTACGACACTAGCCTGCCGCAAGAATTAGGACTTTACCGTCGCCTCATGGCCTTACTGTTGCAGCAGGCAAAACAAAGACAAGCAAAACTTCACTACAGTTCGGGTGCCAGTCAATTCAAACGCGCTCGCGGCGGTGAAGCACATCTCGAATATAGCGCCGTATTCACCGGCCATTTATCCCGATATCAGCAATGCATGACACAAATGTGGGCAACAACCCTACAAAAGCTGGCGCCAGCCATACTGCGCAAAGCTGACCAGTACTGACGCTATCGTCATAGCATCTATGCTATTTCTGAATTTCTGTAAAAGAATAAATATCTAATGAAAACCTAGAATTCAACTGTGGATAAGTGTCTGCATATCCACAGGACAGTCTATGCAAAACCCCAGACTTTTGCAACGCTCAATTATTTATCCCAAATCTATTCTTTTACAGTACAGGGCTTATCAGGGTATTTATCTTTTCTCTAAAAGATTGATTCTGTTGATAAAAACCGGGTTATCCACAGAAACACCTCTACGTTAACTATTACTACTATGTATATATATACCTTAATGTAAACAACAAAGACTTCTGTTCTTTTTGTTTTTAAAAACCCAATCTATCAAAATCATTTACATCAAATGCCACTCCAAATACCCGGCTAGCGATATGAGAAATAAAAAATGCGTAGCTAAAGACCAAAAAATCGATATAGAAAATTTCAGCATGTCCACAAAACTAGATTTTATGATCATGAAAATCATCAACCGTATTCGAGTGATCACGGATCAGTGAGCCAAAGAGGATAGTGACGCTGTAGTCGGGAACTGCATGCGCAGGGCTCTGATCAACTTTTTACCATCAGGTCGTTTTAAAAAAACCAGTAAATTTAGCTACTGAAGCAAAAATAAGATAGAAAAAGGCTATATCGTAAATTCAATTGTGGATAAGTCTAAGGATATCCACTGCATAGCATGTGCGAAACCATGAAATAAACAAGAACAGAAAAAATTATCCAATAACTGTTCTGTCGTCATACAAGACTTCTTCATGGGTTTATCTTTTTCGCAGTGCATTGATTCTGTTGATAAAAGCCAGGTTATCCACAGAAACATTGCTACGTTAACTATTACTACTATTTATATATATACCTTTATTGTTTTAAACAAAGAAAAGCAAACCAAGCAGAAAAATCCTGAAAAGAGATGGATTCATATAAAATTAATAAGCACTTTTGCAAAGACCATCCTTTACTCAAAATGACATCAATTAAATTAGTTTTTTTACTGACTCTCGGTGTGTTTCTAAGCAATGCTCATGCGGAAGACACGAAGCCAACTGAAGAATCGATTAAGCAGCTTTTTGTTATGACAAATACCGGATCACTAATTCAAAGTGTCAGTAGTCAACTTGATGCAATGATGAAAAGCGTCAGGGACAAATCACTTAAAGGTTCTAAACCGACTGAAGAACAAGAAAAAGCTTTGGATAAATTTCAGAAGAAAATAGTTGTAATTTTTAAAGAAGAAATGAGCTGGGATAAACTAGAACCCACTTTTATCAAAATCTATTCAGATAGCCTGACACAAGAAGAAGTTGATGGCATGATTGTTTTTTACCAATCTAAAGCTGGTATTGCATTAATAAAAAAAATGCCAACAATCATGCAAAGTTCAATGGGTTTAATGCAAAAACAAATGCTGCCGATGATGAAAAAAATGGAACAAGCCTCAAAAGAACTTGCAGTAGATATGGAAAAAGCTAAGAAGAAATAATTTTTATAAATTGTATAAAAGAAGCTATATTTTTTTATCTGACATAGTCAACATAAAAATATTTGATTGAGCTTACGGACCATCATGCAAAAAAATATAAAGTGTACGGTTTGCGGTGCTCTAAGCCCGTTATACGATGTTGTAGATTTTAATAAATCGTGCGAAGAACCAAGAGGAAAATTTCTTGAATTGTCAGGAAATCCTGTCTACTACGCGCTTTGTAGCAAATGTGGATTTTGTTTTTCCCCTGAAATTTCAAATTGGTCGTTAGAAGAATTCGAAGAAAAAATATATAACAATGATTATATAAATGTTGATCCTGATTATGTACAAGTAAGACCTAAAGGCAACGCAGCTAACTTAATTGCGATGTTTGGCAGCCAAGCTCGTTTTATTAAGCATCTTGATTACGGAGGAGGAAGTGGTCTTCTCTCAAGTATTCTTAACGAATCTAATTGGCAATCGACAACCTATGATCCTTTTGTTGATAGAAGTTTTAACATAAATGAGCTTGGAAAGTTTGACTTGATTACAGCATATGAAGTTTTTGAACACGTGCCTGATCCTCATCATTTAATGTCAAACATAAGCTCGTTACTGTCTAATAATGGAATACTCCTCTTCTCAACGTTACTAACTGATGGACAAATTCGTAAAAATGAAAGATTAAGTTGGTGGTACGCTTCACCTCGTAATGGACACATTAGCCTTTTCTCAAAAAATAGCCTGATGATTCTTGCTCAACGGTATGGATATACTATGGCTAGTTTTTCCGACGGATTTCATGTGTTTTTTAAAAAAATACCAGCTTGGGCAAAGCATGTAATTTGTGCTAACTAAAAAGACTAAGTCTCAGAGCAATAAAAAAGGTGAACATACCGATAAGCATGTTCACCTTTTTCATATCCTGGTCAGTAACAGTTACAAATAATCGCTTACTGACCTCATCAAGCTGTCTAAATCATCTGAACATCAATCTTGCAAGGTCATCAAACTGGCGTTTCCGCCAGCTGCGGTTGTATTCACACACAAGGCTCGTTCAGCGACCAGGCGCCATAAAGGAGCTTCAGTCTCTTCATGCATCTCGATTACAGAGACGATAGCGCCGTTCTGAGCTGCGAAGACAGGTTTGTAGTGTCCCAGGAGGTTGCCTTCAACTAAAGCGAACTGGAGCTCTTCCTGACCCGCTTCTGCCTGAGTGATTAAATCACGAACTTCTGCCGGTAAGCCAGATGGCAGAATTGCCAAGGTTTGTGCAGGCAAAACGGGGGTATTGCCTGTTGCCAGCAATGCTGCAATTTGATTTAGCAGACAATTCACACTACTTGCCGCACAAAATACCTTGCCGCGTGGTGCGAATGACAAGGTATTGCGCTCGCCAGTTGGTCCTGGCAATACCAAAGTAATTTTGTAAGGACTGGCGTGTGCATAGTGATCGGCGAGTTCGGCGATCTTTTCGTGACCATGTGTTTTAGCCCAGACCAAGAGTGCTTCTAACGCTGATGGTGATTGACGCTCATATACGGTATGCCCGCCAAGATTGCCGGAAGGATTTTTTTGTAAGCGTTTCAGATACAGAGGGCCGCCTGCTTTTGGTCCTGTGCCAGATTTACCTTCACCGCCAAAGGGCTGCACGCCGACAACAGCACCGACGATATTGCGGTTCACATAAATATTGCCGACATGCGCACGTGAACTGATGAAGTTGATCGTTTCATCGATACGGGAGTGAATGCCTAATGTGAGTCCAAAGCCAGTCGCATTAATACTGTCGATCAATTGTGGTAACTGATCACGCTGATAGCGCAGGATATGTAGCACCGGACCAAATACCTCTTTAGTTAATTCAGATAATGACTGAATCTCGACGACAGTCGGTGCAATAAAGGTACCCTTATTGCAGGATTCTGCAAGGTTTAGTGAATAACTTGCTGTGGCTTTTTGTTTGATCTGATCAATGTGCGCTTGCAGTGCTTTCTGTGCGTCTGCATCGATAACCGGTCCGATATCAATGGCGAGCTGATCAGGTTTGCCGATACGCAGTTCTTGCATGGCGCCTTTTAGCATCTCTATGGTTTTGTCCGCGATATCTTCTTGCAGACAAAGTACACGCAAGGCAGAGCAACGCTGGCCTGCGCTGTCAAATGCCGATGAAATAACATCATTGACGACTTGCTCTGGTAAAGCACTGCTGTCCACAATCATCGCATTCTGCCCACCTGTTTCTGCAATCAGCGGAATGTCAATGTTTTCTGCGACTGAGCGTTTAGTCAAGGTGCGGTTGATGATCTGTGCGATTTCCGTAGACCCTGTAAAAATCACGCCTTTGACACGGCTATCGGCAACCAGTTGCGCACCAACGACTTCGCCTGTACCGGGCAAGAATTGTAAAGCACCGCGTGGTATGCCAGCCTCATGTAAAAGCTGGATTGCGCGATAAGCGATGACCGGTGTTTGCTCCGCTGGTTTTGCCAGAACCACGTTACCGGCCGCCAGAGCGGCACTGACTTCACCGATAAAAATCGCCAGAGGAAAATTCCACGGGCTAATACAAACGACAGGGCCAAGTGCGAGGGTATTCGGTAAGTGTTCTACTTGCGCTGGGTAATAACGTAAAAAATCCACTGCTTCACGTACTTCTGCCAAAGCATTCGGTAAGGATTTACCTGCTTCGCGAATTGCTAAGGCCATAAAATCCAGGGTGTGCGCTTCCAGCAAATCGCCCGCTTTTTTCAGGATAGCTGCGCGTTCTGAAGGGGCTGCCGTTTGCCAGTCAATTGCATACGCTTCAGCCTGTGCCAGCGCCGTCTGTACATCTTGCACATCGGCTTCAATAACGCTACCGACAATATCTTGATGATCGGCTGGATTAATCACAGCGCGGGCCAGGCTTGCTGAGACCTGACCTTGTAATAAAGGCTGTGCCTGGATTTGGATTTGACTAGCCTGAATAAAATGACGACTGATTTTTTGCAATTCAATCTCATTACTGAAATCCAGGCCGGAAGAATTTTTACGCTCTAGACCGAATAAATCCCTAGGTAAATTGATCCCTGTATGTGGAACTCCGCCCAGTTTTTTTGCTACGTCAATCGGATCGGCAATCAGCGATTCAATTGAGACAGCTTCATCGACAATCTGATTCACGAAAGAAGAATTAGCACCGTTTTCCAGTAAGCGGCGCACCAGATAAGCGAGCAAAGTCTGATGCGATCCGACAGGGGCGTAAATACGGCAAGGCTTATTGAGTTTGTCTTTACCGACGACCTGATCATACAAAGTTTCGCCCATGCCATGCAAGCACTGGAACTCATAATCGGTGATACCGGCTTTTTGCGCCCAGGTATAAATCGCAGAGAGCGTCAATGCATTATGCGTAGCGAATTGCGGATAAATGACCTCAGTCGCTGTCAGCAATTTTTGTGCGCAGAACAGGTAGGATAAGTCCGTGTAGACTTTCCGTGTATAGACAGGAAAGCCGCTCATACCATCGACTTGCGCACGCTTGATCTCGGCATCCCAATAGGCGCCTTTTACCAGACGCACCATGAACTTACGGCCACTACGGCGAGCCAGATCAATCAGATAATCGATCACATACGGACAACGTTTTTGATACGCCTGTACGACAAAACCGATACCGTCAAATCCAGCTAATTCCGGATCGAATGCTAATGCCTCCATCAGATCAAGAGACAATTCAAGGCGATCCGTTTCTTCAGCATCGATGTTCAAGCCGATGTTGTATTGCTTGGCGAGCAGTACCAGATTTTTGAGAATCGGTAATAGTTCATTCAAGGTACGTGATTTTTGTGCGCGTGAATACCGTGGATGCAAGGCGGATAGTTTGACTGAAATACCCGGGCCATCTTTGATGCCACGACCATTTGATGCCTTGCCGATGGCATGAATCGCGGTCTCGTAGGATTTCAGATAAAACGCCGCATCATGTGCAGTCAGTGCTGCTTCCCCCAGCATATCGTAGGAATAGCGATAGCCGCGCTTCTCGTTGTCCTGACTATTTTTGATCGCTTCCTGTATCGTCTGACCGGTAACGAATTGATTGCCCAGCATACGCATGGCGAGGTCCACACCTTTGCGTATCAAAGGTTCTCCGCCTTTGGCGATCAGGCGTGTCAGCGCCGAACCTAAACCCTGTTCGCTATTTGTACTGACCAGCTTACCGGTTACCAGCAGACCCCAGGTTGCCGCGTTGACGAATAAGGACGGTGATTCACCCAGATGTTTTGCCCAGTCACCTTTGCTGATTTTGTCTGCAATCAGGCGATCCGCGGTCTGATGATCGGGAATACGCAATAAGGCTTCTGCCAGGCACATCAAGGCAACGCCCTCTTCGGACGATAAAGAAAACTCATGCATCAGCGCATCAACGCCTGATGCACGGGTACGCTGTTGTCGTACCGAACTCACAAGTTGATGCGCTAATTGATGCACTGTCTGTTGCGAATCAGAATGTGGATTAATATGTGCAAGTAAATATTGGACTGCATTGACTTCGTCGCGGCGGTATACTTCAGTAATTGCCGTTCTTAATGCAGTTTGTTCTGGAAGAATTTCGGCTTGTAATTGCTGGAAAGGTGTCTGGGCAGGCATAGAGGTCTGAGTGAGATTCATATAATTTTTATCAAAACAAATTTGATTTGATTGTATAGATGAACGTAGATGATTAATTCTGGAAATATCAAGGTATATCGGAATTTTCTATTTTGTGAGAAAATTACACCGAATTTTATTAACCACTACTCTGACTTCTTATGCTCGACAAAATCAGTAAAAGAATTCTGGCCGAATTACAAAATGACGGCCGCATCAGTAACGTAGAACTAGCGACCCGGGTCAACCTGTCCCCCGCCGCTTGTCTTGAGCGTGTGCGTAAATTACAAGAGTCCGGCTACATCCTGGGCTACACCGCACAACTGAATCCACATTTGCTTGATGTTGCCCTGCTGGTGTTCATCGAAGTGGTATTGGACAGAACGACACCCGATGTTTTCGATGCCTTCAAGCGTGGCGTGCAAGCGATTCCCGAAGTTCTGGAATGCCACATGGTCGCCGGTGGTTTTGATTATCTGGTCAAGGCCCGTGTCAAAGACATGAACGCTTATCGCGACTTCCTCGGTAAATCTCTTCTCCAATTGAATGGAGTGCGCGAGACGCATACTTATGCGGTGATGGAAGAAGTCAAAAATACGACCAATCTGCCGATTCGCTGATCAGGCATCACCAGATATTGTTGATTAAAAACTGAGCATCAAAGCAGTAATCAAAAAGGAACTCCCGGGCAGCGAGTTCCTTTTTATTAGGACTTACGCAAAACGAATCCGCAAGCGGAGTGCGCCTGCTGGCACGAAAAACCTCTGGAAGCCTCATCCAGCCTGCGGATTCGTTTTTTAGGAACTTCTAAAAGCGATTGAATCGATATCTTATGGAGCCGCTTACGCCTGCTTTTTTTCTGTATCTCCGTGTCTCTGTGGTGAGAGGTCTTGGTTTTTAAGTAAGCTCTATTCATGTAATTTTTAATCTGGCAGTTTTTAGAAGTTTCCTTTTGTGTCAGTCCTGTTTATTGATGTGATGTTTGTTGAGACCCATTGCCTATAAAGCATAAAGGTTGAAAGATGGAAAGCCGTCTGAGTCGTCTTGAAGCTGTACAAGTCATGGTGCTGGAAATCGGTCAGATTTCTAACCACTGCAACAATATCAATGAATTTTTACATGCGGTGCATCAGGCGCTGAGCCGTATTATGTACGCGGCGAATTTCTATGTTGCCTTATACAAGGCAGAGCAAAACAGCATTCAGTTTGCCTATCATGTCGATGAATTCGACCCCTCTCCGGACCCGGCAATTCCCGTTATTTTAGAATCGCCTGAGGCGTCGCCCACTGCCTGGGTGATCTATCATCGTCAGCCCCTGATTATGACAGCCGAAGAAGACGCCGCTCAAGAGGCTGCCGGAAATTCCTGGGGTAGCGGCGCCCGGGCTGAGCACTGGATGGGTTATCCTTTGCTGGATCACGAAAAAAAATCCCTGGGTGCTTTAGTTATTCAAAGCTATGACACCGAACATACTTTTAGTCAGGAAGATCAGGCGCTGTTCGGCCTCATCGCCAATCATGTATCAAATGCCTTGCAAGGATTTCAGAGTGTAGATCGCCTGGAGCGTGCGGTACAGGAACGTACCGCGTTACTGGCACACGAGGTCGCAGAGAGACGACGTACCGAGACCTTGCAACGGGCTTTGTATCAGATCGCCGAATTGTCTTTTTCTGTAGCAGACCCGAATAGTCTGTATGCCGAATTACATCAGATCATTGGTCAGCTACTGGTGGCGCGGAATTTTATGATTGCGCTGTATCATCAGGACACGGAAGAAATCAGTATTCAGTATTTTGTCGATGAAAAGGATGAACATCCATCGATGAAGCGTTTCCCGCTGGGGGTCGGGATGACCTCGTTTGTAATTCATTGCGAACATGCCCAGTTGATCGACAAGACGCGTCTGGCTGAATTAGTCGCCGGTGGCCAGATCAGGCAAGCTCTGGGCAATATGGAGTTATACAGCTGGATGGGCGCGCCCATCCTTGCTAATGATCACGTCCACGGTGTGATTGTGGTGCAAAGTTATGATCCGCATATTTTGTACAGCGAGACCGATCTCGAATTACTTGCCTTCGTCGCCAGCCATGTTGCAGTAGCTGTTACCCGTCTTGAGGCCGACCGCGAAATGCGCGATGCCAAAGCCCGTCTGGAAGAACAAAACACCACGCTGAACGAGGCGCTGCTTGCGCTACAAGAAGCTCAGTCAGAATTAGTCAGACAAGAAAAACTCGCGTCCCTGGGACGCCTGGTTGCGGGTGTTGCGCATGAAATTAATACCCCGCTGGGCATCTGCGTCACAGCAACCAGCCATCTGGTTGACGAGCTCAAGCTCACGCGCAAAGACATGGCAGCCGATACCATGACACAAGAGAGTCTGGAGGAGTTTCTGGATATCGTCGATCAATCGCTGCGTATTTTGACCAGCAATACCCGGCGTGCCGCCACGCTGGTGCGCAGTTTCAAGCAAGTGGCGGTTGACCAGACATCGAACGACAAACGGCTGTTTCAGTTAAAAACGTATCTCGACGAAGTCCTGCTCTCTTTGCAGCCCAAGCTCAAAGGGCGACCTATCCTCGTTGAGATTGATTGTCCTGAAGAGATACGTCTCGACAGTTATCCGGGCGCCATATCTCAGGTGGTAACGAATCTCCTGATGAACTCAATACACCATGCTTTTGAGAATAATGCCGAGGGACAGATAAGGATTACCGCAGAAGCCGATGGCAGCAATTTAAAATTCGATTACACCGACAACGGCATCGGTGTCGATCAGGATGGACTAGATAAATTATTTGATCCGTTCTACACCACCAAACGTGGCCAAGGAGGTAGCGGTCTCGGTACGCATATCATTTATAACCTGATTACCGGCGTGCTTGGCGGAACGGTCAAGGCAAGTAGCCAGCCAGGCAGCGGATTAAGTTATCAGATACGCTTTCCGATGGTGGCAAAAAATTCCGTCAAACCGGCGTAGGTTTTAGGCCGTCATATTTTGTCTGAACTAGTCTGGAAAGCGCAGATTAATTTCTATGGCTTTATCAATATTCGCTATCATCAATTCAACAAAAACAGGATCGAGATGCGTACCGCTAACCTCGCGCAAATGTTGCACCACCTGATCGATAGGCCATGCAGGTTTATAGACCCGCGCATGCATCAGTGCATCGAATACATCGGCCACAGCAACGATACGTGCATAGAGATGAATTTCATTACCTGCCAGACCTTGCGGATAGCCAGAGCCATCAAATTTTTCATGATGCTGATACGCGATAATCGCGGCAGCTTTCAGGATGGGGCGCTGTGAACCATCCAGTATCGACATGCCGACTTGCGGATGCATTTTCATGATGTTCCACTCATCGAGATTGAGTTTGCCAGGCTTGAGTAACACCGCATCCGGCGTGGCGATTTTACCGATGTCATGCATCGGTGCGGCTTGCTTTAAGACGCCCGCTTCTTCCGCCGACATCCCCGAGCTAAGTCCTAGTAAATAGCAGACTTCGGCCATGCGTCGTACATGATTGCCCGCTTCATGTGAACGTGATTCGACCACATCACCCAGTCGCATGATCAGTTCACCCTGCGTGTCGCTGATCTCTTGATTCAACAAGATATTGTCAAACGCAATCGCAACACCGGAGGAAAAAACCTCAAGCAATTTTGCGTCAATTTCGCCGACTTGTTCCACACCCTTTAACACCAATAAAGACGCTTTGCCGCTGCTATTCGGGAAGTAACCGACATACACGTCTCCATACAAACGCGAGATACGGTTGACCGTGGCATCATTTAATTGAGTCAGTAAATCCTGACTGAACAACTGGTGGTCATCATCAAAATTACCGATCTTGGCAAGTACCTCATAACTTTGCTGACCCGAGATGCCACTGGCTCCACGCAAGCGCAATAACATACTCTGCTCCAAACGTAATAACGCAACGACTTGCTGTAGCAAACCGTTTGCAAAATCATGCAGATTACGTTGCTGAAAAATATGTGCCGACGCTTCGATGACACGTTCCAGGCCTTCGCGGTAGGTCGCCTGGAAGCGGCGTGCTTCTTCGACTTGCATAATGTCGCGATACGCACGCAGGGCAGCGAAGGTAGTGGTGAATAACTTTGTACGATCAAGTTCGGTTTTTTCTTTATAGTCATTGATGTCGTAATTCACAATGACGCTTTCCTCCGGTGCTTGTCCGGGCTGACCGGTGCGCAAGACGATGCGGGTGAACTGGTTGCCCAGATCCTGACGCATCCAGCGGGCTACTTCTAATCCGGCGTCATCGCTTTCCATCACAACATCCAGAAACACCAGCGCAATATCTGTTTCCTTGCTCAACACAGCTTTGGCCTCGGGTCCGTTATACGCATGCAGGAATTGTAAGGAGCGGCCGTCCAGCCGGAAGCGGCTCAAGGTCAGCTTGGTGACATCATGAATGTCCGGCTCGTCATCAACAAGCAGAACTTTCCAGGGAGGGAGTTTGGACGACGATTGCAAGAATGCCATACGGATCAATCCTTGTTACGCAGAACGTAAGTGAAAAGAACGGTGAAGAATTTTTGATGCTCTTAACTGCTTGAACGCAAGCCTCAATATAACAAAGATTGTGTGTCCATAAATCATTCGCTGCGCAATCATGTCATGAAAATTTAATAAGTCCGTCACGAACCAGTCACACAGCCTTGTTACAGTCTCGGTTTTTCACACTAGCCGGATGGACGACATGACACGCAGACCCTTCTACGCCGCTGGAATCAGCGTCGCAATCAGCACTTTGATCGCTGCCTGCAGCAGCAATACTCCCGTCACAGAACCCGTCGCCGATGCGCCAAAAAACGTGATCTTCTTCCTGGGTGATGGCATGGGTATGACCACCATGACAGCAGCGCGTATCTACTCGGTCGGTGAAGACGGTGAACTCACCATGGACACATTGCCTGAAACAGCGTTTGTTAAAACTTTCTCTAACGACGCACAGGTCACGGATAGCGCACCGTCCATGTCAGCTTACATGACCGGCGTAAAGATGAACAACGAAGTGTTGTCGATGTCGCCCGACACACTGGCAATTGATCCGCTGGTAGACGCAAACGGGAATAAGCTGGTCAACAACTGCGGTACCAAGAACGGCACACCCGCAACCACCTTGCTCGAGCTGGCGAAAGCAAAAGGCTTGTCCACGGGCGTCGTCACGACAACACGCGTGACGCATGCAACACCGGCTGCGACCTACTCCCACATCTGCCATCGCGATCTGGAAAACGATATTGCAGCAGCGGCAGTACCTGGCGGTACTGGTTACAACACCGCATTAGGCACAACCGGCCTGGACGTGTTGCTGGGCGGTGGTAAGCAATTTTTTACTCCGTTTAAAGATGGCGGCAAGCGTTCTGACGGACGTGATCTGGTCGCTGAAATGAAGGCAAAAAATTACGCCTACGCCAGCAACAGCACAGAATTCAATGCGATTGACGGTACCAAGACGGACAAATTATTTGGTTTGTTTACCTCCAGTCATATGAGCTATGACCTCGACCGTGATCCTGCTAAAGAACCTAGTCTGGCCGAAATGACGACTAAGGCTATGGATGTCCTGGCAAAAAATTCTAAAGGTTATTTCCTGATGGTCGAAGGTGGTCGTATCGATCATGCCCTGCATGAAACAACCGCGAAAAAAGCATTGCAAGACACCGTCGCTTTTGATAACGCCATCAAAGCCGCGATTGCGAAAGCCAAGATTGCTGACCCTGACCTGAAAAATACCCTCATCGTTGTCACCGCTGACCATGATCACACTCTGGTATTGAACGGTTACGCCAAGCGTACAGGCAAGACTGCCGCCGACAATCCTGGCGTGCTCGGTGTAGTGAAAAACTATGTCACCGGTGTTCCTGACAAAGATCTGGATGGTGCGCCATATTCCATCATCGGTTTTGGTAACGGTGAAAATCGCACACAGGGCAGCCGTTCTACCATGGCCAGCCTCGATGAAACCGTGACCAGCGCCAACACCTACCATCAGGAAGCGGTTGTGCGTGTTGCGGTCGGTAGCGAAACGCATGGCGGTACCGACGTCTTCCTCGGCGCGATTGGCAAAGGCTCAGACACCTTCCTCGGCACGATCGATAACACCAAGGTATTCACTCTGGTCAAAACGGCCTCTGGTCTGTAATCGGTCCGCACATATTAAGAATTGGAAAACACCATGAAACACACACTCAAGTTCTCTTTGCTGGGACTGGCTCTGGCCTCCGCATTCGCCAACACGTCTGCTTATGCAGCAGGCGAAGCCAAGAACATTATTTTCTTCCTTGGCGACGGCATGGGCCCGTCCACGGTTACGGCATCCCGCATCTACAAATACGGTGAAGACGGTAGCCTGAATATGGACAAGCTGGAGCGTACAGCACGTATCAAGACATATTCAAACGATGCGCAAACTACTGACAGCGCACCGTCAATGGCCGCGTATATGACTGGCGTCAAGATGAACAACGAAGTCATCTCCATGTCAGCAGACACGGTTGCTACGCCTCCGTCCAAAGATGCGAACGGCAATCTCGGCATCAATAACTGCGCAGCTACAGGTAACGGCGTTTCGGTCGCAACGATTCTCGAACTCGCTAAAGCCAAAGGCAAAGCAGTCGGCTCAATCACGACCACAGAGTTGACACATGCAACACCGGCTGCGACTTACTCTCACATTTGCAACCGTAACGCGCAATATGCGATTGCTGCGCAGGCAGTACCCGGTGGAGCGGGTTACAACACGGCACTGGGCGACGGTGTCGATGTGTTGATGGGTGGTGGCCGTAATCACTTTCTGCCTTACGATGCGGCGACCAGCATAAGTAAATTAGGTCGTGTTGATGGACGCAATCTGCTGACCGAACTCGCAGCAAAAGGCTATACCGTCGCAGCAACAAAAGCGGATATGGTCGCAGCCCCAAACAACAAAAAATTCATCGGTCTGTATAGCAGTAAAAGCCATCTGGAATATGAACTCGACCGCTCTGCGACACCACCGGTAGGCGAAGGTGCAACACAGCCAAGCCTGGCAGAGATGACGACCAAAGCCATGGATCTGTTATCGCAAAATACCAACGGTTATTTCCTGATGGTAGAAGGTGGCCGTATTGATCACGCCCTGCATGGCACGAATGCCAAGCGCGCGCTGGTTGACACGATCGCATTTGACGACGCGATTAAAGCCGCACTCGATAAAGCAAAACTGACTGACCCGACACTGGCAAATACCCTGATCGTTGTTACTGCTGATCATGACCACACTCTGGCATTCAACGGTTACGGCAAGCGTGGCAATCCAATTCTGGATATCAACCGCAACTACAAAGACGGCACGCCAAGTCTGGATGCGGATGGCAATACCTACACAACACTGGTATTCGGCAACGGTCCCAACCGTCCTAACCTGCGCACCAGCCTCGATAGCGCCACCGTATTGGCAGATAACTATCTGCAAGAAACCGGTGTGCGTCTGGCCAGCGAAACGCACGGTGGCGGCGATGTAAAATTGTTTGCAACCGGTGCTGGTGCCAAAGTATTTAAAGGCACACTGGACAATACCAAGGTCTTCGGTTTGTTGAAGTCTGCGT
This sequence comes from Undibacterium sp. RuTC16W, assembly GCF_049339445.1. Lineage (NCBI taxonomy): Bacteria > Pseudomonadati > Pseudomonadota > Betaproteobacteria > Burkholderiales > Oxalobacteraceae > Undibacterium > Undibacterium sp. RuTC16W. The sequence goes on along the minus strand of NZ_JBMPPE010000001.1, from coordinate 817,134 downwards.
TTGGTTTCTAAGTTCTTGTTAGTCTGATCTTTGCGGTCATAAAAGCCGCTTGGACAATAAGGTGAGCCTCAAAACCTGGGCTCACCTTTCGTTTTTTGAAAGATAAGTATGAAATCCGTATCGAAGGTCTCTGAATTATTGTTAGCAAGTATCACTGCGTTGTTTATTCTGTCCACTCCCCCGGTGCAGGCTGCACCTTTTCCACCAGCGGTACCAGGTACACAGAGCGCCGCTGCGCCGGATCTCGACCTGACTATTCAGTATTACAGCAAAGTATTGACCGCTGAAGGTGTTACACGCGAGGCGCGTTATGAAGAGAAAATGTTACGTCGCCCTGGTCATGTCTGGGTTGTCCGTGTCTTGCCAAAAAATGCGATGGAATCTCATGACGACGACAAGACGGTAAGCAAGAAAAAAGTCGCGTTGAGCACAGCACCGGCTAGCAGTGCGACAGAACATAAGCATTTCAATCATGTCGTAATTCCACGTCATGTCATCCTCGAGAATAACAAAGTCCGGGTTGAATACGTCGACGCACATAGTAAAGATGTCGTCGCAATTCCACCGTCCGAATATGAGAATGTAAATTTCGACGGTTCCTGGGACAATAGTTTTTACCTGCTGGATCCCAAGCTGGTTCAAACGATTCCGTACTCTGCGCAAGTCTCCGCCGTAGCGGGTGCGCGCTGGCGTGAACGTGAAAAAAATGGTGTTTATCAGCGCGTATTGTGGGATGAGAAAAAACAGATTCCTCTGGTGATCGAGAGTGGCGACAAGGCAGCAACATTTTATCGTCGCGTTGACGTTAAGCCGCTTGCGACGCTGACACGTGAATTACCCTGGCAGAATTTGAAAGGGTATGCGCAAAAAGAGTATTCGGATTTTCTTGATTGATGTCCGGTTTGGCATGAGCGCCCCGCGTCTGTCGTGAGCGCGGGGCTTTTTTTTGCGATTTACTGCGCTTCCATCCAGCTGAAATACAAATCTCTGGCGCGCGTTGCGACCGGACCGATGGCTAAGCTGCGATCCTCGTAGCGAATGCAGGGCGTTACCTTGCCGTAGTTCCCGGTATTGAATATTTCGGTCGCCGTCAATAATTCTTCCGTTGTCACGCTGCGTTCGATAACCTGCGTGCCATCGTTTTTCAGCAAGTCAATCACGCGTGCACGGGTGATGCCAGATAAAAAACTGCCATTCGCAACTGGCGTAACGACTTCGCCGGATTCCGTCACCAAAAAGATGTTTGCCGTTGCAAATTCCGCGACCTTGCCGTGACTGTCGCAGACCACGGCATTATCAAATCCCCGCTCCTTGGCTTCACGCAGTGCCTTGGTTGAGTTCGGGTATAAACACGAGGCTTTTGCATCAGTTGGTGCCATGCTGGGGTCTGGCCGGCGCAAGGCAGACAGACAGGCCGAGAATCCTGAGAACGGTGGCAAAGGCGCATCAAACAGCGTCAGCGCAAAACTCGACTGATCTGCATCGGGAATCAGCAAACCGTCGGTACCAAAGACCAGCGGACGGATGTACAGCTCCGCATCAGCGGGAAATTGTCTGATCCCGTCGCGGCATAAGGCTTCAAGCTCATCAACGTGGTAGGGACAATGCAGGCCAAGACGCTGCGCCGATTGCACCACGCGCGCCAGATGCAGCCGCAGATCCGGCGTCTTACCGCGGATAGCGCGGGCACCGTCAAACACGCTGGATCCCAGCCATACAGCATGATCCATTGCGCCAAACAGGGGCGTATTGCCCTCGCTCCAGCTACCTTTGAAATAAGTGAGATACATAAATGGTCCTTTGTGATGAACGTCGTTGCGGCAGATGTTTATATGAAATGTATTATCCAGCCTATATGTTAACAATGTTAACAGAGCCTGACATGTGGGCAGAATGGCTTGCCTGCAATAAGTAGTGCATTTATTTCTAATATTTTTAATCCGTACCCGCTTTGTTTACGCGGTTCACAGACGCTTTTCACGCCATGAGGCCTATGGATATTGCGGATTAGGTTTTAGAGAACGTTTAAAAAACTTTGAACCGATATTTTACGGACCCGCTTACTCTCGCACTCCTGCCTTTTCTCCGTATCTCTGTGTCTCTGTGTCTCTGTGTCTCTGTGGTGAGAGGTCTTGTTTTTGTATAAGTCCGTCGATGTGATTTTTTAATTTGGAGGTTTTTAGAACCCCCTAATCCGTATCCGCTTTGTTTATGAGGCTCACAGACGCTTTTTGCTTGGAAAAGCGCATGAATACTGCGGATTCATTCCCGAGTATCACCTGTCTGCAGCGGCTATACTGCATAAATAGCCTCATTCTTTTTGCATTGGTGTATATTCCGCTCCCACACCATTTTTACCCGGACAGGACAAGCACATGCTGATCATCACGATTAAACAAGGCAAGGAAAAAAGCATACTGCAAGGTGAGCCATGGATCTATGTGTCCATGGTGGCGCGGGTTGATGGCAAGTATGACGAAAAAATGAAAGCAGGAGCAACCGCTCTGGTCCGCTCATCATCGGGGCAATTTTTAGCCCGCGCTGCCTGGAGCCCGAAATCGCAGATACAGGCGAGGGTCTGGAGTGTTGATGAGACTGAGGCGATTGATCATGCTTTTATTAAACGGCGTGTGCAAGCGGCGCTGGCAAAACAGCCGATGCCGGTCAAAGCGGATGGCAAACAACGTCGCTTGATTAATGCAGAACAAGACGGCCTGCCAGGCCTGCTGGTCGATCATTACGGTACAGCACCGGGTTATCTGGTCTGTCAGTTTCAAGCTGCTGGTGTCGATGCATGGAAAGTCACCATCGTCAAAACCCTGATCACGGTAACGGGCTGTCCCAACGTATTTGAATACGCGGATGAGCTGGTACGCAAAGGGGAAGGATTGCCAGTAACGACGGGGGTGCTGGCAGGTGAAGAGCCGCCGGAAGAATACGATCACTAGGATGCAAAGCCTGTAAAAAACCAAGAGCGAATTCGAAAACAATGCCGTGATCAGGCAGAAACAAAAAAGGCATGCCGTAGCATACCTTTTTTCACATCATCGACTGCGTAACGCAATCACAGCATCAGAAGATGTATTCAACGCCTACGGAGAAGTTGGATACCGTTGTATCGCTGACGCCATCTACTACGCTCACCTGGCGACGTTCGTATTCAGCACGGACGTTCACGTTACTGGAGACCTGGTATGTTGCACCCAGACCAAACACGGGCTTAGCAGTGTTTTTAGTAACGGTACCTTTGATTGTGCTTGAGTTTATAGTGGATTCTGCCCGGATGTAAGCAATACCTACTTTACCGAAACCAACCCAGCCGTTTGATGGTGTACTCTTTACCACGCCAACGACATCAACACCAGTTGCTTTAAATTCTCCCGCAATACCACCTATGCTCGCAGTTGCTTTGCCTAAGGAGAAGTAACCGGCTTCAACGCCGAGGTTTTGTGTAACGTTGTAGCCACCCAGCAGTTTGACGGTTGTGTCAGACGTTTTGCAGTTAGTCACGCCAACGCAATCTGCATCTGCTTTCGCCTGACCAACGGTCGCGGCAACATAGGTTTGTGCAGAAGCAGTTGCGCTTAAAGCGATACCGGCAAGCATCAGTGCTGCAACAAGGATATTTTTCTTGATCATGTAATTCTCAATTATTTATATGATAGGTAATGGACGTACTCAGCTGGACTGAGCCACATAACGATTTGACAGAGTTACATCAAATTCCATGTCAATCTACTATTTTACTTGTTTGAGTTGTCTCTGTCGAAACTATTTCTAGACGAAAACAGTTAATTGTTGCATTACCCCACTAGCCGTAATAATTGTCTTAGCTACCTTAGCTACGTAAGCCGAACCGTTGCCGGTATTCTTTTGGCGTTACCTGAGTCCATTGTTTAAACACCTTACTCAGGCTGGACACGTCCTGATAACCGCAACGTCCGGCCAGTTCTTCGAGGGAGATTTTTGTGGTTTCCAATAAGGCTTTGGCGCGCTCTATGCGTAATTGCTGAACATATTGAGCAGGGCTGAGACCCACATTCTCTTGAAAGCGACGCAGCAGGGTGCGCTGGCTGGTATGACAATGTTCTGCCAGCTCGCCCATTAACCACGGCTGATCCAGTCGTTTATTCAGCCAGCGACGCGCCCGCTCTACGATGACATGCCCCTGATTCTGTATCATGGCACTCGCAATATACGGGGCCTGGCTATTACGGTTGGCGTCAATCACCAGCATCTTGGCGCATAGCTGACGCAAGGTTTCACCACAAAAATGAGCGACTAGCCACAGAGAGAGGTCGATATACGACGTCAGTCCCCCTGAGGACACCAGATTGCCGTCCTGCACGATTAATTCCTCGGCTTCGAGGATGACCTTGGGATACTGTTGTCGGAAATAAGCGGCCAGCCACCAGCTCGTCGTAGCGCGTTTACCATCCAGCACGCCAGTATTTGCCAGCAGACAGGTTGCCGAGCAACTCGCGATCAGCAACTTGCCCCGCGACAGGTAGTCACGCAGCGCAAGTTGCTCTTGCGTCATTAATGCGATGCGTTCGGTAATGTCATAAGCGCTTTGGTGATCAATTCCCGGCAGCATGAGAGCGTCAAGCCGCTGCCCGTCCAGTCGCTGGGTTGCAAAGCTGAGTCCATGCTGGTTTTCTATTGGCTGGTCGCGCGCACTGAGCCAGACCGGTTCCAGCCGGATCTGCTGCCCCGGCGGTCGCAACTGCATCAGGGTATTCGCAATCGAGAATACGTCACGCGGCACCACCGCGCCACTCAGAAGGCAGCCGGGATAGACCAGGATTCCGATGCGTATGATGTGCTGAGAAGGAGTCATTGGCGAATTACATCATAATTATGTCAATTGCGCCAATGGTCGTGGCGATATGCTCTGCCGATAATGTGAACTCTCATTCAATCATTACAGGAGTTCCTCATGCCTTATGTCAATGTCACGACGATTCGCGGTCTGCTCAGTTCTGAGCAAAAACAAGCTTTGATTACCCGCTTAAGCGATGCCCTGGTCGATATCGAAGGTGGCGGCAATCCTGATTTTCGTAAGATGGTATGGGTCAGTATTGACGAGCGACCACCGGAATCGTTCGCGCTGGGTGAGCTCCGGCCAGACAGTGCCTCAATTGCCCAGTTTGTGGCTTTACGCGATGCCGCAGCGAGTCAAAAATAAGTCTATCTATCTCGCCTATATACATCGATTTTTTAAGGAGCCATTGATGCCCTACTATCCTGCCTTGTCTATTTTTGTGTTGAGCTTGCTGGCGCTCTTTGTAAAAGCCAGCATCACCAGTGTCATACAGATCATCAGCCGTTTTCGTAGCCGGCGGTTTTTATTGCCAGAAGACGCTGCCTTGGCCAGAGCCACTCCGGTCGCAAGCGAGTCCGCATTTGTGCAACGTTGCGCCAATGTCTGGCGTAACGATGTGGAGAACTTGCCGTTTTTTTTAATGCTGGCACTGAGCTATGTGTTAGTCGGCGGGGAACCAGATACGGCATCAAGATTATTTGGCAGCTATGTGCTGATTCGTTACGCACATACCATCGTCTATTTGCGCGGCCTGCAACCCTGGCGTGCGATTTTGTACCTGTCCGGTATGGCGGTGTGCTGGATGATTGTGGCGGCGATTGTGTTCAGGATGATCAAGATCGCCGGATAATCATGCTCGCCTGACCGGCTTAGCATTAGCCTTGACCCTGGCTATTCTGCTGGCTACCATGAGCGCAATCATCAGGACTACGCAAAAACTAAAACCTCTACCGCAGAGACACCCAGACACAGAGAAAAAGCAGAAGTAAGCAGTTTTGTGGAATATCGATGTCAAAATGAATCCGCAAGCCGAGTGCGCCTGTTGGCACAAAATGTCTCTGCAAGCCGCATCCAGCCTGCGGTTTCAATATGTAGGGAGATCAGCAATATGTTGTTTTGCGTAAGTCCTGACGATAAAGCATCATGACCGCGGAGGAAGACAAAATGGATCAAGAAATAAATCAAAAAGCAAAACAACAAGCAGATCAGCAATTTGATGATGGTTTGAACAAGCGCAAACAAGTGATGGGCGATGCATTCGTCGATAAAGCCTTTGCGAACGCTGACGCTTTTACCGCACCGTTGCAAGAGTTCGTGACACGCAACGCCTGGGGTACCGTCTGGTGCCGAGACGGACTCGATATGAAGACCCGCAGCTTGATTACGCTCTCCATGCTGACAGCGCTCGGCCGCGCGCATGAGATTCGCGGCCATGTGCGTGGCGCTGTCAACAACGGTGCGACGATGAAAGAGATACAGGAAGTGCTGTTACACGCAAGCGTCTATTGCGGCATGCCGCTGGCGATTGATGCATTTCGCTCCGCGCAAGAAGTCTTGTCAGAAATGGGGTTGATCCCCGGCGTAGAAAAGTCTGTATGAACGAGAGCAAAGCAAAAGCGATCAATGTCGAGGGACATACTGAGCCATTTTTAATCGATGATGTCCCATGGGACGGCTATGCGCACGGCACTAGTTTTGGTTCCCGCTACAAGCAAATCGGGGAATATGGCGGCTGTCAGCGCATCGGAGTTTGCATCGAGGAGTTGGCACCTGGCATGCGCGCTTGTCCTAACCACTATCATTACCTTGAGGAAGAGCAGCTCATGGTGATGGAAGGAAGCCTGACTTTACGTCTGGGTGACAAAACCTATGTCATGTCAGCAGGCAGCTACGTGGTTTTTCCGGCGGGACAAAAATTGGGACACAGTATTTTTAATCACACAGACAAGGTCTGCCGTTATGTGTTGATCGGTGACCGCAATCCACATGATGTGATTGTCTATCCAGATAGCAACCGTGTCAGCGTGCGTTTGACTGGCGAAGGGTATGACAAAGCTGCAGTGATGGCGTATTGGGAGGGTGAAGATCCAGGTTAATTGTCTGGTCTGACAAGATCACTCAAAAATGGGCGATTTGTTTTTACTTTATTTGTCGAACTTATCTCACCAATGGGACGGAGATAAGCTTTATCCACGCCCGCAGGGAAGTGACTGATCAGGCAAAATACTAGGGCTTAATCGATCCTGGCTTCACCAACTCTTCTAACGCAACCCCCTGCTGTTTTAATAACGCCTCTAGCGCAGGCAGCAATGGCCCCAAGGTTTCTGTCAGCATGGCACGTACGGTATCGACGACGACTTGGGTCGCGCGCTCGATTTCGATATTTAAGGCGGCACCGGTTTTTTTCTCGGCGAACACGGTCATGCGTAGGGTTTCCGGGATTAACCAGACTTCGAACCAGCCCTCTTCGCGGTTGACTTCGGCAACTGTGAGGCTGGCGCCGTTGATGGCAATATAGCCCTTGGCAAAGATATAGCGTAACCATTCTGGTGGTACGGCGATGCGGATAACATAGTTGTTTTCCAGCTCGCGGATCGCTGCGATCGTAGCTTTGAAATCAATATGACCAGACAGCGGATGACCGCCTATTTCTGCGCCGTCTCTGGCGGCTCTTTCCACATTAACCCGCCCGTCTTGCTGATAGGCGCCTAGTGTGGTGATTGCCAGGCTTTGTTGCATGACATCAAACTCTGCACTGCTATCGTCGGGTAGGGCGGTGACCGTCAGACACACGCCATCTACGGCAACACTGGCACCGATTTCCAGATCTTTGCAGAAGCCTTCAGGGAAATCGAGCTTAAATGTTCGCAGGCCGGGTTTGTCAGATAGTGTTGCAATGCGGGCGATGCCTTGTACGATGCCAGTAAACATGGGGAGTGGTATTCAAGAATTGGGGAAATATATGCCTGCCTGATGCGCTTCATGCGATTTACATGCTGGTCACCAAGGCAATGTCATTGTAAACGATTCGCTGGTTTGCCATGACCATACAGATTCATTGCATTAACGTGTTTGCTTACTGCTGCTTAAAAATGACCTTTAGCGACAGGCAAATCTACCGTGAACGTGCAACCTTGTCCCTCGACGCTCTCACAATGGACATGGCCACCCATTGCTTCGCTGAGTTTTTTGACAATCGACAAACCTAATCCGCTTGAATGTTCTCCTGCCGTAGGCCGGGTAGAGAGACGGGTGAATTTTTCAAAAAGATGTTGCTGATCTTCTTCCGATAATCCCGGCCCTTCGTCCTTGACAACAATCCTGCCAAGCTCGGCCTGTGCCGAGATGGTGATCCAGATATGCCGGCCTGCCAGCGAGTATTTAATTGCGTTGGATAAAAGATTATCAATAATCTGTACGGTGGCATTGGCGTCCGCCATGACATTGACGGTCGCGTCTGCCGTAATAAGCAGATCAAGGTTCTTCTCTTTTAAGTGAGCCTCAAACTGTGGCACGATTTCTTGCAGCATTTTGTGCAGGCTCACCGTTTGTAATGCAACAGGGGAGTAACCAGTTTCAATTGCGTTGACGTCAAGCAAATTGGTGATGATATGCATCATGCGATGCCCGCTTTTGCTAATACGCTCAAGGTAACTGTGACGCAACGCAGGCTCTATTTGCTGATCAAGTTTGCGAAGCAAATCGCTCATGCCGATAATAGAGGTCAAGGGATTTTTCAGGTCATGAGAGGCGATACCGAGAAATTCATTTTTCTCTTTATCGAGCTGCTTCAGACGCTGTACGGCGTCAGCTAATTCACCCGTACGCAGCAAGACTTTTGATTCTAGTTCCTGCTCGGCTTTTTGCGCCATGCTAAGTAACTGATGTTGTGCCAATGCCCGTTCTTGTTTGATGATATTGATCTTGTCCGCCTGTGCCAGCGCCAGCAAAATAATTTCTATTGCTGAGCCGATCTGGAATCCAAAATCAGCGAACCAGCTACTTTCGATCATACCCAAATTTCGTAAAGCGACCATCATCGCGCCAGCGATCCATGCGATCGTCGCAAAAAAAACAATCCAGCCAGGCCGGTAACCACGCCTGGCACTAAGTACGCAAATTGGCAGTATCAGGAAAATCTGTAAAAAACCAAGTAACTGCACAGAAGGCGCCACCACATGGTTATAGCCAACGAGTACAACAAGTGCAGCGAGCATCGATAAAACCTGAATAACCCGGAATACTGTTGCAATGTGCGGCATGCGCTTAGGTAACTGCAAAAAATGGGTAATGAAAAGCGAGTCAAACAAAATAATCAGCGGCACACACAGGCCCGGAGTGATATCCACAAACCACGGCCAGTCCTGCGCAAAGTATTGCCCTATATGTCCATTGACGCTCAGGCCTGCAAACAAAATACTCAGTGACAACAGCAGGTAATAAAACATGGTTCTGTCGCGAAACGACAGCATCAGTATCAGGTTGTAGGCGATCATTGCCAGCATGGCGCCGTAGTACACGCCCATCAGATTCGAGATGAAATTCGACTCTTCCGCATAGCTTTGTGGCGTGAATAGTTTGGCGCGCAGGAATAAAGAACTGGTGGTTTGTATGCGCAGATAAACGAATTTGCTTTGATGATCGTTCAGATGCAGCCGGAAAGTAGGCAGGCGAAGCTGCATTTCCTGCGCCGAAAAATGCTGCCGGTCACCGGCTCTGCTGGCTTCTATCTGCCCATCACTACTGACCTGGTATAACTGTATGTCGTCCAGCATCACTGGACTTACTTCCAGCCACCACTCAGAGGCGCTCGTGATATCGGTTTTTTGCAGACTAAAGCGCAACCAATATACTGAACGTGTATAAGAAACGTTCAAATTGCCTTTAAGCGCTTTGAAATTATGTGCTGTCCCGGGCTGCACCACATCCTGAATAGACAACTGCCCTGACTTGTCTTCCAGTACATCGAATTGGGAATCGAGAGAAAGCCGCCGGGTATCGGCTTTAATTTCCAGGTTTGCGGAAAACCCCGGACTAGTCATCAAGCAACAAGCGACTAGCGCGATCAGATAAACTGAGAGTTTGCTGGATATGCGCATGCGCTTGATATCGTGGCAAAAGAAAAAACCAGACTAACAAGATTTATATCGATGCGCAACCTAAAAGCATTACTGGTAGCAGGGCAGGCTCACTTCAACCACAATCTGTTTTGAATGATTTGGTCATGATTGCGCATGATCAGCACATGCTACTTGCCTGTATGGACTTACGATTTACTGACGGCGTTGAGGTTCCGAGGTATGTAAAAACTTGGTATAGAGATCACGTGGTGGCGCGATGGAAATTTGCGACAGGATACGGCCAACTGCGCCGCGATGATAGGTGCCGTGTGCAATGACATGCATCAGCATTTCTTCACGCGACATACATCCTTTGTCGCCGTCGGTGAAGGTGAACATGATGTTTTCCTCCAGCATGGCGGGACGAATGTTCTCAATAAAGCGCTTATATTCTGTGTCCAGTTGCTCTACCGCTTGTTGTAGATCACTCAGCGGAGGTGTTTCCGGTGTATTGGTCGCCGTGTAGGAGTGTGCTTGTTGCTGGAGGTTGGCGAAGAAAATACAGTCCACCACATAAATGTGATTCAGCAGACGGAGTGCCGCGTGCCGTGCCGACGCCTGCGCGGTATCTGCGGCATCCTTGCCTGACGATGCGTCGATGCTGGCAACGCAGGCGAATAATTCTTTATTCGCCCATGCTTTGTAGCCAAATAATGATATCAGAAGAGTTGTGCTGCTCATGATGTCCTCCTTGCGTTTTTACCGTTCAGGTATCCAGGCGTGTATCGTGTTCTAAAGTAGGGATCAGGTTTGACTGGGTCATAGTGATCAGATTATCGCGCAACCATTTATGGGCAGGATTACGTCCATCGCGTTCATGCCACAACATGTCAATATGAACCTCAGGCAAATCAAACGGTAGTTCTTTCCATACCAGCGCATCAGTCATCCCGGTAGATTCAATCAGATGACGCGGTAATACGGTAATCAGATCGGAATTGGCGACAACTTTGCCGCCGGTAAAAAACTGGTTCACCGTCAGTAAAATGCGACGCTCACGTCCGATATGGGCTAAGGCCTCATCCACCAGCCCGTGCGCACGTCCAGAGAAACTCACTAGCAAATGGTTGGCGTCGCAATAGCCATCCATCGTCAACTCTTTATCGGCCAGAGGATGGTCTTTGCGCATCACGCAGACATAATGACCTGAGTACAGGCGCTCATGGCGTATCGGACTGCTGGACGCGCCCTGCCCGCCAGCGAGTTGGGCGACCACGCCCGGGAAGAATCCGACCGCAATGTCAATATCGCCGCGTATCAGCATCGGGCGTGGCTCGCGTGTTGTCAGCGGTACCATGCGTGCATTGAGTCCGGGAGCATCGCGCTCGATGGCGCGCACCAGGGTCGGCATCCAGAGTGCGGCAGTTGCATCGGCCATTGCCATCCGGAAGGTTGCCTGTGCTTTCGATACGTCAAAGCTGGTTGGTGCAATCGCTGCCTCCAGATTCGACAGCGCGAGCCGTATCGACGGCCACAGCGTCTCCGCACGTGGTGTCGGCTTGACGCCATATGCCGTGCGTATCAGGAGTTCATCGCCGAGTGAGTGACGCAGGCGCTTGAGTGCGTTGGAGACGGCAGGCTGCGTCATCGCCAGTTTATCGGCGGCACGGGTCAGGTTTTGTTCAATCATTACGGCATCAAAAACCCGTAACAAATTCAAGTCAAGTGTCAGAAAGTTCATTGACGATGCTCCAGGCAGCTTTCATAAGTTAGGGCTTACTCATTGGCAATCCATCATCAGTTCGACGTTAGTACAAGGCTTTGCCGTATTAATTGCGAGTATCTTCGTCATTGCCTGTTACCGCAGCGATGGTGTGTAAGTCCGCTAAATAAGTAAACCTAATCTTTGCACAATTATTCACAAACTGCATAGTAGATATGAGAAATCAAAATTAGATTTATATATTGCACTGCAATATTATTCCATCATCAAATAAATAGACAGAAATGCTGAGAATATTATGACTTTCCTCAATATCGCTTTCCCAGTGACAAGTGCCATCCCTGTTGCAGAAATGGCTGTCAGCACCGTGATCGCCGCCGCACGTCCATTGTTAGGCGTCGGTATCCTGGCAACAATGCTGGTTGTATTCAAGCCAATGATCGCCGGCATGCTGCGCGCTGCTCTGGTCGTACTGAAGCCTAGAATGACCCGTGAGCAAAAAAGCGCCAACCGCAATTTGCGCAACATCCTGACGATCCGTCGTATCGCCAGCGATCTGGATGCGACATCGCCAAATATGGCTGCAGAGTTGCGTGCTTTAGCCGCACGCGGTTAAATCGGTTAAATCGATTTCAGTCTCAGTCTTGATTTAGCAGCCAATCCAGAGCCCAACGGAAACAATCATGCAATCGACTTACTCCACAGATGCGTTGTTGCGGTATCGTAAAAATCAGCCAGTGCGTGCTGTCGCCGGATCCAAAAGTCTGGCATCGATGCTGCCGACCATCCTTACTACGGGTGTCATCACTCTGGTGGCGACTGCGGTCATGCGTTTACTCTGGCTAGGTTTTAACAATGACTTCTTCGGCGCCTGGATGGAAGCATGGCTGACTACCTGGCCTATCGCTTTTCCGGTTGCCTACATGGTGAAACCTGTGGTTTATCGGTTGAGCCGTGGCGTCAGCCAAGTAGCTGAGCCTGAGGTCGTTATCACCAGCCCCAAAGGTTTATCTCTTCATGACGTACATTCCGCGTCTCAGCATGCCAACCGGACAGCGCCTCTGAAACTGCTGCAGCAACCCTTCGTTCATCGGTGATATACGCTTTTACAGCAGATCAAACCGCACATAGGTGCGGTTTTTTTATGGATGTCGGGTTTTACATTGCTCTTCATATTGTTGAAAGACAGTGTCATTAATTTTTTTGATCTCGCCGTCTTTTTCCATTTTTTGTAAAACAGTATCCAGCTTTTGATACACATCCTGATATTTTTTGTGCAGTACATGATAGCCATTAAGCTGTGCGAGCGATGGCTCCAGAATCACGATGTGGGAGAGTCCCAACTGTCTGACGTTACACAGGCTGAAGCGTGAATCTACTGCAATATCGGTTCTTCCCGCATCTAGTTTTCTGAATAGAGAGTCAATCGACGGTGCAGCCTCTGCCTGCGCTTCTTTTAATTGTTCTGCAATGACATGGACACCAGCGACATAGCCGACAGAATATGGTGCCAGACTTTGAAAACCTTTGACTGCGAAACTGACGCCGGCTGAATACACCACCAGATCTTCCCGGGTAATCGGCACGGTGATTGTACGCAGATCGTAGTCCGGTTCAAACGTCAGCCTGAACAGAAAACCATCGAGTTTGCCCGCCTGAAGCAAGCCCGTGTGCCGTTTTGCCGAACCTGTCACGAACTGGACAGGTACACCTGCGCGGGCATACGCAATTCGCATGACCTCTTTTGCTGCGGTCATACTTGGCCGGTTTCCGTCGAGAACGCCAATTTGTAGTGGAGTGTCAGCACAGGCAAGGTTTGCACACAAGATTACTGCCAAGAGCGTCAGTGGCAGTACTGTCGAGAGTTTGCTGAGATATCGCGATGCACTCATAAGTGACCCCGCCTGGGAAGGTGTGGTAATAAGTTTAACAAATAAAGTAAAAATAACAAAACTTATCAACTAGATATGTTGACCAGGATTTACGCAAAACGACAAATTGCCTGTCACCATTTAAATTGAAACCGCATGCTGTATGCGGCTTCCAGAGGTATTTTGTGCCAGCAGGCGCATGCTGCTTGCGGGTTCTTTTTAATATGGATGTTTCACGGAACTGCTTGCGCCTGCTTTTCTCGGTGGCCCGGGTATCCGTGTCTATGTGTCTCTGTGGCGAGTGGTTTTAGTTTTTGCGTAAGTCCTGTTGACTTTACTTCTCAGTAATAAAAAAAGCGCAGCTATTTAGCTGCGCTTTTTATGTAAAACGGACTACCTGATCACAGGGTAATCGTGTTGCAATCAAGCCGTTACGCTGACAGACGTTGCTCCAGCGTTGCTTTCGTTGCCACCAGTTCGGCTGGCAAATGATAGTTTAGCTTATCGAACAACTCAGTATGCAACGCCAGCTCTGCTTGCCATGCCGCCCGGTCGATCGAGGTAATGGTATCGAACTGAGCTTGTGTAAAATCCAGACCGTCCCAAGTCAGATCATCAAAAGTTGGCGTGATACCGAAAATATTTTCAACACCGTTGGCGTTGCCTTCGATACGTTCCAGCATCCATTTCAACACGCGCATATTGTCGCCAAAACCTGGCCAGACAAATTTGCCGTTCGCATCCGTACGGAACCAGTTGACGCAGAAGATTGCCGGTTGCTTGGCGCCGATCGCCGCGATTTTTTTGCCCATGTCCAGCCAGTGCTGGAAATAATCGCTCATGTTGTAACCCATGAATGGCAGCATCGCAAACGGATCGCGACGCACCACGCCTTGTTGTCCGACAGCGGCAGCAGTGGTTTCGGAACCCATGGTCGCCGCCATGTAGACGCCTTCGACCCAGTCACGTGCTTCGGTAACCAGCGGTACGGTAGTTGAGCGGCGACCACCAAAGATGAACGCAGAAATCGGTACACCGGCAGGATCATCCCAAGCCGCATCGATCACCGGATTCTGTGTTGCGGCAACAGTGAAGCGGGCATTCGGATGCGCGGCTTTACGACCGGTTTCTTTAGCGATTGCCGGAGTCCAGTCCTTGCCTTGCCAGTCGATGACATGCGCTGGCGCTTCTTTGGTCATGCCTTCCCACCAGACATCGCCGTCGTCCGTCAATGCAACGTTGGTGAAGATCGTATTGTGTGTCAGCGAAGACATGCAGTTCGAATTTGTCGCCGTGTTTGTACCAGGTGCAACACCGAAGTAACCAGCCTCCGGATTGATCGCATACAAGCGGCCATCTGCACCAGGTTTGATCCAGGCGATGTCGTCGCCGATGGTGGTGACTTTCCAGCCTTTGATCGCAGGGATCAACATGGCGAAGTTAGTTTTGCCACAGGCGGATGGGAAAGCCGCTGCCACATAATGCTTTTTACCTTCGGGAGATTCAACACCCAGAATCAGCATATGTTCAGCCAGCCAGCCCTGGTCACGACCCATGGTTGATGCGATGCGTAATGCAAAGCATTTTTTACCTAACAGGGCATTGCCGCCGTAGCCTGAACCGTAGGACCAGATCTCACGTGTCTCGGGATAATGCACGATGTATTTCGTCGGATTGCAAGGCCATGCAACATCTGCCTGACCTTCGCTCAATGGCGCACCAACCGTGTGTACGCAAGGGACGAAATCACCGTCTGTGCCGAGCACGTCGAATACCGCTTTACCCATGCGCGTCATGATGCGCATATTCACTGCGACATAAGGCGAATCAGACAATTCCACGCCGATGTGAGCGATTGGCGAACCCAGCGGGCCCATGGAGAATGGCACCACATACATAGTGCGACCCTGCATACAGCCGTCGAATAAAGGATTCAGCGTCGTACGCATTTCTGCCGGTGCCATCCAGTTATTCGTTGGTCCTGCATCTTCCTCTTTGGCGGAGCAAATATAAGTACGATCTTCAACACGCGCCACGTCAGATGGATCAGAGCAAGCCAGATAGCTGTTCGGACGTTTTGCTTCGTTGAGTTTTTTCATGGTGCCAGCGGCAACCATTTGTGCGCACAGACGGTCGTATTCTTCTTCGCTGCCGTCACACCAGTAGATATTGTCTGGCTTAGTCAGCGCCGCCATGTCGGCGACCCAGTTGATGAGCTTTTGCTGTTTGACGTAGGCAGGGACATTCAATGTCGCCACACCACGCATGATAGGTTGATTCACGATACTACCTCCAATGCCATTTAATAGAAATCTGTGTAGCGGCACGGCAGGATCGTCGTTAGGGGTGTCGGGCGGTGCGAGCAACAGCTAAAAAAGCGGGCTCAAGCACAGCGCGGACAGGCTCGATGACGGCGGTTCTGTCGGATGAAGAATTGATCTGGCTAATCGTTTTTGACGCCGGACCCACTCTTACGAAAGCAACAATGTAATATTGCATTCAGACTTACGCCCGACATGATGTTGCAGGCGGAAGAATCAAAAAGCTACGTGGGCAGTAATTGTACACTCGCAACTCGATCAGAGCGAATTTTGCTTCAAAATTGTTATTACTTATGCATGATATTTGAAAGCGAATTGCAAGCTTGGCTTGAATTAATGCAAAAAGTAGCCAAAACCACAAAGGAATTTCCATGAAAATCGCGATTCTCGATGATTATCAAGATGTCGTACGCCAACTCGCCTGCTTCGATTTATTGCAAGGCCATGAGGTCAAAGTCTTTAACAACACCGCCGTCGGTCTGGGCCAGCTAGCGATCCGCCTTGCGCCTTTTGATGTCCTGATACTGATACGCGAGCGTACCGCTTTCCCACGTGCCTTACTCAGCAAATTACCGAATCTCAAGCTCATCTCACAAACTGGCAAACTCGCCAGTCATGTCGATGTCGCTGCCGCCAGCGAACAGGGGATCAAGATCGCCGAAGGTATCGGTGATCCCACTGCACCCGCTGAGTTGACCTGGGCGCTGATCATGGCCGCCTCACGCAAGATCCCGCACTACGCCAGCAACCTCCAACAAGGCTTATGGCAAACCGCCTCAATTCATCCCGCAGCTAATTCTCTCGGACGGGTACTAAAACGCCGGACGCTCGGTATCTGGGGATACGGCAAAATAGGTAAAATGATCGCCGCCTATGGCAACGCATTTGGGATGAACGTCCTGATCTGGGGTCGCGAAGCCAGTCGCACACAGGCACTACAGGATGGTTATCAGGCTGCCAATTCAAAAGAAGATTTTTTTGCCCAGAGTGACATCCTCAGCCTGCATCTGCGCCTAAATGATGCAACCCGCGGCAGCGTTACCGCAGCCGATCTCGCGCTGATGAAAACAGACGCCCTCTTCGTCAACACCAGCCGCGCAGAACTCGTCGCAAGTGGTGCGCTGGAAGCCGCTCTCGCCGCATCTCAACCACGCCCCGGCTTTGCCGCATTGGATGTGTTTGAAAGCGAACCACTTGCTCCTCAGCATCTGCTGCTGCGTCTGGAAAATGTCCTCGCCACACCGCATCTCGGCTATGTAGAGCGCGACAGTTATGAATTATATTTTCGCGCCGCCTTTCAGAACGTCGTCGACTTTGCCAACGGCACGCCAAAGAATATTTTTAACCCCTGAGCAATAAAGCATCATTATTGGCATTACACTCATTGCTGTCTGATATCGATGCCAAAACGATGTCAGTCTTAGCATTCGTATCAGCATCGATGCCTGCTGAACACCCGTTATTAATACCTATTGTTAAGCATAATTTTTTAAGCACAATTGTTAAGCACAATTGTTAAGCACAATTACTAAGTCCTATTATTAACCCCACTAATTTTTTTTGAGAAAACACATGTCATCCATGCGACTCATTCACTTATCCGTAGTCTCTGCTCTTTTTTCCATCGTATCCTTAGCCGCACAACCCGTGCAGGCGCAGAGCGTGCGTGCACCAGCGATTGCCGAAGGCGACACCTGGGAATTCAGAACGCTCAATATGTGGTCATCCAAACCGATCTCCCAGTTCAGTAAAAAAACTATCGGCATATCCGGTGAATATGCCCGCATGTTTTACGAAACCCGCACCTTGGGCAAAGGCGAAGAATTCGTCAAACCACAAGTATCAGAAGGCACCGTACGCACCGACCTTAACATGACCGTCATGTTCAAGAACGATAAGATGGAACAGATCTGGTACAAATGGCCGCTCGAGCCAGGCAAAAAATGGGAGTTCCAGTACAAACAAGAATTCCCGTCCGCCACCAACAGCGCGCAGATCCAGGTATCGATCACCAACACCAAAGCAGAAGTCATCGGCTGGGAAACCATCGAAGTCCCCGCAGGCAAATTTAAAGCCCTCAAGATTGTCTACAAAAATAGCTGGACCATGGACAACCCAACGTCATCCGGCACCACACAAAATATCGTCTGGTACAGCCCCGACACCAAATCAAGCGTACAGACCACCTTCGAATCCTTCGGCGCAGACGGCTCACCGCAAACCAGAACGAATCAGCAACTGACTCGTTTTGAGAACGCCAAATAGACTTATTTTTTGCTCTAAAGGTTTCAGGTTTTTTGAACAGACTTTCGCGCACTTGGTCAAGTCAACTCGGTTTTACGGGGTGACGTTTTTGTCCATTTGGTTATACTGTATTTTTAATCAGTATAACTAAATACAGCTCGCGCTCATGAGGGTTTCAAGAGATGTAGAGCAAGCTTGTTATTTTTGCATCTTCGGTTATCATTGCAAAATGAAAATTAAATCAAGTTAGATGGCGCTCAAGGTTCTTTGGGAGGAAACATAAATGAAACCGTGGCTTGCTCTATTGCTCACACTGCTATTGCTCGTTGGAGTCTTGCTGGCGTCCGCGCTGGCTGGTTTCAATCTGACTTGGTTAATGATTCTTGTGACCGCACTGTGGGCCTCCATCGATTCGTCAAAGTTGCGGCTCAATCAGTACAAGTCCGGTATTTCCTATTCGCCACCAGTTCTGTTCATCGCTATCGCCTTCTTTTGGATTGTCGGATTTCCCTGGTACTTGATCGTGCGCTACAAGGTGAAGAATGGAACTGCGGTCATGAAGGACGGGGTAGCTGCCAATGCCACCTAACACGACGCTCGACGCGGAAACTGCGCATGTAGGCATTTCGACGTTTGGCATTTTTTTGATTACTTGCTCTCTGATTTCTGTGTGTTGTGCGCAGTTCCAGTCAGCTCAGCGTTAGATTCATATGGAGACTGCCATGACCCCACAAGAGAAACAAGAACGCGCAGTGGCGTTAACTCTAAGGACGCACAAGACCGCTGATCCGTCGAACGCATTCATCCGAAGCGAGCTTGCCGATATGTTCGGTGGGACGATCTTCACTGTCACATGGCAAAGCGGCAAGGAGAATCGACCCGTTGACAGTTTTGTCTTCTTCGACGGAGACAAAGAGCACTTCTTCTTCAACGGTCCTGAACTGTTCCGCTTTCTAAATGGTCGGCGGCAGCGCAATCCATTTATTTCATTGCTCCGCGAGTTGTTTACCGTTGGTGGTGCGCCTGCAGTTATTGCCATTGGCATCACAGTCACCATCTGCTACTTGGCGATCACGCATGTTGATCAACCTCCACCAACAATCCTGAGCCACGCCTTGACTACGATCCTCGGCTTCTACTTTGGAAGCAAGGTTGCGAGGGACAAGAAGCCAGGAAATACCGCAGCCGATGATGCCGCGGAATGAATCTAACCCTTCCTTCAAGCGGACGTGCCAAGGGCTGCGCCCTTGTCCCGCCGCTTAAGTCAAACGTTAGGCGTCTCAAATGTTCATCCGTCTAGTTGTCGGCGCCGACCATGAAAACCACAAGCACCTAACTGGCCTCGTTGCTGAAGCCAAGCTACTACGGAAGTCCGGTGTGCTCACCGCCAACGAGGAAGCCATTCTCGAAGAGCACTACGAATGGCTCAACAAGCATTTGCCTTGTCCGCCTTACTCATCTTCAAACTGGCCGAAAACTGTCGCCGCTTGGTTCAAAGACACCGCCGTCGAACCCATTCGTCGCCTGCGCGCGATCGGCACACTTCTCGAAGAGCATGGCCTGCAAGTACGAATGCTGCGCTCCAAGAATCCTGGCAAAGTTCACTACGAAGATGCCTTTCAGGTCGTGGTGCACGAATGGAATTCCCTTTAGTCATGGCAATGCGAGCAGAGCCGCCTAACCCTTCAATCGAGAGGACGTCACCCGGCAAGCCGGGCGCCGCCTCTCATCTCAAACGTTAGATTCGCAACTACACAATGGCATCCGAAGTTCATTTCGACGAAGCGGGAAATACTGGGGCTGCGCTGCTCGATCCCGATCAACCCGTCTTCGTACTTGCTTCAACTAACTTCAGTCGCGAGGAGGCGGACGAGCTACTGAATCTTGTTCGAACGCCACAAACTCGTGAAGTTAAGTTCACATCGCTGAAGAAGTCGGCAGCCGGAAAGAGCAGGCTGCTGCAATTTCTCTCGTCGCCTCTCTTGACTCCAGAGCGAGTCAAAGTATCGATTACGCACAAGCGCTACATGGCGATCTGTAAAGCGGTTGACCTAATCGAAGAGACACTTGCTCATCGTGACGGTATTGATCTGTACGCGAGGGGTGCAAACATTGCAATTGCAAACCTTCACTACTATGTGACACCGGTCTTCTGCGGCGCAGAGCGGTTCGATCTTTTCTTGTCCACCTTCGTAGCGATGATCAGGACTCCGAGTACAGCTACGAAGGCTGCTTTCTTCGCGTCAGTAAGAGCGCTCTACGAGAATTGCAGCAGCCCTCGGCATCAAGCCTCCTTCGCCCCGTATCTCGTCGCCGAGCGGGACATTGACAAAATACTCCAGGGCGTCAACTACATCGCCCTAGACCCAGCAATCGGCACGCTGTTTCATCAACTCAGCGTGTGGGGCACTCAGATTGGTCAAGCGTTCGTTGCTACGCACGACGAGTCCAAGCCAGTCTTTGCCGAGCGCGAGAATCTGGCGGCAATGATAAATCCTGATGTGGCTCCGACAATGATTGGTTATGACCGCCGGAAATTTGAGTTCCCGTTGAGAGCCCGAACACTGAACTTTTCCGACTCTCGCAACGTTCCTCAACTCCAAGTTTCAGATCTGCTAGCTGGTGCCGCTGCCTACTTCGCCACTGCGGTGGCGCGAAGTGCAAGAGACGAGTTAACCGAGCAACTCGATCAAGCGGGAATAGAGCGCTTCAGCATCCATGCTCTCTGGCCTGCCCCGCATGTGACCCCTCAGGCGCTGGGCACAGAGGAGGTCGGTGGCCTGAATGCCAATGACTTCATGGTCAGCGCACTTGCCAAGACGCGAATCTAACCTCTCATATCAAACGTTAGGTATTACTCAATACAAGGAAGTTCATGACTCGTAGCTCAATGGCCGGCCCACTCACTTTCGTATTGGTCGCGTTCGGTATTCCGTGGATAGGATGGCTGTTCGTGCAGAACGAGGATTTAAGCATTTGGCTTTTTCCACTCTTCGCCAGTATCGCTGGGTTCGCTGCGGCATTTGCGGACGGCGGGACACAAGGTCTTGTCGCATTCTGCCAGCGGGTGTTTGGTGTTTTATCGGTCCCGCGGTACGTGCTGGTCGCGGTGCTTATTCCGCTGGCCTTGGGCTTTAGCTACCTGTTCACAACAGGCGTGCCCGTTTCAAGTGTTGTCCTGTCACCGGCGGCCATGCTAAGTCTCTCGCTCGGCGCCGCTCTAGTCACCGGCCCACTCGCCGAGGAGTTCGGGTGGCGCGGGTATGTCCAGCCAGCGCTGTTGCGTCGCTTGGCTCCGTTCTGGGCCGCGCTCGTGACGGGTCTCATCTGGTGGGCTTGGCACTGCGCTCTCTACCGTGATTCGGTGTTTGCTGCTCCGGCCTCGGCGTTGCGCTTCCTGACCTATCTGGAAACCTGGTCCATCTTTGCGGTATTCCTCGTGCAGCGTGCGCGCGGCTCGGTCTGGCCCGCGGTTGCACTCCACTGGGCAGCCAACACGCATCCCGACATTCTTCGTGTGCTGTTGCCCTCTGTAGACGGCGGAAGCCTTCCCGGTGGCTCGACGGGCTGGCTGTTCTACCTTGCAGCGGCCTGTGCGTTTACGGTCGTCAACCGGGGCTTCTATTTCACCAGGCAAGCGGATATTGCCGTGCCGCACGCAAGGGCTAACAATTCGCCCAAGCCGACGCTGTCTCGCGGCGAGGCTTAACTCAAGTGTGAGTCGTCGCAAATAGCACGGACGTAAATTCGACGATTAACATGACGGCCGGAAGAGAATCGCCAATGACAATTTTTTCTCTATTAATTATCTAGTGGCGACGATCTCGGTAACTCAGCGCTATGCAACTCAATACGCAGCTTTAACATATGCGAAAAAGACTCGTGTCATTAACTTGAATCACCTTATTGAATGTGTTGTTTATGGAAGCATTTGCGCACTACTTAGTAAATTTTAATCTGGCAATCACAAGCCAAAAGCCTATATGTGACGAGAAAAATTTGGCGGGTCATTTATTATTATTTCTGTTGCTGTCGTCATGTTTCTCGCTGTTATGCATCGTCTCTCAGGTGCAAAGAAACATGACATTGGTAGCGATGCATAACTCAACAATCAACTCGGATGGAGCGCGCCAATCAATTCACGGTCGGGCGTCAGAATCTGTGTTCACAAATCTCATGGAGCAATAATGTCCCGCGACACAAAATTTGTGGAAGAAGCAGCAGCACTCGGATACCGCTTCGACGGCGAAATCAAGATCGGGGGCAACTATGCGTCCTTGGTGCGGGACGGCGACCGCATCTATATCAGCGGTCAAATTCCGCGAGTCGGAAGTGATGTTGTTGTCACAGGCGCTGTCGGTGCCGAGACTTCACTGGCGCACGCTCAGCTCGGTGCGAAGGTCTGTGCAATGAGAGCGCTTGCGCTACTCAAGCAGTCGCTGGGTACACTGGAACGTGTGAAAGGCATTCAGCGCATTACCGTATTCGTACAGTCAGATAAACAGTTCACTCAGCAGAGTGAAGTCGCAGACGGCGCATCTGACGTGCTATTCAATGTTCTTGGTCCTGCTGGTGCACACACACGTACTTCAGTCGGTGTATATCAGTTACCCAAAAACGCCTCGGTCGAAATTGATTTCATTGCGAGCATTGAGTCGCCATGTTGATGCCGCCACCTAAGCCATCATTCAACGGGTCTTACACAAAAGTCCGCTTAGGTAAGACTAGCGCCGCATCATCGTACATATGCAAAACAAAGGTGCGGTTCACGCATCTTCCACGTGGAGAAAAATCATGACAGAAAAA
The DNA here is from genome assembly GCF_049339445.1 of Undibacterium sp. RuTC16W. Taxonomy (NCBI): domain Bacteria; kingdom Pseudomonadati; phylum Pseudomonadota; class Betaproteobacteria; order Burkholderiales; family Oxalobacteraceae; genus Undibacterium; species Undibacterium sp. RuTC16W. The sequence continues at coordinate 794,284 of NZ_JBMPPE010000001.1, read as the reverse complement.
TTTGTCGGCCAATGTCAGTGTGCTGCCGTCAATTATCTTGTGACCGGAACATCTGCAACGCTGTTTGCCTGTCATTGCACGGATTGCCAGCGCCAGTCGGCAAGTGCATTCGGCATGGCACTCTGGATAAAGAATGCCCAAGTTGAGGTTCTAAGCGGGGAACTAAAAGAATGGGTCAGGCATATGCCTTCTGGCCGCAAAATGTCTTGTCGCTTCTGCGGGGTATGCGGTACACGCGTATTTCATCAAGTTATAGGATCCGACATTCTCAGTATTAAGCCTGGCACACTAAACAATACGAAAGACTTAGTACCGTGCGGGCATATTTGGACTGACAGCAAACAGGAATGGATTCATATTGATGAAAAAGCGCTCCGGTATACGGGGAATCCTGAAAATTTTGACGCACTGATTGCGGCATGGCATAGCGACCATGCGTGAACTTGACACATGCTTAAACCGCTCATGTCGATGCGATTAGCGTCGCGTAATCGTAGGCATGCACAGTTGACTGCATGTCGTACGCTGTGATGCTGGGATGAACACTAACGCTGAATCTGTCTACATACCCAGCACAACAAAATAAGGGACTCGCACATTACTCGCGCAACTCCCTCTCCAGCAACAAAATCCGACAAATGCTACTAACCTCTAACAACTTCAACGCAAGGGCAGAGGATAACTGGCAACGCTGACGTTTCCTTTTTTATCCACAGCCTGCACCGCAAAAAACACATTGTCCTTCGACACATTTTTCATCGTGTAACTGGTGACGTTGCCGACGTCCAGGCTGTGTTGCCAGTTCGCTGCGGTGGTTTCGCGCCAGAGGATGCGGTAGCCTGCCAGGTCAGCTTCTGTATTGGCTTGCCAGACCAGGCTTGTGCTGTTTTCTAGCTGGGCAGTCTGTATTTTTACTTGTGCCGGTGCTGCTGGTCCGGTTGCCAATGAGGCTAAGGCGGCAGCGTTGACTCTGGCGACCTGGGCGGTGTAATTGACGTCGACATACTCGGGCAGGTCGCCGATTTTGATGCCGTTTTCTACCCGTACATTTTGATGCTGGTGATTGAAGTCTTCGTTCGGTTCGGTAAAGCGCAATGCGGCGTAGCCTTGCTCCAGAAACGGAATATGATCGCCGCCGCGCAGGTAGCGATCGCGACGGTTGACGATGGTGACTTTAAAGCCGGATACATAGGCTTCGCCGACGGCTTTGACATGGCGTGCCAGCTGGCGTGATGGGGAATCATTTTCGCCACCGGTACTGATCAGGGTCCGCAAGGCTTCTGGCATGTCTGCCAGTGCGGGGATGCCTTCGGCGAACAGGCGTACCTGGGTGTTATCGAGATGGCCGTCGTCCGCGCGTGAGCTGCCGATGATGTCGTTGGTGAACATGCCGGCAATATTCATCTTGCCAGCGCGGGCAGTCTTGGCGAAATGCGCCGCGCCGAACAGACCTTGTTCTTCGCCTGCAACAGCCATAAAAATCAGGTTGGCGTTAAGCGGGTAGTTTGCCTGCGCCATGACACAGGCCATTTCCATCACGGCCGCCGTGCCGGAGGCGTCATCATTGGCGCCCGGTGCAAATGAGGTGGCATCCATGACGTCTGTCGCCCGCGAATCGTAGTGGCCGCTGACCACATAGTAGCGGTCGCTTGGTACGGCGCTTTTTAACTCGGCGACGACATTCACGATCTCGGTTGGCTGCGTCAGGCGGCGGCCTGCGGGTTCGATATAACTGTCAAAGCGGACCGCCAGTCCGGGGCTGCCTTTTACCGTACCACAGCGCTCCAGTTCGGCTTTGATCCAGCGCCGTGCTGCGCCAATACCTCGGGTGTCGGATACGGTATCGGACATGGTGTGGCGGGTTTCAAAGCTGACGAGCTTGTTGATGTAGGCGTTAATCCGCGCCGGAGAAATTTCTTTGACGATCTGTTCAATTGCTGGCTGACGAGCAACGGGCGTTAGCGCAGTCGTGTCATTCTGTGCTGTTGCGATGATGGATTGGACTGATAGCAAGGGAAAGGCCAGAAGGCTGGCGATAACGGCAGGACGTGAGGCAAAACGCAACATGGAAGCTCCGGAGTGACGGTCAGTGACAGAACATCTTGGTTAAGGAAAGGACAAAACAGACAGACGATTGCGTGGACATGGCGTAACGACAGTTCATGGTAGCCCGCTGCAAAACCAACCCAGCATTTGCATTAAGGCAGATCCGATGTACCTAAACGGATCACGTCCATTGGCGGCGTGTCGTTCGGCAGCCATTTTTGATGAATTTTGGCATAGGTACCTTCTTTTTTCAGCCAGCGCAACGCGTCTTCCCAGGCCTTGATTATGCTGGACGGTGTTTTTTTGGAGAAGGCTAAATACAATTCGAGACTATCGAGTACCAGCACTTGTTCGACCTCGTCGGGCGCATGACCGATTTCTTTCAAAATCGACGGTACTACCAGACTTCCCTCCACCCACAGATCAAAACGCTTTGCCAGCAACATATTCGCAATGACATGCGGCGTGGCGGCCTGATCGATATTCAGGTAACCCTTTTTTCTGGCGGTATCGGCAAAAATACTGGAGCGATATGCGCCCACTGTGTATTTGCGTAAGTCATTGCCAAGCAATCTGCGCAGCACCACGGCGTTGCCCTTGCGAGTGAACAATGCGGTATTGGAAATCGCGATCGGTCCGAGCATGACGACCAGTTTTTCACGTTCCTCAGAGCGACCCATGGTGAATAGCATGACGTTAGGTTCTTCGAGCACGGCTTTGTAGCCTCTCGCCCATGGGACGACCTGGATCGGCTGGCTGCTGCCTAGGCGCGCCTGCAAGGCTTGCACCACCTCGACGGCCATGCCCTCGGCTTTACCCGCATTGGCGTAGCTGACTGGCGGCCAGTCTTCGGTATAAATATCCAGGGTCTGCGCGTGAATGCTGGCGGACAAACAGAGCGTGATAGCCAGCCAGCACAGCTGTAAAGTCCGGAGGCGGTGTAGCGAAATGAGCGTCGTCGTCATGGTCTGGCTTACCCGATTTTTCTAAGAAAAAACGAAGACAGATCCTGACAATCTGCTCCGGCGCTGAAGAGAAATTAATATACTGCCCTAAGTATATTTTTAATGTTCTTATAAAACCTGCGGAGTAAGCCTTATTTTAATGATAAATAGGGGGAGTATATGTCAACAGCCGCTAAGGCAATAAAGACAGATTCATTCCCGCAGGCAGCACATCGTGCCGTACGACCGGGTAGCGCGAGGTCTGACCGGACAAGGCATTTGGCCCCCAGATGCGCTCCCATCCCGGTGGCCAGGTCAGCGGCTCACCTGCATAATCCGGCATGCGCTGACGCACGGCAAACACCGGCAAGTGCACGGGCAAAGGGGCATCCGGTGTATCGGCACCCAGGCTGTAGGCATAATTTGGCAGCAAGGCATCGCAGATCTGAGCGAACCATTGCGTATGATCTTCATCTCGTCCCAGAGCCTGCGCCAGACCGGCAGGATCGAACCGTGCCAGCGCAGCGATCAGCTCTGCCGTAGTGGCACCCGGCGCGTCACCCCAGCCCATCACCGGGTTAAAATTGTAATCAGCTCCAGAGCCATACCAGCCCTCGCGCCACGGTCTTTGCATCCAGTGCCGTGGTCCGGTAAATAATTGCCAGCGCCAGTGCAGACCTGACGGTTTCGGCCAGCTGTACAGGTACAGTTTTTGATAACCGGCGCCATGCAGCTCGCGCACCATTGCCATCAGACGCGCATGCGGCATGCGCTCTGGCGGCTGCCGGCGAAACAGGATCGCCTCGCCATCGGCATGTTGAATCTCATCCGTCGATAAATTCAGGTCTAGCGTCCGTGACTCATTGCCAAAGCGTGCCGCCACCCAGCCCGTCAACAGATTGACAGCGGTCAGCACGCCATAGCCACGATGACGATGAAAAATAACAGTACCTGGAGCGATCGGTTTCATGAGACTGCAAAGGATGAAAATTAAACGGTCAAACAAATAATAAGGTCTTAGTCTAATCCAAATCCAAGTCGCCGACAGCAAACTTCAGAGCTACAATATGACCAATATTTGCCGACGATGTTGATTGACACGATTGATTGAAACAGCTAATCGGCTTAATTGATCTAGTTGATCTAGTTGATGTTACAGCCTGATGTGACAACCTGGTGTGACACTTAAATGTCACACTGATTGTTACCGCTGACCGGCACCAGGTAGTGCACGAATTTTTTATCGACGTATTCTTTATTTATTCTTCATTCATTTTAACTACCATCATGACATTACGCATCATTGCCACCGGCGGAACCTTCGACAAACATTATGATGAACTGGCTGGCAAACTCGGGTTTGCCGAAAGCCACTTACCCGACGTGCTCAAGCGCGCACGGATCACCGTACCTGTGGCTCTGGAAGCCGACCATCTTATGGATTCGCTCGATATGGTTGATGGAGACCGTCAACGTATTCTGAACTCTTGCCAGCAAGCGGCTGAGCGTGCCATCGTGATCATTCACGGTACCGACACCATGCGCGAAACCGCCGAAGTCTTAGGCGCAGCCAATCTCGACAAAGCGATTGTATTCACCGGCGCGATGATCCCTTACGAGATCGCCAATTCTGATGCCTTGTTCAATCTCGGCTTCGCCTGCGGCGTCGCACAGTTGTTGCCGGCAGGCGTGTATGTCGCCATGAACGGACAGGTATTTAACTGGAACAATGTACAGAAAAATCGCACTGCCGGTGTGTTCGTCACCAATCCTGCTTAGTTACTTACTAACCGCCTACTAAGCATTTATCAAAATTGCCAACGCCCGTCTGAACCGCTATGAAACTACTCCTCGCCTCTGTATTGCTGACCTGTGCTGCGCTGGCGCAGGCGGCAGAAGTACGTTTTGGTCAGCTATATTTTTTCCAGCCAGAAGACGTGCTGCAAGCCAAACAAATCAAGAACGACGAAATCGTCCGCTACTCGAACAAGGTCCAGTCCTTCATCTGGAAAGCATTAAAAAAAGCCAATGTCGACACCACCAGCGGCTACCTCGTGATGGCCGTGCGTGACGATGGCAAAACTGCTGCCTGGCTTGACATGGAGCCAGCGGTAAGCGAGGCGATCGAGAACGATATACTGACCGCCGCGAAAAAAATCCAGGCCTTCTCTGTCGCCCGTGGCACCGTTGTATTCGCGATCAAGATGACGCTAGAGTCACCGAAATGGTATGACCTGCAATTTAATAAAGTCCCGCCGCAACAAACCACACGCCAAAAGCCCGCGCCGCAGGCCTGGGATGACGCAATCAAAAAAATCGGCAACACCGACAACATTGAAGACATCGTCAACGCAGCCTGGCCAGAAGAATAAACCTATGTCCGGCATCGTGAAATTGGTCGCCGCCAGCAAAGAGGATTTTGAAGACCTGCTCGCCCTGCGCATCCGCGCCATGCAGCCGAGTCTGGAACGTCTGGGTCGCTTTGACCCGCAACGTGCGCGTGAGCGCCTGCGTGCCAGCTACGATCCGGCAGCGACCCGACATATCATCCACAATGAGCAACGCGTCGGTTTTGTCGCATTACAACCCTGCGAAGGCGGCATCTTGCTTGACCATCTCTACATCGATCCCGCATTCCACGGACGCGGAATCGGTACTCAGGTGCTACAGCAGATTTTTAGCGACATTGATCAGCAAGGCGCAATCTTGCATGTCGGTGCCTTGCGCGATAGCGAGGCAAACCGGTTTTATCGCAAGCATGGTTTTATCTTCAGTCACGAGACCGAATGGGATTTGTATTACCAGCGGCCTCCCCAATGACTTTGTACATAAATTCGCGCTTGCTGTCGTCAATGCTCAGTACAAATACTCCACTGCCAATAGCCAACGATCAATCGCTAGCCGCCAGCCGCTCACACCAAAAAAACCACATCTATTTTTACGGAATATCTTATGCAAAAAGGCATACTACAAGCGTTATCCGCTCATGCGTCCTACCTCACATTTCATGCCAAAGCGAGCGCCGATGCCACCGCGATACGCGAAGCCTTAGCCGCTTTGACAAAGCTTGTTGACGGCGAACAGATTGTTCTGGGTATTGGTGCCAATCTGGCCGATAAACTCGGTGCCACGATCAATGGATTACGTAACTTTGATGGCATAGATGGCAGTCGCGTCCGTCTGCCATCCACCCCCGCCGACCTCTGGTGCTGGCTGCGCGCCCCTGAACGCGGCGCACTGGTCCATCATGCTCGCCACATCCAGACCGCATTGCAAGATGCCTTTGAATTACAGCATCAGTTAGATGCCTTCAAATACGACACCGGCCGCGATCTGACCGGCTACGAAGATGGCACAGAAAACCCTCATGACGACGCCGCTTTTACCGCCGCCATCGTGCAAGAACAAGGCGCAGGACTAGACGGCAGCAGCATGGTCGCCGTACAGCAATGGCTACATCAGTTTGAGAAATTTGACGCTATGCCCGGCGAGGATCAGGACAAGGCCATTGGCCGCCGCAAAAGCGATAACGAAGAACTAGAGGACGCACCAGAATCCGCCCATGTCAAACGCACAGCACAAGAAGATTTTGCCCCGGAAGCATTCTCACTGCGCCGCTCCATGCCCTGGACGGAACAAGGCAAAGCAGGCCTGAACTTCGTCTCATTCGGCAATTCGTTCTATGCATTTGAAGCACAATTACGCCGCATGTCAGGCGCAGAAGACGGCATCGTCGATGCCCTGTTCAAGTTCAGCCATCCGGTAAGTGGCAACTATTTCTGGTGTCCGGCGATGAGAGACGGACGGGTTGATTTGTCGTTGCTTGATAAATAGGGCTAAAAATTAATTTTTTAGCACTGATAACTATTCTTACTTGAAGCAATGGTGTCACAGTCAGAAAAAATTTATATAAATGAAAGTGGAGAAAATCACTGATTCCTAGCGTAAAAGATGAAATGAGCTTGGTGTATTTAAATGGGAGAGCACTAGGCAAATTTATTCGGTAGAGACAAATTTACACTTATTTTTTAGTTATGCAGAACTTCAAAATACTGATTTTGAACTAGTGAATAATTCGATACGTTTAACTATTGCTAAAGTATCAGTTTGATAGGGGATAAGCCATAGCGAAAGCTAAAATAACTTCACGCACGATTTTTCGTTGAGGTGCTGGTAAGTTGAGAAACGCTTCGAAAGTCTCGCGCTCGTTGTATGAAATAGCGTCCTTCCAGTTCGCATTTTTTTGTTTAATTTTTTGCTTTATTTCCAAACCAAAAATTAAATCCTCAGGCGGCACGTTCAGCCATGTTGCTAACGTTACAATTTTTTCGTACGGTGGAATTGATGTGCCAATCAACCACTTACGTACCCCATGTAACGTCATTGGCTCTCCATAATGACGCAAATTAAATTCCCTCTCAAGCACAGCAGGTTCTGCATTGTAGCCCTGCGCCCTCATTGCCTCGGTTAATCTGGCTGCGAATTTTTCTTTTTTGTTATCCATGTAGTTACGTTACTAGCGACAGCTTTTAGTTACGTAACTGGCGAATTAGTTACGTTATAAACTAAACTATTGGTTACGTTAATTAATGTCCCAATAAAAATGTCTAATAGCCTGCCTGAGCAACCACCCGAAAGCATTTCTAATGGTTATCAAAATGCAGCAGAAGTTTTAGAAAGTGCCGATAGTTCAGCAAGAGTTTCTTTGCTAAACCTGAACGAAATATCAGGTAAAAAACTTTCGTCTACAGAACTGTGTCGGCAAGTCGTTTCTAAACAGCGTGTCGCTGACCATGGCGAGGTTTACACAAACCCACGTGAAGTTATCGCCATGCTGGATCTCGTTAAGTCAGAAACAGAACGGATTGATTCCCGATTTTTAGAACCTGCGTGTGGTACAGGTAATTTTTTGGTGGAAATACTCAATCGAAAATTAAGCGTTATCGCTATGCGCTACGCCAAATCACAGCTGGAATACGAGCGCTATGCGGTCATTGCGGTGGCGTCGATTTATGGAATTGATATTCTTGCCGACAATGTAGCGGCTTGCCAGACGCGCCTTTTTGATATGTTTAACACTGCATACAGCGCGCTCTTCAAAACCCAAGCCAAAGAGCAATGCCGCCACGCCGTTCGCTACCTACTGCGCTGTAATATTTTGCATGGCGACGCATTGACGCTGAAAACTGTCGGAGACGCCAATAAACCACCTCGATCTATCGTCTTTGCAGAGTGGTCAGCTGTTAACGGCAGCCTGCTAAAGCGGCGTGATTTTGTATATGACGATTTGGTCAGACTATCTACCCCACCTCCACCAGACGATTTGTTTTCGTCGGAAAATATTAATAAGACGGTCAACCACAACAGTAATGGCAGCTTGCAGCAGTCTGATCAAGGCGATTACTCATATGAAGTTCACCCCGTTAAAGACTATCCACTGATCCATTTTTTAGCGCTTGGTGTGGAGTCTAGAAATGAATGACGTAACCAATAGCACAAGCATAGTTCACACCGAGTTAATAGAAGCCCAAAGCGCCACTACCAACTACAACCCGGACGTACTCACCTGCCTGGCGAATCTGTCCAATGACGAAGTTTTCACCCCGCCCGCCTTGGTCAACCACATGCTCGATACCTTGCCAGCTGAGTTATGGGAAAACCCCGATGCAAAATTTTTAGATCCCGTTACGAAATCAGGTGTGTTCCTGCGCGAGATCGCCAAGCGTTTGATTAAGGGACTAGAAGGACAGATGCCTGACCTGCAAACGCGCACCAACCATATTTTCCAACAACAGTTGTACGGCATCGCCATTACCGAGCTGACCAGTCTGCTGGCGCGGCGCAGCGTGTACTGCGCTAAAGCCGCCAATAGCCCACTGTCGATCTGTAACAATTTTGATGACGAGCAGGGCAACATCCGTTATGCACGGATTGCACACACATGGACCAGTGGTAAATGTAGCTACTGCGGGGCGAGCCAAGAGGTATACGACCGCGCAGGCGATTTAGAAACCCACGCTTACCCTTTTATTCACACAGACAACCTCGTAGAACACTTTGGAACAGACATGAAATTTGATGTGATTATTGGCAACCCGCCATACCAGTTAAGTGATGGGGGAGCACAAGCAAGTGCGTCGCCGATTTATCATAAATTTGTGGAGCAAGCCAAAAAACTAAGCCCAAGATACTTAGCCATGATTATTCCCTCGCGATGGTTTGCGGGCGGCAAGGGGCTAGATACGTTCCGTGAAGTCATGCTGGCGGACAAGCGCATCAGGAAAATTGTGGACTTCCATAACGCCGCAGATTGTTTTCCTGGCGTTGAGATAAAGGGTGGTGTTTGCTATTTTTTATGGGACAAAGATAACTCAGGTAACTGCGAAGTCACACCCGTCATCAACAACGAATACAAGCCTTCATTGATTCGTGATATTGGAACGTATGACGTGTTCGTGAGGCTAAATGACGCCGTACCAATTTTAGAAAAAGTCCAGCGTTTATCAGAGCCAAGCTTTGACACCAAAATGTCATCACAAAAGCCGTTTGGATTTAGGACGAATTTCAGAGACTATAAAAAAACCTCATTTCCTGAAAGCGTGAAAATTTTTGCATTTAAGGAAGTAGGCCATATTGAGAGAGTAAAGGTCGTCCAAAATGCACATTGGATAGACAAGCATAAAGTCATTGTTAGTCGTTCCTACAACGGCGGCTACACTTACCCACATCAGATCATAGGCAAACCAATTATTGCGGAAGCTGGTAGCTGCTGCACAGAGACTTATATAGTTTGCGATGTGCTTGGAAATATCGTGCACGCAAAAAATTTGAGTAGCTACATTTGCACGCGCTTCTTTAGGTTTATGGTCTTTCTACGAAAAATATCACAAGACAATCCTAAAGATAGATTTTCATTCGTACCAATTCAAGATTACAGCGAACCTTGGTCAGACGAAAAACTTTATGCCAAATACGGCCTAACGTCCGATGAAATCGCGTTCATCGAATCCATGATTCGCCCGATGGATTTATCGCAAGAGGCAACGGATGCATAACGAAGCCAACGATTTCTTCCCAGCACCCGGCACGCCAAAAATCTACGCTTATGCTGACAGTCGTTATCCCGATTGCCTGAAAGTCGGCTACACCAGCAAGAGCGTGTCGGAGCGGGTAGAAGCGCAGTATCCCGTCAAACTGCCCAATCAGTCTTACACCATATTGCTGGACGAAGTGGCGATGCGTGAAGATGGCAGTTTCTTTACCGATCACGATGTCCATCGTGTGTTGGCACGTCAGCAGGTGCGACGTGATAATGGTGAGTGGTTTGTCTGTGATATAGCTGCCGTGCAAGCGGCAATTTTGGAAGTGAAAATAGGTCGTATCAATCAAGACAGGCGCACCTTGAATTTTGGCATGCGCCCGGAGCAGCAGGCGGCAGTTGACAAAGCGAGACAGTATTTTGATAGTTACAGTGCTGAGAATCCTGATAAAACGCCGCATTTTTTATGGAATGCCAAAATGCGCTTTGGCAAAACTTTCGCCGCGTATCAGTTGGCGAAAAAAATGGGTTGGTCAAAAATTCTGATTTTGACTTTTAAACCTGCGGTGCAAAACGCGTGGGCAGAGGATTTGGCGAACCATCTGGATTTTGAAGGTTGGCAGTTTATTGTACGTGACGGCTTGGCGTTCGGAGATGCCGACACAGACAAACCGATCGTCTGTTTTGGATCGTTTCAAGATTATTTGGGTAAAAATTCTGCTGGCGGTATCAAGGCGAAAAATGAATGGGTACACACCACCAACTGGGATTGCGTGGTGTTTGATGAATACCATTACGGCGCGTGGCGTACGAATGCTAAAGATTTATTTGAGGCGGAGGATAAAAACGAAATTGGTTTTGCCGAAGGCGAAGGCATTGCGTATTTTGAAGAAGGCAATATGCCGATTACCACCCGAGCGTATTTGTATTTGTCTGGTACGCCGTTCCGGGCGATTGCATCCGGTGAGTTTATCGAAGAGCAGATTTATAACTGGACATATTCTGACGAGCAACGCGCCAAAGAGAACTGGCCTACCGTACAGATCAATCCTTACGCAGCCTTACCGCGCATGGTGATGTTGACGTATCAATTGCCACCTGCGATTCGTGATGTGGCGTTAAAAGGTGAGTTTGATGAATTTGATTTGAATGAATTTTTCAAAGCTGACGGCGAAGATATTGTTGCGAAATTCAAGTATGAAAATGAAGTACAAAAGTGGCTAGATTTAATTCGTGGCGCGATGTTGGAGACCACCGTTGATAATCTAAAACTAGGTGCAGAGAAGCCGCCGATGCCGTTTGCTGATGTGCGTTTGCTACATGTGCTGTCACACACGTTTTGGTTTCTACCATCCGTGGCAGCATGCCATGCGATGGGCAATCTTCTCGCGCAACGACAAAACAAGTTTTATCACGATTACAGCGTCGTGGTTGCAGCGGGCAGTGATGCAGGAATAGGTGTGGCCGCTTTGCCACCTGTAAAAAAAGCTTTGGGTAATGGCCTTAATACCAAATCTATTACGCTGTCCTGCGGCAAGCTGACCACGGGCGTATCGGTCGCACCGTGGACGGGGATTTTAATGCTACGCAATGTCACTAGCCCCGAGACATATTTTCAAGGAGCATTTCGCGTGCAAACGCCGTGGGTGGTGCGCGGGCATGACGCCAATGATCCGAACAATGAACTGATCGTCAAAAACGAATGCTACGTATTTGACTTCGCCCCTGATCGCCGATTACAGTTGTCGCCTGAATGTGAACGAATCTAATCCTGAAGCTAAAGTGGCAGAGTTCATTCACTTCTTGCCGGTGTTAGCTTATGACGGCAGCTCTATGAGGCAAATCGATGCTGCTGGAATCCTGGACATGGCAATGAGCGGCACCACAGCGACTCTGCTAGCACGACGTTGGGAAAGCGCGCTATTAGTTAACGTAGACAATGGCACGCTTGAAAAGCTCATGAAGAACGAAGATGCTATGCGAGCATTGATGAGTATTGAGGGTTTTCGTAATCTCAATCAGGATATTGAAACTATTATCAATAAATCTGATTCAGTTAAAAAAACTAAGGCGGAGGCGAATGAGCGTGACTTAACGAAGCCAGAGAAAAAACAACTCACGGAAGAGGAAAAAGAATACAAGTTAATACGTAAACAGATTCAGGAAAAATTAATTAAGTTTGCTACCCGTGTCCCTGTTTTTATGTATCTGACAGATTATCGCGAACGTAGTTTGAAGGATGTGATTATTCAACTTGAACCCGCATTATTTAAAAAAGTAACAGGTCTAATACAAAAAGACTTTGAATTACTAGTTAGCCTTGGGGTATTTAATAGTGGTCTAATGAACGATGCGGTATATAAATTTAAACGCTACGAGGACGCAAGTTTAGAATACACAGGTATCACTAAGCACAAAGACAGGTCTGTTGGACTATACAATACTGTGTTATCAGCTGAAGATTACCGAAACAGTCAAATACAAAAAATTTGATAAAATTTTCTCACGAGGCAAAGGTGAACATTCCTTCACCTAACGATAATCTAGACTTATACGATCCTGATCCAATGCCGCCTAATTCGGTGCATTATTTAATAGCGGTTACGCCGGATTACATCAAGTTAGAAATCAGGAAAATCGTTTGCTGAGTGTGCTCAAGAAATTCAAGACAGAACCATAGCTGAATGGCAGGCATCACAAACAACACCCTCTTAAATAATTTCCTTTGTTCCGCGTATTATTTTCTTATACAGGTGTGGATTCAGCGATAGCATTCATGTAGCTTATATAACTACTATCGAAGCATAAAAGGCTACAATTTTTAAATGAAGTGTAATTGTATGGATGATAACTACATCGAGTAATGAGATGTTTTTTTACTGATTGCCCGTAAACACCGTTTGGCGCTGATTGATAAACCCTCACTGATACGACCATCGTCGTCTTCTACGATGCCGGATTTTTGTAAGAGGCAAATCTGGCTGAGTTCATCTGCGTCGCGTAACAATTTCCCCAGGGATTTTGTTGGTCAGTTGGGGTGTTTTGCTGGTCGTCGGTCTGGTCGGTAATTGCGGTGATGACCTGATCTGGAAATCCCCAATATTGTCCCATCATGTTGGACAAAATATGTTCTTCGCTGAGTAGTCTGGGATGAAAGCGGGCATCGGTGGGTCAGACTTGCTGGCGACCGGAGCGGTCGGCTATGCGTAATGCGACGATCAAACCGACGTTCTGTAGCAAGCCTGCCAGACTCGCCAAAATACGATCTTTATTTTAAGAGTTCAGGGCGTTTCAGCAGTTTCAGGAAGCCGTCCATCGGTACTGGTTTAGAGAACAGATAGCCTTGGAAAGCGTAGCAGTTATGTTCGATCAAAAAGCTGCGCTGGGCCGAGGTTTCTACGCCTTCTGCGATTACGTTCAGTCCCAGATTGGTTCCGAGTGAGATGATGGCGCGGACGATGGTCGCGTCGTTTTCGTCATCGCTTAAGTCGCGTACAAACGATTGATCGATCTTGAGCTGGTTTAGCGGCAGGCGTTGCAGGTAGGCGAGTGAGGAATAGCCGGTACCAAAGTCATCCATGGAAAATGAGATGCCGAGCTTTTTTAGTTCATGCATTTTTTCGGTAGTGGCATCCACGTTGTCGAGCACGGTGCTTTCGGTCAGTTCGATTTTCAGGCGGGTAGGATCGATGCCGTGCCGGGATACGATTTCGCTAAAAGTATCGACAAAATCCGCTTGCTTAAATTGCTTGGCGCTGACGTTGACGGCCAGGCTCAGGTCGCGGGTGTCTTCATTGTTTTCCCATTGTTTGAGTTGGGCGCAGGCTGTTTCCAGCACCCACAAACCGATTGGGATAATCAGGCCGGTTTCTTCGGCGAGTGGGATGAAATCTGCCGGTGAGATAAAGCCGCGGTCAGGATGGATCCAGCGCAGCAGCGCTTCTGCGCCGATCAGGTTGCCGTCAGAATTGACCTGCACCTGGTAATACAATTCAAACTGATTATTTGCCAGTGCCAGACGCAGATTGGATTCGAGCATCATACGTACGACGAGTACGGCTTGCATCGCCGGATCGAAGAAGCGTACGGCATTGCGCCCCGACGTTTTGGCCTCATACATGGCGGTGTCGGCACGCTTGAACAAATCCTTGACCGTGATGTCGTTGCCCTGGAACAAACAGACGCCGATGCTGCTGGAGCCGTGATGTTCAAAATCCATGATCTGATACGGCAGGCTCAATAGCTGGCGGATTTTTTCAGCGATGCGGTCGGTTTGCTGAATCGCTTCGTCGCGGCTGGTACTGAGTTCTTCGAGTACCACGACGAATTCGTCGCCGCCCAGACGTGCGACCGTATCGCTTTCGCGCATGCAGGTTTGCAGGCGGCTGGCGGTTTCTACCAGTAAAACATCGCCGGCATCATGACCGCGTGTGTCGTTCAGGGTCTTAAAGTTATCCAGGTCGATGAACAGAATTGCACTGTGTGTATCGCTGCGGCTGCTGCGCGAGATCAGGTGTTGCAGCCTGTCCATCAGCAGCCGCCGGTTTGGCAGTTGTGTCAGCGGATCATAGAAAGCCAGATTACGGATTTCTGCCTCGTAACCTTTGTGACGACTGATATCTGTGAAAGAGCCAATATAGTTGGTGACTTCTCCCCGGCTGTCCGAGATCGCTGTGAGCGTGATCATCTGGGGATATATCTCGCCGTTTTTACGTTTGTTCCATAGTTCGCCTTGCCAGAACTGATGTTCTTTCAGCGAATCGAGCACGGCATCGTAGAAATTGTCGTTTTGCTGCTGAGTGTAATAATGCTGAAGTTTTTGATGTAATAGCTCTTCACCGTCAAATCCGGTAATTGAGGTGAACGCGTGATTCACACGTAGCAAATGCCATCGCGCATCGGTGACAAAAATTCCTTCTTGTGATTCGAAGGTAAACGCGGCGATCCTGAGGTCTCTTTCGGCATCCTTACGGTCGGTGATGTCGGTCACGAAGCAATGCCACAACATGGCGCCGTCAGGTTCAGGCTCCGGTAAACCGTCGATGTATAGCCAGCGTACCGAGCCATCCAGACGGTGAAAGCGGAATTCGCTCTGCCATGCTGATTGAGTTCTGGTGGCTTCGCGAATGGCGTTGGTGCCGTTTTCTATATCCCGTTCATCAATACGTTTAAACAGGAACAAGGCGTCTTGTGCCACTTGCGCCTGAGAGACTTCAAAGATGCTTAATATTGCATCGCTGGCATACGGAATGCAGGCGCTGCGATCAGGCCGGATGCGGTATTGCATGACCAGACCCGGCAAGCGGGATGCCACTTTGTTGATACGTTCAAACGCTTCTTTTACCTCGTGTGTGGCCTTGGTGCTTTCCGCCTGTAAAGCAGTGATTAGCAGCGCCAGGATTGCCATGGTTGTCATGTACACCCAAAGTATCAGCAGATTGCCGTGCAAATCAGTGCTGGTAAAAGGCCCGTGACCAGTCGAGGTTGCCCACGCCGCAAATATAGAAGACGCCAGTGCAGTTAATGACGCACCGGTTACGCCAAAGCGCAGGGCGGGCCAGACAATCGCCGCGACAGCAACAAAGGTCAGGTGAAGCTGGTGCTGCTGCATTAAAAAAATGGACCAATTGATCGCGTACAGGATAGCCATGAAGACCATGACTTCTTTGCCGCGATTGTGCAATAAGGCGATTGATTGTAGCGATACCGACAGCAAGAGTGGCGCGATAAGCAGCGTACCTACGACATCGCCAGCCCACCAGGTCAGCCATACGGTGGATATTTCATGAATCAATCCATGTTGCCAGAGTGTGAGGCTGCCCCCGGTTGCTGAGACCATCATGCCTGCCATCGATGCCAGGGTGAACCAGACGACGTCTTTGCGCCGGACAAAATGACGGTTGAACTTCAGATGTCGCAGAATGAGTGTACACAGCAAGGGACCTAAGGTATTCCCCAGTGACATGGTCAGAGCGATCGGGATGTTGAAGCCGGCGCTGAGTTCCAGCCCGACGCAGGCGAGATAGATCGCAAATAGCATGCGGTTGCCATAACGCATGAGCCCCGCGACGGCGATACCAGCCGGTAGCCACAACAGGCTGACATTGGGATTGACGTAGGGGATCAATAAGCCAAGTCGCCCTGCGAAAAAATAAGCAACAATCAACACCAAAAAGCGTCCCATGAACGCATGAAGGTTTTTTGGAGCCGTCAGTTGTAATGCTGGAATCTTGAACATGGCATGGGCAAGCTATGAGTGACAGATGTGCACACTCATTATGCGACAAACTTTGCCTGAACCAACAAATTTCGGAATTTCACCATCACTTGCTGGCGCTGCGCTGCGTCTACCGTTGTACGAATACAAACAAGAGACCGGTACTTAACACCAGAAACGCCGTTCCTGGAACGTGGACAGCGATCACAAGCGGCAGCGCCGCAGCGAATGAAGGTCCGGAGCCAACTCAAAACCAGCCATATTTGCAGCGCTTTAATCCGCCTGATATGTCAGATATTGAGGCTAAAGCAAGAACTCAATATACCCACAACTTATCCGCATCCAGTTGCAACCAATACTCACCCTGCTCCAGCTTATGCGGTGAGTAAGCACGCAAGCTACCTTCGCTACCGGCATGCCCGAACAGACATTCCCAGCGGTCGCCCAGATACATGCAGGTAGTCAGCGGCAGCTTGATGGCGTTATCGGTCTGAGTATCGGACAGGCGGACTTTTTCCAGGCGGATAATCGCTGTCGCATCGTCGGCGACATTCTTGCCGCGCAGGCTTGCCTTGAGCTGACTGCCATTGACATCGAGCGTGACGAAGTTGCCATCGCGGCTGATGATCTTGCCGCGCAACTTGTTATTGCTACCCATGAATTCGGCGGTGAACAAGGTGTTCGGCGTTTCGTACATGCTTTGTGGCGTACCTTGCTGCTCGATGACACCGTTGTTGAGCAAAAGAATACGGTCAGAGATGGCCATCGCCTCACCCTGATCATGTGTCACCATCAGCGCGGACAGGTTCAGCCTGACGATCAGCTCGCGTAAAAAAGCACGGGCTTCTTCGCGCAGTTTGGCGTCCAGATTTGACAAGGGTTCGTCCAGCAAAATCACGGGCGGGTTGTAGACCAGCGCACGTGCAATCGCTACGCGTTGCTGCTGACCGCCGGACAACTGATGCGGGAAACGTTCGCCCAGATGTCCCAGGCCGAGTTGTGACAGCACATCCTTGACCTTGGCAGCGATGTCGCTGGAATTCATTTTACGCAGCTTCAGACCGTAACCGACGTTGTCAGTCACGGTCTTGTGCGGCCACAATGCATAGGATTGAAACACCAGTCCCAGATTACGCTGCTCGGCTGGCATTTCCCAGTTTTTACTACCGTCAAAGACATTGCGCTCGCCGATATGGATGGTGCCGGTCTTTGGTGATTCCAGACCGGCGACGGCGCGTAGCAAGGTCGTTTTTCCGCTGCCCGACGGACCAAGCAGAGCAACTACTTCACCGCGCTTCAACTCCATCGATACGCCTTTGAGAATCGGGTTTGCAGTGGCACCTGAGCCGTATTCCAGGGTCAATTCATTTACGCTTAATTCGGACATAGTGTTCTCTCAGTAGTCTCAATATTTTTTAAATAATTTTTTATCGTTTGTGATGATCTGTGAAATTAGCTCACCATCAGTGACTTAACTTCACACCAAAGCGCAACGCCAGTCCCAGCCCTATCGCGACCAGCGCAATATTGATGAAGGACAAAGCCGCTACCAGATCAACCGAACCGCCCGCCCAGAGCGATACAATCAGGGCGCCAATTACTTCCGTTCCTGGTGAGAGCAAATACACACCCGTCGAATATTCACGTTCAAAAATCAGGAACACCATCAGCCAGGCACCCAGCAGACCGAATTTGACCAGCGGCAGAGTTACATCACGGGTCACCTGCCCGCGGTTCGCACCGACGGCGCGGGCGGCTTCTTCCAGTTCCGGACCAACTTGCAACAAGGCGGTAGAGATCAGGCGCAGACCGTATGCCATCCAGACCACAGAATAAGCAAGCCAGACGGAGAAAATGGTCGAACGCAAGGCGCGTAATTGCGGAATCAGATTATCGATCAGCCAGGTCGCGACAACATTGTCAAAGTGCTGCAAACCACCCTCGAGCCATGAGGGAACAAACAAAAATACCCAGAGGAAGGAGAGGCCAGCCAGCAAGCCCGGAATCGCTCGCGGAACCAGCACGCTGTAGTCGAGAACGCGGGTAGTGCCGTCGGGTTTGCGATGCATTGCCAGTGCAATCGCGGCATAACAAATCACCGCCAGAGCACCACCGATGATACCGATTAATACGGTATTCAGGATCCCGCGCATCAGGGACGGTTGCTCAAGAATGTCGCGGAAATGTTGCAGCGTAATCACATCCGCAAGCTTCACACCTTCGCCCCAATACGAGACGAACGCACGCAAGACGATACCGGATAAAGGGATCACGACCGTGAAGATCAGCCAGGCTGCGAGTACCGCAAACGCTAACCATTTCCATTTGCCGAGCGGCAGAGGTTTTTGGCGTGAGCCCTTGCCTTTAATGGACACATATTTGTTTGCTGATTTCAGCATCCAGCGCTGCACCATCACCAGTGGCATCGTAACGGCAACCAGACAGACAGCCGCAGCGGCCATCAGATGGTAAGACGGTGTACCGAGCTTGTTAGTCAGTTTGTACAGATATGTCGCCAGCACCAGATGGCCTTCAGGGTCGCCCAGTACCAGCACCAGGCCGAACACTTCAAAACCCAGGAAGAACACCAGCACGGCGGCAAACGCCAGTGCAGGCATGATCATCGGCAGGGATACATGCAGAGCCACCTGAAACGGCGAAGCGCCTGCGATACGCGCTGCTTCTTCCACATCAGAACCCAGGCTTTTCAGCGCGGCAGATGAGTACAGATAAACATGCGGCACGTGGGTCAGACCGGCAATGATGACAATGCTGATAAATGAGTAAATATTCCACGGTTCCACACCGGTTAGTTGTTTGATCCATAGAGTATAAAACCCAACCGGGCCCATCGACACCACATAACCAAACGCCATCACCATCGGTGACACAAAAATCGGCACCAGCAATACCGGCTCTATCCAGCTACGGCCAGGCAGATCGGTACGTATCATCAGAAAAGCCAGCAAGCCGCCCAGTGGCACAGCGATTACTGCCAGCCCGGTTGCCAGGATCAGACCATTCCAGAATGCATCGCGGAAATCGGAATCATCAAAAATAAAACGGTAAGAATCCAGTCCAAAGATTTTGATCGGCGCAAAGAAGGGCGCTGATAAAAAACTCTGGAACAAGATTAAAGAGAGAGGTGTAAAAATCGCCAGCAAGGCCAGCACTACGACCACGCCGCGTGGCCAGTTGACTTGCGACCACTTACTGTGGCGCGGGAGGGAGAGGGTTTGCATAATGACCTTATGGATATCAGCTGTCTTGTGAGCGGCAAAGAGACTCTACCTGCGCCGTATCATCAACTCAAAGTCGGCATCCTGTTTTGAACGTGGATACCTGGGATGAGTAGGAGATGAGTAGGATGAGCGCGATGGAGTAAGGTATCAATGTCACATCGATTCGCAGCAGTCCTGATGGATGAATCTCTACGGAGGACTGCCACGAACAAGCAACAGGATTATTTTTTACCTGCAGTGTCTTTCCACTGTTTCAGGAAAGCCAGGCGTTTTCCCTGATCCAGATATTGCAGCAGCATAGGATTGACCGGCAAAGGTTTCAGGCCAATTCCAATTTGCTTTGCCAGATCGGATGAGGTCGTTTCGCCTTTCACATCGGCACGGATCGCATACAGTTTGGCTTCATTGGCGATGAGTGTCTGACCACGTTTAGACAAGGTGTAATCGAGCCAGAGCTTGGCCGCATTGGCATGTTTGGAGGCCTTACTGATGAACATGACGCGCGATAACACCAGAGTGTAATCTTTTGGTATTTGAACTCCGATTGACGGATCTTTTGCTGCGCGTACCAGCGCATATGAACCGAGGATGTTATAGCCAATCAGGTTTTCGCCGGACGAAATACGTTCCAGCATCGTGCCTGTGGATGACTGTACGCGGACGCTGGCAGCACCGAAGGCTTTGGCCAATTCCCAAAAGTCTTTGTTCTCACGGCTGTCTTGCGTAATAAACATAAAACCTACGCCGGATTTTTCGATGTCATAGGTCGTGACTTTGTTCTTGAATTTGTCCAGTTTGGCATTGATCAGCTTGGCAAATTCGGCATGTGTTTTCGGGACTTCATCGGCACTGACCAGGCGCTTGTTATATACAAAGACGGCCGGTTCAAATGTGGTGCCGTAAGCGGAGTCGTTCCAGACAGCCCATTGCGGAATACCGCTGACTTCTGGCGATTTATATTGCAAGCCATAACCGTCAGACACCAGTTTGGTCTGTAAATCCATCGCGGACGACCACATTACGTCAGCACTGTTACCGCCAGCGGCCATTTCGGAAATGTAGCGGTTGTAGACCTCGGTCGAATTCATGTCGTTGTACTCGACCTGAACTTCGGGATACATACTTTTGAAATCTTTAATCAGCGGTTCGACCGCTTTGGTATCCGTCGCGCTGTAGATAACGATTTTGCCTTCTTTTTTTGCCGCATCAATGATCTTGCTGTAATCCGCCGGATAACCTGCCGGTACCTGCGCAAGACTGAAACCCGCTAAGCCCAGACCGATACTTGCGATGCTGGCGACAATCCATTTTTTTGACATCATGTGTCTTCTCCAATGTTGTTTTTTATAAAAACTGATGAAACAAATTAACTCGATTACTATCAGATTTTTCCGTACGAAATTCTCTCGTGCGACCTTATCTGATGAACCCATTTACTAAATCGACGCAGTAAATTTACGCACTAAATCCACATACTTAATCAACGCACTAAACCAAATTCTTTCGCCTGCTGGCGATAGTTAATGACGGCCTTATCAATATAATTCGTCAAATCCTGGCCTGTCATCGCAAATGGATAAAGACCATGTAATTTACGGTCTTCATCAAAACCCGGCTGTGCCATGGCATGTTGAAATACGTTGACCCATTTTTTGTAGTCAGCATCGCTGACCTGCGGCCCCATATACACACCGCGAATAATCGGCCAGGTCACGTCATAGCCTTGCTCATGTGCAGTCGGCACGTTCGCCAGCGCACCTGGCAGGCGTGCATCGGAGAGCACGGCGAGGACACGGATTTTGTCGCCGACCGCATGCAGGCTGGCTTCTGATGCATCACCGGATACTGCCTGAACATGTCCGGCCAGCAGGGCGGTAAAGGATTCGCCGCCACCTTCAAATGCTACCAATCGAAGGGATTTTGGATCTACATTCGATTGTTTGGCAATCTGCGCCATTTTCAGCCAGTCCTGGCTACCGATGGTGCCACCAGTGCCGATGGAAACTTGTGACGGCTTATCTTTAATGGCGGCCATCAGTTCACGCAAGTTTTTATAGGGGGAGTCGCTACGTACCGCGATCATGCCGTAATCGGTACCGATGCCTGCCACCCAGCGGACATTGGAGGTCGTTGATTTGCCAAATTTGCCTTCTGCCAGATTCAGCAGGGAACCGCCAGAGTAGGCGACCAGAGTATTGGCTTCGGCACTGCGCTGAGTGATGATCGAGGTCCACGCAACGGCGCCGACGCCGCCGGGCATATAGCTGACTTGCAACGCATGTGCGCCCAGCGCTTTTTGTGCGAGTTTGCAGGTCTGATCCATGCCGCCGCCGGGTTTTGCCGGTACGATGCACTGCGCAGGCACACCCGCAAGTGCCTGTAATGCCAGCAGGCTGAGCAGGCAACCTGCCAGGGATACTGCAAATTTTGATGCTGATAGAGGCATGTTGGCAGACGTAAGTTGGATCACAATAGTCACAGCAAAGACAATTTTCAAGTTCGCAGCAGAGTGTACGCGTTCCAGTCTTTCAGTAAGCTTTCATCTCACATCTGCGGCCAGCGGGTGCAATGCAGCATCAACAAAGCGTAGCGGAGATACATTTCAGTGGAATTACGGCACAGAAGTTCTGTATCATAAAAAAGACGCGTTACTCCCCTATTCCATTTCTCGTCATTCGTGTTGTCACCCGCGCTTCGTCGCCCGGTCATTGCATAATGTAGAACAGAAATGATTCTCTTACACCCGTTTTTTAGTATTCAACATGCGCATCCTGCTCGTCGAAGACCATGTAGAACTGTCCCGCTGGCTTGCCAAAGCGCTGCGTGACGCGCATCTGACCGTCGAATGCGCGATGAATGGCGCAGATGCGGATGCCTTATTGCATACGCAGGAATATGCCCTGGTGATACTTGATCTGACCCTACCCAAAATGGATGGACTCGACGTCCTCAAGCGTATGCGCGCGCGGGGCAGCAAAACGCCGGTGCTGATACTCACCGCCCGCGGCGGTTTGCATGATCGTGTGCAGGGACTGAATCTGGGGGCCGACGATTACATGGCGAAGCCGTTTGAACTTGAAGAACTCGAAGCCCGCGTCAAGGCTTTGCTACGCCGTTCTCAGGGAAACGAAGCCGTGACCCTGACCTGCGGTGCACTGAGTTTTGATACCGTCACCCGTTTATTCTCGTATGATGCAGCCTCGTTGTCCCTGACACCAAGAGAACATGCGGTGCTAGAGGCGCTGATCACACGTCGCGGACAAGCCGTCTCCAAGGAAAAATTATTTGATGAAGTATTTGCTTTAGACGATGAGGCAAACCTGGATGCGATAGAAATCTATATCCATCGCCTGCGAAAAAAACTAGAAGCAGTTAGTGCCGGTAGCGTGGCAATCACGACTTTACGCGGGATAGGGTATTTACTTGAAGTGCGTTGATTATCTGCTCCCTGTCACCTGATTAATATTGAAATGAAATATAGCCTGATCCACGGTAAAGAACTTGATGCAACGCTGATCGCTCGCTGGCATGTGCTGCGGACGGCGTCTGAGCAATATCAGAGTCCTTACTATCATCCTGCTTTTACCCAAATTGCTGCGGACGTCCGGGACGATACGCGGCTTGTGGTCTGTGAAGATGGCGGACAAGTAGTGGGATTTTTGCCGTTTCATCACTTAGACGCCCTGCACGCCCGCCCGCTGGGTTTATTCCTGGCCGATTATCAGGGACCTGTTACGGCGTCCGGTGTGCGGCTGCCAGCCGGGCCCCTATTGCGGGCGATGGATGTGCGTTATATGGGCTTTGATCATATGCCGCAAACGCGTCAGGACTTTAGCGCGTATGCGTGGCAGCACAGCCGCTCGCAAGTGCTGGATCTCGACGGCGGTTTTGATGCATATGCCGAACGACTCGCAAGCTTGCAAAACGTGAAGCAGGCCGGTGTCTTGAAAACCATCAGGCAGATGGAGAGAAAGCTTTTGCGCGAGCGTGGCGAATTACGCTTTACGATGCAAAGTTTCAGCGATCAGGATTATGAGCAGCTTTTGCAAGGTAAGTCGGCGCAATATATCCGCACCCTCGGTGAGGGGCGGGATACTTTTGCGATTCCCTGGGTCAGGCAAATGCTGGATCAGATTCGTGCCCGCACTACGGCAGATTTCGGCGGCATGCTATCGACGTTGCATGTCGGCGACGAATTAATCGCTGCGCATTTTGGCATGCGTGCGGGGAAGGTGCTGCATTTTTGGTTTCCCTGGTACCGGCTTGATTATGCGGTGTATTCAGCGGGTCTGATCTTGCTGAAAGAGTGCGCAAGTCATGCGCAGGAAACTGGGTTGAGCGTGATTGATCTTGGTCGCGGCGAGCAGCCATATAAGACGCGCTTTGCGACTAGTACCGTCGCTTTGTGCGAAGGGGCGATCAGTAATCCCGACCTGCTCCGGCAGGCGAAACACGCCTATCTGCGCGCGCGCTGGGCACTGCGTGATTCGAGCCTGGGGCAGAAGATCAAGTCTTATAAAAATAATTCCCACCATAATAAATCCTGAACCGGGAGTATCCATTTTCATGCGCTGGCTCTTCCCGGGAAAGACCGATACCGTAGGCAGTTTGCGTGGCCAGTTTCTGCGCTGGTTGCTCATACCTCTGGTTGTTCTGGTCGCGCTGAATGCCTTTTCTGTCTATCGCAATGCACTGGATGCCGCCGATCTTGCCTATGACCGTTCTCTGCTCTCGTCCGCACGGGCGCTGGCTGAGCGGGTTGCTATTGTGGATGGCAAAGTCGTGGCCAATGTGCCTTATGTGGCTCTGGATAGTTTTGAAACCGACACATTAGGACGGCTTTACTACAAAGTCACCGGCGTCAATGGAGAATTCGTCTCAGGTTACGAAGATTTGCCGACCTTGCCAAAGAATGTACCTCGCTCAGATATTTATCCGGCGCTAGTCCATTTTTTTCATGCCGATTATCAAGGCCAGCCTATCCGTATTGCAGCGTTGTTGCAGCCTGTGTATGACGATCAGATGCGCGGCATTGCCTTGATCGAGGTTGGCGAAACTCTGGATGCACGACGCGGTTTGTCCCGGACTATTTTGATTGATACCTTGTTGAGACAGGCAGCGCTGGTGCTGGCGGTTGCACTGATGGTCTGGGTTGCAGTGCGCTTTGTTCTGCATCCTCTGATGCAGTTGAAAGAAGAGGTGGAAACCCGTGAGCCTACGGACTTATCCGATTTTGATGCAAGTCTGGTGCACAAGGAAATACGGCCGCTGATTAATGCCATGAACGGTTATATGGCACGTCTGCAAGCCCTGATCAGCGGACAAAAACGCTTTATTGCCGATGCCTCCCATCAGCTGCGTACGCCGCTGACCGTGTTAAAAACACAGGCAGAGCTGGCATTACGTGAAAATGACGTGGTCGCCATGCGCCACATCGTACAAAGTATTGCCAACACCACCGATGCAACCGTGCACTTGGCAAACCGCTTGCTGAGTCTGGCCCGTACCGGTCATGGCGCGGCAGAAGCGGCGATGAGTCCGGTCGCTCTGAATCAGGTGGTGCGGCAGGTTTGTGTAGAGCTTGCCCTGCCCGCCGTAAAAAAACATATCGATTTATCGCTTGATGCCGATCAGGATATTGTCCTGCCTGGACAGGAATTATTGTTGCATGAAATGGTGACAAACCTGCTCGATAACGCTATCCGTTATACACCGGAACATGGAAGGATTGCGATACAGGTAAGAACCGAAGTGAAGTCCCGCTCGCACTATGCCGTGCTGGAGATCGAAGATAGCGGGCCGGGTATCGCGATGAGCGAGCGCGACAAGGTGTTTGAACCGTTTTACCGCGCGGCTTCCTCAAGTCAGATGAACCCGGGTGGTGCGGGATTGGGGCTGAGTATCGTGCGGGATATTGTGGCGCTTCATCAGGGGCAATTGCATCTGGACGATGTTGCGCAGGGAGCGGGTTTACGGCTGACTGTGTTGATGCCTTTGTACATCGCCAGCTAAATCTTAGTTTGCTGTTCTGCTTTTAAATGCGGTACGATACTCAGTAGAGTATGACTTGTATTACCTTATTTCCGCACATCAACTAATCGCAGGAGCACTACTATGGCAGATACTCCCCCACTTAAGATCGTTCAGGGCACCGCATTAACCGAGCAACAGAAGAAAGATTTGCTGCACCGGCTGGCGCGGGTAGAGGGCCAGTTACGTGGCATTCAGAAACTGATTGCCAAGGCCGCGGAACCGGCTGACTGCGATGGTATTGCTCAGCAAATGTCGGCGGCGCGCAAGGCGCTGGATCGCTCTTTCGTCACTTTGCTGACCAGTTCCATGGTCACGCATGCGGAAAAATCTGCCAACGTTGAGGACGCGGTTGAACGCGCGAAACATTTATCTGCCTTTTTGGATAAATTTGCCTGATGTATTCTTTGTAGTCTGCTCAGGCTTGCAGGCGTGATCGCCAGGCCTGAGACAGAACAAGCCGGTCTGATTGCCCTTACGCTGTGCGACGTCAGATGTGTAGGCTAGTCCGTTTATCCCGTCCTGCGAGTGTCTGGATATTGCCAGACCGGTTCTTTCTCAGGAGTGCTGCTGGTCTTTTGTCTGCAACAGCGTGATATCCCAACATCACTCATCAACACATCCGCTAGTTTCGCTCTCACGACTCACTTTCAAGACTCATTCTCACGATCTCACGAGGTTTTTATGAACGATTTTAAAATTCCTGTGGCAGTCTTGCGCACGGCGATTGCTGGGCTTTGCCTGACCGCATGTGCCGTGCATGCACAAACCGTGAAGGAAGCGCCTTTACGCGCTCATCTGGCGTTTCTCGCCGATGATTTGCTGGAAGGTCGTGGCACGGGTCAGCGTGGCGGTGACCTGGCAGTACGTTATCTGGAGACGCAGGCAGCAGCGATAGGATTGCAGCCGCTGACAGGGCATACTTATCGTCAGTCGGTAGTGCTGACGGGCGTACAAACCTTACCTGCTAGCAGTCTGCGCTTTGATGTTGGCGAGAGCGGCGGCACGCGCATTAATACGGAATTTGGTACGCAGGCGGTGTACGGTACAGGCGGGAATCAGGCTGAGGTCAGTGTCAATGCCCCGGTCATGTTTGTCGGCTACGGCATCCGTGCTGATGACGAGCGCTGGAATGATTATAAAAATGCCGATGTCAAAGGCAAGCTGCTGATCATGATGGTCAACGATCCGCAACCGACGCTGGCTGAGCCGGAGCGTTTTGGCGGTAAGGCACTGACTTATTACGGACGCTGGACCTACAAATACGAACAGGCGTTGCGCGAGGGGGCGGCAGGTGTGCTGCTGATCCACACCAACGCGTCAGCATCGTATGGCTGGAGCGTGCCGGTAAATAGTTTCAGCCATGAGCGCTTCCATCTTGATGGTGTGGGCAATGCGCTGGAAGGCTGGCTGCATGAAAATACCGCCAAAGCCTTGTTCAGCGCGGCCGGACAGGATCTGGATGTGTTACGTGCGAAGGCGGAGAGCCGCGACTTTCAGCCGGTTTTGCTGAATGCTACGGTACAGGCAGAGTTGAAAGTCGCAGTGCGCACGGTTGAGCAATTCAACGTGGTAGGAATTGTGCCGGGAACCGATCCCAAGCTGAAAGAAGAGGCCGTGATTTATTCCGCCCACTGGGATCATCTGGGCAAAGTGTCTGCTGCTGTCGGTGAAAAGGCGGATCACATCTGGAACGGCGCGATCGACAACGCCTCAGGTGCGGCTTCTCTCATGGCGATGGCGCAGGCTGCAGTGGCGCATCCGGCCCGCCGCAGCCTGATATTTTTATGGCCTTGCGCGGAGGAGCAATATCTCCTCGGCAGCGCCGCCTACGTGAAAAATCCGCTCTGGCCGCTGGCAAAAACCAGTGCCGATCTCAACCTCGACAGTATGAATTTCGTTGGTAAGACCCGCGATATCGGCGTGGCAGGCAGTGAGCGCAGCAGCCTCAATGCCACCGCCGCGATCGTAGCGAAGCAGATGGGCATGCATCTGGCACCGCAAGTGCCTGACTTGTCCGGCAGTTATTTCCGTGCCGATCATTTTAACTTTGCGCGTGCCGGGATTCCGGCATTCAATGTGGGTTCCGCCGTATTTTCAGGCGACGGTCATTTTGAATTTGAACAAAACGATGCAGCCTCGAATGCGATCATGCACGGTTTCACCAGGCATTATCACCAGGAAACGGACCGTTACGATCCTAAATGGGATTTATCCGGCATGGTGCAGCAGGCGCAATTTACCCTGAATCTGGGCTATGCCGTCGCTAACGCGCCGCGCATGGCAACCTGGAAGACCGGCGACGCGTTTGGCAAGATCCGGCGTTGATTCGCCTTACGGTCAAGCTATCACGCTAACAGGTGATCAGGCCGCCAGATGTCTTGCCTGTCGTTGTGGCAGGGATTTGGTATCGGATTTTTTCTCTGCGCTTTTTTGCGTGCCTTTATCTACCTTGTCC
Source organism: Undibacterium sp. RuTC16W (assembly GCF_049339445.1). Taxonomy (NCBI): domain Bacteria; kingdom Pseudomonadati; phylum Pseudomonadota; class Betaproteobacteria; order Burkholderiales; family Oxalobacteraceae; genus Undibacterium; species Undibacterium sp. RuTC16W. The sequence continues at coordinate 766,308 of NZ_JBMPPE010000001.1, read as the reverse complement.
AATTTGGCGGCAGACTTATCGCTGACATTTTTACGATTCGCCTGACCCGCGTAATCGCTGCCCAGGATCTGTTCAACCAAGGCATCCTCCATATGGCGTTCGCTGCGTAACCATTCTCCTACCAGCGCCGCCAGACGTTCCAGCGCGATCCGGTGAGTAGCATCGGTGCGCTGATACAGCCAGTCGGACAAATCCATAAAGTGTTCAAACGGCGTTTCGCCCAGCACATGCGGCAAGGTATGACCGAAACGGCCGGAGTTCGCCACCAGATCCCAGTAGCGGGCGAAGCGTACCAGGCGTTGCATCGTGCTGAAATCAATCGTGCTGTTCGCCAGAATGGTGTAAGGCGGATAAGGATCGAAGACCATACCCCACTCTTCGGTATGACGGATGATCGGTGTACCACGCAGGCGTTTCAGGATGCCGAACTGGATCTCATGCGGTTTAAGCGCGTACAGCTTGTTAAAGCCTGCGGCGAAGCTTTCTACGGTTTCTCCGGGCAATCCGGCGATCAGGTCGACATGTAAGTGGGCTTCTGAGTTGTCGCATAGCCAGCGGATGTTATCGGCGGCTTTTTGATTATCCTGTTTGCGGCTGATGCGTGCCTGCACTTCCGGGTTGAAGCTCTGGATGCCAAGTTCAAATTGCAGTGTCCCCGGCGGAAATTTTTTAATGCCCTCTTTCAAGGCATCGGGCAGATGATCCGGCACGACTTCAAAATGCGCGAATACCGGATCCTCTGGATGTGCTTCCAGTTTATCGAGGAAGAATTGCATGATCTTCAGGCTGGTTTTGATGTTCAGATTGAAGGTGCGGTCAACAAACTTAAACAGCCGTGCTCCGCGGGCATGCAGATGTTCCATCTCGGCCAGGAACCGGTCAATGTCAAACGGCCAGGCAGTTTTATCCAGCGCTGATAAACAGAACTCGCATTTAAACGGACAGCCGCGTGAGGCTTCGACATACAAGGTGCGGTGCTTGATGTCCTCATCGCTGTAAAGATCGTAGGGCAAGTTGATGTCGGCCATGGGCGGCTGTACACCGGCGTGGATTTTCATCAAGGGTTGCGGACCATGTAACACCTGACGACAAATCTCCGGGAACGTTACATCGCCCCAGCCTGTGATCACGTAATCCGCTAATTTGACGATGTCTTGTTCGGCGGTTTCGTAAGAGACTTCTGGTCCGCCGAGGATGACGACGACCTCGGGTGCCACGCGTTTCAGCAAGGCAACGACCTTGGTGATTTCTTCGATATTCCAGATATATACGCCGAAGCCGATGATGAGTTTTTCTCCGGCCTGGCGATGAGACAAGAGTTTTTCCACGATTTCGGTGGTTTTCGCGCCGGTCACAAATTCCTGCAACCGGGTCTGCTCTTGCAAGGCACCCATGTTCGCGAGCAGATAACGCAGACCCAGTGAGGCGTGGGCGTAGCGGGCGTTGAGAGTGGAAAGCAATATGGTCATGAGGCAGGGCGTACAGCGATCAATAAGGGGGAAGCCCGTATTGTACGCTGCTCTATCGCGAAATCCGGGCGACATCCCATTGTTGTCAAAACGGCTCGGCCGCAGATTCGCGACTTTCATCCTCCACTTTTTGCATTTCGTCGCATTGCCATCGCAAGTGACAAACACATTGTCTACAGTACATACATCGATAGAGCAAATACAGATTCAGACCAGGCGCTATCGATCCACATTAACCGTAAATGACAGAGGTAAATCAAATGAAAACAACTTTTAAAACATCCGCGATATTGAGCACAGCTTTAGTTGCCGGTATCTTCGCTGTCGGTGCAGCTTTCCAGCCGGTTGCCGTCAGCGCCCCTGCTCCAGTAGCACAGATACAGACCGTCACTATCGTTGCTCAACGCATGAGTGCTGATCAAAAACTGGCTTTCGATACAGAAGCCGCCGGAGTACAAACAGTCGTGATCAGCGCAAAACGTTTGACTGAGGAACAAAAAATGGCGATGGCTCAAGAAGACCAGGTATTGCACGGTATTGCCGCTAAAGCGATCCGTACTTCCCAAAACAATGGTTAAACACCGCGCGTACAAGAGCCATCAGATGCAAAAAAATGTGAACGAAAGCGTCAGCACCATCGCGGTGAAGAATATAGAAATAATCGCCACTGGCGGGACGGCACAGTAAGACGAGTTCGTATCCAAGTCAAAGCCATTTTTATTCAGATGATTTTGATTTGGACATGAACCAAGACCGTCCTGATTACTTCTTTCACGAGACAAACGATGCCGCCCGGGTCGCTCATGCGCCTGAGGTGGCATGGTTTTTTTGTAGTGCCGACGCAGTATCGTATAACTGAACATGGTTCAACATAGCGAAACAGTCGACGGCATCAGCCGGAAGTCCGGCGAGGAGCCGCTCATCGCTTGACTTCAATTGACCGTGATTGACCATCACACGCATTTTTGCCAGCAGGTCGGCGCTGTGCAGCAGATGCCCTAACGGCGTCCAGACAGGCGCTTTGCTGCCGCCCGCCTGTTGTTGCAAGGCTTGTATTACCGTCGCAGGAAATTCCCAGCGCTGCGCTATCCGGTATGACAGGGTTGCGGCGACGGATGTGAATGCATGGTAAAAACTGCCGGAGTAGTTGAATTTCGGCTTATCACATTGCTGATCGAGTAAGCGGAACGCAATGATCAATCCCACGTTTTTCATCAAGCCAGTCAGAAACGCCTGAAAAGGATCGAGTCCGGTCGCGAGCTGATAGCAAGCCAGAGCACATTTTTCAGACTGGTTCCAGAGATGTGGTGCGGCTCTGCGGGTGAAGTTGCCGGCGTTCAGATTAATGATGGGACGGAAAGCGACTTTTGCGATCAACAGGCGCAAGCCATCCTCTCCCAGCACCATTACGGCTTTCTCCAGGCTATTAATACGGTCTGCCGGGTTATAGAGCGCGCTGTTCACGGCATTGATGACCTCACCTACCAGCACCACGTCTTTGACAATATGCGAAGACAATTCGCCTGCCGACACGGTTTTATTGCGCAGGCTGCCTAGTAATTGCGGGATCACGGTGGGCACACGGGGAACGACCACCGCATCGTTCAGATCGGATGCCAGTAAAGCGTATAAGGCTTGCAGCACTTTTTGCTCGATGTCCATATTGCTGCCTTCGCCGGGATTGCCCATGAGCCAGGAAAAAAACAGAGGATCAACTGCAATCTGCGGACGCCATGCCTGCAATACGGGAGGGGCGATTTCTGTTACGGCGGGTTTAGTTTCTGCTGCCGCAGTTGTAACAGGTGTAATGGCTGTTACAGAATGACTTGCCTCTGGCGCGCTTTGCGCTACGATAAGGGCTTGTGATGGCGTGGATACCGCGGCTGGTGTTGCCAGTGTCTCTGCAGCCTCCGCTGGCGTAGTTGCACTGGGAGCGGTTTCGGCCGGCGGTGTTTTGCTGAACACTTGATTGAACAACTTGGACAGGAAATTCTGCACAATATCCCTTTCAGTTCGTCATGAGACAGGCTTGCCAGGTGCTGCTGAGATGTCTTGTGCAGTGTAACTTTAATTTCCTCACCCGCGTTAGCCTGTTGCTATCGTCAGGCTAATGTGTCGTTTCATTACCAATCTGAAAGGGGATACCATGTCCAGACCAGGTCAAAGCAGCAGATTGCTGATGTGCTGTGCAGCATTAATCGTAGGTCAGTTCGTCGGTCAGTTAAGCCAGGCTGGCGTGATTAGCGACAAACTCATGGAGCGCCGCGCTCAGCAGTCGGAGATGGAAGAAGAACAGGCGGCTGCCAACGGCCCCCGCTTTAAGTTGCCACCGGGAACGCGAGTGCTCGACGATGTCGCGTATGGCAGCGATCCCAAACAAAAAATGGATATCTATCTCCCGGCCAGTGCAGGTGATCACAGCGCTGTCAGGTTGCCGGTGATTTTTATGGTTCATGGAGGTGCCTGGGCCATCGGTAGTAAAACCCATAATAAAGTCGTCGAAAACAAAGTCGCCCGCTGGCTTCCGAAAGGCTTCATTTTCATCTCGATTAATTACCGGATGTTGCCGCAGTTATTGGCCAGAGAACAGGCCGAGGACGTTGCACGGGCTCTGGCAATGGCGCAATCCAAGGCAGCCGAATGGGGCGGCGATCCAGATCAGTTTATTATCATGGGGCATTCTGCGGGAGCGCATCTGATTTCTTTGCTGAGCACGTCACCGGATATGGTCGCGCAGTTCGGCGTACACCCCTGGTTGGGTAGTGTATCGCTGGACAGCGCCGCGTATGATATTCCGGCGATCATGGCGACCAAACATTACAGCTTCTACGACAAAGCCTTTGGTACCGATCCGGTCTATTGGCGACGTAGCTCTCCTCTGCATGCGCTCAGTACTGCCGGTGCGCCTTTTCTGGCAGTCTGCTCCAGCAAACGTCCGGATCATCCTTGCGATCAGGCCGACTATTTTGTGAAGCGTGCCAACGCCATCGGCATGCGGGCCAGTGTATTGCCGCAGGCTCGCAGTCACGGAGATATTAATCAGCAGCTTGGTCTGGAGAATTCTTACACGCAGGCCGTTGAAGATTTCATGGCCTCATTGTCACCGGCAATCAGGCGGCATCTTGAATAAAATGCCGGTTCCTGCCTATTCACAAATCTGATTGCGGCCGCCTGTTTTTGCCCGGTAGAGTGCTTCGTCGGCCTGCAAAAACAAGGCATTTTCAGTTTTGTGTTTAGGATAAAACGCTACCCCGCCGCTAATCGAAAAGCGTTTGATCTCGCCGGGTGCGATTTCAAATTCGATCTGATTAAAGCCTTCGCGGATATCGTCCAAGCTGCGCATCACCGCGTCATGATCGGCATTCCAGAACAACATTACGAACTCCTCGCCACCAAAACGGCTTAGCAAGTATTTGTCTTCTAAAAACTGCCCTAAATACATAGACAGACGCTTGATGACGACGTCACCAAAATGATGTCCCCAGGTGTCGTTAATCGTTTTAAATTTATCGATATCGAAGATGACAACAGCAAGCGAAACCTTTGCCTGGCCTGCTTCGTAGATTCTTTCTTGCGCGCGTTTTTTGTAGCCGACTTTATTCAGCAAACCAGTTGCCCGGTCTCTCGAAATCAGGTTTTTATTGGTGCGGATTTTGTTGATACGGTTGATCAGTTGCGCAGTCGTAATCTGATTCGTCTGATGCATCATCACGACATCAAATCCTGCTTTGACACCGCGTTCAGACAGCGCGTTATCGTTGCTTGTCTGCAGCATGACAATTTCTAAACTCGGATCTGCGGCAATATTTTTTTGAATAATTTCGGCAATCGATTCAGCATTTTTATAACTCTCACTGTCGATGACCACCACATCCGGCAGTGAAAATTTTACCTGCGTATGCAAGGTCTGATAATCATCGTGCCGGATCAGGCTGATATTGTGTTCTGCCAGCATCGACTCATCCAGCCATATAGAGGTGCCGTGGAACAGAATCTTGCCCTGATCGTCGCGTTTGCGCTGGGCAAAAAGATTAAACAGGTTGTCGACCAGATCCTCGCTGCTGAACGGTTTTTCTGCATATGCCATGCAATTCGTATCGAGCAACATTTTTTGCAACAGATACCGGCTGCCCTGCTTCGCGGTCTCCAGATAAACGTATTGACGGTTATCCGGTAAAGGCTTTAACAGATCTTGCAGGAACATATTGCGTTTGTCTTTTACCGCATGCAAATCATGTAGCACGTCTAAATCAACAACGAATAAATCGTCATCATTTGCGGTTGCGATTGCCTTAACAAAGGGATCTATCTGACTGAAAAAAATAATGTCAAAATTATATTTGTGTGCATGCAGTTTTAAGGTGGTACTTTCATCCTGGACGAAAAACCGTTCTGCGAGCATGAAGACGTTATTCTTGTAGAAGCTAACAGGTAGAGATGAGGTCATAGTGGCGCCAGATGTATTGCAAAAGAAATCTCATTGCAGAAAGCAAAGTATTCCTCAATGTCGCTTTTATCACAAGCCTCATTTTTCGTGATTTAACAAGTTTGGCGAGAACTGTGAGCCGATCTCAGCTTGCGGATCACGAGGTCACGTATTTAAACACCTCATAAATTGCTGCGTGGAAATTATTAATGAATTAATCCGCCAGATCGCGTGACGGGGCGAGCTTCGTTCTGCGTCAAACCTCGATGCAATACGCCTAGCAGGCTGCTTTGCCGGTCATCCTGACCTAGATGCCAGAACATGACACCCGCCATTCCTTGTTGTTTCAGGTAGGCAATTTTGTATTCCAGAGACACCGTATCGTCATAACTGACAAAAATATGTTTTTCCGGATGCCAGAGCCAGGGAACTTTCGTCTCATGACTGAAATAACGTACGTAGCCCAGTGATGCTTTGAGCATGGTCTGGATTTCGGCATAGCTTGCCATGCGAGGTTCTTTGCGCCGGGTACAACTATCGCAACCGATCAGCAGAGCCGGATCACCCTGATAATTTTCTGCGGATTCAGTGACAAATGTCTGATACAGACCATGGTTCGCCGGCGTCACCTGAAAAAATGCCCTGCCATAAAATGGTACGCCCAATACCATCTTTTTCGCCGGAATACCGGCACGTAAATAATGCGTCACGGCCGTATCGATCGTGCTGGCAACAGGAGATGGAAATAGTTTGTCCAGACTAGCCTGACTGATTCCTGCCACAGAAGACAAGCTGCGTAAGGGATTGGTGATCAGCGGCTCATCGGGGTGGCCAAACAGGGGCGCATTGTGATTACTGCGTGCTTGCCAGACACCGTTCAGGTCGTAGCTCATCAAATTGATGTAATCGAGTTGCGCTACGATTGCGGGTAGTTGCGGATAATACCGCGTCATATTTGCTACATCGCCTGGTCCGGCAATGGTGAGCTGATAAGGTTTCTTCTGTCTTTGCAGATTCTCTTGCGTCAGCTGGCGACGGATTTCTGTGAGCAGGGCGACGAACTGATCGGCGTCTTGCGGGCGTGGATATTCCCAGTCGATATCGATTCCATCGAAGTCGTAATGTTTCATGAATGCGACACAGGAGTTCGCCAGCTTTAACCGGTGCTCTGGCGTGCTGACTGCATCGCGATAGCGCGTTACCGTAGGACTGCTGTCATTGCTATACGTCCAGCCACCCAGAGAGAACAAAATACGCAGCTTGGGATGATGCTTTTTTAACGCCATTAGTTCGCTGAATACCTTTGCTGCTTTGTCTTTCTCCACTCCCTCGGGCAGATCGCATTCGCCGTTGGCATTTATATTGATAAAGGAGAAATTGATGTGTGTCAGCATCGCTGCTTTGCGCGGCGTAATGTACGACACCGGAAATTCTGCAGCCTCTGGGTAGTGATTAATCTGCTCTTTTTCGAGCAGGTAATAGCCGATCACCACATGCTGGCGAGTGTGAGTGTCAGCAAAGCCTGTAAGTGGCATCAGGGTTGCTGTGAGTAATAACAAATTAAGCAGAAATGGATGACGCATACGTTTCATTCTCTTGACTGGCGCTGCAATCGGGTTACAGCGCATCATTAACATGGTGAGAATGCGGTGTCCGCAGAGGCCGGTCAACAGATTTTTGGATTGTTTTCGGGAGCTGCATACCAGTGCCAATTTTCCGTGCTGGCGATGTCGTTTCGGGTAATACCAGACGATTTCTCTCCAAGGCTGGTATCTGGCATGTCACTTATCCGCCAGGATGCGTTTGTTCCATGGCATCCATGATACGGATCGCATTTACCTTATACTTCGTGGTTTGTTACATCAGAAAGTAAGATCATGGACGTCAAGGCAATCGATCATCGTTTAGAAGAATTAGAAATCAAAATATCGCGCCAGGAAGATGTCGTAGATACCTTAAATCAGCTCGTTTATGAGCAACAGAAAAAAATTGCTGAGCTGGAGGCCTTATGTACGGCGCTGGTCGGGCGCATGAAAGAAATGGCGATCAATGCCAGCCAGCAGCGGATTATTGATGAAAGACCGCCGCATTATTAAAAAACCTGAAGGAAATTTAATGCGACTCTAATACGACTCTATCTGTCTATTTCATTTAGTAAAAAAAGGAACCATCAAGGTTCCTTTTTTATTTGGTATCAAAACAGATTACTGCGCAGGCGCGTAATTCAGCGGTGTCCATGCATACGCTTTGCCTTCATTACGCACATAGCCTAAGCCAGGAAAAGACAAATGCGATGCGCCAACCATATAGCCTTGTTTTGCTGCATCGGCATACGCTTTTTTACGCTCTGCCGCGGCTGATTTGCTATCAGAGTCAAACTGGATAGTGACTTCAGGATGGTCAAACTGAACCGCTGCCACATGCATCAGATCGCCCCAGAGCATAAGTTTTTGACCCTTGCTCTCTACCAGATAGATGCTGTGACCAGCTGTATGACCGTGGCTGGCAATCGCTTTGATCCCCGGTACCAGGTCGGTGTTGCCCTCAAAGGCCTTGAACTTATCTGCCTTGACGTAGGGATTTAATGACGCCATCGCTCCCTGGAAAAAGCCTTTGGACTCTGCCGGAGCCTTATCCAGATTTGCCTGACTCAGCCAAAAATCAGCATCATGCTTATCGGCGCGAACGACAGCATTCGGAAATACCAGTTTGTCGCCATCGACCAGACCGCCCACATGATCAGGGTGCATGTGAGTGATATAGATTTCATCAACTTGTTCTGGCTGATATCCCGAAGCTTTCAAGTTACTGGCAAGCTTGCCTAAGCTTGGCCCGAACAGACCAGCGGCACCGGTATCGATCAATACGAGCTTCGTGCCGGTATTAATCAGGTAGCCGTTGACCGAGGTATCTAGCGGACTTTTCTGGTGAAATTTACTCAGACCCTTGGCAATTTTTTCCGGTGAAGAATTGGTCAGCAGTTTATCTACCGGCAATTGCACGGTGCCATCAGACAAGGCCGTGACTTCAAAATCGCCCAGCATGACGCGGTAGTAGCCCGGCGCCGATGTTTTGACCATCGGTGCGGCGGCGTGTGCTGCCGGTGCGATGACGGCAGTAAATGCAGCGAGAGAGAACGAGGTCGTAGCGGTGATCAGCGCCAAACTGCTGGCGCGCAAAAAACGGTTAGTGAGGTGAACTGTAGTCACGTTAAATCTCCGATATGCGCAAAATAGCGTGGCGCCATTATGCCGACTTTCGGAATTTGCTGCTTTGCGCGACCGGTTTCTTTGAGCTGCGGGTAGATTCCTAGGTCATCAGCGAAACGGTCAGTGCTTTGACTTCTCTGTCGGACTCTTCAAGGATGTGATGAATAGTGCCGTCGCCGACCAGAAAATCTATTTCCGATGCAGCTTGTCGGATAGTTGCTTCTGAACGGGTGTCCAGCGGCGAAGGGACGGATGCCAGGTCGTTAGCTAGCACCAGTGTATCGCCGAGACTTTCCGGAGGCATGACACGGATGCCTGACCATAGCGCTTCTACGGCGGTGATGATGCGTTTTGGCAGCATCAGTTTTTTTAATACGGCACGACCGATCACAACTTCATCCGGCTCAGCGAGCTCGCCGTTACTGTCTGTATTTTCCTGACTATCTGGTTCCATCAATGCAGGCAGCTGATCGGCACGTGACAGCAGATAAAAACCGCTGACTTCATGCACGATACCGGCGAACATTGCAGTCTCGGCATCGGTGTTACTGACCTTGCGCGCCAATATGTGTGAAAGTGCTGCGACGTGCGCTGAATGCTCCCACAACTGATGCGCTTTTTGGCGTAAAACAGGGTCGTTGATAGCACAACTGAGTTGTTTGACTACGACCGAGGCGACGATAGAGCGCAGGGTGCTGAAGCCGAGTATCGTGACCGCAGTTCTCACATTCGTCACGCCGCCACCGAAGCGCGAGTAAGCAACAGAGTTCGCAATGGCGACAACGCGTGAAGCCAGCAGGGGTTCGGTCAGGGTGAGTTTGGCAGCGGCCTCCAGACTACAATTCGGGTCATCGAGCAATTGCTGGATTTTGAGAGATGCGTTCACATTGGTGGGGAAAACTAACTCACCTTGATTTGCTTCTACTACGATACTTTTGAGTGCTTCGGACTTTTTCATGCGTAAAATTATACTCTCGCGCATGCGTAATCAGCGTAGCGAAAACGCTCAAATCAAGGGAAATTGTCAGAAATTCTTGTCAAATTTCAATGCTTTCGTCAGCTTACTCGTCAGCTTATTTGCCGTACTGACAACCAAAGACGGTTCATGGTTCTTGGCGGCAACAGATGATGTCACCATGGGTGTTTTGCGGACAGGTTGCGCATTGTTATCCAGTTTGAATGTCGATACAGTTTTAGCCAGCGCATCGGCCTGTTCTTCCATACTTTCTGCCGCGGCCGCTGCTTGTTCCACTAGCGCCGCATTTTGTTGCGTCATTTCATCCATCTGATTAATCGCACGGTTAACTTCCTCGATACCGGTAGTTTGTTCCTGACCAGCGGCCGTAATCTCTGCCATGATGTCGGCGACTTGCTTGACTGAGCTGACGATATCGCCCATGGTCTTGCCAGCGGCGTCAACGAGTTTGCCACCGGCATCGACTTTTTCGACCGAGTCACCGATCAAGGTTTTAATCTCTTTAGCCGCACTGGCGCTGCGTTGTGCGAGATTGCGCACTTCGGACGCAACCACGGCAAAGCCACGACCCTGTTCGCCTGCCCGTGCTGCCTCGACTGCGGCATTCAGCGCCAGAATATTGGTCTGGAAAGCGATGCCATCGATCACGCCAATGATGTCGACAATCTTGCGTGAGCTTTCTTTAATCGAGCTCATGGTGTTGACGACCTGACCGACTTCCTGACCACCTTTGACCGCAAAGTTCGACGCAGACACCACTAGGGTATTGGCTTGTCTTGCGTTGTCCGCATTGTGTCGCACGGTGGCGGTAATTTCTTCCATCGAGCTGGCCGTTTCTTCCAGTGCGCCGGCTTGTGTTTCTGTACGTGAGGACAGATCTGCGTTGCCGGTAGAAATTTCTGCCGATGCAATCGCAATTGCATCCGTGCCGTAACGCACTTCACTTACGATGTGATGCAAGTTGTCATTCATTTCTTTCAGCGCGTTCAGTAACTCACTGATTTCATCTGAACCGCTGGTCGTTTCACGGAATGATAATTCTCCTGCTGCAACGCGTTTCGCAATCTCGACCGCATCTCGTAACGGTGTTGTGATACTGCGTGTCATCAGCATAGAAAACGCTGCGCCCATCACCAGCATCACAGCACCGACACCAAACAACAGAGTGGACAGACGCTTACCTTTGCTTTCCATATCGCCGGATAATTCTTGCGCTGCTTTGCTCTGGACATCAACGAGCTTATTGATCTCTACCAGAGCTTGTTGTTGCAAAGGATCAATCTTGGTCGCAATGACCTTAACGGCTTCTTCGCTGTTGAAATTCAGGATCATTTTATAAGCCTCTTTATTTGGCTCATCCGTTTGCTGATCCAGTTGATTAATGGTATCGATGATTTTTTTTTCGCCATCGCTGAGGCCGAGTGCGATGAGTTTGTCGCGGGCTTCCAGAAAGCGGGCACGTTGGGTTTTGACGATGGCTTTTTGTTTGTCGATTTCGGCGATGTCGGTTTGCAGGCCGATGTTGCGCAATGCCAGGCCGCCCTCAAGCAAACCGCTTTTCATTGCAGCAGCAAGTGCGGTTTTGCTATTTGAGTATTCGAGACCGGCAATCATTTGACGGCGATTACTTGCGCTAAAAAAACTGTCTGTAATAAGCAACAGTATCAACATCGCCAGGATTGCACCAAAGCCAACGGCGAGGCGGGTTCCTATGCGTAGATTGCGCAAATTCATAGCAGCTCCCTAATGTAAGAATGTCGCTTCATCGCAGCTCAGGCGATGCGCATTACAATAACGTAACAGAGTTTATAGCGTAGAAAATCTCGAATCAGGTACGGATCAGCAAACAAGCTATGGCTCACCAGATTTGCTTGTTGAATTTGCTTCCATCTTCATGTTACGACAAATATTACTGCGCCGCACTAGGCTTGTCTGGATATGTGTTGTCTGTGTCATTATTCTGTTGCATTCGCTGTCACCGGCCTTAGATAACCCTCAACTTTTGCGAACTCTTGCGCTATGCCTATTTTTATTGTTTTGCTGGTCCTTGTGTCGATTGTATTGTTCGTGGTGTGGTCGAAATGGCGCGCGGCCGTCAGAGCCGACTATATCCGCACGTATATGTTTCCGACCGGATTGCTGGAGCGCCTGATAAAGCTGCGGCCAGAGTTATCGCTGAAAGACCGGCAACTCGTGGCGCGTGCCTTGCGGCAGTATTTTCTGGTGTATCTGAAGAGCGGCTATCGGCATGTGTCGATGCCCTCGCAAGTCGTCGATGATCTGTGGCATGAATTTATTCTCTACACCAAGCATTACGAACAGTTTTGCAATAAAGCCTTTGGACGTTATATGCATCACACGCCGGCAGCAGTATTAGGTGCCAGCCAGCGTAATAATGATGGCTTGCGCCGGACCTGGTGGTTTGCCTGTCTCGAAGAAAACATCAACCCGCGTCGTGCGACGCGTCTGCCTTTGTTGTTTGCGCTTGATGGCAAATGGAATATCGCCGATGGCTTTCGCTATGAACCTGATTGCAGCGCGTTGCGTAAAAACGGTGATGGCACCGTGTATTGCGGTGGGGATTTTTCTGATAGTGGTGCTGGCGGTAGTTCGGGCAATCTGGATAGCAGTGACAGTCCTTATAGCTTTAGCGACAGCAATGATTTCGGTGGTGGCGGCGACAGTGGCGGTGACAGCGGTTCTTCAGGTTGTAGCGGCGGCTGTGGTGGCGGTGGCGACTGATTTTTGTGGTTTGAATTGCTCGCGATAGGCCGCGGGCGACAGGCTGGTATGCCGCTTGAACAGGCGCCGGAACGAGCTCAGGTCGGTATAGCCGGTGCGCTCTGCAACTTCGTCTAATGTCAGTGTAGTGGTTTCCATTAAACGCTTGGCCAGATCAATTTTCAGTAACTGCGCATAACTCGCCGGTGTCGTACCGAGCGCCTGATGAAAATGTCGTATCACCGTGCGTTCACTGACCGCCAGATAAGCGGCCAGCGGGGGCAAACGGAAAGCCAGATGCCGGTGTTGCCGCAACCATTTTTGTGCCCGGATCACCAGGTCGTCGGCATGTGACTGATTTTCTTGCTGGGTCATGCCGGATAAATTCATGTACGGTGTCTGGGTCGCCCGGTTCGCATCAATCAGCATGGTTTTTGCGACGCTCGCGGTGACCTCAGGACCGGCAAAGCGGCGTACGATATCGAGCGCCAGATTCATATACGCACTCGCGGCACCGCTGGTCACGATGTCACGGTAGTCATCCAGCACCTCACCCAAACGCAACTCCACCTGCGGATAGCGTGCTTTAAACACCCGTTCCAGCCACCAGGCGGTAGTCGCATGGCCATGATCCAGCAAACCGGCCTCGGCAAACACAAAACTCGCGCTGCAATTACTGACCAGCAAACTGCCTTGCGCATGTTTTTTCCGGAGCAGTGGAAAATAAGGACGCAACTCATCCAGCGTACGCCACAGGTCCTGTATGCCGTTTCCAAGAAAAATACCCGGCAACATCAGCACATCCGCCTTGATATCGTTGCTGACATCGCCAGTGAAATCGCCATCGACTTGTAGCACCACGCCGGTCGGTGTCTTTACCGCCGCTCCGTCGGCAGAATGAATAGACCAGCTAAACAAAGGCTGGCGTTGCTCCTTCGCCTGCCCCTGCGCGATCCAGATCGCATTCGCAATCGCGAACACATCCAGCGGTGCAGTCACCGGCGAGGCCATACATTGCGGGTAAATCCAGACGGCGATATGAGTCATTGAGTGCTTGTGTTGGTTGTTGACAGGCCTTAGTTTTTACATAAAACCTGACGGAGTAATTCAATGTATGTCAGTATTTGCACTAATTGCGTCAATACTGACACTATGCGAGCCTTTCCGCAATATCTACAATGACTCCCAACCACATTATCGCCAGGAACCCCATGGATACAGCGCACACCAAACGCAGCCTCACACCTGAAGGCTTAAACCAATTCGGCAGCCAGTTCTTGCCCGGACATCTGGGCATACGCATCACCGCGCTGGAAGGTAATACCGTCAGCGCCGAACTGACTGTCACGCCACAATTGCTGGCACCGAACGGTTTCCTGCATGCAGGCAGTGTGGTGACGCTGGCCGATACCGCTTGCGGTTATGGCTGCATCAGCAATTTGCCGGAAGGCGCCAGCAGCTTTACCACGATTGAGCTTAAATCCAATCATCTCGGCACTGCTCGCGAAGGCCTGGTCGAGGTTAAAGCCCAGGCGGTTCATCTGGGACGCACGACCCAGGTCTGGGATGCCACTGTCAGTCACCAAGGCAAAACCATCGCCTTATTCCGCTGCACGCAAATGGTCTTATTCCCGAAGGAAGCAAAATGACTGACGCCCACACCACCGTCCTCGAACAATGGCTGGCAAAAGAAGCAGAAGTCCGCGCACGGATGCAAGAGCCCGGCGTGATTCCGTTGGAAAAAATGAAAGAACTCAGCGGCCTGGAATTTTTGCAAGGCATCCTGAGAGGCGATTTTCCGGTAGCGCACATCGGCAAGACGCTGGATTTTTTTCCGGTTGAAGGCGAGGCTGGGCGCATCGTGTTTCAGGGTACACCGGGACGTCAGCATTACAATCCGCTAGGTAGCGTGCACGGTGGCTATTTTTGTACGCTGCTCGATTCCGCCGTGGGCTGCGCGGTGCAGTCGATGTTGCCAAAAGGCGTGGGTTACACGACGCTGGAAATCAAGGTCAATCTGATCCGTGCATTAACCGATAAAACCGGACCGGTACGTGCTGAAGGCAAAGTGATCCAGGTCGGCCGTCAGGTCGGTACTGCCGAAGGCCGCATCGTGGACGCCAGCGGCAAAATCTATGCGCATGCGACCACTACTTGCCTGGTGTTTCCACTGCCATAAATCAGGTATGCTTTTGAGCGTTCTTAATCCACTGATTCGCTCAAACGATCACGCTGATGAATACCATCGACACAAAAGGTGTAACACAAGCAGGTGTAATACAAGTAATACCGGCCGCTACCGACGTTGTACGTCAGTTCTGGGCGCTAATGGCCAGTAATGATTTTTCGTCTGTCGGTGCGGTGCTGTCGGATGATTTTTTACTAGACTGGCCGCAGTCGAACGAGCGGATTCGCGGCAAAGATAACTTTGCTCGTATGAATGCCGAGTATCCCTGCAACGGGCGCTGGATTTTTACTATCAATCAATTGCTTGGCAATGATGTTGAGGTCGTGTCCGACGTCAGTATTACGGATGGGGTCCAGCATCCGCATGCGATTTCTTTCTTTACAGTAGTGAACGGAAAAATCACCGCGATCCGCGAATACTGGCCGGAACCCTACCCAGCACCGGCGAATCGCCGGCATCTGGTCGAGCAGATTCGCTGAGGTATTGCAGGATCCAGAGCGATACGTCCTTTAGAATTTATTTCAATAAAACAGAGATAAATCCTAGTCCGCTTTGACTACCGGCCACCCCTTTAACGCCGCTCTGCGCAAGAACGATTGCACGATCGCACGGTGAAATGGTGCGATCAGCCGGATGTAGGTATGGCCCAATATGTTATGGCAATGCACGACAGTCGACAATGTCAGATACCGTTGCAGTTCATTATGTGTGCTTGTCGTATGCAACATGACCGATAGTCTAAAATCCAGATGTTTGTCGTTCTCACCTAAGACGATTTCATCAGCACTTTTTTCTATGATCCTGAAGATCTGAATATGCTGGCCATCTCTGGCACTGGTACTGGCACCGGCAGCTCCTAGCTGGCGTGAGGTCTTTAGCCCAAAACCTGCGACTAGCACATCGCGCAGACCCATCAGCGACGTGACCCAGGGCGCTTGCTGGGCAAAGATAAATCGTGCCAGCAGTTCCGGATTGTCGATGGCGTTTACTGGCAGGCGCACAGCATACGCATCGGCCAGATCCGGCTTGTCGTACACATGGGCGATGCGCGAGTGCTCTGGCAAATCGCTGGCGATAGCATCGTGGTAAGCATATTGATAGACGCGACGCATGAGTACTCCCTTGATAACGGTGGTGGTGATTTAATCAGTGCAACTCAGGATTCAGCCAGGGGTTGCGGGTATCAACGACGGCACCGATTTTTTTCAGCATATGCATCATGCCCATGTAAGCACGGTCAAAATACGGCATGTCCTCGTGATAGCTCAGCGCGAGTTTGACCAGGATTTTTCCATGACCGGTATCTGGTGCGGGGTAGGATGTTTTATGCCGGAAGTCGAAACGCTGCATCGTAAACGGCTGAAGCTGCCACTCCACCAGCGCGGTCGCGGCGGGTATTAATTGTGATTCAAAATCCTCCAGACTCAGCTCGGCTCGTATCAGTCCGAGTTCGATATATGCGAGCCGCACCGGGGCAAACGAGCTTCTGTTCTGATCCAATAATCCGCGCCAGGCTTTCGCCATTGAGGTACAAAAACTCTCAGAGATCGATTTAGTACAACCAAAATCCAGCACCCCCAATTGTCCATCCGCCATGAACAAAAAATTACCGGGATGCGGGTCGGCATGCAGACGACCAAGTTCGCAGACGCTGTGCCAGAACCAGTCGAATAGCAATTGTCCAAAATGATCACGCGCAGCCTGATCGGGGCTGGTCGCCAGCCACTCATCGAGATGCAATCCGTCCAGTCGTTGCATGCTCAATATGCGCTGACTGGAATGACTTGCGACCGGCACCGGAATCACGATGCCCCGCAAGCGCACGTGTTGGGCAAACCAGCGCAGTTGCCCGGCTTCATGTTCGTAATCGAGTTCTTCGGCGAGCTTATGTTCGAGTTCACTCATGATGCGATCCACCAGCTCCTTACGCGGAATCAGATCAGAGCCAAGCGACATGGTATGCAGCAAGCCGCGCAACATACGGACGTCGCTGCTGATCGACGCCGCAATGCCGGGATATTGAATTTTGACAGCGAGTTGCGTGCCGTCGGCCAGACTCGCGTGATGAACCTGTCCCAGACTAGCCGCCGCAAACGAGGTCGCGTCAAATTCAGCAAACACATGTTCGGGTGCTTGTCCGAATTCGCGGCTGAAGACTTTATGCACCAGTGCCCGGTTCAGCGGCGTCACCTGATAGCAGCCTTTGGCTAATTCACGCCGGATGCCAGCCGGCAGAAAATCTGCCTCCATGCTCAGCAATTGCGAGATTTTAAGCGCCGTGCCTTTTAGCTGATTGAGAGCGCGAAATAAGATGCGCCCCAGCTCGGCTTCATGCTCATCCCGAGCCGTGATTTTGGCCTCGTCACTGCGCGTGAGCTGACGTGCTTTGTGGCCGACATGGCTGATGCCAACCTGTGCGAGTGCCAGTCCGCTGACCGCGCTGCGACCGAGTTTGCTGGAAGGAGGATTTTTGCTCATCAAATCAGATCCGTGTTTTGACATCTACTCAAGCGCCGAGGCCGTGTTTAGCCAGCTTCAGCATAGTCAGCAAACCTGAGCCGTTTTGCATCACACGCGACAATTGATTACGGATTAAGAAGCTGGCCAGTTCCGACAGTTTATTCACAACGCCGCTCTTCAATGCCAGTACCAGTACTGCCAGCGTCAGATCCACTAGCTGGGTAGTGTCAGAAAATTCTTCGGACTCATCCTTGAGCCAATAGGCGATCACCGCAAACAGATAATCCGCGAACAAACCACCTAACAAGTTTTTAAAATCGCACGCAGCGATCTCACCGCTCTGCTCCGCCGCATCGATAAAAGCCACGATCTGTGTCTTCAATGCTTGCTGTCCCGGCATCTGATCCCGCATCATCAGGAGCGGCGATTTGCCGACAACCGTGCGCGTGATCTCGACAAATTCACGATCCGCCAGCAAGAGTTCGAGCAAGGCATCAACCAGTCTCTGCAAGCGTTCTTGCAAACTAAATTGCGCCAGACCCGGCGTCTCCAGCGTGACTTCCAGCACGATGTCGATATATAACTCGTAATAGGCGAGCAGAAGTTTTTCTTTGGTCGGAAAATACTTATAAATCGTCGCATCACCAATCCCCGCCGCCCGCGCAATCTGCTTCATGGTCGTCGCCTCATAACCATGCTCCGTCATCAGATCGACCGCAGTACGAATCACTTGGCGCCGGGTTTGCTCTTGCTGGGATTTGGATGTTTTCATTTTGGGTACTTACTATCTTTTAAGTGATCAATTGTTACTCTCAATGTATATCAAGTATTTTAAAAACGCAAGTAAACATCGATTTAACGATAGTAAGTATGTATAAATACGTTTGGAGGAGGTGCCAACGGCATTGATCAACAAGATGGATCAGTAAGGCTTGATAAGGGAGATTTCTAAAAACCTTTTCGAGGTGCGCACCTGGGGTTCGTCCCCGCGTCCACCGGGTTCACTGATGGCAATCAATGGGCGGGGCGCAACCGTGGGCTCGGTATCCGGTGGTTGCATCGAAGACGATCTCATCTACCGCACTCAAGAAGAAGGCATGCCAGTCGTCTGCACCGGCAATTTGCGGGTATTACTGCGCTATGGCATCTCGGCCGATCAGGCGCATCGCTTCGGCCTGCCCTGTGGTGGCACGGTAGAATTGGTGCTGGAGTCGGTTTCTGCACTTAGCTGTCTGGATGAGTTATTACTGGCCTGCGAACAGCGCCGCAGCACCGAGCGGATATTGGACTTAAACAGCGGCACGGTTGAATTGCACCCAGGCCAACGCGATGGCGTGACTAGGCATTTTATGTAGGCGCAATCGGCTCGCTGCGCAATAGCGAG
This sequence comes from Undibacterium sp. RuTC16W, assembly GCF_049339445.1. Lineage (NCBI taxonomy): Bacteria > Pseudomonadati > Pseudomonadota > Betaproteobacteria > Burkholderiales > Oxalobacteraceae > Undibacterium > Undibacterium sp. RuTC16W. The sequence continues at coordinate 747,475 of NZ_JBMPPE010000001.1, read as the reverse complement.
TAACGCCGCGAACGGCTACACACCCACTTCGATATCTCAGAACTCGCACTCTAAAACCTACATGGACCAGCAGGTCTGTACATAGGCAGCAAGACGCCGGCAGAAATCGCTCTGTCCATCATGGCTGAAATAGTGGCGCTAAAAAATGGCATCTGCAAACCTTCACTCACGTCAGTGATAACGGGGAAATTGCGTGACGAAGAAATCGAACATCACGCTACCGACAATCCTAGCTACTAAGAATTATTTCACTAACTGCCGGGGTTGGCATCGGCTTAAATTTAGAGCGATGCTGCCTCTTTTTTACTGCTGATTTTTAAAGCGAACTCGACCTCTTTGGCTGGAATTGCGTTAAGTAGGTGCGTAGGATAGTATTCATTTTGCTACGTTTGTGGTCAAATCCCGTTCCCTCTTTTAGCTCTTGGCAGTACTTAATTCGACTTGATTCTAGAATTTTGCAATTGCCTCATCGTTAAATCAATATATTAAAAAGTAATTAATTTTAAATTCACGTTCTTCAATAAATCCAGAAAGATTAAAAATGACCAAATGTTTAAAAATATTCTTTTTGACGCTCACATATTTATTAGTCACTGCATGCAGTCGCGTGCCCGAGTGTGGAGATAACTTAGCTACTGAAGGGGTTGTCGAAGCTTTAAGTAATGCTATCGCAAAGAATACTGGAGAGGCAGAAAAAACAATTAGGAGTCGTATTAATTTAAAAATAGACAATGTAATCACTATTTCTAAAAACGAAAATGTAAAGGCATCAAGCTGTACAGCAAAAGCGCATTACACGTTTGATAAAAAAATGACTGAAATTTCTAGGTCCACAGATATTTCATCCGAATCACCACTCTCCAAAGAGTTTGGAAAAATTTGGAGAAAATATAATGATTTGCCGATCAAAGAAGATTTCGACATAGAGTTGAAAAATTTTTATGAGGCAGATGCTAACAAAAATAAAGTGAAAGCAGCAGAATATTTGCGTGAATTTAATCGCAGTTATGGGCTCGACCCTAATACTGACGCGATGATTGTAATCATGCAAATAGCTTCAACTGGCACACAGAATTCCATAGAAATCGAAAGAAGATTTAATTCTTTGCAAAACGTATTAAATACCGTGGACAATGAAACTCGATTAATTGACTTCGATGTTGCGTTCAATATTTCCAAACTAGATAAGGCTACAAATGGAAAGAATTTTGATATAAAGGTTCAATTTGAAAAGAACACCGTACAGGCGATTAGATCATTCGAAACTTATGTTGAAGCAATTGGCAGTGCACGAAAAAAAATCGCTGAAACACCAGTCAAAACACTACCCAGTGTTGCTTCTGTTAGCGCAGACAATCAGATCGCTTCTTCAGCGTTAGTAACAACAGTTGTCGCAGAGGCGCCGACTCCGACTCCAACACCGACGCCAACACCAACACCAACACCGACGCCAACACCAACACCAACACCAACACCAACACCAACACCAACACCAACACCAACACCAACACCAACACCAACACCAACACCAACACCTATCGCTCAAACTGCATCGACAACAATAATTAATACACCAAACGCAAGTTTTGATTGTGCCCGAGCAATTGGTGTACGCGAAAAGCTCATTTGCTCTAATGTGGAAAGCGCGGAATCGGATCGAAAAATGGCTGAGGTTTTTGTAATGGGTACACACACGACAAAAAATTTATCGAAGTGGAGGCAAGATCAACGGGAATGGTTAAAAAATACGCTAAACAATTGCAGAGATGCGACTTGTATTATTGATTCGAATAAGGCGAGGATGAAAATTCTTTTGGAAACCGCTAACCAGTAATATAGCAACTGAGGTAACAATGATATTGTTTTGACTTATAGATAAATTTTTGGCCAGGAATAAATTAAATGATGAATGGATGGTATTTTAAGGTGACGATCCCGTCCCTAAACGGTGGCGATGGAATATCACAAATTTATTTTGTGGTGAGTGATCAAGAGGAGCTAGCAGTCGCAATGCTTATTGCAAAGGTCGGTGATGGCTGCAAAATAGAAATTGAAAATATTTTGGAAAGCTACGAAATCGGTGATTCAGAAGATAAAATTTTCCTAGTCGAAACTTGCAAGCCAGCACGGGAGAAGGTTGTGCTAGGCACATGAGCCTAATATTAATCAACAACTAAAAGGGGCGGCACCGCAATTAATTTTTTGTGATGCTCCTTTTTCTCAATTACTAAGCCAGCAACTCCAATCCATTTCGATCAACCAAATTTAGCAATTTTAATGACGGGCCGTTTGGATGTTTTGCCCTTACACCAATTTTTGCACCTTTTATGGGCTGGTATTGAGATAAGCGGCGAACAGCGCTTCGCTGGCTTTAAAGCGCAAGCGCAATTTCTTAATCGTTCTTCAATGCTTCATTTTAAGTAAACTGCAAAGCCTTTACTGGCGCAGTATTTTTAGACGGTAGAACTATTTTTTGTTTCTAAGTTCGCGATTTTTTCGCATGAGTGGGCATACGGTAGGATTGCATCCTTGGATCATAATGTGTTCGTTTGCTTGCAGGGTTGACCCGCCCGCCATACCAGAGCGAACGCCGTAACCCAGTCATAAGACCCCTCAAAGTTCAACTCCCTTAGGTCCTCGTGACGCCGCTTCAAAATTGCACCGCTGTTTGCGTGATTTGACATTCTCGGTCTTTAGCATCTCCATAGCTGGAACGCATACTTGTCGATTGCGCTGAGTGTGCGCCTGTCGGGGTAGGACGGCTCTATGGTTTCCGAGCGAAGGTATCGCCGGACGATGCTTTTTGAGATGCCAAGGCGTCCGACGATTTCTCTTAGTGGGACTTGGTCGCGAATGTGCCAGCGTCGAATAATGCCTAGTAGTACCACGTCGATCACTCCAATTCCTCACTCAACGTCTGAGCAGGATTGTGTCTTAAACGTGCGTCAGTTTTGTGTGCAAACTATGCGGCAAAGTGGGTCACTTTTAGTTGCAAATCAATACCGTGCTGTATTAATTTTTAAAATGAACCTGACCCTTTCGATTGCATGAAGTACGTTCGTGTAAAGTACGTACAAACAACGAGCATTTTTGTCCACGAGCTGCTGATAGAAGATCGCAGCTAAACGGATGTCGATTCAATTAAAAAGGAAAACCGATTTTGTCAAAAATAACGCAACATTTAATCCTCATGGCCTCCTACAACGAATGGATGAATTCGAAAATAGTTGATGCGGCAGGAACCTTGTCGGCTGAGGATTTGGCAAAGGACAATGGCGGATTTTTCCGGTCCGTCCTCGGCACCTTAAATCACATCATGGTAGGAGACATTTTGTGGTTAAGACGCTTCGCTACTCACCCGGCTAACTATCAAGAATTGAATCCAGTATTAGGCCTTGCGAAGCCCGAGTCGCTTGATCAAATTCTGTTTGTTGATTTCGCAGAATTGTCCGCACAACGAAAGATGCTGGACGTAGCAATTTCGAAATGGGTTAGCTCCATCAACGATAAGGATTTAGACCATGTCCTGGCTTACCAGCGTAAGTCAGGCGGCGAGTGCAGAAAAGACTTCTACGGATTAATCATGCATTTTTTCAATCATCAAGTTCATCATCGCGGACAGATAACAACGATGCTGACCCAAGCGGGGATCGACGTTGGTGCGACAGACTTGGTGTTGTTAATCCCTGATGAAGTATAACTCGCAGATAGCTTGGATCTGGTCTCAGGCTGACCAAAAACAGCCATCCTGGTACTGCGTGAATTGGGTGCTTAATTGTCAGTTTTTATATGGCAAGATACACTATAACGCCATGTCCTATATTCATCGTCTATGCATACCGAACGCCTTTTTATCAGACCTTTTACCGTAGATGACGCAGAGGAATTTATGCCGCTGGCTTCGCATCCTGACATTTTGCGTTTCACGGGAGAGCGTCCATTGGAGTCGCTGGATGATGTTCGTCAAACTCTTTTGAATCGCTCTCTACGCGATTATACGGTTCACGGATTTGGCCGTATGGCCTGCATCGAAAAAGAGTCTGGGCGCCTTGTGGGATTCAGCGGCCTGAAGTATCTGGAAGACCTCAAAGAAGTCGACGTCGGATATCGGTTTCTTCCAGATTGCTGGGGCAAAGGCTACGCGACTGAGAGCGCTTTGGCGCTCATGCATCATGGCGTTCGCGAGCACAATCTCAAGCGAATTATCGGATTGGTTGAGCCCGCCAACAACGCGTCGGTTCATGTATTGAAAAAGCTTGGGCTAAAGTTTGAGCAGAAGATAAAACCTGAAGGATGTGTCGGGGATATGGATATGTATGCTATCGCTATTTTGTCTAGATAAATTAGTGTTGCCTTCGTTAGATACCACCACTTTTTCGCAATTACTATCATGTACGAACAAATATTTAGAAATCTACCAGGAAACCCCAATTGGGAAGGCTCGTTTTATGAAACCTTGACTGAATATGGAAATTGGTCTGTCGATGAGTTCTGGAAACTCCACTTAGATTTAATTGAGACAGCAAAGATTGGTGGTTCGGCTGTGGTCATCAGTAGAGAATTGGCGTGGGGCGTCGTTACACTTTACTCAAAAATCTTCAATTTAATTTCTGCTCATTACAACATGAATGATTCGTTCCAGATCAAGAATTTGGCTCCAGACGAACTCATTGCTTTCACAGAGAGATTTCAGCATGCAATGCTTGGAGTGTTCTCTGGCGAAGTGCTTCCGGAGTCTTCGTATGATCTAATTAATCCACTTATTGTTAATGTCTAAGAAAATATGATATCGAGTGGGTCTGAATTTAGGAGAACCTTACTGATCCAGACTAAGTTGAAAAACCAGAATGGATTAGCGTTCTACAGACGGCAAAAAACACAACGGGTATATTCGGTCGAAATGCAAATTGAATTCTAGATTTTATATAGTCGCTAACATAATTCGCCCCAGAACAGACGGCCATTCTCGCAGGGACTTTTTTCAATGCTACGACATACTCTTAGCAATGATTTTGAGGTTGTGGATAAATTCCTCATTTGACTAAACGTTGACGTTTGTTGGGATTTGGCACTTTTAGCCTTTAGTAGACAGGTACGAAATTTGATCAACTTAAAAAAATTAGAAGAGCTAGCCTCTGACGTCTCTGTGCCTCCTGGCGTGCGCAGAATCAGCTCAGCATTGGCCGCTGCTATCAATGATTGGCCTACTCGTAACGTAGATTCTTTGGAGCTCTTTTTATCAGAGCTAAGGCAAGATTTCGGCGAGCTGTCTAAAGCAAATATTTGCATCAAAATGAATTCCATGACAGACGCTTGGAAACTTGAATCACTCTCTGAACTATTGGGAGCTTGGAATGGGGTGGATGAACATATAAGGCTTGACGACTTAGTTCAGCAGATTATAGGACATTAAATTCATGGACAGGAGCGGATCCTCAATCCAAATATCAAACGATATTAACTTATGAAAATTAACCGTATCTCGGCACTAAAATATTTCCCCGGCCAAACTTGATCAGGCATAGGGTTAGCAGATTTTTGTGTCGTAGGTGGCGTATTTTATCTTCTACTTGTCGCTACTTCGGGTCGCTGGAAAATTTGGTTTGGTAGTTGATTGCCAGTTAGCGCTGGCCGAACAATAGTTTAAGCATAATCTGCAATGTGCCTTCAAAGAACATCTATCGTTTAGTTTTCGGAAACTAAATAAGTTAGGCGAAGACATGTCACGAGGCTCATTCAGAGCAAGATTAACCGTCTCTGCAATTTGTCCTGCGGAATTTATTCGCGCAGTCGCTTGTCGTCACTGATAAGAGGCTGTAGGCTTGATCATCCGTTACATTAGTTCTTAGGTTTGCTCATTATTACCTGCTTCTGAGAAACTCAGATGACCGATTTGGGGAGAATAAGCCGACGTGCGGCATGCGCGACTTCATTCGTTCCAGCCAATCAATGCAAAGGCGACCCATGAACTCTCCTAACTCTCCTTTATCCTCCGGCTATTCCGGCACGCCTCTGGCAAAAAAACTCGGTATCAAAGAGTCGCATCGCTTGTACGTGATGGACCCGCCATCTCATTACCTGAGTCTTCTTGCGCCGCTCCCGTCTCTGGTGGAGTTTGTTACTCAGCCTGATGTGCAGGTTGATCTGGTGCATGTCTTTGTGACGCAAAAAGAAGTATTGGCGCCGCTTTTGGCGGCTTTTCGCGGTACGTTGAAACCGGATGCGGTTATCTGGGTCTCCTGGCCGAAAAAAGCGTCTAAAGTGCCGAGCACCGTGACCGAGGATACGATACGTGAGTTCGCTTTGCCTGTTGGCTTCGTCGATATCAAGGTCTGCGCCGTCGATGAAGTCTGGTCTGGCCTCAAACTTGTTCTGCGTAAAGAGTTGCGTTGAGCATCGTCATCTCAAGATCGGAAAGTTGAAAAAAAGCTATCCAATCCTCCGGTGTCATTTAGTTAATTAATTTGCATTGTCATTTTTATCATCTAATGTGAAGCACGTCAGCGGGCATTTGTGCAAGCTGGTGTTCCAGAAATTTTTTTCACGAGGAGATTGTGATGACAAACGACATATCGAACCAAAAATTACGCGGTTCGGAAAAACTATTAAGTGCCTGGAAAAACCGGACACTGACTGAGGACTCGGTACGCGAAATTGCCCGTGCTCTCGACGAGTCGCCTGCCCATGTGCTGGGTGCCCGCGTCGTCGGTGGTAGCAGCGCAACCGGTGTGCAACTGTCGCTCAGCTATGCAGGCGACGATACGCCACGCTGCGGCAACGATATTTTGTTCTGGCTGAAATGGCATCGCATGCATGGTGGTGAGGTTCATCCGCCAAAAATCATTATCGACGGCACACCTTTTCCGGATCTGGTCAGGATGGAGCTGAACTTTGGCGATGTCACGCCGGGTTTGCCAGAGATACAGGATATCGGGGCAAAGCTGGGCCGTAGCGGCAGCTTTGGCGGCTGATGGCATGATGACGACCGACATACATCTCGATGCGCATTTCGGTGCGCAATCCGGCGGACAGTTATTCGAAAGCCCGACCGGCATTGCGCCGGTATTGCAGGTGCATCCGACCCGCCGCTGCAATCTGGCATGCGCGCATTGCTACACCTTGTCTGCGCCAGCGGTGAGTGAGCAACTCGATTGGGATGTGTTGTCGGCATGTGTGCAAGATGCGGCGCTGCTGGGTTACCGGCAGCTTGCCGTGTCCGGCGGTGAGCCGCTTTTATACAAGCGATTACCGGACTTGTTGAAGCAGGCACGCGCACTTGGCATGCTGACCAGCATTACCACAAACGGCATGCTGGCGACACCGCAACGCTGGTCGCAGATTAGCGATCAGCTCGATGTGGTTGCCATATCGATTGACGGCACCGAGGCCGAACATGACCTGATGCGCGGCCAGCAAGGTGCCTTCGCCAAAACATTGTCACATCTGGCCGTGATACGCGCGTCCGGCGTAGCCTTTGGCCTGATCTTTACGCTGACGCAGCACAACGTCGATAGCCTTGAGTTCGTGGTACAGCTCGCCGCACAGCAAGGCGCCCGCAGTGTTCAGGTGCATCCGCTGACCTTGTATGGGCGTGCGGCAGCAAGCTTAAGCGATGCCAGACCGGATGGACTCGAATTACTGGTCGCCATTGCAGAAGCAAAAAGAATCGGACAACAACTCGGCGTTGCCGTCCATGTCGATGCTATCAGCCTGCAACAACTCAGCGCTTATCATCGTCATCTGGTCCCTGCTTATCCGCTGGCGAACATCACCGACGCCGCACCTATCCTGATTGTGCAAGCAGATGGCGCGGTGCTGCCATTGACGCATGACGTTGACCATCAACTGTGGTTAGGATCCTTATATCAAAAGAACTTAAGCGGACTGGCGCAGGACTGGATGCAACACGGCGTTGCAGACCGGCTGGTGCAGGCTTGCGAACAAACCTGGAATGAACTGAATCAGCATGACCGCGCTGACCATGCTGACAACGCTGAACCGACCACTGAAATCCAGCACACTGCCGTCTACTGGTATGACGAAGTGGCTGCACGCACGCGTACACGCAGCAACGATAAGCTGTTTATGCTGCGTGAAATACAAGCGGCATAAAAACTGATTGCCGGCAGATGCTCATCTGGGTTTTCGCGCAAGCCAAGATCTCTCATCACAGAGATACGGAGACATCGAGACACAAAGAAGAGGCCGGAGAAAACGGTTCCATCGAATATCAATATCAAGAGAACTTCTAAAACGAATCCGCAAGCGGAATGCGCCTGTTGGCACGAAAAACCTTTGAAAGCCGCATCCAGCCTGCGGATTCAATACGGGGAACTTCTAAAAACTCTGTAATCGATCTTCCAAAGAATCACTTACTCCTGCTTTTCTCCGTGTCTCGGTATCTAGGCGTATCGGCGTCTCTGAGGTGAGCGGTCTTGATTTTTTACGCACGTCCTCTCCGTTCTCAACTTTTGCGGTGAATCGACGCTAAAAATCTGTCAGGGCAGAGCAGCATTCAACTAGAATAGTTGCCCATGTCATCCCATCACTTTTCCCCTCTCCGTTATAGCATTCGTGCCGGATTATTCACGCATCTCGCGGCGCTGGAAAAGGCTGGTTTGCCCGCTGCACGGGCTTTTACTTTGATCAGGTTACCGTCGGGTGCGCAAGCTCGCGTGGACGCGACCCGCAAGTTGCTGGCGCGGGGCAAAGACATTGCGACTGCGGGTCAGCAATCCGGTTTATTCAGCGATCTCGAGGCGCAACTGCTACGCGCTGCCGTCAGCGCCGGTAGTCCTGCGACAATGTACCGACGGCTGGCAGAAACCTACACCGAAAAAGACCGGCTGCAAAAAGCCGTGAAAGCCCGCATGAGGATGCCGCTGCTGGTACTCGGCCTGGCCTTACTGGTGCAGCCTTTACCGGCCCTTGTCGCAGGTACGATCAGCAAGGCCTCTTATCTATGGAGCGTGTTGCGCCCGTTTCTGCTACTTGCTCTCGGCCTCGCAGGCTATCGTTTTTTACTCAACTGGTCAGATGGTAACGCCGGCTCTGCATTGCGTCATAGCGTAGAAAAAGGTCTGATCAACTTGCCAGTGCTTGGTGCGATGCATATCAGGCGCAATGCCAGAGATTTTTTTGAAAGCCTGGGCTTAATGCTTGAGGCTGGGCTACCCGTATTCGATGCCTTACCCCAAGCCTGCAATACCATCAGCAATCAGCTTATACGCGCTGACTTTTCTCACATCCTACCCCGCCTGCAACAAGGCATGACGCTCGCAGACGCCCTGGCTGCGTGCCGCTATCTGGGAAGCACCGAGGCGATAGGATTGATACAGACAGGTGAAAGCAGTGGCACTTTACCTGAGATGATATTGCACCATGCGAACAGCGAAACAGCCGCGCTATCGGCGTTGCAACAGCAAATGGCCGACTGGTTACCGAAAATATTTTACGGCGCAGTCATGTTGTGGATGGCGTATAGCCTAATCGCCGGGCGTGCGTTTATGCCACACGCTGAATAATTTTTCCAGATTCAAGTTTTATCTTTTTCACATTCGTGCTCAGAAAATTTCTGGGCACAGCCAAGTATTTTGTCGCCGGATAAATAAAACGACGTCTGAAAATATAATTAGGTGATTAAGAAGTAAACGTGTATATTCCGCCCTGTACTTGCATCAAGTTGTCATATTGTTGGTCCCAATTCTGCATGGCTGTTCCTCTAGTCGTTCTGTTTTACTTCCTCCGGTTTCATCTCTTGGTTTCAAGTGCCTCTCAGGCAAGCTAGCCTATATTTAAAATAAAAGGAAATAACATGAGCACGCAAACAGGCATAGTCAAATGGTTCAATGATGCTAAGGGCTTCGGCTTTATCACACCAGATGCAGGTGGTCCGGATTTATTCGCCCATTTTCAAGACATCCAATCTTCCGGCTTTAAGAGTCTGTCAGAAAATCAACGCGTTTCCTACGAAGCTGCTGTTGGTCCTAAAGGCGACAAAGCTGGCAATATTCAAATTCTTTCTTAATTGATGGCAGCGGCGATCACTGGTCGCCGCGCAGCAGATTAAGTAGTCGTCTTGCGGTGATTATCTTTAATCAGTAATACCGGCCGCTGGCACTATGCAGATAGCATGGGCTGGCGGTGAAAAAAGATTGTCACAGCAAGACAAAGATTTCACGAGTTAGAACAAGATCGTAAGCTTGATTTCTAATGCGCAGAGGAATTCTTACCGGCCAGTAGCACCACGCAGATAGCATGGGTTGTTGGGAAATGGTTTAGTTCTTCAGTGAGTTGTCACCGCAGCGAAAATTCGTACTGGCATGATGTCAGCGCTGATTTTCAAACGTGCATCAATTCTAACCGGCCGTGCCAGTGAGTGATCGGTGGCACCGGAAAGTGGTTTAGTTGATTTGTGAAATAAAAACATTCGTTCTACCGTCAACATATTCGCAAGAATATGGATAAGCAGTAAAAAGCGACTCAATCCGTTAATGGCACCGCGCAGATAGCACGGGTTGTTGACCTGGCCAGTGGCACCACGCAGATAGCATGGGTTGCTGGTGAGTCGTTGCAATGAATGGTAAGCCCGCTTTTGGCGGGCTTTTTGCGTTTTTAGACGTGAAAAAAACGAAGCAAGAAGCGAAGCAAAAAAACCAAGCAGAGAATTGCTAAGGCTATTTTGCTGCTTCTTTTTCTTGCAGCGAGCGCCACATGACTTTGCCGGTACCTGACTTAGGCAGACTGTCGACGAATTCTACAAACTTCGGTACCTTATACGCCGCCATTTTTTCATGCGCCCAGGTCATGATGTCTTCGGCGCTGACTTCGACGCCGGGTTTTTTGACGACGACGGCTTTGACGGTTTCACCACGGTAGGCGTCGCGGGCGGCGATGATGCAGCATTCTTGTATTGCGGGATGCTGGTACATCATGGATTCAACTTCGGCTGGCCAGACTTTAAAGCCACTGGCATTGATCATGCGTTTGAGCCGGTCGGTAAAAAAGAAGAAACCTTCTTCATCCATATAACCTAAATCACCGCTACGGAAGAAGCGCTTGCCATCAAGGTCGGCAAACGATTCCCTGGTTTTTTGCGGATCGTTCCAATAACCTTGGAAGACATGCGGGCCGTTGATCCATATTTCACCGGTCTCGCCCTGCTGTACTTCTTGCAGGGTCGTCGGATCGACGATGCGTGAGTCCGTGTTGAAGTGTGGAATTCCCAGGCACTGTTGTTTCATGCGTTGCGGCGGATTCAGGTGGGACGGTGCCATTGTCTCTGACAAACCATAACCTTCCATATAGGTTTGACCCGACAGCTCTAGCAGCTTTTGTGCGATAGCCGCTGGCATTGCTGCGCCGCCGCCTGAGACCCGGTTCAGACCGGAAATATCGTATTCGGCGAGTCGTGGATTCGACAGGAAGTCGATCATCATGGACGGTACTAGCGTCCAGTTGGTGACCTTGTAGCGCGTGATGAGTTGACCTGCAACATCGCGGTCCCAGCGCGGCAGTATGACCAGCGCGCCGCCGCAAAAGATCATGCTGTTCATCACCGATTGCATGCCGGTGACGTGAAAGAACGGCAGCACCGCGAGGGCAACATGGGTCGGTACGATAGAGCCAGACCAGACCGGACTGGCCGCAATATTAAACATCACCGAGCGATGCGTGTGGATGCAACCTTTTGGCTTGCCGGTAGTACCTGAGGTGTAGGGCATACACGCCAGATCGTCGGGTGTCGCCAGATGCGGGCCAACTTGATGCTCCGCCTGACTGCCTTGCGCAATTGCGTCTTTCCACGTGGTGACGCCTGTTTGCACGGCTACATCACGCGGCGCGCGGACAAAGTCCGGTACCGTCAGTGTGGTGTCTGTGGTTAGCTGGTCGGAGTAGGTGGCGACCACCGCATGTTTTAGCCTGGTACTGCCAACCAGAGGTTGCAGGCGTGAGAAAATTTCTTGTGACGCAATCGCGACTTTCGCACCGCTATCGTCGATGTAATGGGCAAGTTCATCGGTCATCAGCATAGGATTGACCGGCACCACCATTGCGTCGGCGCGCATGATCGCGTAATACGCAATGATGAACTGAGGTGAGTTCTGCATATCGAGCAAGACGCGGTCGCCGCGTTGTACGCCACAGGCCTTTTGCAGATAGCCGGCCAGAGCCAGCACTTCTGCATGCAGTTGCGCATACGTCAGTACACTGTCATAAAAAATAATCGCAGGTTTGTCTGGATAGCGCAGGGCAGCAATGTGCAGATTGGTATAGACGCTGGTTTCCGGTGCGATCAGATGATATGGCAGACCAGGTGGCCAGTGCGCATAGTGCTTGGTGTTCATGTCTTGTCTCCGTTCGGATTTTGCTTTTAGAGTGCTGCCCCTAAGTCCCATTTTGGCACGAGCGTTCGCAAATTACAACGACGTATTCATATCGCCCCGGATGGCTGGCCGGAATGTAAAAAATCTTGGCCTGGCAAGCCTTGGGTTTAACTACAGATCGATTAAAGTTACAATGAAGTAGCTAATAAGTAGCTAATAAGTAGCTAATTAGCAGCAAACAGCTAGCTAACAAGCAGCAAACTTTTAAGACGGAGTCTATGTGGTGTCAGTTTTTTTCCGAATTTTCGCGCTCATTTTATTGATTAGTGTCGCTGCATGTGGTGGCGGCTCCTCAGGTTCTGGCAGCGGCGCGAGCAGTTCGCCGATTGTGATTGCATTTGCCGGCCCTGCTTCGGTGAGTACCGGCGATCCGCTGACTTTTACTGCCAGCGTCAGCAGCAGTGCGGCGGCGATTAGTTCGGTGACCTGGCGCGTAGACGCCTTGACGCTGGATGCCACAGCCTTAGCCGCCTCGTCGAATACCGATTGCAAAGTCGCGACCAAAAGCACTTCAGGCAGCGACTGGAGTTGTGTCGTTAATCTGACCCCCCCCGCTAAACTCACTGCAGATTACACTTACAAACTCACCGTTACAGTGGTGGATGCTAAAAATAATTCGACGTCCAGCAGCACGAACCTGATCGTGCGTAAAGAAGCCTCAGTCACGCTGAATCCGGCGGTCAAGGTTGCAGCGAATTCAGAAGTGACCTCGGGCAGTAAGGCAACGCTCAGCTGCAGTGGCAACGGCGGCACGACGAATACCGGCGTGTACGCGTATCAATGGGTGATCAGCGATGCGGCGAATTTGACGCTGAAAATTACGTCTGCAAGCAGCGCCATAACCGACTTTACGGCACCTATCGTGACGACGCCAACCGTGGTCAAGTTTGAATGTCGTGTTACCGATGATAAACCGAGAACCGGTACCGCCATTCAGACGGTCACGATTAATCCTGTCATCAAGCCGACCATCGTGCCGATTTCGTATAGCGGTGGCGTAGCGCAAGCGGGTGCTGCCGTATCACTGGATGGCAGTAAAACCATGCGGTTTGATGTGAATGGCAATCAGGTCACGACCGGTGCGATTTATTATTTATGGACACAAAAATCAGGACCTGCCGTGAGCATTGTCAATGCGAACAGTGCGATTGCTACAGTTGCTTTGCCTAGCGATATCGTGACCAAGACTACCTTCCTGTTCACCTTGAACGTATCGAATGCGCCTATCGACGCCAGTGGCAACTCGACTGAGCCGGTACAACAGGTAGATGTTGTGTATTTTGTCGATAGTCTGCCGCCACTGTCGATTACTTCGTATGTACCGACCCAGACCGTGGCGTCCGGGAATAATGTCACGCTGACGGCGGCTACACCATCTGCTGCGACGGGACATACGGTGTATTACAGCTGGACCCAGATCTCAGGACCTGGCGTCGTGCTGGCGAGTGCCAGTTCTAGCAATGCGGGTTTTATTGCCCCGACGGTGACCTCGAAGACCTTATTGGTATTTCGCGTCAGTGCGAGTTATCAGCCGATTACGACGGCAAACCCTGGCTCAGTGTCTACGGATGTGTTGGTGCAGGTGACGCCGTAATGCATTGACTCGACAGGGATCCCGACGGGGACACTGAGAATGGCAATCATGCGTCTCCCGAACACTGTTTTAGTTAAATTGTTTTTAGTTCTGCACCGGCTTTAGTTCTTCCTCAGCGAATCGGGATGGTTTTTTAATCCCAGTTCGCGTTGTCTGGACAAGGTTCTGGTGGCCACAAAAATTTCGCGCAGAAAATACACAAAGCTGCCGATCAACGCGAGAATGCCACCGACAAATAGCGCGGCAATCAGTTTGTCCAGACGCAGATCCGTCGCATCCCCCATAAACAAGGTCGCAATGACCAGACAGATCAGCAGGCCGCATGCGGTACTCAGCGTGATGGCGCGGTTGATCAGGTGAGAACGTTCATAGAGTTCATTCAATTCTTCACGTAGCCCTGGTTTGTCGATGGCGCTGGCATCGGCTTGAAAGACATCTTCCAGGCGGCGTGAGCGGTCGATAATCCGCGCCAGACGATTCGTCAACACGGTGAGGTTGGTACCCACACCAGTGAGTAAAAATACCGGTGCAATCGCGAGCTGAATAATATGGCTGACATCGCCTAGTTGTAAGTTGATCACAGTGATTCCGTGTAGTGGTAAGACGGTTGAAGACGATGCGCAATTTTAGCAGCCTTGAGTTTGCATCGTGCTTTTGCTGAGCCAGAAGGCAAAAAATGCTGACATTACGTGAATAAGGTGCACAGCACCCACAGCACCCTCAGTGCTAATACCACTAATCCCTGGCGTCATTCATCGAACGACCAATGCGCCCGTCATGAGTCTGTAACATCGTACAACTAAGATACCTCTTTCCTAAGACCTGTTGACCAACGGCAACTAACGGTAACCAATAGCAACCAAAGAGGTATTCACATGCAAGACAGATTCACGACCCGACAACTCCCGCTGCTACCTCTGACATCTCTCGTATTGGCAATCAGTACCGCACTGGCGCTGGCTGGCTGCGGTGGCAGTACAAATCAGGCGGAAGTCCCGTTGACGATTCCAGCCGCGCCGCTTGATCAGGGCTTTGTGGATACGGCACCCGTTGCTGCATCGGTACCGGCTTTTGTTGACAATGTTGCGAGCAATCAGCGTGGCGATGCGCGTTATGCGACGCTTAGCACCAACGCCGGGGTGCGCGTACTGGCTGGTTTTAAAGATATCTGGCAACCACTGACCGAGATCGTCGATGCGGGTGTCACGGCTCCTGCGGTCGGAAGTTTTCCTGCTGTCGTGCCTTCAGTCTGGACAGGTTTGCCAAATGATGGCACTGCGGGCGGCACGATACTCAATACGTCCGTCCATAATGCGAATATCCAATACGTTGTCGCAGCAACGCTTGCGCGTACTTCGGCGCAAGAGACCGCAGCCTATCTCGATGACCGTCGTGGCAAGGGATATAGCGTGACCGATGGCATGGGGCCGCTGACAAGCGCCTGGCGCACAGCCGCACAGCAGACCACCAGCATTACCGCAATTGCAGCAGATGCCACCAGCGTTTTGTATAACGATAGCGGCAACAATATTGGTGTTGGTGGCAGCGCCAATGCGACATTTGGCAACGTGGTCGATTTCATCGGTCTGATGAGTACCAATGGCTCAACCGAACCAGCCAAGCGTTTTTATAAATACGCCCGCCCTTATCGCTGGAGTACCAGTGTTGTCGTTGTCCCTGCTCTGGTGCCGGCAAAAAGCGCAACGCCCGCCACAGACGGTGGTTTTACCAGTGGCCATGCGGCGGAAGCGACACGCGATACCGTCGCAATGGCCTACGCCGTACCTGAGCGTTTTCAGGAAATTCTGACCCGTGGTCTGGAGCTGGGTGAAAACCGTATTCTGGCCGGCATGCACTCACCGCTAGACGTCATTAGTGGTCGCATACAGGGACAGGCCGTCGTTGCCGCCAATCTGTTTGATTCTGCCAATGCCGCAAAAAAAAGTGCGGCAGTCGCGCAGGCACATAGCGCGCTGATCGCACAGACCGGCACTAGTGCTGATACGTTTAACGCTTTTGCGCATTCCGCTAGCGTGGACAACGATCGCTTTGCCGACTATGCGACTAACAAGGCAAATTATCTGCGTCGCATGACCTATGGTTTTGCACCGGTTGGCGCGACTACGGCACCCGCTGTTGTACCGAAAGGCGCAGAGGTCTTGCTGGAAACCCGCCTGCCTTATCTAAGCGATGCACAGCGTCGTGTGGTGCTGAAAACAACCGCGATTGCATCGGGCTATCCGGTGATGGACGATGCCGAGGGGTGGGGGCGACTGAATTTATTTGCGGCGGCTGATGGCTACGGCACGTTCACCGGCAATGTGGTGGTGCTGATGGATGCGAGCCAGGGTGGCTTCAGTGCAGCAGATAGCTGGCGCAACGATATTTCCGGTACGGGCAAATTGATCAAACAAGGTAGCGGCGTCTTAAAATTGACAGGTAATAATAGCTGGACCGGCGGAACAGAATTAACCGCTGGTGTGCTGCAGGCCGATGCAACGTCGGCCTTAGGTAAGGGCGATGTGTATGTCAGCGGCGGTACGCTGATCACTAACGCGGCGGCTGCGGTAACCATTACCGGCAAATACACGCAACTGAGCGGTTCAAGTCTGGAGCTGAATGTAGGCAGTGCCCAGCAAGGCAGACTGACGGCCACCGGCCTGGTCACGATTGCCGGCGGCACGCTGCATATCAAATTCCAAAGCCCTTATAAGCCAGCGGCGGGCGATACGTTGACGATCATTAATGCCGCAAGTTTTAAAGGCAAATTCACCAGTGTCGTCGTGGACGGTTTTACGGCAACACCGGTCTATACCGACACCGGAATGCAAGTGCGTCTGGGAAGCTAACAAGGTCTGAGAACTCATTTCGCCACGTCATCGGACCGCGGCGAAATGAGTGCTGATTTGCGCAAGCTCAACTGACTGCGAAGCGGTTGTCGCATCTTTGTGCCGTGATGCACACATTTGTGCAAAATCCGACATACTCCTGACTATCTGCACTCTATCAGGGGAAATACATCATGGCTGAAACCATTCGCATGCCCGCCATCTTTTTTGGTCACGGCAGTCCAATGAATGCGCTGGAAGATAATCGCTACACCAAGGCCTGGCGCGGCTTTGCCGAACGCTTCCCGCGACCGCAAGCGATTCTGGCGATCTCGGCGCACTGGACCACTTATGGCATCGGCGTGACGGCGATGGCCGCACCGCCGACGATCCATGATTTTGGCGGATTCCCGCAGGCATTGTTTGACATGCAGTATCCGGCTCCCGGGGATCCAGCGCTGGCAGCCAAAATTGCGGAGCATCTGGCGCCTCTGCCCGTGCAGCTTGATCAGCAATGGGGGCTTGATCACGGTACCTGGTCGGTGCTGGTCAAGGCGTATCCGGCTGCCGATATTCCGGTACTCCAATTGAGTCTGGATATGAATCAGCCTGCGGCCTTCCATTTTGAGCTAGGTAAAAAACTTGCGGCCTTGCGCGAACAAGGTGTCATGCTGATCGGCAGTGGCAATGTCGTGCACAATCTGCGCCGTATGGATCCGCGTTCAAATGGGTATGACTGGGCGATACGGTTTAACGACGCGATGCGTCAGGCGATGCTGGACGGGGATTTTGATCAGGTCGTGAATTATCAGACACTGGGTCAGGATGCGAGTTTGTCGGTGCCTACGTCGGAACATTTTTTACCGCTGCTGTATGTGCTGGGCGCTAAATCTGCCGATGATAAACTGGAGATCGCAACCGAGGGGATGGAACTCGGGGCGATCAGCATGATGTCGGCTCTGGTGTCCTGAGCCGCGGAGATAGCTTAGCAGAAAACAGGATACTCCCCTGTTTTCCTCGTTAAATATGTCTTAGTCCGCACTGTTTATAAGCGGATGCTATAAATACTAGATAGGAGTATCTAATTTTAATATCTAATATCTGTAGCATTGGTATCGCGATTTATTTGAGTTTGAAGAATTGCTATAACGCTGGCTTAGCCGGTAGTATCAGTTGCACTTCCAGCCCGCCTTCGCGCAGATTTTTCAGTTGTACGCTACCACCATGTTGCTGGGCGATATTTTGTGCAATCGTCAGACCAAGACCGGTACCGCCGGTATCGCGTGAGCGCGATGTCTCGGTGCGATAAAACGGCTCAAACACTTTTTCTAACTGATCCTCGGGAATGCCGTTGCCGCCGTCGCGTATCAGTATGTGCATGAGTTTTTTACCGGCCTCATTGCTGGTCTCTAAACTCACTTTGGCGAACTGGCCGTATTTCACGGCATTGTCGATCAGGTTGGTCAGGCAGCGGCGCAGAGCCTGTGGTCGCGCCATGACGGTGATGCCGGATTTGCCGAAAAAGCTCACGTCCTGCCCCGCATCCGCGGCGTCGCTACAGACGCTGTCGAGTAGCGAATCAAGATCCATCGGGCGCAGCGCTTCGTTGCTGTCCATGCTGCGCGCCAGATCCAGTCCTTCTTTGACCATGGTTTGCATTGCCGATAAATCGCCGATCAGCTTATCGCGCAATTCGGTGTCGCCGACTTTTTCCAGACGCAGGCGCAAGCGTGTCAGCGGGGTTTGCAAATCATGTGTGATCGCCGCCAGCATGTGCGTGCGCTGCTGGATGTGCTGGCGTATCCGCGACTGCATCGAATTAAACGCTCTGGTCGCCTGCAAAATTTCAGTCGTGCCATTTTCTGGCAAAGCGGGACGGTTGATGTCGTTACCCAGATCGGTCGCGGCCTGCGCCAGTTGTTTTAAAGGTCGTATCGTCATCCGCGATACCAGATAGGCCAGCACGGCAATACTCAGCAGGAACAGCAGCAAATACAGCACGAAATCCGGCCGCAACGGCGGCAAAGGACCGCGTGGTGGTAATACCGTCAGGCGCAGAGCGGTACCATCATGCAGGGTAATGCCCAGTTCTTCACAGGGGCCGCGTGTGGTGCGCGCTTCCGCTGGCAGATTGGTGCATCCCTCTGAATTTGGCGGCAAAGACAGCACGCGAAAAGTCTTGCCCAGCCGTTCGCTCAATGCCGCTGCATAGGCCGAACGCGGTGCCTCGGTCGAACTCGTTATCGGCAGGTTCGTCACGCGCAAACCCAGTCGTGGTGCCGTCGTCAGGAATGCTTCACGGCTAGCTTCGGGCAAGGCATCCATCGCCAGCACCAGTTGTTCGGCACGTTCTACCGCACGTGAATCGCGAAATTGTTCGATCGTCTTTTGCCGTTCGCCGAACGCCAGCCACCAGGTCAATACCGTGGAACTCACGACACCGAGAAGGAGTATGCCGAAGATGCGGCTAGACATCGATTTCATGATCTTCATGCGCCGTGTTCCGCAGTGACGGTGACGGATAAGACATAGCCGCCGTTACGCACGGTTTTAATGATCTGTGGAGATCGCGCATCCTCGCGCAGCTTTTGGCGCAGACGGCTGATCTGAATATCGATCGATCGGTCAAATGGATCGGCATCGCGGCCGTGCGTCATGTTCAGCAACTGATCGCGGTTCAGAATCCGGTTCGGATGATCGAGGAAAATAGTCAGCATACGGAATTCAGCACCCGACAGAGCGATGACCATATCGTCAGGACTAATCAGATGGCGTGCGGTCAGGTCGAGTGTCCAGTCGGCAAATTTCAGTCGCTGAATCTGCTCACCGTTACTGCCTAGCGAAGCAGATTGGGTACGGCGTAATACACTGCGTATGCGTGCCAGCAATTCGCGTGGCTCAAAAGGTTTTGGCAGATAATCATCGGCCCCCATTTCCAGTCCCAGAATCCGGTCCAGCGGTTCGCTGCGGGCGGTCAGCATGATCACCGGCATACTCGACTTGGCGCGCAGGTTGCGGCACAGAGTCAGTCCGTCGTCGCCAGGCAGATTCAAGTCGAGTACCACCAGATCGATCTGGTTATTGTCCAGCGTAGTCCACATAGCATTACCATCGGCGGCCATCATGGTGCTGTAACCATGTCCGTCGAGATAATCTGCCAGCAGGCTGCGGATGTCACGATCGTCATCAACGATCAAAATTTTGCTTGAAGTATCCATGGTTCTCATTATGACCGTCTGAAGTTAGCGTAGAAATGGATTTTGTATCGACTTGTTATGATAAACCCTTGTGGAAACAATGCGAAACACGCGGGTCGCCTATTCACCCGGGTTGTTACAGTGCGATACAAAGCAGGTAGGTACCGACACTTGCCGGTTACATCATTGATCCAACATACGTTCCATGTGCAGGGCACATAAAGTTTGCGATGAACACCAGAGCGTTATTGCAAAGTAAGGCTCACCCTATTCACTGGCAAACTTTGACATCAATGCATCGATACCCATGCATCCAATTACCACGTGAGGAACGAATGAAAACAATGAAAAAACCACTGATGCTCGCTTTGACGGCAATCTCTTTGAGTATGACCAGCGCTGTGTTTGCGCAGTCAGCACCTGCTGCCCCATCAGCCCCGCCGCCATCGCCATCTATGCATGATAAAGGCGCCATGGATCATGCCAAGTGGGGCGAAAAAATGCAAGAGCGTATGGCCAAGCACCAGGCAGAACTGCATGACAAGCTGAAACTCAGCGCAGCACAAGAACCTGCCTGGAAAACTTTTATCGACGCGGTCAAACCACCGGCAGGCACGCCGCCAATGCGCCCAGATCCTAAAGAAATGGACAAATTAAGCACCCCAGAACGTATGGAAAAAATGCTGGGCATGATGAAGGATCGTCAGTCCAAAGCCGAAGCGCATCTGGCGGCTTTGAAAACTTTTTACGGCGTACTGACTCCGGAGCAGAAAAAAACTTTTGATGAAAGCCATCGTCACATGCATCACCGCATGGGCGGCGACATGGAACATGGGTTGCGTCGTCCTATGGGACAGGACGGCAAACCGGATCAGCCGATGATGGACAAAAAATAAGCGGGAATCGCTGGCAAACATGCCAGCAAACCTTGTTAAAAAATTCGTCAGCGCTGGTGTTGAATCTCACTCGTTCTTGCTAGCCGCTGAATAAAAAAACTCCACCAGGCTGCCGCATGCGGTGTTTTGGTGGAGTTTTTATTTGGTCGGAAGAACTTTGCCTGACCGGATGGGCGAGCTTTCTAGCTTCTCTCCGGCACACTACAACATCATGCCAACGGACGCCAGAGAAAAGCCGGTGCAGCTTTTAAGCCAGATCGAAACGGTCCAGATTCATTACCTTGGTCCAGGCGGCTGCAAAGTCATTGACGAACTTTTGTTGCGAATCGCCTGATGCATACACTTCTGCCAAAGACCTTAGCTGCGAGTTAGAACCAAAGACCAGATCTACTACGGTGCCAGTCCACTTGATGTCACCCGTACCAGCGCTTGTCCGGTCGCGGCCTTCCAGCACGCCCGCCGACGTGGCGGACTTTTGCCATTTCGTACCCATATCGAGCAGATTCACGAAGAAGTCATTGGTCAGAGTCTCTGGTCGCTTGGTGAACACGCCGTGTTTTGCATGCCCGACATTCGCATCCAGAACGCGCAAACCGCCGATCAGCACGGTCAGCTCGGGGGCAGTCAGCCGCATCAATTGTGCTTTGTCTACCAGCAGCTCGGCCGCATGTGCTTCAAGACCTTTACGGATGTAATTGCGGAAGCCATCTGCAACCGGTTCCAGCACCGCGAACGATTCGACATCGGTCTGATCCTGTGAGGCATCCGTACGACCTGGGGTGAACGATACTTTGACCTCATGCCCTGCTTTTTTAGCCGCAGCTTCTACCGCAGCAGATCCGCCCAGCACGATCAGGTCAGCGAGAGAAATTTTCTTGCCGCCGGATTGCGCCGCATTGAAGTCGTTCTGGATTGCGTCGAGTTTCGCCAATACCGTTGCCAGTTCTGCCGGTTGGTTGGCTTCCCAATCCTTTTGCGGTGCCAGACGAATACGTGCACCGTTCGCACCGCCGCGTTTATCGCTGCCGCGGAACGTGGAGGCAGATGCCCAGGCGGTATTCACCAATTGGGAGATCGACAGGCCAGAGGTCAGCAGCTTCGCTTTCAGTGCTGTGATGTCCTGTTCATCGACCAGTTTGTGATCCACGGCCGGAACCGGATCTTGCCAGATCAGTTCTTCTTTTGGTACCAGCGGGCCGAGGTAACGGGTGATCGGTCCCATGTCGCGATGTGTCAACTTGAACCAGGCACGGGCAAATGCATCCGCGAATTCGGCCGGGTTTTGCATGAAGCGGCGTGAGATTTTTTCGTAAGCCGGATCCATGCGCATCGCCATATCCGCTGTGGACATCATTGGTGCGTGACGGATGGCGGGATCATGGGCATCGGGTACGGTGCCAGCACCAGTGTCACCTTTGGGTTTCCATTGATGTGCGCCGGCAGGGCTCTTGGTCAGCTCCCATTCATAGCCGAACAGCGTTTCAAAATAGCCGTTGTCCCATTTGACCGGATTTGGCGTCCATGCACCTTCCAGACCGCTGGTAATGGTGTGTACACCTTTGCCACTGCCAAAACTGTTTTTCCAGCCCAGGCCTTGTTCTTCAATGTCCGCACCTTCTGGTTCTGCGCCGACATATTTACCCGGGTCAGCTGCGCCGTGAGTCTTGCCGAAAGTATGACCACCTGCGGTAAGAGCGACGGTTTCTTCGTCATTCATCGCCATGCGGGCGAAGGTGTCACGGATGTCGCGGGCTGAACCGAGCGGATCTGGATTGCCGTTCGGCCCTTCAGGATTCACGTAAATCAAGCCCATCTGCACGGCAGCGAGTGGATTTTCCAGATCCCGGTCGCCGGTATAACGCTGGTCGCCCAGCCATTTACCTTCCGGTCCCCAGTAGATGTCTTCTTCCGGTTCCCAGATATCCGGACGGCCACCGGCAAAGCCAAAAGTCTTGAAGCCCATCGATTCCAGTGCCACGTTACCCGTCAGGACGAACAGATCTGCCCATGACAGATTGCGACCGTATTTTTGCTTGATCGGCCAGAGTAAGCGACGTGCCTTATCCAGATTGCCGTTATCAGGCCAGCTATTCAACGGTGCGAAGCGCTGCGAGCCGGAGCCTGCGCCACCGCGACCATCGGCGATACGGTAAGTACCCGCGGCATGCCATGCCATACGGATGAAGAAGGGACCATAGTGACCATAGTCGGCCGGCCACCAGTCCTGTGAATCTGTCATCAGCGCGTTCAGGTCTTTGATGACGGCGTGCAGATCCAGGTTTTTAAAGGCTTCAGCGTAGTTAAACTCTTCGCCCATAGGGTCAGATTTGGCGGAGTGCTGGTGCAGGATATTGAGTTTGAGTTGATTTGGCCACCAGTCCGCATTGGCTGGCGCACCTCTGGCGACCGTGTTTTTAGCGGCGCCACTTGAGAAAGGGCATTTTGCTTCGTTTGACATGCGTATCTCCTTAAATTGATTAAAAATTTATTACCAAACTGATTCTAGGGGGCGACTGACGATAGATCAATTCAATTTAAATTATGAAGTCAATTGGTATTTGCTATGACTCTTATGATCAAGACAGTGATTGTCAAGCCGGAGCCATCCCATGCGTTCATGTCATGCAGCATAGTCTTATTTTTTTCATCTGGTGCAGATGAGGCGGGACATACCTGTTGAGGCGAATGGCGTGCTTACCGCCAGTTGCTGAGCCAGTCTTTTAACTGATCTTCGACCATCGGTCGGGCAATAAAAAATCCCTGTCCCTCATGACAGCCCATAGTGCGTAAAACATCCCAGTGGTGTTCGGTTTCTATGCCCTCGGCGATGACATGCAGGTTCAGTTTTTTTCCTAATTGAGTGATGAGTTCGGCGATTCTTGGTCCTTCCGGCGTATCGATCTGATTGACAAATGCCCGGTCGATTTTGAGGCGATCTACCGGCAATTTATCGAGATAACTCAGCGAAGAAAAACCAGTGCCAAAATCGTCAATTGCAATTTGTACGCCGATTTTTTTGAGTTTAGTGAGAGACTCTTCAAACACATTGACGCCCGCCATGGTGACGGATTCGGTGATTTCCAGCTCCAGGTTGTGAGGGCTCAGTCCACTGTCACGTAAGGCGGTTTCTACAACGGAGATAAAATCTGGCTGACGAAACTGAATCACCGACACATTCACACCAATTTTGTCCGGCGCTGTACCGGCACGTTGCAGGCGTACCATGGTAAAACAGGCCGTCCGTAATACCCAGGCACCCAGGCTGATGATCAAGCCAGAATGCTCTGCCAGCGGGATAAAATCGCCAGGCGGGATCATGTGCCCCTCATCGGTACGCCAGCGTATCAGCGCTTCCAGTCCCGTTATTTTGCGGGTGTGCAGATCGACTTGCGGCTGATACATCAGGAATAAGCGCTCAGCATCAAAGGCTTTGTGCAAGTGCTGCATCAGGCGCGCGCGCTCCCGGATTTCCACCCCCATTTCACGGGTAAAAATAGTGTAGCTACCGCGTTGATGACCTTTGGTACGTTTGAGCGCAATACTTGCGTCTTTTAAGACGTCAGCGCCGTCACTCTCATAACCTTGCAGAGCGACCATGCCGATCGACATGGATACAGCATGCGCGGTGTCTTCGATGATGAAGGGGTCGGCAAATACCTGTTTCAGCTTATCCGGATGCAATACGCTCTCTAGACCCAGCAGTCCGAATACATCGCCGGAGATGCGTGCCAGGAAGTTGGTATCACCAAGATCCGTGCGCAGGCGATCGGCGACGGCTTTCAATAACAGATCACCATAATGATGACCGAGTACATCATTGATTTCAGCAAAATCGTCAATATCGATCAGGGCGACCAGAGCGCGATTCGATTGTGCCTGATGGAGCGCCAGATCAATTTGTTCGATAAATTTGAGCCGGTTCGGCAGCATCAGCAACTGATCGCGATAGGCATGTACTTTGAGCTGGCTGACCAGACTCAGATTATCCAGGCAGACCCCGAGATTCGAGCAAAACACTTCTAGCAACTGCTGATCGATTTCGGATAGTGCATAAGGTAAATCGATATACGCTGCCAAGGGGCGATTACCCTGACCGGAAAAAAACAAGGTCATGTCGTGTTCACCAAACTGAGGGACACGATGTGTCAGCACATATTGCAGAGATTCCCGGATTTTTTTATCGCCAATCGCATCGATAGAGCAATTCATCAAGCTGCTGTAATGACCAGCCGAAGCAATCACGCTGAAACGCGGGTTATTGCCAGTGTGATCAAGCTCATCGGCCTGCGCGCATAACAAGCCTTCAGGCGGTACACCGCACAGTGCGGCGATCTGCGTAATCACTCCTGCTGCGAACGCCTGTATCCCGTGCTCCACCGTGAATGAGGCGCTGGACGTAATAATCTGGTGCAGTCCACGGCGGCTTGCATCAATGGTGCGTATCTGTTCATACGAACGGATTGCGGCGGTCAGTGCTGTGAGTAACTTTTTGCGGGTCAGCTCGCTTTTGGTCTTGTAGTCGTTGATATCGTAATCGCGGATAGCTTCTTCTTCGGGAGCATAACCGGGCTGGCCAGTGCGTAAGATGATGCGGGTGTCGTGCCATTTCAATTCATTCCGGATGAAGCTGACAAGCTCTAGACCTGCATGTTCGGTTTCCATCACGACGTCGAGCAGGACGACGGCGATATCACTGTGTTGGGCAAAGACTTCGCGGGTTTGTTTTTTGGAATAGGTGTGGATAAATTCTAGCGGGCGATTCAGAATTTTGGTGTCGAGCAGGGCGAACTTAGTGGTGTGATGCACATCTTCATCGTCGTCAACGATAGCGATTTTCCAGGTACGCAAATTCGGGGGAGAAACCTCTTGGTGGTCTTCCAGGATGACTAACTCGTCATCCGGATCACCTGGCATCGTAGACATGTTTCCCCCGCTGAAAGGATTAGGAAATGATGTTTTAAAAGATTATTTGAATGACATGTAAGTCGGTAGTTCTTAGTATATCCGATAAGCCCGGCCTGCCCATCACAAAAGTCTGTTGTCAGGCATAACGGCGATACGCATCCAGCCCAAGTCCCGCGCCAATACTGCCGAACAAGTCGCCTTCGACTTTTTTAGCATCCGGCACGATCGCGCTGATGCGATCACGCAGGCCACGCACACCACTCGATCCGCCGGTAAAAAACACGGTATCGACTTCATCAGGACTGACATCCGCCAGAGACAACACCTGACTGACGGTGCTGCCGATTTGCCCGGTCAGATGCTGGATCGACTGTTGAAAACCTGCCTGGTCCAGGCTCAGGAGGCAAGGTTCTGTAGGCCGTACCTTACCGCGCAGGCGCTCCAGTACCAGCTCAATCGTGGCATTGCCGGACAATTGTATTTTGGCTTCTTCGGCCTGGATTGCCAGCCAGTGGCCATCACGTTGCTCGATCAGATGCAATAAACGTTCAAAGCGCAGCCGGGTTTCTGTTTCCCCGATATCGCGGTAAACATCTTGCAATTCGCGCCAGACTTTTTGGGTATAAGTCAGGTTGATCGTGTGCCAGGTGGCGAGATTGAAGTAATAGCTAGACGGAATATCACTGCTGCTCGCCAGTCGCCCGCCCAGACCCAGCAGCGGCATGATGTGAGCCAGGCTCAGGTATTTATCAAAATCAGTACCGCCGATATGTACGCCGCCATTCCCCAGAATATCGTCATAGCGGTCGATGCGGTGCGCCCGCTCGGGTGCCAGCCTGACCAGAGAAAAGTCTGACGTACCACCGCCGATATCGGCGATTAAGACCAGTTCTTCTTTACTGATACGTGATTCATAGTCAAATGCGGCGGCGATCGGTTCGTACTGAAACTGGATTTCTTTGAAACCCGCAGCGAGGGCAATTTCTTCCAGCGTGTCTTGGGCGAGTTGATCGGCGACCTGATTATCATCAATGAAGTGTACGGGGCGGCCCATCACGGCGCGCTCAAAGTGCTGGCCTGCCGAGCGTTCTGCCCGGTGTTTCAACTCAGTGATGAATTGACTTAATAACTGACGAAACGGCAGCGAACGGCCCAGCACCTCGGTCTGGCCTTCCATCAGGCTGGTGCCGAGTAAGCTCTTCATCGAGCGCATCAGGCGCCCTTCGTAGCCTGCCAGATAGGTTGTTAATGCCGCACGACCATAACTGACCTCATCCTCATCGGCGTTAAAAAATACGACAGACGGCAAAGTGAGTTTTTCATCTTCGAGTGCCAGCAAGCTTGGGGTGTGCTCAGGCTGACCTGGCTTATGCCAGGCCACGGTTGAATTTGAGGTACCGAAATCTACTCCACAAGCATGCGACATGAAACTTCCTGATGAAAAACGCGGGGAGCGATTATAGTGTATTTAAACCCGGAGGGAATTATTCTGATACCTTGCCTGCATTATCGATTCTGACCACCAGCAACTGATCGATACGGTAGTGATCGATGTCCACCACCTCAAACTTGTAATGACCAAGCATGACGCAATCCGTACGTTTGGGGATCTTCTTGAGCATGGTCATCATGAAGCCAGCAATAGTCTCATAGCTACCCTGTTCCGGTAAAGCATCGATTTCCAGCGCCCGACAGACATCTTCAATGGTCGTCGCGCCGTCGATCAGCCAGGAGTTTGCATCCCGCTGCACGATCTGGTCTTCCATGAACGGATGCACCAGATTCCCCATCAGGGTGCTGAGCACGTCATTGAGGGTAATGACGCCGACGACCAGCGCATATTCATTCAGGATGACAGCGAAATCCTCCCGGGTACCTTTAAATTGTTCCAGCATATCGGACAGCGTCAGAGAGTCCGGCACCACCAGCGCGGTACGCAAAGACAGTTCCTGGACTTTAGAAAAAGCCTGATTGGTCAGAACTCGCTTCAAGATATCTTTGGATTCGACATAGCCAACTACATTATCGATTTGTCCATCGCATACCAGGAATTTGGTGTGCGGATGTTCTGCGATTTTTTGACGGATGACGATGTCACTGTCCTGCAAACTGAAATACACGATGCTGTCGCGTTGTGTCATTGCTGAGGGAACCGTGCGACTCTCCAGCTCAAATACATTGCCGATCATATGATGTTCGCGTTCCTGCAATATCCCGGCTTCGGCCCCGGCATCGAACATCGCATAAATTTCATCGGACGTGATTTGTTCGTCTCGCGTCGTCGATACGTTAAACAACTTGAAAATCAGGTTTGATAAGCCATTGAATATCCACACCAGCGGCTTGAACAGGCGCACGCACCACAACATCGGCCCGACGACGGTCATTGCGACTGTTTCCGGCGCGGTCATCGCGAGTTTTTTCGGCATCAGATCGGCGAACAGGATGAACAGCGAGGTCACAAATACAAACGAGGTCATAAAACTCGCCGTATCCACCCAGCTTGCACTCCCAAACACCGAGTGGAACACGCTGGAGAAATACGGAGTCAATGCCTGTTCGCCCAAAATACCGCCAAGAATGGCGACGCCATTCAGACCGATCTGGACCACCGTAAAAAAGTGACCAGGCTGGGTTTGCAGCTCTAAGACCCTTGCTGCGCGCGCCTCTCCCTCGGATTCAAGCACTTGCAATTTGACTTTGCGTGCCGCTGCCAGAGAAATTTCTGACATAGAAAAAAAGGCGCTGATCGCGACCAGAAGGGCGATAATTAAGAAATGGTCGAATAAAGCCATACATACTCCGTTACAAAATACATTGTTTGAATCATATACTATTGAGCTTCCCCAAATTGCCTGAAAGTCTGATTGCATGACTGCGAACTCTGCTCCAACAAGCGCTGCGACACCCCCGGCACCACCGGCTTTACCCACCAATATCCGCTTCGTACTGATTACCGTATTTCTGGATATTCTCGGTATCGGACTCATCATTCCGGTATTGCCGAGACTGGTTGGGGCGTATTTGCCGCAAGCCGACATGCAGGCGTATTGGTACGGCGCAATCGTGGCGATTTATGGCGTGATGCAGTTTTTTTGCGCACCGGTGATCGGCGCTCTGAGTGATCGGTTTGGCCGGCGTCCGGTGTTGCTGGTTTGTGTATTTGGTCTGGGAATGAATTTTCTCATGATGACCGCGGTCACCTCGATTTACTGGCTGCTGCTGGTTCGTGCCATCGGTGGTGTCACTGCGGGAAATATCTCGGTTGCCAGTGCGTATATCGCCGATGTGTCCGCGCCAAGTGAGCGCAGCAAATCGCTGGGGAAAATCGGTGCGATGTTTGGACTGGGATTTATTTGCGGTCCGGTGTTGGGCGGGGTATTGGGAGAGGCGAATATCCGCTATCCATTCTATCTGGCCGCAGCCATCTCCATGGCGAATGTGATCTACGGATATTTTTCTTTACCAGAATCCCTGTCGATGCAGAATCGCAAGAATTTTTCTCTGACATCGGCAAACCCGTTTGCCGGTTTATCGGGGTTGGGTCATTTGCGCGGTGTCGGTGCCCTGGTCTGGGTCTATGCGTTCACGATGTTTGCCCAATTTACCTTGCAGACGACCTGGGTACTGTCGACCGAATTGCGCTTTGGCTGGACGCCGATGCAAAATGGATTTTCTTTATTCTGCGTCGGGATATCGAGTGTGGTGATGCAAGGGGTATTTTTAGGCCGCTACATCAAACGGGTTGGGGATGCGAATGCAATTCTGATCGGGCTGGCGTCTTCAGCAACGGCATTAACTTTGTATGGACTGGCGAATCAGGGCTGGATGATGTACGGCCTCATCTTGTGTAATGTGCTGGCGTTTGCGACGGGACCGGCGTTACAGGCAATGTTCTCCCGCGCGGTGGATGCTCGTTCGCAAGGCGTCGCAATGGGATCGCTGACGGCACTGGCCAGTATCATGAGTGTGGCAGCTACGCTGGCGGGGACGTCGTTGCTGGGTCAGGTGAGTCACCAGCCCAAGGGGAGTTTGCTGCTCGGCGCACCGTTTTTTATGGCGGCGACCGTGCAAATGATTGCATTGGTTCTGGCATTACGGCATTTGTATAAACCCGCTACTACCTGAATATTTTTCTGACTTTGCTACGGTATTGTCAAATCGTAAAAGCCTGCCGAATACGTATCCGACAGGCTTTTTTATTGAATGCGCTATTGCCAGGCCGAGATTGACTTGAAGATTATTAACGACACGTTTTTAGCTAAAAAATTAGGAAGACGTGTCAGATCCTTTTCGGCGACGCGATACAGCAATCAGTGAGCACAGACCTAGTAAGGATAATGCCATAGAAGCAGGCTCAGGCACCTTGTTGGTAATTTCCAATGGTTGATCCGATGGGCTGGCCGCAGTCAAACCGGTCATGTCACCGATCGTCGTCGTAAAAGTGTGCGTCGCATCGATACTCGCGCCGAACTTGGCCCATAAGCCAAGATATGAGTCAATGAAGTAGTACCGGCCAGTCTGAAGATTAAAATTAAGATTATTACTCAAAGGGCTGCCAAGCACGTCGGCAGAATCAAAGGACGCTTCCAGCTGATACCCTGTTCCGGTCAAAAATGCCTGGTCTGAAAAGTTTTGAAATTCCGCAGACGGCGTCACATCAAAACTCGCAGTTAGCAAAGAGAATACCCGCACCGTACCCGTAACGAAGCTGGCAGCGGTATCCCCCGAGGTATCAAACAAGGATTTGCCGATCAAACCGGTGGCGGTGAAATTAATCGCCGCATTGAGCGTACGATTGCTGCTGCCCAGACCGTCCCAGCTATAGCTTTGCAAGGCTTCTGAATGGGAAGAGACGCGTGCATATGGTAGAGAAGTGAAGGCACCTTGCTTGATGGTCAGCACACCCAGAGCGCCCGAGGCATCGACATAGGAACGGGTTTGATCCGTGCCCGAACTTGCCAGCGTACTGGTCGTGAGATTCGACGCGACCAGGCCACCATAATTGCCATCGTAAGTTTCTTCTACTTTGGTCGAGGAAAAATCACCGCTAGCTTCGCATTTATCCGGCACCGTCGAGCCTAGTGCCCGGCTGGCGGCGCTTCTGCAATCGCGGACAAAAGAGAAGGTATGTGCTGCGTTTGAGACAGTGATGGCGAACGCAGGTGCGTTGCTGAATATAAGAAAGCCTGCGACTGCACAAAACAAACGGGAAACGATAGGTTGAGCCATGTTAGTACTCCTGTTTTGAGCCAAAGTGGGATATCTGAGACCGATGCACTGATCAAGTCTTGAGCGATCACAGACTGAATGCCGACTGAAATTCGCCTTGGAATTGAGCTATCAGGCGTAAAGCAAAAATGGTGCCAAAAATATAACTATCCTATGAGAAGGATATCTTGGCTTTAGTAAAGGAAGGGAATTTTGAAGAGGCGTAAGAAATACCGACAGTTCCACAGGGCGGCGCCTGTCTTAAACCCGGATTTCTGTCAGATCGCGATTACTTTATACGTCGTAATAACGCAGATAGCATGCCGTGTTGAGGGAAGTACTAACATCGCGCTGTAATCGAGTGTGGGTGTTACAGCAGCAATTGCGTATCGGACCAAGCAGATCAACCAGCCGAACCAGTTCATCAAATACACACTTGCCGCTGTTTCAACGTAAAGCTCTAGTGACCTGTCGTCAGGCGAATATTCAGGTCGTCACGTTCTTCCATATTCTCGACTTCACCGTTCAGACGCTGATGAAGTTTCAGCTCATCGACATCATTGCCCCATTTGCCGACGACGATCGTTGCAACACCGTTACCAACCAGATTCGTCAGTGCACGTGCCTCTGACATGAAGCGGTCGATACCGAGGATCAAGGCCAGACCCGCAACCGGAATACCACCGACGGCTGATAAGGTTGCAGCCAGTACGATAAAACCACTACCGGTAATCCCCGCAGCGCCTTTTGATGTCAGCAACAAGACTGCCAGCAAGGTCACCTGTTGCATGAGGCTCATCGGCGTATCAGTCGCTTGCGCAATGAATACAGCAGCCATGGTCAGATAGATAGATGTGCCGTCAAGATTAAATGAATAACCTGTTGGGATCACCAGGCCGACTACGGATTTTTTTACACCAAGATTTTCCAGCTTGGCGATCATGCCCGGCAAGGCGGATTCTGAGGACGAGGTGCCGAGTACGATCAGCAATTCTTCCTTGATGTATTTAACGAATTTCCAGATGCTGAAGCCATGTACTTTGGCAATCGTACCCAAGACAACAAACACAAAAACCAGACAGGTCGTATAGAAAGCCGCCATCAGTTGCGCCAGCGGTAGCAGCGAGGCGATGCCGAATTTACCTATCGTGTAGGCCATCGCGCCGAAGGCACCGATAGGCGCGACTTTCATGATGTAGCCGACGATTACGAACAGCACATGAGAGAATTTTTCGATCACATCAAACACCAGTGTGCCGCGACCGCCAAAGCGATGCAGGGCAAAACCGAATAAGACCGCGATCAGCAGGACTTGCAGAATCTCCCCTTTGGCAAAGGCATCGACGAGTGTCGTCGGAATAATCGCCATCAGGAAGTCTGTCGTTGTCTGCATCTTGCCAGGTGCCGTATAGCTGGCGATTTCTTTCGTGCTCAGCGCCGACGCATCAATATGCATACCTGCACCAGGCTGCCAGAGATTGACCACGATCAGGCCAACGATCAGGGCAAGTGTACTGACGACCTCAAAATACAGTAAAGCCATGCCACCGGTTTTGCCGACTTTTTTCATGTCTTCCATGCCGGCGATGCCGACGACGACTGTACAGAAAATGATTGGTGCAATCATCATCTTGATCAGCTTGATGAAGCCATCACCAATCGGCTTCATGGCAGCGCCAGACTCTGGATAATAGTGGCCCAGCAACACGCCGATGATGATGGCAGTGATGACCTGGAAATAGAGGGAACGGTACAGCGGCGGTTTTTTCATCTGGTGTCTCCAGTGTTGTTATCGGTTGCCGCTGACAGGGTTTTGTTACAAGCTTGTCGCGACAGTGTGGTCGGGAACGGATCCCTGAACTGCCGCCATTATGAAAACTTCGTGACATCGTGCCTATTGTGGGTTTCCACACGTGTTACTGCGGAAAGTTCGTATCTGGCCACAAGTAATCGTACAAACAGATCGTGCGGGCCGCTGGCTGTCTCAGGCGGCGATATGCAGACTCTGCTGTGCCAACCCGGTGATGATCTGGCCTAAGCTGCGTAAGGCGCTGTCGAGTTCGTCGGAGTAATGCATACCGCAATTCAAACGTAAAAAATGGTTAAAACGATTTGAATTGGAATACAACAAGCCCGGTGATACCAAGATCCCCCGCTCCAGCGCGGCGTCGAATACCGCTTTGGACGAGAGCTTATGTGGCATTTCTACCCACACCGAGATACCGCCATCCGGTACGGTGAGTCGGGTTCCTTCCGGAAAATAGGCGGCAATCCCTTCGGCTATCCGCTCTCGTTGCTGGGTCAGAATATGACGCAGACGGCGCAGATGACGGTCGTAGGCGCTGGAGTTGATGAATTCTGCCAGGACAATCTGCGACCATTCTTCGTTATAGCGGGTTTGTGCATATTTCAGCATGCTGACCCGCGCATGCCAGCGACCAGCGACCATCCAGCCTATGCGCAGACCGGGAGCAAGAATTTTATGTAGCGATGCGCAATAAATGACATTGCCGGTTTTATCCCAATGTTTGGCGCTGGTCAGGGCGTTATCGACGTTTGCCAGTGCGCTGTAGGAATCATCTTCGATCAACGGAATATGTTGCGCTTCGCAGAGCTCAACCAGCCGCTGTTTATGGCTGTCGGGCATGATGCTGCCCAGTGGATTTTGCAAATGCGGTACCACCACCACGGCTTTGATGTTGTCGTAAGTCTGCATCGCCAGTTCCAGCGCTTCTATCGAAATACCGGTCTGCGGACTGGTCGGGATTTCCAATGCCTTCATGCCGAGACTTTCCAGCACTTGCAGCAAACCGTAGAAGGTCGGCGATTCGACCGCGATGATGTCACCAGCCTGGGCGACGGCGCGCAGCGCCAGATTCAGTGCCTCAATACAACCGAGCGTCACCACCACATCGTCGGGGGCAATACTGACACCCATACCGAGCGCACGTTTGGCGAGGGCGGTTTTGAGTTCTTTATTGCCGCCGGGAGAGATTGCCTTGGTGAGCAATTGCGGCCGTTGACGCAGCGTGCGTATCGCCAGGTTTTTGAGTTCTTCTTGCGGGTACATATCCGGTGCGCCAGTGGCTCTGGCCAGATTCACTTTTATCGGCCTTTGTCCCTGCGCAATGATGGCGGACACCCGCTCGTGTATCCCGACAAACTGTGCCGGATCGATCGGCGCATTGACCACAGGCTCAGCCACCGGCACCAGACTCACGCGACGTGGTTGACGGACAAAATAACCGGAACGCGGACGCGCCTCCAGCCAGCCCTCGGTTTCTAGCTGACGACACATTTGCAAAGCAGTCGACAGGCTGACATCGTGTAATTGCATCAGCTTGCGCACCGACGGCATACGCTCACCGGTAGTCAGCGTACCGGCTTTGATGGCTGACAGATAATGCGCTGCCAGACGCCGGTACAGAGGTAACTCCTGAGCCTGCGACTGAAATGTGTGGTGTTTGTTCATGCAGTGATCATGCGCCCGGTCACGTGGACTGAACAGATACAGTTGATCTAAATGCATACAATAACAGATGTAAAAATCCCTGTTTGCACCGATGCAGTTAGCACTTTCTTGTGCCTGTTATGTGCGCATGGCTTTCCCTATTCTGATCAACATCTGTTTTCACCACGCTGACAGACTCATTTACATGATTATTCACATGATTTCCAGAACAGGAGCACCTCATGCACATCACTACCTTGCAGTCCGCACAGTCCTATCAGACCTATTTAACCCAAGGCTCGCAACTCCATCTGAGCGTCGGTAGCATCGTCATCAAAGAGGCCTCACGCAGTCTGGATGCTTGTGCTTATGTGCCGCAGATTGTGCTGACCGAGGGATCAACTTATACGATGCAGCGCAGCGGCTGGCTGCAAATCTGTGCGCAAAAACCCTGTGAATTTTTGATTGAATTGCCTGAACCAGGCATGACAAGCTTGCTACTGCAACGGATGAAACAAACTGCGCTCAAAGGCCTTGCCATCGTCACGCGTCGTCTTCGTCTGGGATAAGTCGCTTGAATGAGCTTGAGTCATTCTGCAATGATGCTGCATAAGTTTGGCTGCATGATCTTGTGGGCGCGTGCTTAGTGGGTGATTGTTAAAAATCCAGTGAAAGCACAGTCAGACAACGCGCACGCATGCATAATGAGTGTAGCAAGGCCAGCAAGATCATTCTGTGCATGAAGCACGCATGCAAATCACCCGCCTATCCTGAAGGAGAACGATGTACTCTGCATCATTTATCTACGAAGTAAAAGATCTGGACGATGAATACCATCGTCTGGACCAACTGATCGAAGAAGTCGCACATGCCTTACCTGGTTTTCTCGGTGCAGAAGTCTGGCGCTCGCCGGATGGCAAGAAGAATAATGCGATTTATTATTGGAAAGATCTGGATACGCTTACAGCATTTTCGGAACATCCCCGGCATATGGAAGCCAAGCGTCAATACGCCCGCTGGTATGCGGGCTTCCATATCGTGATTTCTGAAGTGATACGGTCTTACGGCGATGCCGCGTTTAGTCATATCACGCCGGATCAGCGGCAGGAGTAAATGTCGTATTGTTTGTAGGGTGCAGCCCGGATATTTTTGCTCCGGCCATATAGACTTAGCGCTCGTTCGGATTACCGAAAAACTCTTTCATCATGAAGTTCTCCAGCTCGGCTGTATCTTGCGGACGGGCGGACAGGTTAATGACGCGACCCAGGCGGCGTGAGTCCCAGCTGAAGTCGCCCTGATATTCTTCACGGATCAGTAAAATCATACGACGGATGATCGCGAGTTCGATATTGCCACCGAGACCGGCATCGACTTCGATGACTTTTTTGAAGCTGTTTTGACGGCTTGGTTTCCAGCCCCGGAAAGAGAAAGTCGCCATGCGCGTGCTCTTGCTCAGGATCTGGAAGACTCCGCTGGTACCCTCGCGGTTATTTGCTTGCTGCATACTGCGCCGGACATTGGCTTCGGCAACTTCTTGCGGGCTCATGCCGCGTGGTCCCTGGCGTGCAGCTTCATTCTCTTGGGCTGCAGCCTCTTCGGCGGCGCGGCGGCGTTCGCGGGCGGCGGTCAGCATGCTCATCATGTCTGGCTGCTGAATGGCATCGGGCGGCGGCGTAGGTGTTGGCGGCGCGTCGGCCACGGCTTCTTGCGGTGGTTGCGGTTTGGTGATCGGTTTTGGTTTAACTGCCGGACGTGGCTTGGGCTGTTCTTTTTGTTTTTCGATGTTTGCCATTTTGGTCATCGTATCTTTATCCAGCATCAGTACGATGGCGCTTTCAGGCTGTTCCTTGTCGCCTTCTTTTTTTACCAGCTTATGGGTCAGGATGAAGTAGAGCAGCAGCGCATGGATCAGCAACGCGAGCAAAACCGCCAGGCCATTGGCTGGGCGGAAACGGATGTGCAGATGGATTTCGCCCGGTTCAGCTAATTCCTGTTGATTGCTCTCGACGTAAAACTTCATGTAGTGATAATGCCAAACCTAAAATAAACCCAATTCAGAAGGGGCAAGGATAACCGATTGCCGCCTAAACACATGTAACAAAATTTATCGATAAATTCAGCCATCAAGTTGTCGCTAAAGTCACTGTTAAGGTCGTCACTAACATCAGCAACTAAGGTAAATGTACAACGCTGATGAGACGCTGAATAAAGCCGGATTCACTTTTATCAAACTAACCCGAACCAGCCAAGAACCGCACCCAGTGCCAGCAGCCATAGCAGATGCAAACGGGTGCGCCACACCACCAGGCAACAGACCGCTGTCAGCAGCCACAAGGGCCAATCTTCAGACGGGATATTGTGCGCGGCAGCCATGATCCAGCCAGTTGCCAGCAAGAGTCCGACCACAATCGGTGCCATCCCTAATTTGAACGCCCGCACACCGCGCAAATCACGATTCTTGTGACCCCAGCTCGCCGCCATGTAGGTCAACGTCGTGCTCGGTATCATGATGCCGCTCATGGTCACGAGCATACCGAGCAAAGCGTTCCAGCTATTGCCGGTGTTCATGCCGACATTCCACCCCATCAAGGCGATGAACAGTACGTTGGGGCCGGGTGCGGCCTGCGCCAGGGCGATGGAGGAATTGAATTGCGCATCGGTCAGCCAGTGTTGTTGTGTGACCAGATACCGGTGCATGTCGGGCAAGGTAGAAATCGCTCCGCCTACTGACAGCATCGACAGCATCATGTAATGCAGCAGCAGGTTGAGCCAGTCGCTGGCTTGCATGCTGAAATGTAAGGCGGGAGCGACTGCGGCTGCGCTTTGTACCAGGCCGGTGATTGCAGGGCTGCTCATTTATTTCCCCAGGCGTTGATACGCCAGTGTGCAGGCAATGCTGCCCAGACCCAGCAGGACGTAGGCCAGCGGCAGATGCAGCAAGGCGACCCCGACGAAACATAGCGCGCATAACAGCACGCAGATTGTCAGTCCGACGGGATTGGATTTGAGCGCTGGAAACAGGCGCAAGCCGGACGCGATAATCAAACCGGCGGTGACAGCGCTCATGCCGCGCAATGCACCGGTAACACCGGGGTGATCGCCAAACTGCGCATATACCAACGCCAGCAATAAGATAATCAGCAGAGGAATGGTGAGCATGCCTGCCAGCGCCGCCATCGCACCCGCCAGGCCAAAATACCGGTTGCCTATCATCATCGACAGATTCACCACATTCGGCCCCGGCATGATCTGCGCGACAGCCCAGTCTTCGATGAATTCTTCGCGGCTTAGCCAGCGTTTTCGTTCGACCAATTCCATCTGCACGATCGCCTGCACTCCGCCAAAGCCTTGCAGCGCGAGTAAGGTAAAGGAAATAAATAAATCGCGGACAGAAGCTGGTTGCGGGCGGGGTACGACGGGATCTGGATTCATAAACTAAGCGTTGACGCTGAAGATAAGACTTAAACCGGAATTTTCCATTTTTTTCATCAGGCGCATCCAAAACAGGATTTGAATGCTGACGTTCTCTGTTGCATATGACTTGCCGTGCACGCCTCATTTACGCTAAATACACCAAAATCACGCCAAAACCACCTCGGCAAATACGTCCGTCATTTCTCAAATCCTCACGCACAATTCCGGTTAAAAAAGCGCAAACTGCGGCTACAATGACTGTGGCAAGATCGAATTTTTACTATACTCCCCCTTACGACTATATAAAAGAGGGCTAATCCGCACGTTTTATATAGGGATTTAAAATATACTAAGATGGAGTATATCCTTGCAGAGAGGTGCAGAATGACGGTAATCTCTCATTGTAAAGCAGCGCTGAGTGTCTCGTCAGGCGCGTATTTCTTTTGCAAATCATTGATCCCTGCAAGCCGGACAACATACCGCCCTCTGGCATACCGGGATGATGACAAGGGCCATGCGGGCGACGTAAAAATAGGCTTACTTTTTATGATCTTCCCGCTTATGGTGAGCACGGATTCTGGCACGCCATTCTCCCAGCGCCGTCAGCGCACCCTGGAATTCACGTTCGATCAGGTCAGCCTCTGCTACGGTAATGACCCCATCCATCAAGGCATCTGACACGACCTCGGCGACACTACCGACCTGGCTCATCACGCGACAAACAGTTTGTGATAAATCGTCGTCGCTGATCTGATCCGGTTCCGGCACCACAAAAGCGGCCATTCCATGCCGTCCTAACAAGGCATGCAAGGGTAGCAGCGCATCTTTGACCCCTGCCTGACGACATAGTTCGACGATTTGCGATAACTCTTCAAATGATGGGTAATGCGATTCGATGCCGGGCGCGAGTTTATTTCGCAACACATTCACTGACACTTCCAGGCGCGCAGCCAGCGCTTCCAGCCCGCCGGGATAGGCACGCGCCACTTTATACAGAGCGTCATGCTGATTCATATCCGAGTACTTACGCGTCATGGTGATTTTCCCTTTTTATTACCGATGCGATTTGTCTTTTTGCTCACTATGCTTCGTTTTAACAAATCTTCACACAATGTTTTGAGTGAACAGATTGTACAGAGTTGCAGATAACTTAACCACGGACGCACGCAATGAACTTACTGAAAACCCAGCTCAGCAAAGCGATGATCACCAGCCTGATCGTTCTGATGCCGGTGATCTCGATCAGCCATGCCGCGTATGCCGGTACGGCGAGTCGTTCGAGTGGTTCCTCACATAGTTTTAAAGGTGGCTTCTCTTCGCAAAAAAGTGCGATGAGCCGCAGCAGTAATAACGGCACGATCAGTGGCAGTAACGGCAATGTCGCAAACGACCGCAAAGCGGGCAACAGCAGTTTCGGCAGTTTTGGCTCGTCGTCTGCGGTAACACCGGCCACACCGGCTAAATCGACCTCAGCTCTGAACCGCGACATGGACAATAGCCGCTCGCAAGCGACTGCAATGAAAAACCTTGATGCACGCAATGGCAAAAATAGTGATGCGGAGCGCAACCTCAGCGTGACGGGTAAGCCTTTGGAACCAGTACGAACTGGCTTCGGTAATACGCCACCGGCAGCGCAAGCAGGCGCAGGTGCGAATGCTAACTGGACTGGTAATGCAAACGCGGGCGCGCCAGCAACGCCTGTAGCGACACCAGCAATATCAGCAGCGCCGCAGACCATCATCGTCCAGCGTGAACACAGTTCGATGGGCGGTATGTTCATGGGCTTTATGCTGGGTCAGGCTTTGAGCCGTCCGCATACCACGGTGAATGTAGATAACCGTCCGCGTGACACGCTCCCCATAGATAGCAACAA
Source organism: Undibacterium sp. RuTC16W (assembly GCF_049339445.1). Classification (NCBI taxonomy): domain Bacteria; kingdom Pseudomonadati; phylum Pseudomonadota; class Betaproteobacteria; order Burkholderiales; family Oxalobacteraceae; genus Undibacterium; species Undibacterium sp. RuTC16W. The sequence continues at coordinate 707,720 of NZ_JBMPPE010000001.1, read as the reverse complement.
CACTAACAGCAGCAGCCAGACCTCCGGTGTGACGAATAAGGAAACCGCAGATCAAGCCACGAATGCCAAAGCTAAACCAGAAGAGTCCGAATCCCTGGGCTGGTCACTATTACGCGTCACGCTCTGGACAGCCTTGCTAGGCGGGCTGGGCTGGATGATTTACAAATGGAGGCAAGTTAGCAAGCATCGCCAGGAAGTTCGCAGTAACTACACTTTAGGAAAGGTATAAACCGCATCATGGCCTGGAAAGACGCCTATCAATATGCCGGAAAATTATTCGGCAAACATAGCAATAACGCGGTTGCCAGTGCTGAAAGTCAGCATCAGCAGGCAGCGCGTGAAGATGTGAACCTGCCTTTACGCGCCCGTATCGGCGGTGTTGTGAACTTACAAAAAACACCGTTTATCCGTGCAGTAAGTCAGGGTTCGCTGATCAGCATGCCGGAAGAGAAAGACTCGTTGATCTGCGCCATCAGCCGGGTACGGCTGGACATTGCAGGTAGCTTGTACCGCTATTACCTGCTGACCGGTGATCAGGACGATAAGGAGTGTTTTATTCAGTTGTATCAAAACGATGCAGGCGATATTTCTGAACTCATGTACTACAGCCGCCTGACTCGTTTGATACCTGAAAGTAGTGAAGATCAGGAAGCCTATTCGGGATCAGCGGGTTACGGTCTGGGTGACCGGAGCTACACCTTATGGCGTGAGCAGCTTACTGGCCTGGCTTGGGATGAGGCCAGTCTGGATAGCATTTTCGGTGATGCCGGTCATCTCGACTATAGCCGTGATGCCGGTGATCCGCTGAGTGATTTTGTCACACCGTTTCAGGCGCAGGAAAGCCGGATCGACGACGCTGGCGGTCAGCATGGACTGATACAGGATCTGATCTTTATGCCATATAGCCGTGCACTGGACGGACAGCGCGAGAGTTTATTAATTAGTACCGAGATCGTCAGAAGTCAGGATGGTGACAGCAGTCGCCGCCAGATTCACGTCGATTTCATGATAGGGATTCCAGTAGAACTGGATCGGTTGCTGATCCAATAAGCGGCACATCAGTAATCGTTAAGTAGCAAGGCAATACAACAGCAGAGCGGTCTTTTTTTATATTACAACGCAGTACCTTTACTTCCTTGAGAGGATACAAAATGAGCAATTTGAATGGTTGGGGCCTGACAGCACGCTTGATCTCCAAACACTTTGGCGTATTAGGCGACAAAGTCTCCGAAGCGATTGCCAATTTCGACCCGGAGACCGCAACAGAAGCAGACCGTGATCGGCTGGCTGACACACTCAGAGAAAGCGCCCAAAAACTCGCGACAGCACGCGCTGCATTCGATAAAGAACACACCGACGTCGTCAAACTGCGTGAGCTGATTGCCAATGACGAAAAAGCTTCTGGTACTTTGGCCGAGCGACTGGCGTCTGGTCAGATTTCTGAAGCCACCGTCAGCCTGTTTTGCGATGAGCTCGAAGCCAATAAATCGCGTTTGCCATTAGAGTTGCAAGAAGAAATTGACGCACAAGAGTATATGAACGAATTGCAAAAAATCGTTGATGCTCTGTCTAGACAACTGGCGGATTTCGATGCGGCAGCGAAGAAAGCCTTACAAAATCTGGCCAGCGCCAAAGCGCAAAAAGACTTGCAGGAATTGCGTGTAGAGCGTCAGGGTCAGTTGGCGAATTTGTCTGGAATGAAGGGGCAATCAAGCGCGCTGGACGCCCTGACCCGTCGTGCACAAACCGTCAGCAACGAGGCAGCAGGAATGCGCATCGTCGCCGACATCGGTCAGAAGCCGCTTGACCAGGCAGCAGAAATTGAGGCTATCCGTAAATCGGTGAGTCAGGCAGATACTGCCGGTGAAACCACTTTGCAACGCTTGCAGCGCTTGTCAGCTAAACCTGCGGAGATCAGCGCCGCCGCCTAGTTGAGTCATTGCCTGAGGTGGTTTGAAATAGTTTGAAATAGTTTGAGGTTGTTTGAATGAAGATGCAATTCGTAAAAACGGATTGCATCTTTTTTGTATCGTCATTACGTTTTACATCTCCACTGCCTCTGTCGGCGCGTTGGGGTGATTGGTCAGCTTTAAGAATGAGCAGCGCGTCGGGTCAGCAAACTGAGCCAGCGGTCGCTGCCGTCGGCATCGCTGATCACGGTGGCGTAGGCAGTGACTGTGCGTGCCGCGCGTTCTAGCAACTGGATATCTGCTTCATGCTGACGGGCGACGTGGGGATCTTCGAGGAACAGGATACGGCGTATTTGCTTGTCCAGTACCAGTTCGGCAATTTGCGCATCACCGCCCAGAGGGCCGGAGAGAAAAGGCTGGACCCAGTGCTTGCCCGCTTCCTGCCCTTTGATTTTTTGTGCGAGCTGATTCAATAGCCCGCCCGTAGTACCGGTGGCATAACGGTGGGCAAACTGATCGAGCAAGGTAAAGTGTTTTTCAGCCAGCGCCAGCATACGGTTTTTCATGGCGTCGTGGGCGATCAGCGCAATACCTTCATTGGCAAATATGAAGCTGGAATTCAGGCTGGCATCTACGCTGATATCGACTGGCGCCTGCAAGGCATAGGCCTCAAGCTCCAGCCATTCACGCGCTGCTGCCAGCGTCGATAAAAAGGGTTTGCCATGAATCACGCACTGGCGCTTGAGAGCCAGCGCTTCCGGGAAAATTGACGAAGGATCGACCGGATCGATCAGATAAATTACCGCGTCAACGGCACGTGCCGGGTCACTGTCGACGACGCGTGAGACCAGCTTCATCAAACCGCCGTCGCGGCCATAAGGGAAGCGCTCATGGACAGGACAACAATCGATTAAACCATGCGAAATCATCGCGTCCAGAGTGCGGCCGACGACGATCATTTCTGGTTGCAGGGTCTGTAAAGCGGCTTTCGCACCACGCAATAACTGGACTAATGCAGAGTCAGGCGCATCCTGATGACCGCGATTGGCGATCAGTCCGATGCGGAGGCGGCGTGTAGAACGTGTGAAATCTTGAGTCATAAGACAGAGCTGAAGAAGCAGAGTAAAAAGAATGAACTGAACTGATCAATTAATCGTCAGTAGCCTGCGCATGAAAGCGCTCACGCCAGCCGAGTATGTGTTCTGCTTGCATGGGTTTGGCGAAGAAATAGCCTTGTACCTGATCGCAGCCTAGAGCGTCGAGCTCAGCCAGAGTCTCAGCAGTTTCTACTCCTTCTGCAATGACCGGCAAACCGAAGTTATGTCCCAGATCAATAATACTTTGCACGATTTGCTTGTCTTGCATCGAGCTTGCCATCCCATGTACGAACATGCGGTCAATCTTCAGCTCATCAATCGGGAAGCGACGCAGATAGGCAAGTGACGAATACCCAGTTCCAAAATCATCAATCGATAAGTGGAAGCCGAGTTTTTTTAATTCAAACAGCAGGTCGGTACTATGTTCTATGTCGTGGATAAACGCACTTTCGGTAATCTCCAAACCGATTGCCGATGCTGGCACATCCCAGATGTTCAACACGCGTTGCAGGATTTTTGGGAGTTGCTCCAGCTCCAGCAGACGGGTCGATAAATTGACCCAGATCAGTACCTCAAGTCCTGCGGCTTTCCAGGTGCAGTAGTCGCGCATGACATTATTCAGTACTCTGAGCGTCAGCGACTCAATCATGCCGGTACGTTCCGCGACATCGATCAGAATATTTGTCGGTACCGTTTTCGGGTGGTCGCCAGGCCAGCGCACCAGTGCCTCGACAGAAATCATGCGACGTGAGGCCAGATCGACTTTCGGCTGGTATACCACCATCAAACTATTGGCATCTAAGACTTCACCCAGCATTTTCGGCAGATCGGCGGCAATGACCTGATTGCTTTCTTCCGTCGCGGCCATCAGGAACTTCAGATTCGCAGCATGCGCATGTTTTTGCGCGGTGTCTGCGGCACGTAATAAGGCAAATGCCGAATGCGTATGCATAGGTGCGCAGGCAATGCCGATGCTTGGGGTTAAAAATACAGTGTGGTCATTGACCTTGATCGGCACATTCAATTCGCTGAGCAATCTGTGTACAGCCAGTACAGACAGGGCTTCGGACGACAGTTGTGGCAGAATGAACCAGCATTCGTTTTCATTGACAAAGACAAACTTATCCTTGCTGCGTAAGACCGGATGGACGCGCAGTAAAAACTGTTGTTTCACTTCTTCAGCGTATTCATCAAGTAAGAGTGCGGCAATCCGGTCCGAGCGTTGCAGCGACATGACCAGTACGGCAACAGACGAGGTTTCATTCGCGGCCGCCATCTCTTTTTGTAATTCGGAAAAAAACACGCTGACGGATGCAAGTTCAGTCAGGGATACTGCCGGCGTGGTTGCTGAGTTAGACATGCATAGTGCCTGATGAGGTCGGTTTAGCCTGATTACGCTCAGGTGAGCTTGATTGGGTCTGTCGGGTTTGTTCAGTTTTTCTGAAGGATTAAGCCTGATAATAATCTCGGCAAGCCAGACCATAGGCACCGTCAGGCAAACCGCGCAGTATCTTCATTCTCTCATTTTCTGAGACATTTTCCTGCAACATTAAGTCCATCAGACCAGGTTTTGCCAATAAACTTTTATCTGCGGCAGTCAGCAAGAGTATTTTTGGCTCCAGTCTACGGATTTTATTATGCTCAAGCACGATACCTACTTCGCCAGTGGATAGTTCTATCATGCTGCCTACAGGGAAAATCCCTACTGCCTGAACAAACTCTTCGACCAGCGGTGCATGTAACTGTGTACCCGCCAGTTTGAACAATTCTTTCATCGCATCAAATGCGGAACGGGTGATGTCATACGGACGTGCTGAGGTCATCGCGGCAAAACTGTCAGCAATCGCCGCCATACGGCCAAAAATACTGATTGCATTACCCGTCAGTCCATTCGGATAACCGCTACCGTCCAGGCGCTCGTGATGTTCACTGATACCGAGCATGACGTTTTTTGCTAATGGTTCTTTACTCTCCAGAATGTCGATACTTGCACTGACATGGGTTTGCATCAGTGAGTTTTCATCTTCGGAGAGTTTTTCCGGTTTTTCGAGCAACGCATCGGGCAGTTCGAGTTTGCCGATGTCGAGTAGCAAGCCAATAAAGCCAAGCTCGGTTAATTGCTGGCGTGAAAAACCGAGATGACGACCCAAGGCCATCATATAAATCGCGACTTTCAGGCTATGCGCATAGGCGTTCGCGTTTTCGGATTGCATGCGAATCAGCCACATCAAAGCCGATGGATTCGAGATCACGCTTTCCGTCAGCAACTGGACTGCGGGCTGTACTTCTTCCAGAACAATGCTGCGATCGTTGTTGAGATCCAGCGAGAGTTTTTTCAGCATGGCATCGGCTTGCGTGATACCGCTGCGTGCATACTTTAGTTCTTCCTCGATTGGCATGCCATCCTGGTATTTAACCAGAGGGATCGAACTTGGTAAGTAATCGTGTTTGCGTTTGCGGGCGGGCAATTTACGGAAATTATTACCCCGCTGAGTTACTTTGCCGTGACTACGTTGCTGGCGCCAGTTTTGCCAGCGCTCCATCCAGCTCAAAGGCGCAAAAATGGTGTCGCGCGGGTATAAGCTGGCGATCAGGGCGCTGAACTGTGGACTGGATCCCGGCGTTAGCTTACTGGCACGATCTGCGCGTACATTCCTGCCATGCCGGTTGCCGGATTTGCTGTTGTGATGGCGTTCAGAACTGGCATAACGCAGGTAATAAGGCTTGGGCTGCTTGGGGCGCTGATTAGTGCTTTTAGCTGGTTTTGCAGCACTGCTAAACAGATTGCTGACCCAGGCAATCAGGGCATGAGTCGTCAGTTCGGTCGTATATTTTTTAGAAACAGAGTCAGCGGGAGACCGTTTGCGCGCCACCAGGGTTTCTTTTAGTCCTGCTTTTGCTAATGGGGCTCTCACCGGTTCTGGCGCTCCGAGTGCTTCGTGTACCACATCCCAGGGCAGATGCAACAAAGACGCAGGATCACTGCGCCGTGGATCGATCACGACTTCGCGCACCAGTGATTGCAGGGTTTGCCAGTCCAGTGTCTCGGTAAGTAAAAAACCTTGCATCATGAACGGTGAATTTACCCAGGGCCGGTCGAGCTCCGAGATAAACATACCCAGGCGCAAATCTTCAATACTGACCCGCAGCGATTGGCATAATTTTCTTTGCTGTTGAATCACGAAGCCGTATCAGTTAGATGGTGAAATATCAGGAATTCTCCAGGCAGATTTCGCCTGATGCTGTATCAATGATAGCGGTAGTTGCTTAAAAAGACTATCGTTGCCAGGCGTCAACAAAAGGCGTTTTGCAAACATGGAATAAACATGTGGTTTTTGGAATTTTTTTGGAATTTTTTGGTTTTTTTTTCTGATACCCAGTTCATGCAGGTTAAAAAAAAAGTCGTGTTTTTTCTTGATTATCAGGATTCCCCAAACCAGGGATTTCCCAGGAAAAAATAAAAAATGCCATGATTTAGCGCATTTTTGCGATTTATCACAATAGTTTGCATTCTTTTGGGGCGATTAGTAGGGTTAACCAAATTTTGATGGTGCGACCAATACGTTCGTCGTGCGGCAAACGGTTTGCCTAGGGAAAGCCCTATTCAATGGTGTTCAAAAAAACCACGAATATTGCCTTGAGCTCAATATCCGTCTACGTATCCGGGCATGATTCCGGCCCAGAGCCCGGTTTGCCAGCTTCGGTATTGACGAGGATCACGTTATCATTACGCCCAAGCAACACACTAAGTTTGTTTGAATTATTTTAAAGACGTTACTTGCATTCGTTATTGCATTAGTCAGTTCTTCCCGAAAACCGGAATGTTGACCACCGTTTTGATCAGGTGGTACCCGCTTACTCTGCAATATGGTCGATGCTTATCGACTTCCCAATCGCGCAATCAGACAGACATGCGTTGAATGGTCTTCTGTCATTTTAGATAGTTCCTCTGCGTTTCGTGTCTTTGCTATTCCTTTTTAATTTACTTGCGGTCGGTCGCAGGCAATGGCGTCAGCTTTGGCTCGCCTCGTTGCTGATGCGTCGATGGCATCAACGTTCTGGAGAAAATATGAAATCTCGCTTTTCAATCGCAGGCCTTGCTACCGGCTCCATCATTGTCGGTATGAGCGCATTCGCACCTGCTGCATTTGCTGCTGAAAATAACGAAGTCGCCGTGCCTATGGGCATCTGGGGTCTGGATTCCGCTATCCTGCCGCTGTCCGGCGTGTACGGCCAGATCGTTGCACCGAGCTACCGCTCTGATACCGTCAAAGATAGCAATGGCGATGATCTGGTATTCCGTAAATCGGTACCCGGCATTCCCGTGGTCCTGAACGGTTCTGTCAAAGCGAGTATCAAGGTTGATGCGATTATTCCAAAACTCGTCTATGTCAGCGAAGACGCCATCTTGGGCGGTCGTTACGGTGGCTACGTTGCAGTCCCTTTATTGAATAAAAAGCGCGACATCACCATCAATATCAACACGCCGTTGCCAGTCGCTTTACAACAAAAAATCAGCACCGATGCATCCGCCGCCGCCAGCGGTAGCCGCAGTGGTGTGGGTGACGTTGAACTCGCCGGCTTCATCAGCTGGAAGTTTGAAAGCTTGTCTCTGGTCGCCGCCATGAACATCGATGTGCCTACCGGCTCTTTCGATAAAAACAGTCAGGTTAATCTGGGTCTGAATTCTTATTCTTTCCGTCCTCTGGTATCTGCGGCATGGTCTACTGACTCTGGTTTTGATCTGGCGGCATCGCTGGCTTATAACTACAGCACGGCGAACCGCGACACCGATTACAAGTCGGGTCAGTACGTGCATCTCGAATATATCGGCAGCTATCAGTTCTCCAACAATGTCAAAGCAGGCCTGCAAGGGTATTACCTGCAACAAGTGACGGACGATCAGGATCCTAACGGCACTAGCGCCTTAACCATCGTGAACGGCAATCGCGCCCACGTTGCATCGCTTGGCCCTATCGTCAGCTACCAGACCGATGATTTGAAAACACAGGTGGAATTCAAATATCTGAAGGAATTTTCCGCACGCGCACGTCCGGCAGGCGGCTTCGCCCTGTTGACCTTGAGTCGTTTGTTTTAATCAGCCAGCGCCTGCTGCCACTGGGATCAGTTGCAGCAGGACAGTAAGGACACATCATGACCACATCAAATTACCTCGTGCAGACAATGCGTACTGCATGCATCGCCTTATTTTTATCCCTGACAGCTGTGCCAGCAGCGCATGCTGGCAAGGATCCTGTACCAGCGACGCTGGAAGAGACACAACAGCTTGACGGACAAACCCTGTTATTGAACGGCAGCGGCCCGCATGTGATCAAGCGTGTAAAGATTTTTAATATCGGTATCTACACACCGAAGCTCAGAACCACGAGCCAGGAATTGTTAGCATCTACCGGTCCCATCCGTATCAAGCTGGTGATGTTGAAAGAAGTCGAAAGCGAATTAATGAGCCGTCGCTTTCTGGCAGACATCCGCTCCAGTACCACCAAGGAAGAGCGTAATCAGCTGGTGCATCAGTTGCTGGCGCTGGGGGAAGGTTTTGCAACAATCGGCGACTGGAAAGTCGGCGACGTCATGACGATAGACTGGACTCGCGGCAAGGGTACGGTATTTCGTTCCAACAATAAGCAAATCGGCGAAACCCTGAAAGACGATTTGACCATGCAAGCGATTTTGAAAATCTGGTTGGGTGAAAACGTCGCAGATAATAAACTCAAGCGTTTATTGTTAGGCGATAAGGAATAAAAGAGGCGTCAATGGGAACCCGCAGGCCGGATGCGGGTTCCCAAGGTTTTTCGTGCCAACAGGCGCACTCTCCTTGCGGATTCGTTTTGAGAATTGTAGAAGTTCCTTGCCGGTATCAAGAAAATCAGGGATGTGATGCTGTTTGATAAAACAGTGCCACATCCCTGATTTTTTAGAGCGTAAAATTTTCTATGCCGGTCTATTCATCGAGTGCGGGCAACACCTGTACCTGCAAGGCGCTAGCCTGTCCTTTGACGTGATAAATCTTGTGTGTTGCTTTAATAAAATCACTGTCTTTGGCGTCAAAAATATTCGGCACATAGGTTTGCGGATTGCGGTCGATAAACGGGAACCAGCTTGACTGTATCTGTACCATAATCCGGTGACCGCGCTGGAAGGTATGCAGCACATCGTTGATACTGAAATTCACCTTCGTCACCTGATCCGGCACAAAAGGTTTAGGGTTAGAAAAACTCTCGCGGAAGCGCGCCCGGAAAGGCTCTCCCCTCACCAGTGTTTGTTGCGCACCGCGATTAATCTCTCCTTCTGGCGTGGTCATTTCAGCCGGGTTCACATCAATCAGTTTCACGACGAAATCCGCATCCGTTCCCGTCGTGCTGACAAACAGATCGGCAGTTAGCGGCCCTGCCAGGGTGACATCGCGTTCCAGTACCTCGGTCTGGTAGCTCACGACATCAGGACGACGTGAAGCAAAACGCTGATCTGCTGCCACGTACTGACTGCTCCAGCGAGTCGAAATTTCTGTGGTGTAAGGCACAGGTTTCGCCGGATCGCTGATGTATTCGTCAAATGCCGTATTGTTTGACTTGTCGTCAGGCGCGCTGAAATCGAGTTTGCCATTTGCGTGAAAATACAGCGATTTCGGCGTCACATTTTTGGGTGGCCAGGCATCAAAGCCACGCCAGCGGTTGGCACCGGTCTCAAACATCCAGGCCTCAGGCAGGTTTGGTTTATCGCCACCTTTGAGATGATGTTTGAAGAACGCGAATTCGACAGGCTGATAACTCAATGCGGTCTTAAAACCGAAATGTGCATCCCCCACTTTATCCCCGTCGCTACGGGTCCAGCCTCCGTGTGTCCACGGACCGATCACCAGCGTATTGCTGATGCCGGGGTTCAGCTTCTCTATGGCTTTGTAGGTTTGCAAAGGACCATACAAATCTTCTGTGTCATACCAGCCGCCGACGGTCAGTACAGCGGCTTTAATGTTTTTTAAATGCGGCAGCAGATTATGGCTTTGCCAGTAGCTGTCGTAATTCGGATGCTGCGCAATTTCATTCCAATACGGGATCGCATTTTTAAAATACTTGGGATTGGCATTCGACAGAGCGCCGAGATCGATAAAAAACTGATAGCCGTCTGGCGTGCCGTAGTCAAACGGCTTGTCCTTGTCGACATCGGTCGGTACTGGTCTTGGTTTGGCAAAGCCGCTAAAAAAACCGAAGGCCATTTGTAAATTAAAGGCGCCGTTACGATGCATGTCATCACCACGGAACCAGTCGGCAATCGGTGCCTGTGGAGAGACAGCTTTTAATGCCGGATGCGAATCGATTGCGCCAGCCGAAGTATAAAATCCCGGGTAAGAAATACCCCACTGGCCGATTTTTCCATTGTTGTTCGGGATGTTTTTGATTAGCCAGTCGATGGTGTCGTAGGTGTCGGTGCTTTCGTCAAAATCGGTCTTGGACTTCTTGTCGATCTGCGGGCGCATATTCACATAATCGCCCTCGGACATCGTGGTGCCGCGCACATCTTGAAAAACAAAAATAAACCCTTCTTTCTCATAGTCCGCAGTCGCTCCTAAAAAGCGTTTGTACTGTGAACTGCCATACGGGCCGACGGAATACGGTGTGCGCTGCATCAGCATCGGATAGCGTTTGCTGGCGCTGGCATCATTCGGAATATACACCGCAGTGAACAGGTGCTTGCCGTCACGCATAGGGATGCGGTATTCAAACTTACTGTAATTTTTTCTCACATAGTCGCTGCGCAGTTTGATCTGTTCACTGCGCTCATCGAGTGCTTGCTCATTACTCTGATCGCTTTTCCCAACGATAGTGCCAGCCTGGATCAGCGGCGAGGCAGCGCTCATGACGAGGCCCGCAATGATCCATGACAAGCGTGACGCTTTGTTCATGCACTTCTCCCTGTGGTGTTTGCTTTGGTATTTATATTGGTTTAAGGCCTGTTGATAACGCAATCGCAATTCGATTTCGTTATCAACAGGCCTTAGGTCTTCTCACTGCGCACAAGTTCCGTGCAGCAAAAAATTTAGCGGATCTTGTTCAGAGTTTTTCCGGGTCAAAATCCGGTAAGCCAGGTTCGATCTGACTGACGCTGTCACGTCCCTTAGCTTGCGCAGCCAGCAGCGCCTGACGGGCCCTGTCCAGCATGGCTTCGGCGCTGTCGCCTTGCGCATTCGTAGTGAGGCCGGTACAAAAAGAAATCTGCACTTGTTCAGCGATACCGGTCCAGTCAATTGCCCCATAAGTTTGCTTGAGGCGATTAATCGCTTTGATACTCTGATCTATCCAGGTCGTTGGCATGACGATCACGAATTCGTCGGCATTATTGCGACCGAAGGAATCGAGAGTGCGCAACAGTAGCTGGGTTTCTTGTGTGAGCCGGCGCAGAATCTGCACCGCGACGGGACGGCCATAGCGCTCCATCATTTCTTGAAAACCATCGATACGGATAATCGCTACCGAGAAGGTGTGTCCGGTACGGTGTGAGCGGTTTAGCTCAGCATTCAGACTGTCGATCAGTGCATTACGGTTCAGTGCGCCGGTCAGCGGATCGTGTCTGGTCATGCGCTCCAGATGTGCCATTACCGTTTCCAGCAAAGGCAGCACGGCTTCTTTTTCACCGCCGTTTTTGAGCTGATGAATGGCTTGTGATAATTGCAGCTCAGCTTTCCGGTTTGGTGGGGTTTTGTCATTCGACATTGGGTTCTCCAGATACCTTCATTGTCAGACGCCTGGTCGGATGTAAACCTGGCATCAGGCGCGTGTCAGGCAATAAGTCAGGTGATAATACGGTTACTCTACCATTTTGATGTTTGCTGTCAGCAATTTTCCATGCAACCCCAGTCGCTTTTTACTTTTTCTGTCTCACCTTGCCAGCTTCTGGTCTCCCGTTTTTTTCCGGGGATTGAGCTCTGGGTGAAACGCGATGACTTGCTGCATCCTCAGGTCTCGGGCAATAAATTCCGCAAACTCAAATACCCGTTACAACAACTCGCAGGTCGTTCGCCGACGCTGGTCACCATGGGCGGTGCCTGGTCGAATCACCTGCATGCCACTGCGCATGCGGCGGCGCTGGCTGGCTGGTCGTCTATTGGCCTGGTGCGTGCAGCACCTGAAATGCAGACGGCGACGCTCAATGATTGTCGTGCCTTAGGAATGCAGATCGTTCCGGTGACACGAGATGCTTACCGTGTACTGCGTGAACAAACGGAGGCCTGGCGTTCTCAGCTGGCATCGCACATACGGGCAGATGTGGCAGTGGGAGCTAAGACCGCAGAGGCAGATTACGTGTGGCTGCCTGAAGGTGGCAGTACTGCCGATGCCCTGCACGGAGTGGCGGAGCTGGTTGATGAGGCGATTGCGCAAACCGGTTTTGTCCCGGATAGCATTGTGCTCGCGTGTGGTACCGGCGCGACACTGGCGGGTGTCCTCGCCGGTTTGCGTGGTCGCTCTCAGGTCGTTGGTATTGCTGCTTTAAAAAACGCGGCGTATTTGCATGACGAGATTGCCGATCTGCTCAGACGTGCAGCTTATCCGGCCTATGAGAATTATGCCTTGCTCACGGAACATCATCACGGCGGCTACGGTAAAGCACCACCGGTATTACGTGAATTTTGTCATGCGTTTACCGCCGAGACGGGGATCGCGATCGAGCCGGTTTATACCGGCAAAGTCCTGTATGCGCTGATGCAGCTGTGCCAGAGCGGCCAGTGGCAAGGCGGGAAGCGGGTGCTGATGGTGCATACCGGCGGTTTACAAGGCGCCCGTGGCTTTGCGAGCCTCTAAAGCTTCCATAGTGAAAATCACACCGATAGGACTGATGCAAAAATCAAGACCGCTCATCACAGAGGCACAGAGACAAAGAGAGCAGTCAGGAATAAGCGGTTCCATGAAATATCGATTAAATGGCTCTTGGAAGTTCCTCTTTGCTTGATGGACCACGGGCTTACTTTGCTATCCTATATTGCGGACGGGAGCGCGTCGTTTGAATGCCAATAAGCTCTAGTGTGATATCACAACGTCGTTCATCGGACGGCGCCAGCGCTCTTCAATCCTTGCGTCATCATGACGATATCCAAGTGCGATAACTAATGGAATGACAGAACCGCGTGGCAGACCTAAAAGCCTGGCGACCTTCGTTGCAGAAAAGCCTTCCATCGGGCATGAGTCTATTCCTCTCGCTGCCGCCCCCAGCATGATCGTTTGAGCAGCAAAAACCGCATTACGCGCAGCCCAATGGCGGCTGCCAATGTGACCAACCGGTAGCAAGGACAATGTTGGGCGTATCATTGCGGCGACAGAAACAAGCGGCGTCCAGATTGGCAGTCCTCCGATGCCAATAATCTTTAGAAATTTAGCGATGTGCTTGCGGTGGTAGTTTTTGGACTTTTCTGCCAGCGTAGAGGACGAATCTAGATGGGCGAGTTGCGTTGCGGCGGTTTTCCGGGCTATTGCAGGACTGGCGACGACGACGATCAACTCTTTGGCTGATGCCGCCGCTTTCTGACCGTTACAAGCCTTTGCAATAAGCTCTTTCAGAGCCGGCGTGCGAATCCAGTGCAACTCGTAAGGTTGCAGATTCCCGCTTGAGGGCGCATACACCGCCTCCGCCAGCAATGCCTCCACGTCCTCCTGAGGAACCGGGGTAGAGTTAAATTCGCGAATTGCCCGGCGAAAGCGATTCGCAGCCTGGAAGTCCGCCCAAGGCGGCAGCTGATCCTGGATGTTCATAAGTTGACTAGTCCTTTAGGGATTGATGATGCGTTATTGCGTTAATGTTGAGTGCCATAGCGTCGCCAGGTATTCGTGAAAACCGCTTACCCTTACCCCGCGAACCGTGGAGCGGATGCGCTATCTTTTCGATGAGACGAAAGGACATCCCTCTTCGCGCCAAATCGATCGCCAGTGCCAATCCGGCTGTACCTGCACCACAAATCAGCACGTCGGTTGTAACTTTCTCTTTCATCACTACCTTCATATGTGTAATATGCACATATTAATCGGGAGGAAAAATGGCGTCAAGAAAAAAAGTGCAAAATACACATATTAATGCTCAGCTTCGCGAACTTCATGGGGCTTTGCTTGAGATTGTCAGCGTGATGAACCGTCCTCAGCGAGATGAGGCAATGGTCCGGGAGGCAGGAATATCTCTGGATCGCGCCTTATTTCCTTTGCTGGTGCTGGTGGAGCGGCTCGGTCCCATCGGTGTAGTTGAGCTGGCGGATCGTGTCGGGCGGGACTACACCACGGTAAGCCGGCAAGTCGCGAAGCTGGAAAGTCTCAGCTTGATTGACCGCCAGGAAAGTACGACGGATCGCCGTGTACGCGTGGCCGTTGTTACGGCGAGCGGCAAAGCGATGACGGATCGTATCGATGAAGCGCGTGCACGGATCGGACAGGCTATTTTCGCCACTTGGGATGAGCAGGACGTGAAGGATCTGGTGCGGCTCATGGGTAAGTTTGCTAATGATATTAAGGGAGATGTCCCAGCCGCAGCCTCCGCTGAAGTGGAATAGCAGGCGTGACTTTCGTCAGTTCTGTATCCAGGGAATATTTTTGTGAGGCGACTATGCTGATGTAATTTATATACTGAGTAGGTGTATCGCTTAAAATAGTGCTGATTGCGCAGGTTTTACCTAGGGATTAAAAAATACTCCCCTTATTCTTATGTAACTCAATCACTAATCACCCGTAAAACGAGTTCTGAAAATCACCAATAGTCACCTTCATTCACTATCCTTTACCCACATTCATCATCGGCATTTATGCAAAAGAGTAAAAAAGTCCTGATCCTCGGTTTTGTCTGGGCCGAGCCAGCGTCATCGGCGGCAGGTAGCCGCACTCTGGAATTCATGACACTGTTTCGTGCGCAGGGCTGGCAGGTGGTGTTTGCTTCGGCAGCGACCTTGTCGGAGCACCGTGCGGATTTGTCGGCGCTGGGTGTCGAGGAAAAAAGTATTCAACTCAATTGCGACAGTTTCGATGGGATGCTGGCGGAGTATCAGCCGGATATGGTCGTGTTTGACCGTTTTTTTACTGAAGAGCAGTTCGGCTGGCGGGTGGCGCGGACTTGTCCGCAGGCCTTGCGGGTATTGGACACCCAGGATCTGCATAGCCTGCGTCACGCGCGCCAGTTATTGCTGAAGCAGTCGCAGCAGTCTTGCCATAACGAGATCACGCGTCAGAGTGTCCCGCCGGTGACAGCCAGCCTTGCTGAATTACGTCATGTGATGGCAAGTGACGATCATAGCCAACGCGAGATTGCTGCGATTTACCGGTGCGATCTCAGCTTGATGATCTCGGATGTGGAGCAGGCTTTTTTGCAAACCGAATTTGGCGTCCCTGCTTATCTGTTGCATCACTGTGCCCTAATGCTGATCTCACCGGCTGGCGACATGCCGCGCCCGGAGTTTGATGAGCGTGCGCATTTCCTGACGATCGGTAATTTCCGGCATGCGCCGAACTGGGATTCGGTCTTATGGCTGAAGCATGCGCTCTGGCCTACATTGCGGCAGCGCCTGCCACAGGCGCAACTGCATGTTGCCGGTTCGTATCCCCCACCCAAGGCCAGCGCCTTGCACAATCCGGCACAGGGATTTCATATGATTGGCTGGGTACCTGATGCCCACGCTGCCATGCGGCAAGCGCGGGTTTGTCTCGCGCCTCTGCGTTTCGGTGCGGGGATCAAAGGCAAATTAGCCGATGCCATGGCATGTGGTACGCCGAGTGTGACGACCACGATCGGGTGCGAAGGCATGGCGGGTAACAGTGCTGACGCGCACTGGGGCGGAGTGATTGCCGATGACGCGGAACATTTTGTGCAGGCGGCGGTCGATTTGTATCAGGACCGCGCTGCATGGCAACAGGCGCAGACCCGCGGCGACCAGATTGTGCAGCAGCGCTTTGATCGTCCGCGTATTGCGGCTGAATTACTCATGGCACTGGAAGATGCCGTGCAACATTGCGCAGAACGGCGGCAAGCGAATTTCGTCGGATTGATGTTGCGCCATCATCAGCACAAAAGCACGCAGTATATGTCGCAATGGATCGCCGAAAAAAACCGGCTGGCAGCGACTGACGCAACGCCGCCAGAACCCGCTTAAGTCCTAGTTTTAATACCGGTGCTCATCCACCAGATGCTTGGTAAAACTGTATTTGGTACCGCCCTGTAAAACATCCACCATCTTCTTCGGATTCGCTGCCGAAATAAAAATATCAGCGATACCGTCTTTGACCCGGAATTTGGTTGCCGGGCTCAGGATATTGTTTGCTTTAATACATAAGTGGCGAATGGTTTTGGCTTTTTCATTGCAGATCAGAAAGTGGCATTCCTTGCGAAAATTCGCCAGCGGAATGTTCAGCCACCAGCCCTCATCGCTAACGTAGCGCACGACCTTGGAGAATTGTGTATTGCCTTCGTTGAGCAGATTCAATTGCAGAGAGTCGTTGGCAATCTGGATGGCTTCGGATTTATTCATGATGTTCTTCATTCAAGGCGAGATAGACGATATTCGGCAAGGATACAGTGCGTAATTGCAAAACTTAGCAAGATTTATCGTTTTGTAAAGAATTTTGTAAAAAAAAAGCGCAAAATAGCTCGCAAGTAGAACTTGAGTAAAGCTATATGCCTTGAGTTTGCTCATTTCTGGTGCCAGCACCGGGCTCGCTATACTAATTATATTAATTCAGGAGAACCATCATCATGACTGCGTCCCTAACTTTACTATCCTCACCGCTACTGCGTCGTTTGTTCCGTCAGTCCGCCGCCGCGTTGCTGATCAGCAGTTTGTCCACCATGTCAGCCCTGGCTGCAGAGCGGACTTTTTTTGAGGCACCTGCTGATAATGCAGAGGTGACTTCACCGTTTAAAGTGAAATTTGGTCTGGAGGGCATGAAGATCGCCCCGCTTGGCGATATGACGGATAAGACCGGTCATCATCATCTGATCATCGACGGTGTGGCGGTGACATCAGGGACGCCGGTGCCTTTCGATGAAAAGCATATGCACTTTGGCAAAGGCCAGACCGAGGTGGAATTGTCTCTGCCGCCAGGCAAGCACACGCTGACCCTGCAATTCGGCAACGGCGCGCATCAGTCGTATGGCCCCGGCATGAGCAAAACGATTAGCGTCACGGTATTGCCAGCGGCGAAATAAACTCGCTGGGTTCTTTTCTTTGGATCTGTTGTTCCTCAAGATCTGTTTATTGCCTGCAGATTTCCCTGAACACGCGAGCTCGCGCGTTCAACCTGTGCGCTCTTTTTTTTGGTGGATTTTGAATGACCGCAGCATCCCAGTCTAGTACGTCTTTTTCTTTACGCACGGTATTGATTGTCCCGTATGTGGCCTTGGTGCTGGGTTTGGCGATCGTGATTGGCCTGCTGTCTTATCGCGCCGGTAGCCGCGCGGTGTTGACGGTTTCCGAGCATTTGTTGCTAGAGACGGTGGGGCGTATCGGTCAGGCGATTGATCGCCATGTGGTCGGCTCAGGCGCGACGCTCGAAGCGGCATTCCCGAATGGCATGGTGGCACCGGAAGCGATCGAATCCGACATGTATAACTTGCGCACGCGCTTCTGGATCGCGACCTCGTTGCATATTGATCCGAATAATTATGTGTATTACGGTAATAAAAATGGGCAGGCGATCGGTTTGTTCCGTCATTCCATGCAAGACGGCGAATTACGCGTCAAGATCAAGCCGGAAGAAATGCGGACCAAATACCGGTTTAGCGGCATCGACGGCGAGCTGAAATTTGCTTCCCGTGAGACCAAATTATTCGATCCGCGCGAACGACCCTGGTATAAGGCTGCCAAAGCCAATCTGAAAGACACCTGGACTTCGGTCTATATCGATTTCGGCACCCAGGATCTGGTTGCCACCCGCGCCCGCCGTGTGCTGGATAGCCATGGCGAAACCGCAGGCGTTGTTGCGACCGACATGTCCTTGCGCTCGCTGAATGATTTTGTGCGTAAGCTCAAAGTCTCGCCGAATGGCCTGGCTTTTATCATTGAACCGAACGGCAATCTGATTGCCTCCTCGGTGACTCAAAATGTAAAACCTTTGCCGGATGGCAGCTATGTACGCATCAGCGCAGCCGATAGCGGCAATGCCCTGCAATCCGCGATATATACCGAAGTGCAACATGCGCTGAGCACGGCAGAGGGACCTTCCGGCGCCAGAACACTTAGTTTTTATACAGAAGACGGACAAAAAATCCATGTCGCCTTTGACCGCATTGTAGACAGTGCCGGACTCGAATGGATTAACGTGGTCGCGATGCCGCGCAAGGACTTTATGGGCGGCGTGATTGAGAACGTCATGTTGAATGTGCTGATCAGCGTGATCGCCGCGCTGATCGCTGTTGCGGTTGGTTTCAGGATCCTGAATTGGGTCGCCAATGATCTGAAGCGCCTGTCAGTCGCCGCCGGGATGGTGGGTGATGGTCAGCTCGATGCACCGGTTGGTATCCACCGGCGTGATGAAATTGGCGAACTCGCCAAAAGTTTTGAACTCATGCAGCACCGCTTGCAAACAGACCGGCTCACAGGGCTGTCAAATCGCGAGAATTTTGTGCGCCGGCTGGAAAATAAAATCACAGAAGCGAAGCACGATAAACGTGCCCAGCCTTTTGCGATTCTGTTCATCGATTTGAACGGCTTTAAACTCATTAACGATCAATACGGCCACGACATTGGCGACCGCGCGCTGATCGAGATCAGTGAGCGCCTGAAAGCCAATATCCGCGCCGGTGATCTGGTCGCTCGCTATGCGGGGGATGAGTTTGTAGTGATGCTCAACGGCGTCGCTGATCGTGAGGCGCTGGAACCTATCCGCCAGCACATTGAGGATGCCTTGCATGCACCCTGGCTGGGAGAGGCTACTATGCAGGGACAAAGCGCTCAGCTACTGGGCGGCGCCATCGGTGATGCGTATTTTCCGATGGATGGCGACGACGCAATCAGCTTGCTGAAAACCGCTGACAGAAATATGTATCTGAACAAATTTGGTGCTCGTAAAACATAATCCGCATGTTTCATGCGGGTCGTAGCCTGATTTGGTCGGGTAAGGTGCATTTAATATAGGTCTTTAGGATTTTCTAAACGGGAATTTCTAAAAACATGATGCGCTTGCTGTCCTGCGTTTTGGATTAACTACCGCGTTTGATTTCCTAATTTAACATCCTCTTACTGCGCTTTGACTGAGCGCCAGACAAGTCAGGAATATCGCCATGCCATTGGCATAGCCCTGATGCATTAATCACGGTACTATTCACTAGCGTCTGTTACTGGATCGCCTATTATTTTTGCTGATTTTGTAAATACATCAAATGGTGCTGAATGGTGCTGATTCGACACGATCAGGTATTACCACGATATTTTCTCAGGTCAGACCGCTATGGATTTGCTTGTTACTAATGACGTAATCGCTTGCTGGGAGGATGAACTTCCTTTCCTGCAGGGCATACCGCGTCTGGACAAGATGGTGACATTGGCATGGCACTTACGACAGCGTGACGCGCAGCGAGCAGTCTTGCTGGCAGACGATGCTGATGCAATGATGAACTATGTCTTATCCGACGACCAGGCATTAGCCTACAGCGCAGGTGCCGCTGCCCGGGCGCGCTTGCTGCTGGTCAGAGCGGAAGCATTATGGCTGTACGCTAAGTTCGATGAAGCAGAACGCCTCGCTACACAGGCTTTGCAGGCGTTTTCCGCAATTGATGCTGCTCACGCCGTTGAGCGCGAACAAGGTAGTAGCGATGCGCACTATTTGATGGCCGCCATTGCGCATAACCGTGGTCAGATCACCACCCTGGTTGAGCAATTAGAGCTGGCGATTGCCCATGCACAAATGTGCCGCGATGCCGACCGTGAAGCGATGGCAAATGCGTTTCTGGCGACGCAAATGATTTTTCGTGATTTACCCAAAGCCATAGAGCGCTGGAATACCCGCTACAAAACCGAACTCGACGATCCGCGTCCCATCGTCGCAGCCTGTGCGCAAGAATATTTTTTCTATGTGGGGTCGTTATCGAGTGATTTTGGCAATGCAATTTCGCATGCCATACTAGCCTATGAATTTTGTCTCAACTATGGCGAACTCAGGCGTGCCGTGACCTTACTCAGCAATATCGGTGATGGTTTTAATAGCCTGAACGATCATCAGGCCGCATTGCAATGGCTGCAAACAGCGCATGACCTGGCGAAACCCAAAGCATGGCCAGCCAATGTCGGCGGCACTCTGGTGCAGATGGCTGAAACCATGCGCAGGCTGGGGCGTTTTGATGCTGCCAAAGAATTGCTGAGCGATGCGCTGGAGACGCTGGCACCGATGTCAGAGGCCAGGATCTATTTGATGGCTTTGCGTTATCAGGGCGATTTGTCACTTGACCTCGGTGATAACGAACAAGCACTGGTATCTTTTCGCTTATTGCAGGAAAAAGCAGACGCGCGCGATCAGCTGGATTTCAGAATCGGCTCACGGCGCGGACAGGCTCGCGCCTTATCCTTGCTTGGACAGCCTCAAGAGGCGATCAATATTGCTGAACATGCTCTGATGCTGGCTAAGTACAGCAAAGATAATTATCGCCGGATTGATGTATTGCGTGTGCTGGCGGCGATTCATATGCGGGACAGTTTGCCTGCGCCTGCGGACATGAGTGCGCCCAGCGCGCCGCTGCATTATCTTCAGCAAGCCCTGGATTTAGCGGCCAACATCAGTGGCTACAACGTCACCGGTGAACTGCTCGACGAAGTCGCTGATGCGCAGGCTGCGATTGGCCATTTTGAAGAGGCGTTTAACCTCAGTCGTCTGGCGATCAGTTCACGCGAAAAAATTCATACCCAGGAAGCGACCAACCGTGCCACTGCCATGCAGATCAGTCATCAGACCGAACGCATGCGTGCCGAAGGCGAGCATTTACGTGAACTCGCCAACGCAGAAGCAGAAAGGGCGGAAGTTTTACAGCAATCGAGTGCCATTCTGGAGCGTCTTGGTCAGGTCGGTCAGGAGATTACCGGTAGTCTGGACGCGAATGCTGTATTCCAGGCACTCAACCGTCATGTCCATGGTTTGCTGCATGTCACGGCATTCGTGATCTACCTGATGGATGCTGACCAGCAAAGTATGACCTCTGCTTATGGTGTAGAAAATGGTGAGCCGATTGCACCGGATACGGTGTATATGTCGAGCATGGTGTCAAACTCGGTACGCTGTATCAAGCAGCGCCGCGATATCCTGGTTGAGATCTCCCCGGGGAACGAGATCCCTGGCCTGATTCCCGGCACGGAGCCGGTATTAAGTACCTTGTTTGCTCCGCTGATGAGTGCTGATACGGTACTTGGTGTGATGACCATCCAGTCCTCACGTGAGCATGCGTATGGCGAAAGAGAACGTATGATTTTTCGTACTCTGTGTGCTTATGGCGCGATTGCTCTGGCCAACGCCGATGCCTACCAGCGACTCACCCAGACGCAGGAGCATCTGGTCGCACAGGAAAAACTCGCGGCACTGGGTTCCCTTGTTGCCGGGGTCGCGCATGAGCTGAATACACCAATCGGTAACTGCCTGCTAGTCGCCTCCACCTTGCAGGATAGTACCAATACGCTGGTACAAAAACTTGCCCTGCAAAGTTTACGCCGGTCGGATTTAAGTCAGTTTTGTGAAGAGGCCAAGCTTTCTGCCGATATCATGATGCGTGGCCTCAGCAGTGCTGCGACGCTGGTCAGCAGCTTTAAGCAGGTCGCAGTTGACCGCACCTCAGAACATCGTCGTCCGTTTGAATTGCACCAGGTGGTACACGACATCATTGCGACTTTGAATATACGGATTGCGCATGCCGGACATATGGTGATGCAGGACATTCCTATGGGCATTCGCATGGACAGTTATCCCGGCTCGCTGGGACAGGTGATTACCAATTTGATTGAAAATGCGATTCTGCATGCATTTGACCTGCGCGGTCCCGGCAAACTCAGGATCAGCGCAACCCGTCCTGAGCCTCATCGGGTGCTGATTCAGTTTGCGGATAACGGTGTCGGTATTCCTGAAGAAAATCTGAAGCGCATTTTTGACCCGTTTTTTACAACCAAACTCGGGCAAGGTGGCAGTGGACTGGGTCTGAACATTTGCTACAACATCGTCACATCGATCCTGCACGGACATATCACGGTCAAAAGTGTACTCAGTGAAGGCACCAGTTTTTATCTGGATTTGCCGCTGGAAGTATGACGCCGTCGCCGGCAGCGTCACTTTAGTATTTTTCCCGCAGAACTGAAATCCAACTGCCCCAGTTACCTCACTCACCTGATCGCATAACCGTATAGTCCTATGACAGTACGTTGATTGGTACTGTCATAGGCAATCAGTTTACCGTAGCCGTTCCATCTCAGTTTCCGTGATTACTTCGCGCTTTTCCGGTGCGGTTTTGCTGCGTCGGGTTTGCGGTCGGTCTTATATTTTGCGGCCGGTTTGCTACGTGGTTTTTCTGTTGCGAATGCCGGTTTTTTCGGTGCTGAGTTGGTGAACTCCGATGGTTTTTCAGCAGATTCGCTGATATCCAGCTGCTTGCCTGCCACCCAGACCGTTTTCAATTGCTTCAATAATTCTTTCGGCATACCCTGTGGCAGATCGAGCAAACTGTAGTGATCAAAAATCTCGATACGGCCGATATGTTTGGCTTCCAGGCCTGCCTCATTGGCAATCGCGCCGACAATATTGGACGGCGTTACGGCGTGAGTACGACCGACCTCAATACGATAACTTTGGGTCGGTGCAATCGCTTTCGCAGGGCGGTCTTTTTTTGATTTGGCCGGACGCTCTGCGACATCGCTGTGTTTGTCAGCAAAACGGTCATCACGTGGATCCGCATGTACAGCGCGCTCTACAGTACTATCGAGTTTGCTGGCTCGCGGTTTGATGGCGCGTTCAGGTGCTGCTGCCGGGGCACTTCTGCTTGCTGGTGCTTTGCTGGCGGCACCGTCTGCATGAATGCGTAACTGCTGGCCTGCAACACGAACAGACTGTAACTGGTCCAGCGTGGACTGCGGTAAGTCCTGCGGCAAATCGAGTACGCTATAGTCATCATAGATTTCGATGCGACCGATATTTTTTGAATCAAGATTTGCTTCGTTCGCGATCGCTCCGACGATATTGCCCGGCTTCACGCCATGGGCATAGCCGACTTCGATACGGAAGGTACGCATGCCAGGATCGGCTTCGCGGATGATGCGTTCTTTTGGCTCATAGCCGGGACGCGGGCCACGCTCACTGCGTTCAAATCGGTCACCCCTGTCATTGCGGTCGCCACGCTCAGGGCGGTCAAATTTTGTTTGTGCTGCGCGTTCTTTGTCCCAGCTATCGTCGCCGGCTACTTTTTTATTTTTATCGAGCAGCAGGGGTTCGTTACCACGCGCCATTTTTGCTAAGGCAGCCGCGATTTCTATTGCCGGAATATTGTTTTCCTGTTCGTAGTCTTCGATGACTGACTGAAATAATTCGAGTTCGCCGAGAGCGATCGTTGCGGTGATCTGCTCTTTGAAACGGGCGATTCTGACATCATTGACGGCCTGAATCGTTGGTAATTCCAGTGGTGAAATAGGTTGGCGTGTAGAGCGCTCGATGGCCTTGAGCAAATTCTTTTCGCGCGGTGTGATAAACAAAATCGCCTCGCCGCTACGACCGGCGCGGCCAGTACGACCGATACGGTGGGTATAGCTTTCCGGATCATGCGGTACGTCGTAGTTGACCACATGGCTGATACGCTCCACGTCCAGACCACGGGCAGCAACGTCGGTCGCTACCAGGATATCGATCTTGCCATCTTTGAGTTGTTGTATCGTGCGCTCACGTTGCTGTTGCTGGACGTCGCCGTTGATCGCTGCGACAGAGAAGCCTCTTGCTTCGAGTTTGCTGGCGAGTTCTTCTGTGCCGAGTTTGGTACGCGAAAAAATAATCATCCCGTCGAAGGTTTCCGCCTCCAGAATCCGCGTCAGGGCATCAAGCTTATGCATACCGCTGACCAGCCAATAGCGCTGACGGATATTGTCTGCAGTGCCGGTTTTGGCCGCGACGGTAATTTCAGCAGGCTTGTTCAGATAGGTCTGGGCAATCCGTTTGATCACCGACGGCATGGTTGCCGAAAACAAGGCAGTCTGGCGCGTCTCAGGTGTCTCTTGCAAAATCCGTTCGACATCGTCGATAAAACCCATACGCAGCATTTCGTCGGCTTCGTCCAGCACCAGTGTCTTGAGCTTGGATAAGTCGAGCGAACCTTTATCCAGATGGTCAATAACACGGCCTGGCGTACCTACTACGACGTGCACACCGCGACGCAACGCGGATAATTGCGGACCGTAACTCTGGCCGCCGTAAATAGGCAAGACATGAAAGCCGGGGATATGTGTCGCATAACGCTGAAACGCTTCTGCAACCTGAATCGCGAGCTCGCGGGTCGGTGCCAACACCAGTGCCTGCGGCGAGGTTTGCTTGATATCGATACGGGACAAAATCGGCAAAGCAAAGGCCGCAGTTTTTCCGGTACCGGTCTGCGCTTGTCCCAGTACATCGCGATTCGCGAGCAAAGGCGGGATGGTCGCCGCCTGAATCGGTGACGGTGCTTCGTAGCCAACTTCTCTGAGGGCACGCAATAAGGGCTCGCTCAGGTGTAAATCGGAAAATAAGGGGATGGGTGTGTCAGACATGGCGTTCTCAGCAATTCACGTTAGGGCTCGTATCGCAAATGCGAAACAATATGGCGCGTAGTTTACTCTCTTGCGCTGCGAAAGGGCTGAGAATATGGCCGGGAAGCAGCTTACTACGCGGAAAATACGCTTAAATCGAGCTGAAATAGCCTATTCGACTGCAAAAATGGGTTTTTGCCAGTTCAGATGGAGCAATAAAAAGCCCGGGAAATTAAGTCCCGGGCGGTTCTTTTTATCTACATAAGTCCGGATAAGACTGGACAAATTTGGCTAAAAATGGATGTCGCCATCCACTAATCCGGATTAGCTACCCTCGGTAAACACATATTCATGCTGACCGTCACGCGTGATCAGGACGCGCTTGCCCTGGCGTTCACCGACCACCATTTCAAAGCCAAGCCGGGTCGGTTCTGTTGTGATGAAGGAGATACTGCCATCATCGTTTTTGCGGGACGCAACGACGCTTTTCCATTCACCAAAATCAAAGATGGTATCGCGCCCTTTTTTACTCACGATGAGTTCGCCGAGTTCAGGACTTTGGTAACGTTTTGCCAGTTTGCTGACAGGCTGCGTTGCTGCAGGGATTACGAGACGATCGCGGAACTGCGCCAATCCTGCTTTGGTGGTTGCGACGGCCGCCTTGATGTCGGCGGCAGCTTCGGGTTTGCCATCAAAAACGATTTCCATAAAACGGCGCATGAACGGACGTAGCAGACGACCTCCCTCATCCGAGTTCGTCAGAAGAGCCACACCGATGCCGCTGTCCGGTAATAAGTAAAAGTTACTTTTGAAGCCAAACATACTACCGCCGTGGAATAGTATCGGTACGCCCCAGGCGACTTCGGTCTCTAATCCCATGCCGTAGGTCGCGTTCTCGCCGACATTGACTTGCGGCTGACGGCGCGCCAGCACATTGTCAGCAGAAATATATTGTTTACCGTTCTCGACTTTGCCCGTGTCCGCCTCAAACTTGACGTAGCGGATAAAGTCATGCGCCGTGGTCCAGACACCGCCAGCCGGACGATGCGGCATGATGGAATAATTCATTTCCATGCCTGCCAGTGCGGTCTTGCCATTCACGTCCATGCCGTGCGGACTGGCGTGATTGCCTTTGAGTGCTTTTGCCATGTCAAAGGTCGTGGATGACATACCCAGCGGGTCAAAAATCCGTTTTTGCATCGCCAGATCATAGGCCGCACCCAGTGGCATTTCCGGATACGCGAGATGACCACCGATATAGCCAGCGGCTGATGCCATCAGATTATTGTATTGAAAAATATCGCCAAAACCACTGGTCGGTTTATTCGTAGCGAGCAGTGCCAGCGAGCTTTCTGGTGTCGCATTTTTGTATTCAAATATCCATTCCAGATCTTGTCGTGGCAATCCGGTACAGGCGCAGATCAGATGTTTGAATAAGACTTTTTGCGTGGTCTCCGCATCACCGAGTTTGAAGCCCGGATACAATTGCGTGACGGGCTGATCCCATTTCAATTTGCCTTCATCCGCCAGACTCGACAGCATCAGGGTACTCATGCCCTTGGTATTCGACGCGGCCATAAACAAGGTATTGGCATCCACCGGTGCGGGCTTACCTAATTCGCGTACCCCGACGCCGCCTTCATAGACCACTTTGCCGCCATCAAGTACGGCGAACGAGGCACCCGGCACACCTAGCTGCTTCATAGAATCGCTGAGAAAACTGCGTAATAAGGCAACTCGTGAGGCATCCATATGATGTGGCGTGCGACCGGCAAACGACTCGCGGGTGTAGCCGGCAGGACGCACGCTTTGGACAATCAGCGAAATCGCTGCGCCGCGTTTTTCAAAAGTTTGTTCTGACCCGTCCAGCAGTACAACGCTCCATTGTTTGCCGCGACGATGGGCGATTGCCTCGATCACGATACGCTCATTGGGCGATGTTTCGTAGTCACTGACTTTGCGCTCTTCCCAGCCATCTTTGGCGGCCCGGTTGGTAACCAGATTGACCGGATGTTTTTCGCCAGGTTTATATTGCAGCCAGGCCGCCTTGACGGCAGCCGCCGCATTCTCCGCCTCCAGATCAATCAGCGCGACGTGAGTATCTGCTTCAGGCGCATCGAGTACCAGCATATTGCTGTCGCGCCGCACGCTCCAGTCGCGCGGTCCGGTGACTTGCGTACCAATTTGTGTGACCAGCCCCAGATCCTGTTCGAGCTTGCCGATATGCACCTGGCTGGGGGCGGCTTTGCCCGTTGTTGCTGGTGCTACGTCTGCGGCAAAAACATACTGAGCCGGCGTGGCAATGGTCAGAGACGATGCGAGTAACAGACTGGATAAGTGCAGATGTTTCATGTAACTCTCCTCAAAGAAGGGATGGGTTATACGGATAAATTAGTAACTTTTTGATAATACAATAAATTCGTCCGTGCACTATAGATTTTTGCGTCGGGTGAGTCGCTGGATGTTTGAGCCAAAAGAGTGAGAATAATTCAGTCGACACAGCCACCCCGAACAGACACAATACATCCGCCAAATGGCAAAAAAGTCTACATAACAGGCGACACCAAGGCCAGCAGACAAAGTCGCGAAATTGATTTGATTCATCAAAGGAGATCCCATGACATCGAACACAAAATTGATCGTACTGGCTGGCTTCAGCGTTGCCAGTTTATTCTTGAGCACAACAGCCTCAGCACAAAGTACCGGTCTGACCCGTACTCTGGTCACCAAGGCCGATGTATCTGTGCCCGGGCGTGAAGCTGTCATCGCCAGGGTTGAGGTTGCACCGGGCGGCGTGTCTGGCTGGCATACCCATCCCGGCGACGAGATCAGCTACGTCAATGAAGGCGAGACCGAACTGATGGTTGCAGGTCAGGCTACCCGCGTCGTTAAAGCGGGTGAAGGCTTTGTGATACCCGCAGGTGTCGCTCATAACGCCAGAAACGCTGGCACAGTAGCCGCCAGGCTGACCGGTGTATACGTCGTTGAAAAAGGTCAGCCCCTGGCAAGTCCCGCCGCCGCACCGGCCAAATAGGCATCGTCAACAGGCCTTCCGCATGGGGACAAACCAGCGGGAGGCGATCAGGCTGAACATCCGAATACCGCTACCTTCATGCAGTATTTAACAATCTAAAGCAGGCAGGCCCAGCGCCCAATCATTTCGCGGCTCTTAAGGCAGAGCGGCTGGAGAGGCGCATAAACAGTGCGCGTTGGCCGGGGTGGTTTTTAAAATGCTGAACGATCATCTTGATCTGGCTTGACGCCTTCAACAAATTTCTCATAAGCAAGGAACAAAATCAGGCAAAGCGCGTCTAATAGCGCTCGGCCATGGTGCGAACGAATAATCATCACAAATCGCATTGGCAGGAAATACCCTCTGAAGAAGTCAAAGCAAGAATTAAAACTCAGAATCCAACATAAAACACCGACATAAACATCCAACAGCCTTATCCCAACATCTTATTTATCCTGTTTAAAGGAATTTTCCGATGCGACTGCTATGCGTAGTAATGGGTTCACTATTGATTGCCTCCACCTTGCCAGTTCATGTAGCTCGTGCAGCTCAGGCCGCGGAGGAGCGTGCCGACCTCGATCTGGTCACAAAATTACGCGATGAAGAGATGAGCCGCTCTAAGGTCATGGAGACGCTGGGCGTGCTGACCGATGAACTGGGGCCGCGCCTGACGGGATCGCCAGGATTAAAAAAAGTGGGCGACTGGGCAAAGACACGGCTGTCGGACTGGGGATTGCAGAATGTACATACCGAGAGCTTTGCACCGTTTGGCCGTAGCTGGACTTTAGAACACGCAAGTTTGCGCATGGTGACACCGGATAAGCTCGATATCGTGGCAATTCCCAAAGCCTGGACACCTGGTACCGATGGTGCGCACAAGGGCAAGCTGGTATATGCCAAATTAGCGGCGGAAGAGGATCTGGCGAAATGGAAGGGTAAGCTGGCAGGTGCAATCGTCATGCTGGATGAACCGCAGGCGACTAAGCCGCATAGTAAAGCGGATGCGACTCGCTATACGGATGAGCAATTGGAGGAGCTGGTCAAAATCGATCTGGATGCGGCACCATCGCGTCGCGCTGAGTTGGCGATGATCGTTAAGCAATTGGAATTTCGTAAAAAACTCATGCCTTTCCTGATGGAAGAAAAAGTGCTGGCCACGCTAAACTGGTCGCGCGGCGAGGACGGTACGATTTTTGTTCAGGGTGGCGGTTCGTATAAAAAGGGTGAAGTCACCGGCCCAGCCAATCTGGTGGTGATGGCGGAGAGTTATAACCGGCTGTATCGTCTGGTAGAGAAGAAAAAAGATGTCGAGCTGGAAGTCGATGTCAAAGTCAGTTTTACTGATGAAGACCCGGCCGCAGCTATCAGCGTTTTGGCGGAAATCCCGGGTACCGATAAAAAAGATGAAATCGTAATGCTAGGCGGGCATCTTGATTCATGGCATGGCGCAACCGGCGCAACAGACAATGCGGCTGGCGTCGCCGTGGCGATGGAAGCCGTGCGTATGTTGAAGGCAATCGGTTTCAAGCCACGCCGGACGATACGCATCGCTTTATGGGGTGGTGAAGAACAAGGGCTGCTGGGATCGCGAGCCTATGTCAGTCAGTGGATTGCGGCACGTCCTGAATCGACCGATCCCAAAGAAAAAGAGATGCCGTCATTTTTACGTAAATCAACGGGACCATTGAGCATCAAACCGATGCACGGGAAAATTTCAGCCTACTTCAATCTCGATAATGGCGGCGGCAAGATCCGTGGTGTATATGGCGAGAATAATGCCGCAGTCAAACCGATTTTTGATGCCTGGTTAGCGCCGTTTCATGACCTGGGTGCGACTACCACAAGCTTGCGTAAAACGGGGAGCACGGATCACGTGAGTTTTGATGCGGTGGGCGTGCCGGGCTTTCAGTTTATCCAGGATGAGATGGACTACATGACACGGACGCATCATACCAATATGGACGTCTACGATAAAGTCCAGAAGGGTGATCTGATGCAGGCATCTCTGATTATGGCAAGCTTCGTCGCGCATACAGCAAACCGTAATGAGTTACTACCTCGCAAGCCTATGCCGCAAGATCCGCCTAAGGATATCGCAAAAGATACAGCTAAAGATACAGCTAAAGAGTCAACCAAAGACGACGCCAAAGATGCGACGAAATCATAGCCAGAACTGTTTTGAGTAAGCGCGTTTAGAAAATAAATTGAACCAGTAAGTTTGGAAAGTTAATTTGGTAAATGAGGAGCAAGCCCTGCCAAAACCTGACCTGCTGAACAGGACTTTGCTCATTCCTGAAAGGACGACACCGATGAACGATTATTTACCAGTTAATTGTGAATTCCATGACGTACTGGAATCCCTCGCGACCAGGCGAAAGCGTATTGTTGTCCACTATCATGCAGGTGACGGCAGCTTGCGCAGCGCGGAATCGGTAATTACCGATGTGTTCGCGAAATCCGGTGCCGACTGGCTGTCGCTGGACGGCGTAACGACGGTGCGACTCGATCATATTCACTCTGTTGATGGTATTGCCAGGAAGGACTTTGATTAAATACGTCATCTGAATCTGATGAATGTCATCCCATCTAATCTCAGCAAAGCGCCGCCTTAACCGCTCCTTATAGATCCATCATACATCCATGAAAAAAAGCACTTTTCCTATTCTTAAAACTTTCACTTTCAGTTGCTTGCTCGCTGCGGGTTTGCCTGCACATGCAGAGACTGCCAACCCACTGGTCGAAGAGGCGCCATTGCGGGCGCATCTGGCTTTGTTATCTTCTGATCTGTTTGAAGGTCGTGGCACAGGGCAGCGTGGCGGCGATCTGACCGTCGCCTATCTTGAGGCGCAGGCAATGGCAATGGGGCTGCAAGCCGCGAATGGCAAGGATTTTAAACAGGCAGTCAAGATCGCCGGCGTCAAGGCACAGCCACTACTAAGTACATTGCATATCAACGTCAATGGCCGGTCACTCAATCTGACATTTGGTGATGACTGGGTCTGGAACACGGGAGGTGGCAAGGCGCAGCGACAATTTGATCATCCGCTGGTTTTTGTCGGCTATGGCATCACGGCACCGGAAGAACAATGGGACGATTACAAAGGGGTGGATGTCAAAGACAAGATCCTCGTGATGATGGTCAATGATCCGCAACCCACCGCCGAACAGCCGGATCGCTTTGGCGGTAAGGCACTGACGTATTACGGGCGCTGGACATACAAATATGAAGAAGCCAAGCGACGCGGTGCCGCCGGTGTTTTGCTGATACACACAGACGCCTCGGCAGGCTACGGCTGGTCTGTTGTGAAAAACGGAGGCGTGAGCGAACACTTTCAATTAGCATCGAGCGAAGGCGGCACTGGTCTGCAAGGCTGGATTACCGAGACCTCGGCGCGTAGCTTATTTGCGGTAACTGGTAAGGATCTGGACAGCCTGCGTATAGCGGCTGAACGTCCTGATTTCGTCCCTGTCGTTTTACCCGCATTCGTCAGGGGCGAGGCAAAATCGACAGTACGCCAGTTAGTACAATTTAACGTAGCAGGTATCGTCCCCGGCACTGATCCGGTATTAAAAAATGAGCTGGTAATTTACAGCGCACATTGGGATCACCTCGGCAAACAAGAGGGCAGCGGCGATGTGATTTATAACGGCGCGATTGATAATGGTTCTGGCACTGCGGCTTTACTGGCAATGGCGAAGGCAAGCGTGGCAAAACCTGCCAGACGTAGCCAGATGTTTTTATGGGTCGCGGCCGAAGAGCAAGGTTTGCTGGGCAGTGCGGCATATACAGCGAATCCGCTCTGGCCGCTGGCAAAGACTGCGGCGAATCTGAATCTCGATACACTGAATTTTGTCGGGCCTACCCGAGATATCAGCGCCCAGGGTAGCGAGCGCACCGAGCTGGCAACAATCGCAGCTAAAGTCGCCAAAGAGATGTCGCTACAGGTTGCCCCAGCCAGAATTGATACGGCCGGTGGTTATTTCCGCAGTGATCATTTTAATTTTGCCAAAGCGGGTGTGCCGGCTTTTTCGGTCGGGAGTGGTCGTGACTATTCACATGATCCGCAAGCCTCCGCAGAAAAAGCCCGAGCTTACGGCAAACGTTATCATCAGGTGACCGATGAATATGATCCTGCCTGGGATTTATCTGGCATGGTGCAGCAGGCGCAATTTACTTTAAATCTGGGACGAGAAATTGCCAACGCAGCGACCATGCCACTCTGGAAAAAAGACGACCCGTTTGCTAAATCCCGGCAATAGCGATGCTAAGTCAGGACTGAGAAAACGACAGTTTTCTTACTACCATAGACATTGAACCCGCAGGCTGGATGCGGTTTTGAGCGGTATTCTTTGTCTCTTTGGTGAGATTTTTTTGTATAAATCCTTTAAATAGAAATCCTGAACATAATTGACTCTGGCAATAAAAAAGCCTGCATAGGGTGCGCTACGCAGGCTAAAAAAATGCTGAGTTTGGTCACCTGATCCAGACCCAGCACAGGGAAGAGAATCTATACGCGATCAGCGCTCATCGTATCTGTGATCGGCTGTGCCGGTTTGCGACGACGGCCCCTCAGCAGCAGCGCCACTAATTTTTTCAGGCTACGGTAGATCAGACGTAAGAATGTCAGTGTGAATAGCGCCTCCAGCATGGTCATCGCGAATCCTGATACAGCGTTGTAGCGCTCCATCCGTGCATGCATCTTGATCATCATGCGATCGCGGGCGATCTCGATGCTGTCGTAAAAAGTGGGTACGATCAGCAGCGTCAGAATTGTTGAGGTGATCGTGCCACCGATAATCGCGATAGCCAGCGGACGGTAGAATTCGCCGCCTTCTCCGAGGCCTAAGGCAACAGGCGTCATGCCGGCAATCAGTGCAAAGGTTGTCATCAGGATAGGACGCAGACGTACACGGCCTGCCTGCATTAACGCATCCTCACGGTTCATCCCTTCAGACTCATTCTTACGTGCTGCATCGAGTAACAGAATCGCATTTTTCGCAACTAGTCCCATCAGCATGATGATGCCAATGAAGCTCATCAGGTTCAGTGTGCTGCCCGTCACCAGCAAAGCCAGTACCACGCCGATTAATGACAAAGGCAGGGATAGCATGACACCCAGAGGTGCGGTAAAAGAGCCAAACTGAATGACCAGAATCAGATACATCAAACCGATACCGGACAACAGTGCAATCAGCATGGCGCCGAATACTTCTTCCTGATCCTGACCTGAGCCGCCCAGTGACAGGCCATAGCCTGGCGGGTAGTTAAAGGATTTAGCCAGTTTCATCGCGTCTTCAATGACTTCACCGTTGGAGCGACCCTGGGCGTTTGCAGATACGGTAATCGTACGCTTGCCGTTGGCATGCTCAATCCCGGATGGTCCCTTGCCCATACTGATGGTAGCAATCTGGTCGAGCGGGATCATCTGATTGGTGCCTGTCACAGCGATAGGCAGGCGTTCGATATTTTCTTTACTGACCCGGTCATCCGGATGCAGACGCACTGCGACGTCACGGGTTTCACCGGTAGGGTCGACCCAGTCACCGACTTCAATACCGGCGAAAGCGACCCGCAAAGCCTGTGCTGCATCGTTGGATGAAATACCCATGGAGTTGGCGAGGCCGCGATTGAGTTCGATCTTCAGTTCTTTTTTCGGATCTTGTTCAGACAAACCGATGTCCACAGCGCCTGGTACCTGCCTTAATTTATCCATGTAGGCGCTGGTGATTTCTAATAACTTGCGCGAATCAGGGCCGGTGAAGTCAATTTGTACTGGCTTACGCGCACCGTTATTCAGATCGTCAAGAACGACATATTCTGCACCGACCAGTGTCCGTACTTTTTCGCGTAATTCGACGGCGATTTCTTTGGCGGTACGTTTGCGCTCAGTTCGCTTGCCGATATCGACATAGATACGACCGCCGGCAGGGTTGATATTGCTATTGGTGTCCTTGGTCTCTGGCAGCGTACGGGCAATCGCTGCGGCACGTTCCATTTTCAGGCGGGCATATTCCAGTGAAGACGATGCCGGAGTGCGTACCTCGATCATCAGGTTACCTGAGTCTGCCGTTGGCAAAAAACTGGTACCGCCCCACTTCACTTGCAATCCCAGCGCACCGATCAGGCTGATCAGGGCAATCGCACCCATCCAGCGACGATGATGTAAGGCCCATGCAATCACATGGCCATAACGGTCTGACTGATGATCAAACCAGTCATTGAAGCGGGCGAGAACTTTGCTGATGCCTTTTTTCGGCGCGGTGTGATGATCGGCAGGATCACCCCAGTAAGCGGATAACATAGGATCGAGCGTGAATGAAATTCCCAGACTGACCAGGACAGAGCAAGTCACCGTCAGCGCAAAAGGGCGGAACCATTCACCAGGCATACCTGGCATAAACGCGACCGGAATAAAGACAGCAATGATAGAGAAGGTGGTTGCCGCTACTGCCAGGCCGATCTCCGCTGTCCCTTCAAGCGCTGCCGTGCGACGGTCAGAACCACGTTGCATATGACGTACGATGTTTTCTCTGACCACAATCGCATCATCGATCAGCACGCCAATTGCGAGTGACAAGCCCAGCAATGTCATAAAGTTCAGCGTAAAACCGCACAACCAGACAGCGATGAAGGCCGCGATCACGGAAGTCGGCAAACTCAGTGCCGTAATCAAAGTAGAGCGCCAGGAATTCAGGAATGCATACACTACAAAAATCGTTAAACCCGCACCGAGAATCAGGGACTCGATGACGTTGTTTAAACTATTTTGCGCGTCCTTACCGCCGTCACGGGTGATGTCGAGTTTGGTACCCAGTTGTTCTTTTTCCAGATCCTTATTGATCTCTTTCACCGCCTCGCGTACTGACTTGGCGACACTAACTGTGCTGGCATCACGGGAACGTGTAATCTGAATCCCGACATTCGGTTTACCGCTGCGGATACTTAAGCCGTTCACGTCGGCAAATCCGTCCTCAATCGTCGCTACTTGTGCCAGACGCACAATCTGATCGCCGTTACGTTTGACGACGATGCCCTGAAATTCTTCCGGTGATTCGATTCGTCCCACCAGACGGATGCTTTCTTCATCCAGTGTGCCGCGTACTTTACCGACCGGTGCATTAGTATTTTGTGCGCGCAATGCACCGACTACGTCGCTGACGGAGACATTGAATTCGCGTAATTTTTCTGCGCGTAACAGGACGGACAATTCGCGTTTCAATGAGCCGTTGACGATGACCGTGGCAACGCCACTGATGCCACGCAAGCGGTCGGCGAGTTTGTCTTCTGCAAGACGGGAAATCTCCGCATGAGTTTGCTTGCCCGATGACAGTGCCATATTAATGATCGGCTGTGCGGACGGATCCCAGCGCTGGATGATGGGTTCGCGCATTTCGCTCGGCAACTTGTAGCGCACACTGGAGATCACATTGCGTACTTCATCCGTTGCTTCGATCATGTTTTTCTTGAACGAAAACATCACGTCAAATTGTGCCGTACCTTCGCTTGCGCTGGCATAGACTTCGGTTGCGCCGGAGACGCTTTGCAGAGATTTTTCGATACGGTTGATGATTTCGCGTTCGACGGTGTCTGGCGACGCGCCGGGATAAGCGATGATGACGGACAAACCTGGTACTTCCACATCGGGATTCTGATTGACCCGCAATTTGGTCAGTGCCAGCAGCCCCAGCGCCATCAGGGCGACGATCAGGACGATGGTCGCGGTCGGCCTTTTAATACTGAAGTCGGATAAGAACATGATTATTTCCCTTGCGCTGAAGTGGCGGCGGCGAGTGTGACTTTAGCGGCAGCCATTTCTATGGTCTGTCCATCTTTAAAGCTGGAGCTGGGGCTGCGCATGATGATGTCGCCAGCGGTCAGGCCACTACGGATTTCATAATTGCCGGTACGCTGATCGCGTTTGCCGATTTGCAGATCGACACGGCTCAGGGTTTTGCCATTGACCTTCCATGCATAGGATTTGTCACCAGCCTTGACCAGGGCGGCTTCTGGCACCATCAGGGCGCTGACGGTTGCGGCTTCGATATTGCCCTCGGCATACAGGCCAGAGACGCGTGGCTGGTTGGTATCGGCAAAACTGACCAGCACCTCGACCTGACGTGTCACGTCATTCGCCGCGGGATCAACGCGAGTGACTTTGCCGCGGAACTCTTGTCCTGCATAGCCATTGATACGGAAGCTGACAGGCTGACCGACCTTGACCATCGCAATTTTGTCTGTCGAAACCCGGCCTGCAAAACGCATGCTGGTCGGATCGATGACTTTCACCAGTTCTTTACCGATAGAGGCTGTATCACCGGCAGATACCTTGCGCTCGCTGACGACGCCGTCAAACGGAGCGCGTACGACAGTGCGTTGCAATTGCTGACGTGCCAGAACGGCGCGGGCTTTAGACGCGGATAACTCGCTTTGCGCGCTGTTACGGCGAACCTCAGCGTCATCGAGCGCCTGCATTGAGGTCATGCCGGACGCACGTAAGGTCTTGAGCCTTTGTAGGGCGCGGTCAGCCTGATCCAGTGCGGAGGCGGCATTGCGGGCATTATCTTCGGCAGAACTGAGATTGTCGCGGATCGATGTTTCATCGATCTTGACCAGAATATCGCCACGTTTTACTACGTCGCCATTTTCTTTCAGGACCTGTAATACAACAGCGGAAACTTCCGCGCGCAGATCAGCTTTACGCTCTGGCTGGACCGATCCGGTAATGACCGGCCCCGATGCCAGCGCATTGCTTTGCACGGTCATGATGTCTTCTGGTGCGATGGTCAGTTTGGCGACCGGTGCCGCGGATTTTTTGTCTCCCGTTGCGCTGGCGCTGGCGGTTCCGCTTGCAGCGTTGCTGGCACTCGCTTTATCGGCATCTTTATTTTCTTTGCTGCAGGCGGCCAGGGCAGACGCAATGGCGAGGACGAGTAGTGTTTTACGTAACATGATGAATCCCTGTGCGGGTGATTGAGGGGAAATGGGCTAGCTTAACCAGATGGCGCAGTATCGGCCTGTATCAGACTGGCTTCAACCGCATAAGTTTCGAATTGCAGTTTTTGTGGGATGAAATGCGGTTTTGGCGACATGAAATGCAAAGCCAGGCTCTTGAAAAGACCCGTTCCGACCTCAGACTCGCGATCGTTTCTTTAGAATCCAGGATCGGATCAGGTCTTGGTCAGATGCCCGCTCTTGTACTATCCTGTGGTTTTACAAAAATAATCGAACAGCGATGAGTCTAGATATTACGTTTTCCCAGGGTGACATCCAGTTCCGTGATGCGGTGATTAGCGATGCCGAGCAGATCGCGGTGCTGGTCAATAGTGCTTATCGAGGTGATAGCAGTCGCCAGGGATGGACGACAGAAGCGGATTTGTTGCAAGGAGCCAGAATACATGCGGCAGAGGTTCGCGAACTGATTTTGGCTGAGGCGTCTTTTATCTTGCTGTGTGTGCAAAACGGGATCACGATCGGTTGTGTCCATTTACAAAAAACCGAGGGCGCCGCTTACCTGGGAATGTTTGTCGTGCAGCCGACGTTGCAAGGCAATGGCATCGGCAAGCAGTTCATGCAGACTGCCGAGACCCGGGCACAGCAACGGTGGGGTATAGACAAAATCTGGATGACCGTGATCAGCATCCGACAAGAGTTGATTGCCTACTATGAGCGCAGAGGCTATGTCCGAACTGGCCGTTTCAAGCCTTTTCCGTCTGATAACGGCAAAGAAATGATGCTGGTTGAAAATCTGCAATTCGAAGAAATGGAAAAAATCCTGACCTGAACAGCAGGCAAAGTAAACTAACACCACAGACCAGATTAATCGCGATAAAAATACAGCACGGCGCATAAAGCGGCGCCAACCGCATAGAGTAAGCGCGTATCGCTACCGGTCAGGTAAGGATAAAACATCAGAGCGATACCTGTCCATTTGGCTTTACTGCGCTCAGTTTTTTTCCCATATCGGTAGGCGGCAAAACCAATAATACCGAACAAGATCGCACCGGCGAGATAAGCCGGTGTTGGCATGAGCGCTTCTAACAGCGAGTGTAATTGTGCTTCTTCCATATACTGGCAACGCTTTCATCATTGACGATTAACAAGCGATGCTACTCTAAGCTGTGCGCCTGTGCTGTAAAGAAAGGAATAGAAGAGATTTCATTTTGTAATGCCTAGGTAAAATAAGCCTCTCAAGCCAATATCGGGCCAGAAGCCGTATAAATACAGCGGCGTGGTTTTTCAATCAGCTACATCCTTCGTAGCTACCATCACAACTGCCGCTACCGTTATCAGAACGGCTGCTTGCTTCATTCCTTCTCGTCCCATAGCTGCAACTCCATCAATAAGAACAAAAAGTTGACAGGGAAATTTTCAATGCCAACTAAATAAAAAAATACTTGGCGGTAGATAGAGATATTGAGGATCTGCGATTCTTAGGATTAACGCGAGACGGATTTTTGTATTAAACGACCATTATTGAACATGGCGCCCGATCTTAAGCACCTCAATCAAACCATCAGACGCATCTTCGATGTAATCCAGTACCTGATCAAAACCACGAGCGCCGCCGTAATAGGGATCAGGTACTTCGTCCGCATCACTGTGAGTGGCGTAGCTCATCATCAAACTGAGTTTGTGTTGATACGCTGCAGGGCAGATTTTTTCTAACATGGCGAGATTATGTTTATCCATCGCGATGATTAAGTCGAATTTGCCGAAGTCATCTGCAACGACTTTACGGGCGCGTTGACCGGACAAATCGATCCCGCGCTTCATCGCGAATTCCTGTGATCGCAGGTCAGGTTGTTCGCCAATGTGATACGCATGTGTGCCGGCGGAATCGAGCTGTAACTGATGACCTAAGCCCGCTGCGTCGGCGCGAGCGCGAAATACGCCCTCAGCCGTTGGCGAACGGCAGATATTTCCCATGCAGACAAAAAGTATCGCCAGTTTTTTTTCAGAGCTCATGATCGTATGCCTATGTTCGTTGATAAGAATTTGGAATGTAGCTTTTTATTTTAAGTCGATATTTTAAGTTGGTATTCTCAGTTTGCTTTGTCACATAGATACAGCGAGATATCCGATATAAATGTGACGTAACAATTCGCAACACATTCTTTGTCAACACATCGTCATCGGGGCGCGTTCTTGGCATACGTAGATTAACTACGTAACACAAACTAAATATAGAACAGGATTTATCATGAACAAGCTGATCGCCGCCTCCCTCGTTGCTGCTACCTTCGCTATGGGTACAGCGTTCGCACAAACTCCAGCTACACCGGCTAAACCAGTTGCGCCAGCTGCTACACCCGTAGTAGCGCAGGCCGCACCGGCAGCCAGTGCAGTAAAAGCATCAGCGACAACAGCAGTCGCTGGTACCAAAACATCGATGCCAACAGCGATTGCTCCGATTGCCGATGCTAAGCTAGAGACTAAAGCTGAAACGAAAACAGAGACAAAACCTGTTGCGACAGCGACACCTGTTACTGAGAAAAAAGCAAAACATGTGAAGCATGCAAAGGCAACCAAAGCAGCTAAAGCAGAACCAAAAGCGGAACAAAAAGCTGAGCCAAAAGCAGAAGCAGTAAAAGCCGCATCAGCGAAATAATTCATCTTGCCGTAATTAATAAAAACGCCGCATATCAAACGATATGCGGCGTTTTTTTATTGGACTGCAAAGATCTTCTTAAGTATCCCCTGCCTGTTCAGTCATTGTCCCGACTCAACAAATTCAGCAGGAACTACCCGTCATTACCAGCCAGCGAGTAAGGTATATTTACCGCTAGTTGCTCCGGTGCCGCCAGCGTAGTAAATCACTTTCGCATACAGCACTTTGGTAGTGGTGCCGGTATTGCTGTTGGTGACAGTATCGACCGCACCGGTGCCCGCGGTACTTGATGTCAGCTTAGTCCCCGTGCTGCTGTACAGTTCCAGATCATAGTCAGACGTCGCGTTTGGCGTCAGTGTTACTGTCAGTGTTTTTCCCGCAGGCAGGCTGATCTGGTAGTAATCCACATCGGTACTTGCGCTCATCGTGCCATTAACGGTGGTGTTCGCTGTACTGATCACGTTCGCTGTGGCGGTCGTATTATTGCTTTCTGTTTCGCTGATGGTAGGACCTGTTGTGGTACTCGATAAAATATTTTGTGCCTGGAATTTTGCCTTGAAGGTGTTCTCGTAAGTCGCATCAGCCGGGAACAGATTATGTGCAGCATTCACAATCGCGGTTGCCATCGCTGGCATTTTGATATTCGATCCCAGACCAAAATGTGCTTCCAGAATAATCTGGTCGATATTCGCACGTGGCTTGCCGGCAGCGATCAGTGACACCATCGCCTGGAATAGCGGTGTGGACCATAATTCATCTGACTGGAAAGTCACGCCGCCTTCAGTGACCGAGACGTGGGCGTCATAGCTTTTTGCGCTATTGTATTTGGCATCGGTACGATTAAGCATGCGGCCAGCCCAGCACGCGCCATGACCATCCCAGCTAAACGCCCATTCAGGATGATAGATTTTGCCATTCGGTGTACTGTAAGAATACGAGGCTGCCCAGTAATCACCAAAGCCTTCGCCCATCCCGCCGGTATCGCCGCCACTCCAGCTGGAATTGATGTTGGCCTGAATGCCATGACCGTATTCATGCAAAATCACGTCGGCATCTTCGGTGTCATTCACGCAGCCATGACCAAATGCCAGATAGTCGCTGGAACCACCGCTGTAGTGAGAATTGTCATCACCATTCACTCCATCGGTATCGACATTCAGCGGACGATTGATGATCGATTTGGTACCGGTAAAACCGAGTGACTGGATATAGCGCTGATTTTGATCGAGATGGAAATATACATTCGTATCATCAAACGCGTTATTACCCCGCTTAGCTGTCCACACACCATTGGTGGTTGTGCTTGGTGCGGTGTTTGGCGCTTCGATATTGGTAATGTTGACATAAGGGCCGGATAATTTATACACACCGCCAGTCACGGTCAGATCACGCAAAGTCTTGGTCGAATAAGCGGCATCAAATGCCGATGCCGGTGAAGTATCCGTCAGCGAATCCGTATTCAACGCCGTACGCGGATCAGGATCAAATACCAGACCGCTGCCGTTGATGCCAGAGGCGGCTGTTGCCAGTGTTGCAGTTGCCAGCGTAGCCGTCGCTGCCGAGGCCGCGGTCAGTGTTGCGCTACCTTTGGCATTCATCGCTTGCATCGCCGATTGACGATCCAGCGTTGGCCCTCCCAGTTCTGCACGTGCGGCGATTGAGCGGTCCCCGTTTTTACCGATACGCGGTAAGGAGGTGGAGCGCGAACCCAGCAGCACGCCGTTTTGTGCATGGATGTACTGGATAAAACCTCCGGTGGGCATTTGCGCGGCGATTTCTACTTTATGGGCGAGCTGTACACCGTCTTTTGTCGGAACCCAGACTAGATTGCTACTTGGCGTGGCGACCAGCG
The DNA here is from genome assembly GCF_049339445.1 of Undibacterium sp. RuTC16W. Taxonomy (NCBI): domain Bacteria; kingdom Pseudomonadati; phylum Pseudomonadota; class Betaproteobacteria; order Burkholderiales; family Oxalobacteraceae; genus Undibacterium; species Undibacterium sp. RuTC16W. The sequence goes on along the minus strand of NZ_JBMPPE010000001.1, from coordinate 666,530 downwards.
GATGCTGGACTTTCATATTTGTCCAAGCCTTATCCATCGCCTGATCGGGCGTCAGTCTGGCCTGCACATACATTTGATTGACGGCATTAGCATCCATCTTATCGGTGATGTGCTTGGTCTCATTAAAAATTTTCAGAAGCTCGCCATTACGACCGATGGAGACAATAATTTCGGCGCGGTCAACCGGCAGGCCACGCAGCATTTGCTGATAGTAATAATGCTTGCCGACCAGAGAATCCTGCACCTTGGTCAGCACCAGATTGTCAAGTGCCGCTGGCAAACCATATTGCGCGGCGACCTGACGTAATACGTCCTGCGCCGAACTGGCTTTAGTACCTGAGAAGACGGTGAGATTGTCAGTGACTGCGCTGCTGCCAGCAACTGCGACGCCAGAATAGGCGAGGAAAATGAGTGACGCTAAAGTAGAACGTGAATGATGCCGCATGCTATTACTCTCCCTGAGATTTTAATAACGGACGCCGGACGGCGCCTCATGTGGTAGTCCCGCCGGACCTTACGAGAACATCTGCAATCCTGTATCTGAGTGCATCACTTCCTTGCAAAGGACTGCAATACGAAGGTATTGCGAGATCTTGCTTCTGGTGCTGCATGCCGGGACAGAGTTGTCGACGCGCCCTTATAAATCAAACAACGTGAAATGAGTATATAGCGAAGTTTTGTCCAAACATAGCAGGCAAAATCATCTGAAAATACCAATACATCATGCAAATTGACGTTAACTTCACATAAATTGACGAAAAAAACCATGCTATAAAAAACAGCAGGTTTGACTCACGCTATGAAGGGCGATGCAGGATAATGCAGATGCAAAGAGCGTTTCTATGACGTAGTGTCCAGCACTGTACCCGCTGATTTTTTATCGTTCTGTGCAGTTTATTTACTGATGTCGTTTGTTACACTGTGATGCTGACTCACCTGTTTATCGCTTCCCTATCTACGTGTCCCATACCGCATTTTTTCTCGTCATTCTCGCTGGACTCATACATGCACTCTGGAATATCGCCGCCAAAAAAGCGGGCGGTGATGTGCGCTTTGCCGGATTCACCAGTCTCATCATGATGCTGGTGTGGGCACCGGTTGGCATCTATGCTGGCTGGAATGTTGTGCCCACCTGGGGTTGGCTTGAATGGGGTTTTGTGACTGCCAGCGGTATCCTCCATGTGCTGTACTTCATTACGCTGTTGCGCGGTTATCGCAAAGCGGAGCTCACTGTGGTTTATCCACTCGCGCGGGGGTTCGGTCCCCTGCTGTCGTCGACCGCCGCGATTCTGTTTCTGGGAGAAAAAGTATCCCTGACCGGTGGCCTTGGGATCATCGCCGTGGTTGGCGGCGTATTTTTGATCGCAGGGGGACCTAAATTGTTCCGCTCGGTCAGCGATCATGTCCAGCATGTCAGAGTGCGAAAAGGTATTGTCTACGGTCTGCTGACGGGCTTATTCATTGCGGCTTATACCGTACTGGACGGATATGCCGTCAAGGTGATGTTGATATCACCGATCTTGATCGATTATGTCGGCAATTTCATCCGCATCGCTTTACTTGCACCAGCATTGCTACGCGATCGTCAGGCGACCCGGGCATCATGGAATCGCGAGTGGAAATATGCACTGATTGTCGGCACGATCAGTCCGGTTTCGTACATGCTTGTCTTATATGCGATGCAGAATGCGCCACTCAGTCACGTGGCACCGGCGCGTGAGGTATCTATGCTGTTTGCCGCCCTGATCGGCGGACATTTGCTCGGTGAAGGAGATCGTGTGCAACGTATTATCGGTGCCTTGTGTATCGCCGCCGGTGTCATTGCTCTCGGAAATTTTTAATAAGAAATCGCCGGATAAACAAAGCCCACAAAATGAATCGCATTGACCAGAAAATGCAGAATGATTGCCATCGCAATCGCACCTGAGCGTTCGTAGATCCTGCCATATCCTACGCCTGCCAGCGTTGCTACTACGATCAGTCGCCAGCCGCCCCATGCATGTGCCAGTCCAAATAGGAGGGCGGCGATACCGATGCAGAGCCAGCGATGTTTCGGCAGCAGTGCGAGCAATCCCTGTTGCACTCCGGCGCGAAAAAACGCTTCTTCCGCCAAGCAAGTGAAGAACAAATTCACACCCAGAAAAGCCCATGCGCTGGCGGACCATTTCCACTGCGGCAGTGTCAGGCCAATGACTACAGCAATGATAAAAATCCCGGTCAGGCTTGTTACCATCAGGCGCCACAGGCCGGGATTGCGCCAGATCGCGCCGCGCCGGCTGGCATCGTCACGACAAAATACCGCCAGCATGACTAAGCCCGCAATCGCTTTATCCAGATGCAAATAAAATGGCTTGGCGTCAGTGCCTGTGAATACACTCAATTCGGGTAAAGCGATATCAGGAAATCCCGGCAGTTTATGCAATGCCAGCAATAATCCCATCAGACCTGTCAGCGTCATCAACAGTTGCCGTCGTGTGCCCTTGGCTTGCAGCGCAGCCCAGCCAGCAGCACTCATCAACGTAATGGCCAATAAACCGGCCAGCGTGACATGTGATGCAACTACCGCCCACGCTATCGTCAGCACAAACATACTCATCCATACGCGCTGCCCCGCCAGGCAGAACCAGGCCACGATGGTCGCGCAGAATAGATAAAAAATTACCGGCATAGATCAACAACAGGCATTAAATGATTTCAAAGAAAAAGCAGCGACAAAAAAGAGCAGCAGAAAGGGGCAACAATTTGAGGTAGTGCACATTGTCATAAAGCCCTAAAAACCACAAGAAGCAGGACATGGATTTAACTTTGGTTTTCTATTTGAGTATTGACAAGCTGGCATGCGTCCGATTGAAACCGTTCACATTAAACCGCTCACCCCTTACGAGCTGAACAAACTAAAAATAAATCAGCTTGCTGTGAGAAAACTGAGTTCTACCGATAACTTGTAACGTCGGGCGTTCTTACAAACATCATGTTGTTGTTAAATAATTATTAAAATAGATGATTAAAATCAATCACTTAACAAAACTGGTATAAATTATGCAATGCGTGTTGAGCGCCCGCCGTTTTGACAGGCGTAGATCCTTTTAATTCCCAATGGAGATACTATGTCCAACGCATTATCAAAATTATTTGCCGGCCTGGCGCTGGCGATTACCTGTCTTTCGGCCAATGCCTACGTCGTCGGGGGTGCTGCCAGCTCCCTTATTCCCAGCAGCGGTAACTGGGCCTGGAACGGTTCTTACATGACAGGCTTTCGCGGCGCGTTAGAGAATGCGGCCTACTTTGGGCCCGCTGGTATTGTCAATCGCACGATTACCACAACCAATCTCACTGCGGTCAATAGCAGCACGCTGGCGGGCGTCGATATGTTTGTCGGCACCTGGGTTGCGGATAGCGAAGGCGCTGGTTTTTCGGCAGCGATCATGAATTATTTCCTCGGTGGCGGTGACCTGTTTCTGTTGCAGGATGATTCCGGTCACGACGTTTTGGGGAGTACCCTGGGGATGAGCACGACGGGCAGCACGGGCTCCGTCTCTAACGGTGGTGCACCGCTGTTTAACGGTCCTTTCGGTAACGCGACCAATGTCCAGCAGTTTTATGCCGTTGGTCAATTGGATGAATCCGCTATTTTGGCGCACAACGGTCACGTAGGCGGCCGCAATGTTGAGAATCAGGTGACCTCAGCATTCTGGCACGCTGGCGAATATGCACCCGGCTCAGGTTCCCTGTTTATCATTGCCGACATTGACATGATTGCGACCACCAGTTTATGCGGTCAGCCACTCTGCGGCGCCAGCTACGCTCCGCTCAATAACAACGGTATATACGCGCTGAATACGTTTAGCTTTTTACAGCAAAACGGTGGTAATCCCATTCCGGAACCAGCCAGTATTTTATTAGTAGGAAGCGCGTTGGCAATCCTGGCAGCACGTCGTCGTAAAGGGTAATTAAAGGGTAATAAATCATACAATCCAGATCCGTTCTCGACAGAACTCGACAAAAAACTACAGCTCCTCCGGGAGCTTTAGTTTTTGTACGTTGGTGAGTGTGGACTTATGTAAGGTTTTGTATCACCCAGATCGCTTGGTCATATAAATCACGCGCGGGCATGGTGACTGATCGTTCTTCTGAGGGCACCAGAAAGACACCGTGATCGACCAGCGGCGGCAAGAAATTTCTATCAGATCCGGCGCGTCGCCCATCCCCATATTGCAGGTTGATTCCAGCGCATCATTCAGCAAGTTCGCCTGGAAATAGCCGTAGCGGCTCATTTTTTGTATGGTCTCGTAGGCGAGCCCGGGTTCTACCGTCCCGGGCCGCACCATCAGCTCCCGCTCCTTCAGCGGTACTGAAGTTTCCAGTTCGGCACGGCTGCAACTCCACTGTCCCTGATCGCGCACGCACTGCGCAACGTAGTACAAGGGCTGTCCTTTGAGCCTGGCATGCGGCAGACATTTCACATCGGCGAAATTCGCATTGGCTGCGCGTGGCTCAAATGATCGTGCGTCAATGTCTGCTATACCGACTTGATATTTTTTGACGCAGACCACCTGCTCCAGCAAGAGCCGGTCATTCCGGCTGAGTTTGACTGGAAATGTCTGATCTGTCTGACCATTAGCCAATGCCAGCCCCGCCGGCAAAATATAGCTTAGCGCAGCCAGCATGATCCAGATTAAGCGCATCGTCAGTGCGGTGGCAAGTCGTGATTGCATGGACGAAGCATCCGTAGCGTGTGTTCTCATGGTTTAAAAACGTATTCCTGGATTACTATATTTGCTGAATAGGTGTGAGGTAAACACCGAACAAGGACCGGATTTTTCTTAACATTGTTCAGATGACTTACCTTGCTCAGATTGCTTAGATTGTATAGCGGGATTCTCATGGCTAACAAACAACATCCGCAATCTCCATGCGGGTTTGCAGCCAAATTGGCTCAGTAACCCGCATCGGCATTGCGGTTTGGTAAAACAGTTTTACAAATTAACAGTCGATTATCTGCTGTAGTTTGCGTTATCCTTTGCATTAAATGCAATATTGATGCTGATATTTTAGGCAGATACACCATGTATCTGACCATGTTGCGTCATTGTGAAACGAAATTTGTTGTAAATACAGGGAGCGTTTGGACTGACTGGTATGGATAAGCACATCGTTTATACAAAGACCGCAAAAGGACTGACAGAAGCCATTGGTAAAACCAGGCAACTGTCCCGCGGCCTGCGCATGCTGCTAAAGGAAATTGATGGCAACGCGTCAGTGGGCGCGATCCAGGTCAGTCTCGATCATTTGTCCGACAAAAAATTAGAGAAGGCGCTGGCGCAACTACTCAAAGATAATTACATCCGCATTTTCGACGCGCAGCGCCGTCCGCTAAAAGATCTGCCCGCAGAAATTGCCAGCAAAGCCCCTTCTCCCGACGACATTGATTTTTCTACGATAGGCACTTTTCAAGAGTCGCTACTCCAGCTCACGATGAGCGCGTTTTACAATGCCGTCGAAGCGCAGAACGCTGCCGATGCGATGGATAGTAAGGGCAACCCAGGTGCCGCTGCGGACGCGGATATCCCGGCCACAACACCTGCTGCGAAAGAAGCGCCACCCGCCAAACTCGATCCCGCCGTACTGAGTCGCCTGCCCAAAGCGATTGCCGATATTGATCCGAATATTCAAGAGCTTGCCGAGTTCGTAGGACGTTTGGAGATCGAAGCGCGCGCCAAACAAGACGCCAAAGAAAAAGCCCGCAAAAAAGCCGAAGAGTCACGTCTCGCCAAGCTACAAGCCTTGCAAGAAGAACAGGCGCAAGCCACCCGTGCAGCGCAAGAACTTGAGATGAAAAAAGCCAAAATCCGTGCCGATCAGGACGCGCAGGCGCAAGCAAAGTTGCAGGCTGAAGCCCTAGCGACAAAACAGGCTGCAGAGGAAAAAGAAGCAAAAGAGTCCGCGCAAAAACTAGCGCAACAACAAATTCAAAAAGAAGCAGAAGACAAAGCAAAAAAAGACGCTCTGGCTCAGGCACAACAGCAAGCAGAAAAAGCCGCTCAGGAAAAAAAGCAGCGGGATGCCGAAGAGCTGGCACTCAAACAAATACAGCAGACCCAAGAGCAACTCAAAGCACTCGAGCAAATCCATAAAGACGCTCGTTCCAAGGCAGAAGAGCATTCGCCAAAAGAAGCAGAGCAACTGGCCCGGCACGTCGCCGAAGAGCTACAGCGCAAAGTCGCACAGGCACGTGCCCGTATGGAAGCAGAAAAGAAAATTCTGCGCGAAGAAGAAAAAAGAAAAGCCCGTGAACACGCCGATAAAGAAGCCCGTCAGCTCGCCGGAGAACATGCTCAGCGAGCGACCGAGCAGGCAGCCGCAGAATCAGCACGTCTTGCCATCGAAAAAGAACAGCAAGCTCAACGCGAACTCGTAGCGCTACAAGAAGCCGAGGTTGCAGCTAAAGTTGCAACTGAGGTCGCAACTGAGGCAGCACGTCACGCTGAGGAGCAACAGCAGCGCGAGGCAGAGGCCCTGCGTATTGCCGGGATCGCCAAAGCAGAACAGACTGCCCGCGAGCAAGAGCAGGCGCGCTTAGCCGCAGAAGCCGCCGAGCGAGCCAGGCTTGCAGAAGAGCAGCAGGCACGCATCGCCGCCGAAGCGAAAGCAAAACAAGACGCGCTGCAACGTACCAAGGCCGCAGAAGAGCAACAGTTCAGAGAACAGCAAGCCCGTATCAAAGCAGAAGCCAAAGCCAGACAAGAGGCCCAGGCGCAAGCAAAGGTAGAACAAGAGCGTCTGGCGCGTGAAGAAATGCAGCGTCAGGAGGCAGAAGCCAAAGCAAGACAAGAAGCAGTGGACCGAGCCAAAGCAGACGAAGAACGTCAGGCACGCGAAGAACAGATCCGGCTAGAGAACGAAGCCAGAGAACAGCAAGAAAGAGCGGCTGCCGAGCAGGCAAGAATCGCACAGGAACAGGCCCGCATAGCAGCAGAGGCTGAGGCCCAAGCCGAAGCTAAAGCCGAAGCCGAAGCTAAAGCCAGAGCACAACAAGAAGCGCTCGACAGAGAAAAAGCAGAACAAGAACTGCTTCAGCAAGAACAACAAAAAGAACAGGAACGCCTCGCAGCAGAAGCCAAAGCCGAGCAAGATGCCTTAGAGCATGCCATGGCCGAAGAAGCACGCCTCGCGCGCGAAGAGCAGATCCGTCTTGAGGCTGAGGAAAAAGAAAGATACGTACGAGAACATCAGGAACTACAACGTCAGGCAGCCGAGCAAGCCAGACACGCGCAAGAAGAACAATTGCGGCAGGAAGCAGAAGCCAGAGCACGACAAGAGGCGATAGAGTTAGCGCAGGTCAGAGCCGAGGAAGAGCGCAAGGCAACAGAACTGCAGGCCCGCATAGATGCCGAGGCCACAGCAGAAGCAGAACGACTGGCACGCGAACAGCAAGAGCGCGAGGCAGCAGAGCACGCCCGACTCGTCAAGCTGGAACAAGAGCAGGCGCAGATTGCCGCAGAAGAGCACCAGAGACAAGAAGCATTGCTACGTCAATCGGCGGAAGAACGCGCCATCAATGAGGCCAGCGAGCGCCAGCGTCTAGAACAAAGCGAGCAGGAAAAGCATCGCGAACAGGCGCATCAACTGACCCTGGCCAAAGAAGCCGAGGCCGAGCGTGCCCGTAAAGAAAAAGACCAGGATGTGCTCAGCGGTATCGCTGCACTGGCAAAGCAAGAGGAGCTGGAGCACGAACAGCAAGAGCAAGACCGCATTGCGCGTGAAGCAAAAGAAGCTCGCCTGAAAGTCGAGGCAGAAGAAGCTGCGATCCGCAAAGCCAGAGAGCTCGAAGAAATGCATGCGCAGGTCGAGGCGCGCAGGCTCGCCAAGCAAATGCGGGCAGAGGCTCGCGCAGAAAAAAAGGCCGAAGCCGCCAGAAAATGGTCAGCCAGATTCGCCCGCACCAGAGATGCAATTGTCAACAGCGTCATAGACACACTGATCAAGAAACTCGGCGTCATTGTTGTCGCCAGCATTGTCGTCGTGACGGTCATGATGCATTTCACTTCATTCGACCGTCAGGCGCTCATATTTCAACGGGCGATCACAGGCGCGACCGGACAACCCGTAACGATGAATGGTGTCTATTTCTCGCTCCTGCCGCGTCCGCACTGGCGTGTCGAAGGTGTCACTATTGGCGACAAACAGCAGATTCAGGTACAAGAAATTTCCATCGCCATTGACCTTACTACTCTCTTCGATGACAAGATCGCATTAGGACGTATTGATATCAGCTACCCGCAAGTGAATGAGCAGGCGGCAGGCTGGCTCTTGTTCCAGTCGCGTGCACAGGCGCACGAGCAAATCGGTCCTGTCTATGTCGAAGATCTCAAACTGGTGTCTTCGAATTTTTCGATGGCGCTGTTAGACGGACATGCCGAATTTGATCGTAACGGACACTGGGCCAAGATGGTGCTCGATTCGACGGAACACCAATTTCATGCAGCCCTGATCCCCGATGGCACGGGTGTCAAGTTCGACATCAATGCGGATGCGTTTGCCGTACTATTTGGCGCGGGTGTCACAATGAAGCAGTTTCACAGCATCGGCATGATGTACGAAGACCGTCTCGATATTAAAGAGTTTGGCGGTGGCCTGTATGACGGCGTCATCAGCGGCAGTGGTGTTGTGAAATGGGATCCGCGCTGGAGTTTTACCGGTAGTTTCAACGCCATCGAAGTCAACCTCCCGGGCATCGCTCCGCGGCTGTTTGGCAGCGGCAAGTTGCGCGCCAAAGGCCGTTACAACATGCAGGCCAAAACCAGCAATAAACTTTTTGCCGGATCACGTATCGATGGCAGTTTCAATCTTGGTAGCGGCGAGGTTATCGGCGTCGATATCATGAACGCATTTAAAAACGCGCAGATGGGTGGCCGTTCCAGCTTCAACGATATGAGCGGCAACTTCACCTACTCCGCCAATCGCATTCAGGTGCGAGACATCCGCATGAGCGCTGGTCTCGTCACTACTACCGGCTATGTATGGATTGATGCTAATGCCGGACTCAGTGGCCGCTTCGCCATTGACCTGCAATCCCCCTCGAACCGCGAGCATGCCGATATTTCCTTATCCGGCAAAGTCAGTGAGCCTAAGTTTGGCGAGTGAATAGCTGAGGACGGAAATTGCTAAAAAGCTTAATCACTGTTCCATGGAACGGCTGATGCCTGTCGATGTGATTTTTCAATGTGGAGTTGTCAGACGTTCCCGGATACGATCCCGCACTGTCCATGGGGGTTTGCAGCATAAAAGCCGCCAGCAGCCACATATTCATTGGACATTTTGATTTCGCTTTTCTCAAAAGACGTCATCAAGGCGTCGTCAATACGTCATCCAGGCAAGCGGATTCATCGACAAGCAAGGCGGCAGCCCAAAAACAGGCAATTGTACTGATCGGCTTTCTAGTGGATAATTCCGATCTATGAACGATACTACGACACCTCCAAGCCTGCCCGATCGCCTCTCTATTGATCCTCGCAGCCCCTACCATATTGCCGCCGTGTTTGAACACGAAGTCGGTATCAAATTCAACGACAAAGAACGTCTCGACGTCGAAGAGTATTGCATCAGCGAAGGCTGGATCAAAGTCGCCGCTGGCAAAGCCCTGGATCGTAAAGGCAAGCCGCTGATGATTAAAGTCAAAGGCAAGGTCGAAGCGTTTTATCGCTAATCTTTGACGCCATTCGTGGCGTGTAGATTCGCCGTAATGTGATTTTTATCAAGACAAAATACAGTAAAAAATACAGTAAAAAGCGGGTCAGTATCGGTTATCGATGCTGACCCGTTTGCTTTAATTTGCTTAGGTTTTCTTACGTTTGTTTTATGCCGCTGCTGGCAGACGCAAGTAAGCGCAAGTCGCGCAGGCGCTGGTGCAAGGCGTCGTCCCAGTTTAGCTTTTGCTGTAGTTTGGCACGCAGATAATGTTCGGTGAAAACATCCAGATATGCCTCTAATGTTTGTGCGGCCAGAGTGTCGCCAGCCAGTTGCAAGCACAATGCGGTGACTTCGGAGGTGCACAGATTTTCTTCGCGCTTGGAGCGGCGCAGGCGGTAGCGTGACAACTGCTCCGGCATCAGACTCAGCACGGGCAGGTGAGCGAGGTAAGGGCTTTTCTTAAAAATTTTGCGCGCCTCAGGCCAGGTCGCATCCAGCAAAATAAACAGCGGACGCTTGCTGCCAGCACGGTCCTCTTCCTGTACTTGCAGCAATTCCGTGACCACCCGCTCCGGCGCGACAAATTCCCCGGGGAACACCACATACGGCTGCCACTGCGGATCAGCCAGCACCGCCAGCAGCGCAGGATCCACCTCAGTCCGCGCCCAGCCGAACGCCATCGTGTCCGGCACCACATCGGCAATTAGCCAGCCCGTGTTGCTGGGCTTTAGCGTCTCATGCTCGGCCATCAGCAGGCACACTCCGGCCCGCGTAGGCACCACCGGACGCAAGGCGCACAGGCAATGGCTCAGGATCAGACGACAGCCCCCGCAACGCTCGCCATGCGGCCCGCCACGCGCCAGAAAAGGCCGCGTACTCTTCTCCAGACGGACAGTGCGAAGACGGGATACTGCATGGGGTAAGTGGGTTTTTGTCATAGAACTACGTACATCAGGGTTGGAATCTGGAGCAGGTTTAAGCGGGTGTCATGTTGGAGGCGACAGCGGGCACGATTTTCCACATCATCTTGTACAAACCAATCGCGGCGACCAAAGTCCAGCATTCTAGTGCAATCAAGCCGGCATGCCTATGAATGATCCGAATGATCGTTACCAGACAAATTCTGGATTCATGATCGACTCCCGCTCAACCAGCGATCAAGGAAAAATTCGACAGAACCGGAACGTACGCAAACTGTATCCACTCTCTACAAAGCAAAAAAGCAGCAAGGCTGACACCTTGCTGCTTGTAGACTTTACCTTCTGATCGTGTTTGCGCACACACTACTTGATTGCCTTGCCCCGATCAGAGGTCTTTTAGAAGCTTCCTATCCCAGATGCTAAGCCACAACCGCATAGAGGCAAGCTCATATCAGATTCAACTAATCAGTACGCCCTCAGTGCGCATAATTCCCGAAAAACAATCCACGGAAGCGCTTACGAAAAATCACGACGGTCCCAGCCAGTAACAGCATCACCAGGTTAAAGCCGAGAATTTTGGTTCCGCCAAGATCAACAAAAGGCACGGCGTTGGACTGCATGGTGGCAGCATTCAGGCCGCGGTCATAGGTCGCACCGATCACATGCCCTGTATTGTTGATGGCATTCGTCAGGTACAGACCCTTACCGCTTGGGTGTAGCAGCATTTTGTTATCCCGCCAGACGAAGGAAAGACGGCGGTCGCCAAAACGCTCGTTGGTCAGTTGTACCGTCCCCACGACATGGCCCGCATTGTTGATGCCAGTAGCGAAGCTATCGCCGCGGCCAATGATCGCGCCCAGATCGGTCATGCGTGTGCCGTCGTAGACAAAGGCATGCCAGGTGCGGTCTTTCATCTCCGATGCACCGACGACGACCCCCTGGTCATTAATCGCGGTCGCCGTACTGAAGCGGCCACCCAGCGTCCCAAGATCAATCATGCCGCGCTCAGCATCATAAAAGAAAGCATGACGCGAGCCATCTGGCGTCGTCGCAGTGCCAACCACTTGCCCTACATTATTAATGCCACTGGCGTAGCTGATTTTGCCGCCGAAGGTACCCAGATCTTTAAGCGGCTGCCCGGGTTGATACAAGAACGCATGCCAGTCGCCGTTCACCGTATCAGCAAAGCCCACAGCAGCACCGGCGTTATTCAGCGCCATGCCATGGCTATTGACACCACCCAGCGTGCCCAGCTCTTGCATGCCATTGGTGCGGCTGTAGAGGAAAGCCGTCCAGCTACCGTCCTTCTTGTTCGACGAACCGACAAGCTCGCCCTTGTCATTGATGCGCTTCGCTTCGCTCTCTGTCCCGCCCAGTGAGTCCAGCACGATCAGCTTGCCCTTGTCAAAAAAAGCCGCATGCGGCACACCTTTTTCATCCTCGATCACCACAGCAACCTGACCAGCCGCGTTCATATCATTCGCAATCGACCCACCTTGCTTAGGTGCCGCAATCCCAAGCGACTGAGTAATTGCACCGGCCTCACTACCCGCCAGAGCCACCAGAAAAAAACAGCTACGAAGAACATAACGCATACCAGAATCCTTTCAGGTGGGATTGTGCAAACGAAAAAATCGTATGTAAATGTACATCAATAATGCTTGCTGCAGATGGCAGATTGTTATGGCGTGTGGTGAAAATGGGAATTGTCATAGCACATCGTTGAGTTGTGTTTGCGCAGCGAGCCTCGCTAAAATTTTTGGAATGCAAGGTGCGGAAAGGACGTTGTAGTTATAGTGCGTGCTTATGCAGTATCAGTACTTAATTGGCAATACGAGGGCCGCATTTTCAACACAAGTAATCTCAAAGTTGTCTGTCGCCAGTTATATGCTGATGTGATGAATGAGGGGACGAAGCATGGCCGTAAGAATTAGTTCAATTTGAGGTACAACCAACTCACATTGATATCGTAAGTTGATTGTGTCAAATGTTTGTCCGTGAGCCCTGTATCGGGCATCTGAAATCACATCCCCAAAGACCTCAGTAACTCGTCACTGGCATCGTCTCCGGCTGATACTGCGGGTGGTGTTGCGTTGGATTGGCTAGCCAGACTCGCTTGTTGCATGTCGAGTAAGGCGTCTGGGTCGGTGATTTCGCTGGAGTCGAAGTCATGCAATTTAATGAATTCTGTGCGGTCGATGGCGAGTTCCAGGTAGAAAATATTATTATTTTCGGTGAAGAAGGAGACGCGGCGGATTTCGGGGCGGTCTAGCGGGGTGTCGACGCTGAGCATGACTTGTTTGTTCAGTACCAGCATTTTGGGTTGGTTCTGGGTGATGTTGGTTTGTAGTTCTCTGCGAACCTTGCCGGTGAAGTCGCCGACGATCTGGTTCATCAGTTCGCCCAGGATATTCGAGACCTCATCAGAGCTGAACGAGGAGGCGAGTTCGGATTTGGGCATGCCCATGCTCAGCATGTATTTCTCATAAATTTCCAAGGCGGCGTTGCCTGCAAAATTCAGTACGACCAGGCCAGAAAATCCACCGTCAAACAAGACAAAACAACCGATATCAGGTTTCAGGCCGATCTTGGTTACTCGCTGCACCATGGCCGAATAATGAATCTTGCTTTGTGTTGCCACGTTCAATACGCGTGTGACGGAATTGCATAAACTGGTCAAGAGATCTTCTGTTCCGTAGACGACCATTTTTTCTTCTGTACTCATGAGCAACTCCTGAAAGATATTTCCTGGAAATGATTTTTATCTTATCCGCGCAGTGCGCGATCCGCTACTGATTGTGCGTCGTCTCGACCTGAGTCGGATTCTGTTTCTTGTCGCGCTGGTGGGTCGGCGAGTGCTACGCGAAATAGCACAATGCGGCTAAGCAGGTCGGCGATCTGTTCTCTCATCTGTTTTATATTGATTGATTCTGTTGGCGCTGGGTGAGCAGGCGTGTCAGTCAGGGCGTTACGTAAGGCCATCAGCTCACGTTCAAGCTTGCGTATCTGGAACAGCGCACGAAGCGCGGGATCCTGCATCTGGTGCTGTGCCAGTAAGCCTTGTTCCAGCGCATCGCTCTGTGGTGAAGAGGCTATGCCGGGCATGTCGTTTTCCTTTACGTGGCAGCGTTGCCGCGGATGACGCGCCGCGCAAGCCTTTGCGCAGACACGCCGTTCCATGGGAATAGTTAAGAATATTCAATGGAACAGGCTGCGTCCAGTTGTTTCATGTTTTTTTTGTGCAATTTGCTACCAGATTATGCTTGTGATCTTAAGGGATCTGTTGCTGAATTGATCTTTATTTTTGATATGACAATCAGAAAGTACTCAATTCGTATCGTAACTAACTCTCTTAAGCAATAAGTTGATCTGATTAGGGTCATCGACGAGTTAAATTTATAATCAGCGTTGGATTTATACCAAACGTACGCTTACGAATTAAATAAATTTGTTTTATGAGGTTGTCGAATTTTATGAAAACTCTGCGTAGAAACTGTTCAGCACGGTGACGCTAATTTGTCAGCAATTCACCAGTGTTTCTGTCGTATTCATTAAATTCAATGCCATAAAACCTCTTTATCTATAAATAGTTGACCTGATTCTCTGGGATTTGAAAATATTTCGCTCTCTTGTTTTTGTGGGCTGGAAATTTTGGATTGAACCTTTGGACTTCCCCTAATTCAGTATCCAGAAATGCGCACAAAAACAAAGCGACCGCGCTTCGAGCTGCATCAGCATCGATACAGAATATCCATAAGTTTCGCGACGAGTACATTAAAGACCAATCTGCGCCGATCGAACACGTAGTCATTTTCGATGAAGCGTAACGCGCTTGGGATCAAGAAAATACTTCAAAATTCATGACCACCAAGAGAGGTCAAAAGAACTTCTCGCAAGGCGTGATTGCTTCTTCCGGCGCTGTTCGTCTTAAGCCAGAAGGTATCTTCGTTAAAAATCGATTGTCAGCGGCGGACTGGTTCTTGAACGAACAGGACGATGTGCGCTCTTGCCACTTCCTCGAAGATGTGGCGACCGAGTTCGACATTCAAGGTTTAGAGTTTGACTGGTGTTTGGTTGCCTGGGATGCGGACTACCGTTACGTCAATGGGCAATTCGAACATTGGAAGTTCACTGGCACGACGTGGAAAAGGCGACAGCAAGAAGAGCAGCAACGTTATCTTGAAAATGCTTATCGGGTATTGCTGATAAGGGCGCGGCAGGGGATGGTGTTTTTTGTAACGCTAGGCAATGCAGAAGACGCGACGCGCGTGCCCAGAACATCTGGATGAGACCTATAAGTACTTGATTGGTTGTGGAGTAAATGTTTTGGCGTGGTCTGAACTTGAAGTTACACACGAATCAGTTTCGAAAAATAGTCGAAGCTGATTCCTTTCGTTACACTTTTAGTTGCTTTAGTTCTGGACGCTGACCTTCTGAGCAATTCTTTCCTTAATTTCTTGATAGATCGGAACGTTAATTCCCTCAGCGACTTCTAACGATACACAAATTGCAAATGGAATGGATTCCCTCAGATCGCCAGCTTCGGCTTTGCAGTTCACTTTGCAAACAAAGCGGTCTCCATCAACAAAAGCCAAAGCGCTATTCCCTTCAAGTATTTCGTGCTGAAGTGTTCCTCTTTGAACTTGTCTCCATTCACCCTCTTGTCGTGAAACATCGAGCGCAGCGGGTGGCGTCACCCATAACTTTGCTCGTCGATAGGCCTGATGCGCGGGATTAACTGGTGTGAGCCAAGCAAGTGTAATTGTCACGCGCTTCCATAGTACTTTTGTGGCAAGGCTCGGCGGGAGCGGTGCTGAGAACGAATAGGCCTTTCCATCATTGAGTTCGCCCACGCCGATCAATGTTGCTCGCTGTTGCGTACAAATTAGTGCGCGTTGAAGATCAACGGGACCATAGCCAAGCCAGCGCCCGACGAATTTGCGTTGAGCGTCTCTATCAGTGATATCTGGCCTCGTCGCAATTATTTGTTCGAATAAATCACCCCACTGTGCGCCGTGCGCCATCAACGCCTTGAGCAAGACTGCATCGTAGGTAGCTGGAAGTTGATCCGGATCATTCTCCCGGATCACCTCGATTACCTCGTGGGCGATGGCGGCACCACGACTTGCAAGTGCGGTGGCATTGCTAGTGCCACGAGTATGTTTCGTGTGGTTGTTGAGTCCGACGGGTGGGGCTGCAACGCGATGACCTGGCTCAACGGATGTACTCCAAAGCGGTGAAACTCGAGTTGATTCAGTTGGACTAATAATTTCTTCCTTGAAAAGGATACGTCCACCTGGAAAAAGCAGATCCGGTTTTAGAGATCGTCTGAAACCAGTACCTATGCGCGAGTATGGGCTAAGTCCACCAGACGGAAAAAGATCGTAGCAGCGAGGTACCGTTGGGAACTGTGCCGAGTCCGTATGATGAGCACCAATAGTCAAACCATTGATGGATTCTCCTGGTGACAAGATAGTTCGATCAACTTCATGCTCGCACATTGCGGTGAGCGCCATTAAGTTTCTCTCATTGATGGCCACATTCGCAAGCGATTCGCGAGGAATTTGAAATGTGTAATCTGTAACTTGGTTACCTGCGCTAATAATAAAAAGAACCCGATATTTGAATGCCAGCCAATCTAACAGTCGAGCCCATGGAGAAAGGTAACGATCAAATGGTCGCGCCGCATCACCTAGGGAAAGACTAATAACCTTAACAGACGGAGCCGCCGCCGGTTGGCCTGCCTCGCCCTCGCAAATGCGTTTGATTACCCTGTGCATTAAGTCAATAAGCAAGGTGTTGTCTGGCGTGACCTCGGGACGAGGGGAAACCAATGAGTTGGGGTCGGGGCGCAGCACTGGCCTTACATAAATCGGACGCAATAATGGCGCTTCGCCTGAGTTCAGGTCTCCATAAGTGATTAGTGATGCCATGGCTGTTCCATGAATTCGGTCCTGCACAGCATAGTTAGCTTCCCATTCATCAGGATCATCGATGGTCAAACGCCCACGCAACAGTGGGTGGTTTTGTAGTGGCAGGCCATCCAATAGTGCGACTATTGGGGTCCCGGCCGTGGGGGCATGATGAAACTCGCCGTCTGCAGTCGGTGCTCCTTCCTGATCGCTGGACGGCGCTGCGGCTTGTCCTTTTGGTCGGAAGAACATAATTCTCTCAGACATTACCAATTCGGGTAGTTGATCCTCTAGTAGTTGAGATACCGATGCAGCAGGCATTTCGACTAACATTCCGTGGTAGCCAATCTCGGAGATGAGTGCACGGCTCAAAACTCGTCCATACATTGATGCGATCAAAGCTGCAACTTCATCCCGCGCACTATCATTTTTTACGGTGTTTGGAAAATACCAGATCTCGATTTCAAAACGAATAGGATCAATGCCTGCCGCAACCTGTTCACGCCAATATTCAAGGACATCGACGCCCATACGGTCGCGAATACTCCAAAAACGGACATCCTTCAGTTGGGCGAATACCTGTTTCCATGGGGCAAAGCCACGCGGCAACTGTACTGATGGATTAGCCTGATATCGGTCCCACAACGACAAAACTTGGGTCAAGGCCTGTTGGTTACTCCCGATCAGAAATAAACGACCAGAGATTGATTTATCTCTGTTGCTGTTATCGTAAAAATCCTCGTCCGGTGTTATACCTTCTTCAGCCGACTCTAGGAGCCATTCTAGTCCTGCTACGTGTCCTGCCGCCTTGACAAACGTATCAACTGAACCAATCGTTTCAAACACAACCACCAACTCGGGATCTTGTCCTGGAGCTACCTGTTGAAGGTTCAGTCGTTTAGCATCAAAAGTCTGTTGCAACGCTTGGAATTTGGGCGCAATACGCGCCCGTTGGCGACTAATGTCAGGGCGATGCATGTTTGGAAACCCAGGCGGTAAGCCATCTCGTGCGATGGGGGCTACAGCTGGAAACAGTAGAAGCGGGTATTCATGTGCGGCCATCTTTCCCCTTAACTTGCATTTGTAGTTGTGTTAGTTAGCTGTTGCCCGATGCTGCCATTGCCTCAAGCGCTCAACCACGATCACCTTCAGCTCAGCATTTGGTAAAGTAAGAACATAGCGGCGATATATGTCTTCACAAAATTGTTCAAGCTCCGAGAAACTTGCAATATCCAATTTCTTTGCTAGAGCTTTGGGAGTTATACCAAGTGCCAGACCTATCCTGACTTGAAACTGGGAAAACCATTCTTCCTTTTGCATCAAGGACGGTGGCGGAACCGTAAGTCGTATCTGGAATCGTCGCCAAACGGCACGATCAAGCAATTCGGCATGATTGGTTGCTGTAACCACGACAACATGGCTAGGCAATGCATCAATCTGTAAAAGTAGCGAACTTACCACACGCTTAATCTCTCCCGTTTCATGGGTATCCCCTCGCTCTTTCCCCAACGTATCAAATTCATCAAAGAAGAGAACGCATTCACGAGTACGTACATAGTCGAACAACCGTTTTAGCCGTCCACTAGTCTCGCCAAGAAAACTTCCGATCACCGCTTCATATCGTACAACAAAAAGTGGCACCATTAGCTCGGTAGCAATAGCTTCGGCAATAGATGTCTTGCCGTTGCCAGGCGGCCCGGAAAGTAAAATTCGGTGCCGGGGTTCCAGACCGTATGATCGAAGCAGATCTCGGCGATGTTGTTCTTCCGCCACCTCAATAAGCGAGGTTCGAAGCTCTGTGTCCAGAATGAGTGAATCGTAGCTGCGGCGCGGTTCGATTTCGAACAGGAGTCCACCGTGACCACTGTCAACACCACGCATCAACTCTATTGGACGCGGACGTGTGGTGGTTGCGTTTAAACCTGCTATTAGTTTGTCTGCAAGTTGATGGTGACGTTTGGCGCGTTCTTCGGCTGCCATCGCTTCGACAGTTGATCGAAATAGCTTCAGGTCCCCTTCATTTCCAGCTTTGACCAGATTAACAATTAGGTCTGCGCGTGGCATAATTTTTTCTCCATGCAACAAGTCTATCGGTCAGATATTCATTAGCCTTTAGTTAATGCTCCTTATGAACTACTGGGGGCATCAGGAAATTTTTTCGAAAACAGAAAAACAAAACAGTACCAGATTGCTGCGCAATATCCGTGCGCTTTTCAAGGTGACATGGCCAGAAACCTACATCAGTAGCACGCTATAAATTGGACTGTTCTTAATATTTAGATCGAACAAAAAAACAGCACATAGGGCGGTTTTTTTGCTAACGTTTCACATCAAACGTCAATATTCCCAGCCCGTAAAGCATTCGACTCAATAAACGCACGACGTGGTTCTACATCATCGCCCATCAGCGTAGTAAAGATCTGATCCGCGGCAATCGCGTCTTCGATCTGTACTTTGAGCAGGCGGCGTACGGTTGGGTCCATGGTGGTTTCCCACAATTGGCTTGGGTTCATTTCGCCCAGTCCTTTATAGCGCTGTTTGCTGACGCCGCGCTCTGCTTCGTCGCGCAGCCAGAGCATGGCGTGATGGAAATCTTGTACGGCGATTTCTTTCATGCGCTCGCCTTCGCCGCGGCGGATGAAGGCGCCTTCGCCTAACAACCCTTTGAAGGTTTGTGCGGCGGCTTCGAGGACTTTGTAATCGGTGCTGTCGACGAAGTCGGCGTCGATGCTGCTGACTTTGATATTGCCGTGGTACAGACGTTCTATGCGCAGGCTGAACATGCCTGAGAGTTCATCGCTGCGTACGACGGCGTTGACGGCCGGGTCGTTGATGGCGGCGGTGAGTTCTTGGGCGGATTGCTCTGCATGTTCTGCGCTGTCCATTTTGAGCGTGACGCCGGTCATGATGGCGGTCAGTGCAGCACGATCAATGACGCGAGTGAGGCGCATCATGATAGCGTTAGCCAGATTGTATTGACGCACCAGTTCACCGAGTGCTTCGCCGGAGATCGGGTCTGCGCCTGTACTCGGAGTGAGCGCAGCACCAGTGAGGGCGACGGTCATCATGTACGTGGCTTCTTCGGCGTCGTCTTTGAGGTAGCGTTCGTCGCGACCTGCTTTGACTTTATACAGCGGTGGTTGCGCGATGTAGATGTGACCGCGCTCGACCAGTTGTGGCATCTGACGATAGAACAAGGTCAGCAATAGCGTGCGGATGTGGGCGCCGTCGACGTCGGCATCGGTCATGATGATGATGCGGTGATAGCGCAGTTTATCGACGTTAAATTCGTCCGGGCCGATACTGGTGCCTAGCGTAGCGATCAGGGTGGTGATCTGTTCGCTGGAGAGCATTTTTTCAAAGCGGGCTTTTTCTACGTTCAATACTTTACCGCGCAGTGGCAGGATCGCCTGGAACTTACGGTCGCGGCCTTGTTTGGCCGAGCCGCCCGCGGAGTCACCTTCGACGATGTACAGTTCGCAGAGAGCAGGATCTTTTTCCTGGCAATCCGCAAGTTTGGAGGACAGGCCCAGGCCGTCCATGACGCCTTTACGACGGGTGAGTTCGCGCGCTTTGCGGGCTGCTTCGCGGGCACGTGAGGCTTCGACGATTTTGCCGCAAATGATTTTGGCATCGTTCGGTTTTTCTGCGAGGTAGTCGGTCAGCGTCTTGGCAACGATCTCTTCGACCGGGCCGCGCACTTCAGACGACACTAATTTGTCTTTGGTCTGTGAGCTGAACTTTGGCTCTGGGACTTTGACGGAGAGCACGCAGGTGAGGCCTTCGCGCATGTCGTCGCCAGTGACTTCGACCTTGGCTTTTTTGGCGTATTCGTGTTCTTCAATATACTTGTTGATGACACGGGTCATCGCGGCGCGCAGGCCGGTCAGATGGGTGCCGCCATCGCGTTGCGGGATGTTGTTAGTGAAGCAGAGTACCTGTTCGTTGTAGGCGTCGTTCCATTGCATGGAGACGTCGACGGTGATGTTGGTGCCCTGGTCGGAAACTTTTTCGCCGGTTGCCTGAAAAATCGTCGGGTGCAGGACGCTCTTGTTTTTGTTGATGTACTCAACGAAACCGCGGGTGCCGCCTTCGAAGGCAAATAATTCTTCTTTGCCGGTGCGATGGTCGTTTAATTTAATGCGTACACCGTTATTCAGGAAGGACAATTCGCGGATACGTTTTGCCAGAATTTCGTAGTGAAATTCGACATGCGTGAAAATTTCTTCATCGGCCCAGAAATGGACTTCGGTGCCGCGTTTGTCGGTTTCGCCGATGACTTTGATCGGTGAGCAGAGTACGCCGTCGATGGTTTCTACTTCGCGATTTTGCGGTACACCACGGACAAATTCCATGGCGTATTGCTTGCCGTCGCGACGGATCGTGAGCTTGAGTAATTTAGACAGACCATTCACGCAAGAGACGCCGACGCCGTGCAGACCGCCTGATACTTTGTATGAATTCTGATCGAACTTACCGCCGGCATGCAGTTCAGTCATGACGATCTCAGCGGCGCTGCGCTTAGGTTCGTGCTTGTCATCCCATTTGATACCGGTCGGAATACCACGGCCATTATCGGTAATGGAGATGGAGTTGTCGGTATGGATGGTGACGTTGATCTCAGTACAGTGACCTGCCAGCGATTCATCAATCGAGTTATCTAAAACTTCGAATACGAGGTGGTGCAAACCGGTGCCATCAGAAGTATCGCCAATGTACATGCCGGGGCGTTTCCGCACGGCTTCGAGACCTTCGAGAATTTGAATGGACGAAGCGCCATAACCAGCGGACGTGGCAGATTCCGTGACTGGTTTTTCTGGTGATGGCGTTGCTGTGTTGTCTTGGGTGTTCTCGGACATGGCTACCTTCTGTATTAGGGTGTTGCTTGTTCTGACTGATATAGGCTACTAAAAATACTCAACAAAAGTATTCAAAAAAATACTTCAGCCCGGTCCCGCAAGCGGGATCGGGGAATTACCTCAGGATTTAAATCCGCATTGGCATGACGACATATTTAAAGTCGGTGTTGTCAGGGATCGTGATCAGTGCCGATGAATTGGAATCACCCAGAGCGATATTGATTTGATCGACTTTGAGGTTATTCAATACATCGAGCAGATAGGTCACATTGAAGCCGATATCGACACTGTCACCACCGTAGTCGATTTCGATTTCTTCGACAGCTTCTTCCTGGTCGGCATTGGTGGACATGATCTGCATGCTGCCTGGTGTGACGACACAACGCACACCTTTGAACTTGTCACTGGTCATGATTGCTGCGCGTTGCAGCGAGCGCAGCAATTGTTCGCGACCCAGGGTGAAATTGTTTTTGTAACCCTTAGGGATCACGCGGTTGAAGTCAGGGAATTTGCCTTCGACCAGTTTGGAAATCAATTCGATATCGGCGAACGTCAGTTTGACCTGATTGTTGGCGATGTCGAGTTGCACCAGATCGTCTTTGTCTTCGAGCAGACGCTGCAATTCGATAATCGTTTTGCGCGGGATGATGACTTCTTGACGCGGAAATTCCTGTTCGACTTCAACCTGGCAAAACGCCAGACGATGGCCGTCAGTCGCTACGGCGATCACGTTTTTGCCATCGACTACGAGCAACAGGCCATTCAGGTAGTAACGAATGTCTTGCTGCGCCATCGAGAAGTGCACCATATTAAATAGGTGCTTCAGAGTTTTTTGCGGCAGGCTGACGCTGGCATTGAAATGCTCTGCTTGCGCAACCGTCGGAAATTCTTCAGCCGCCAGTGTTTGCAGCGAGAAGCGGGATTTGCCAGCTTGCACTGTCATTTTTTTGTTGTCGAGCTTGAGCACGACATCATTGTCGTCCGGCAGCGCGCGCAAAATATCGAGCAGCTTGCGGGCGGCAACCGTGGTGGCAGTGACGTCACCGCCAGAGCCGATTTCGGCATGCGTGGTGATCTGGACTTCGATGTCGGTCGACAAGAAGGAAACTTTTTCGCCGTCTTTGCGGATGAGGATATTGGCCAGAATCGGCAATGTGTGCCGACGCTCGACAATACCACTCACGATTTGCAGTGGCCGGAGTATGGTGTCCCGGTGGGTTTTAACCAATTGCATGTGTATATCCTCGCTAAATTTGTAATTAATAAAGGATGCTGAACTTAACTTCTTATCGTTGCTGCTTTATTGCTTTTATTACTTATACCTGGCATTGCCTTGCGCTGTATTGATGCGGTTCTCAGAGCATTTATGGTCTGGGAGCCGCGTCAACATTGCGTGATGCAATTTAATTTTTACGAATCCATTTTTAGCAATTCGTTTTTACTAACTTGTTGCTTTACTTTAATCGACGCCCTTAGACAGGCTGTTCGGTTTTTGCAGGGTGTGCCGTACGCATCGGATGTGCCGCAGCGTTTGCCGGTGCGCATGACACACCCTACGTGTTCATTAACCCTTCAGGGTTTGCTCCAGTACGTGTAACTCGTGGTTGCATTCCGGGTTCTTGCCGCGATCTGCCGCGATCTTGCGTACTGCGTGCAATACCGTGGTGTGGTCGCGCCCGCCAAACAATTCGCCAATCTCCGGCAAACTCTTTTGCGTCAATTCTTTGGCCAGATACATTGCAATCTGGCGCGGTCTGGCGATGTTGGCCGGACGTTTTTTTGAATACATGTCAGCGACTTTAATATTAAAAAAGTCGGCGACTGTTTTCTGAATATTCTCGACCGAGATCTGGCGGTTCTGCACCGACAGCAAATCTTTCAACGCTTCTTTGACGACATCGATCGTGATTTCTTTGCCGTGGAAGCGCGAGTACGCCAGAATCTTGCGCAGTGCACCTTCAAGTTCGCGTACGTTCGAGCGCAAATGTTTGGCGACGAAGAAGGCGACGTCATCTGAAAAATACACGCCCTCTGAGTGCGCTTTTTTCAGCAAAATCGCGACGCGCATTTCGAGTTCCGGCGGTTCAATCGCGACGGTCAGGCCAGAGTCAAAGCGCGAAATCAGGCGATCATCCATGCCGGTGATTTCTTTCGGATAGGTATCGCTGGTGATGATGATTTGCTTCTTGGCGGCGATCAGGGCTTCAAACGCGTAAAAGAATTCTTCCTGCGTACGGCTTTTGCCGCCAAAGAATTGAATATCATCGATCAGCAACAGGTCGAGCGAATGATAATAGCGCTTGAACTCATCAAACCCCTTGCGCTGGTAAGCGGTCACTACGTCGCGCACATATTGCTCTGCGTGGATGTAGCGAATCCGCGCATTAGGGTTATCGACCAGAATCTGGTTGCCAATCGCGTGGATCAAATGCGTTTTACCCAGACCCACGCCGCCATATAAGAACAGCGGGTTATAGGACACACCAGGATTGTTCGCGACCTGAATCGCGGCAGCGCGTGCCAGCTGATTGGCCTTACCGGTCACGAAGCTGTCAAAGGTCAGATCGACATTGATACGGCTCTGATCACGGCGCGGCGTTGGTTCAACCACAGGCTCGGACATGTGCTGAGGCATGTGTCCGGAGACGTCGTCGTGTTGCGATAATTCGCGGTGGCTTGATCCATTCGATGAGGTGCCACTTTGTCCGGTTGGGAGAGTTTTTTTATTGCCGCGCGGGTCGAGTACAAACTGCACATCGATGGGCTCATCCCAGAACTGAGCGGCAAGTTCGGTGATGCGGCCGGCAAACTGGGTTTTTACCCAGTCAAGTTTAAAACGGTTAGGCGCGGCAATACGCAACCGGCCGTCTTCAAAATCGAGCGGTGCCAGCGGTTTGATCCAGGCGCTATACTGCTGCGGCGTTAACTCCTGCTCTAATTGGGACGAGCAGGCTTGCCAGAAATTTTCCATGTATTCACTTATGTTCGATGCTGATGTGATTCCCTTTCAAAATCATGCGAGCCCGGGCGAATATCCCGGCAGCTAAACCGAGACAACAACGACATGCATGATTAAGACATGGAATGAGACTGACACGCGGACTGGAACGGCAACAAGCTACAGTTGGATGGGCTTCGGTCAATCGAAGGCAACTCTGGAGTAGATAAACAAGACCTTGGGTGTTATTTAAAATGTTGTCGTTAGTGCAAATCAGTCATGCCACACTAATCCGCTATTCTACCCTTGCCAGCCAGAGTTATCCACAGGCTGAGCAGTAAATTTATGAGGCCGGTATAAAACTGGTGTTGCGGCTCTGTGTTGCTATTGTGTACTTAATTTGTGTCTGTGCCTGTAGCATATCTTCCTATGAGAATGGGGCAAAAGACCTTGTGATTGCTTGCCGGTAGTGACTATGACATGATGAAAAAATGTGCTAAGTGATTGACACGTAAGCCAAAAATGGTGTCTAATTCAGGGTTCCCTACCCTCTTTTAGTTGATGGTGCATTGTTGTTGAATTAGATGCAGCACACCGAGCAGCGGTTTTGGGGCAGTAAAGGTGAAAAGCCTGACGTAGGAATTAACTTAAGCCTTTACCCGTAATTCCGATTTTTTATTTGCTCAAATAGCGAGACCAACATGAAACGTACTTACCAACCTTCCGTCGTTCGCCGCAAGCGCACTCACGGTTTCCGCGCACGCATGGCAACCCGTGGCGGCCGCGCTGTATTGAACGCACGTCGTGCCAAAGGCCGCAAGCGTTTGGCAGCTTGATCCATCAAGCCATAATCAGCGGCAGCGTTGGTTGGTGGCATGAATTGGCATGACTCTATTATGCTCAATGCAATGACACCAGCAAACGCAAGCGATGATTTTGCACGCGCTCGGCGCATCGTTAAAACGGATGAATTTTCATCCGTTTTTCGTTTGCGCCCGGTACAAAGAACCGCGCACTTTGTTTTGTATGCAAGACCCAACGATCTGCCGAATGCCAGATTGGGTGTGGTCGCAGCGAAACGGTTTGCGCCGCGTGCAGTGACGCGTAATACGATTAAACGTGTCACCAGAGAAATTTTTCGTTGTTCGTCGCTGGTGAGCGTGGATTGTATTGTGCGTTTGTCCAAGCCGGTCAATACGAAGTCTGGTCCTGCGACGACAGCCCGCCTCAAGCAAGAGTTGCGGGCTGAAATTGTACGTCTGTTCGCTGCGCAGCAATTGTCTGCTCAGCCGATGCTACCTCCATTAGCGCCGCCTGCATCATGATGAATCCCGTGAAATCCTTGTTGCTGCTCTTGCTGCGGGTATATAAATTCGCGATCAGTCCCATGCTGGGACAAAATTGCCGCTTTTATCCCAGTTGTTCGGACTACGCAGCAGAAGCGATTCGTGAACATGGTGCCGCTAAAGGCAGTGTGCTGGCAGGCAAGCGTTTGTGCAAATGTCATCCCTGGCATCCGGGTGGCGTGGATCTGGTGCCACAAAAAACGCCGCAAACCTCAGAAAAATCTGAAAAATATAGATTCATCCCCACATCCGACGGACGTTCCGCTCACAGTCGCAGTTTGCTGACCTGGTCAAAACGTTCTGGTTCTTCTTTTAAATCTCTCTGTTAAACACACTATGGATATCAAACGTACCGTCCTGTGGGTTGTTTTCTCGATGTCGCTGTTGATCCTCTGGGACAACTGGATGCGTCATAACGGCAAACAATCATTTTTATTCCCTTCGCCAGCAACGCAACAGAGCAAGAACGCCAGTGCCAGTGCTTCGGCATCTGCTGCTACGGCTACCAATACCGCCGCGCCTGGCGCTGCCGCTGCCGCAAGTAGCGCCAGTGCCGTTGCCGGTGCGGATAGTGCGGCCAAGCACGAAGTCTTTACCGTGACCACGGATGTGTTCAAGGCAGACATCGACAGCCTGGGCGGTGAGCTGAAGCGTCTGGAACTCTTGCAATACAAAGAAACCGTCCACCGTGAACACTGGTATGACGCTTTCCTTGAACTGGCGGGCAAAAAAGAAGTACCGGTTGCCACCAATAATATTGTGCTGTTCACTGAAACGGCGCAGCGTACCTATCTGGCGCAGACAGGTTTGCTCGGTGGTGCATTCCCTAACCACAAAACCAATTTCGTCGCAAAACCAGGGCCACGTAGTCTGGATGGCGGCAATCAGGTACAACTGGTGCTCGAATCAGAATTGAACGGCGTCAAACTGACCAAGACCTACACCTTCAAAAAGGGTGACTATGTAATCGATGTCAAACATGACGTGACCAATAATACGGCCGCTGCTATTACGCCATCGCTGTACTTGCAACTGATACATGATGGTACCAAGCCTCAAGGCGGCGGTATGCTGAGTGGTTCGACCGAGTTCTACGCACCAGCGGTCTACACCGAGGATGCGCACTTCCAGAAACTCGATTTCGAAAAAATCGAAAAAGGTTCAGACAGTCACGCAACCAAATCCGACAATGGCTGGGTCTCCGTGATTCAGCATTTCTTTGTCTCTGCTTTCATTCCGCAAGACAAAACAGCACGTGAGATTTTCACGAAAAAGGTCGATACCAATTTATATGCAGTCGGCAATATCTTGTCCATGGGCAGTATTGCGCCGGGCGCGACAACAAGTCTGAACGCGCGTCTGTATTCAGGTCCGCAAGAATCAGACAAGTTAGAGAAAATTGCCCCCGGTCTGGATCTGGTTAAAGATTACTGGTACTTCGCGATCATCGCTAAGCCAATGTTTGCTTTGATGGAATTGATTCATAAATTACTGGGTAACTGGGGCTGGACGATCATCGTGTTCACACTCACGATCAAGCTCGCACTGTTCCCACTGTCTGCTGCCGGTTATCGCAGTATGGCGAAGATGAAAGTGGTCACACCAAAAATGACCGCAGTACGTGAACGGTATAAAAACGATCCGCAAAAAATGAATCAGGCCATGATGGAATTGTATAAAACTGAGAAAATCAATCCGCTCGGTGGTTGCTTCCCTGTCTTGATCCAGATGCCGATTTTCTTATCCTTGTATTGGGTATTACAAGCTAGCGTTGAGATGCGCGGCGCACCCTGGATGGGCTGGATTACTGACCTGACGGCACCTGATCCCTGGTTTATCCTGCCAGTAATTTATGCAATTTCGATGTTCATCACAACCAAGTTAAATCCGGCACCTGCGGATCCTATGCAAGCCAAGATGATGATGTTCATGCCGTTGATGTTCTCGGTGATGTTCTTCTTCTTCCCATCGGGTCTGGTGCTGTACTGGGTCGTGAATAACATCTTGTCGATTGCGCAGCAATGGGTGATCAATAACAAGCTGATTCCGCCAGAACACAAGGTGGCTGCGAAGTAAGCATGTTGTCGCTGCTGATGTCAGCAGCGACATAAGCAATAAAATCAGCCGCAAAATAAGCAAGAAGCTAAGCAAGAAGTTAAGCAACAACGCGCAGCAAACTAAGTTTTAAAAAGCCCATGCAGATCATGGGCTTTTTTTTCGACATGGTCAGACACGCTATTTATGTGGCATTTGAGTCACAAGACTGACAATTTTTCTGCGCCATTTGTGTGCAGGGTTAGAATTTCATCATGAACCAACACAGTACATCGCCTGGCAACTACGACAACACACCGATCACCGCGATTGCAACGGCGCCCGGGCGCGGTGGTATTGGCGTGGTCCGTATTTCCGGCAAGGATTTATCGCCCATCGTCAGCGCCTTGTTTGCCGGCGTATTAAAGAACAAGCCCTTGACGCCGCGTCATGCGACGTATCTGCCATTTACGCAAGCGGATGGCAGCGTGATCGATCAGGGTATTGTGATTTATTTCAAAGGACCGCATTCCTACACCGGTGAAGATGTACTTGAGTTGCAAGGACATGGTGGCCCGGTCGTGATGCAAATGTTGCTGACGCGTTGCCTCGAAGCCGGTAAAGAAGCGGGACTGCGACTGGCTCAACCTGGCGAATTTACGCAACGCGCTTTTCTGAACGACAAACTCGATCTGGCGCAGGCGGAAGCTGTTTCTGATCTGATCGAGGCATCGACTGAGGCCGCGGCAAAATCCGCATCGCAGTCCTTGTCCGGAGTTTTTTCCAAAGTGATTCATGCACTGGTTGAAAAAGTCGTTCACCTGCGCATGCTGGTTGAAGCGACTCTCGATTTTCCAGAAGAAGAAATCGATTTTTTAGAAAAATCAGACGCGCGTGGTCAGCTCACGACGATACAGGCAGCGCTGCAAGCCGTATTTCAGCAGGCCGCGCAAGGCGCCTTATTGCGTGAAGGGTTGAATGTGGTGCTCGCCGGACAACCGAATGTCGGCAAGTCCTCTCTGCTGAATGCGCTGGCGGGTGACGATGTCGCCATCGTCACGCCGATCGCCGGAACAACCCGCGATAAAGTGACCGAAACCATCCATATCGAAGGCATTCCGCTGAATATCATTGATACCGCAGGTATCCGCCATGATGATGACGAGCTGCATCCGGACGAGCATCGCAGCACCATTGATACCGTTGAGCGTATTGGTATTGAGCGCACCTGGGCCGAGGTCAGTAAGGCCGATGTGATCCTGCATCTGCTCGATGCCAGCCGCGGACCGACGCGGGCTGATGAAGGCATCGTTGCCCGGTTTCCCGATGAGGTGCCGGTCATCCGCATCTGGAACAAAATTGATTTGTCCGGCCATCACGCCAGTGTCGACGAGATGGATGACGCCACCCATGTGTATCTGTCAGCGCAAGACCATGTCGGGATCGATCTGCTACGCAAAGAATTACTCCGCATCGCAGGCTGGCAGCAGACTGGTGAATCGCTCTACCTGGCACGCGAACGTCATCTGATCGCCCTGAAACAAGCGCATGAACATTTACAAAATGCTGCTGACTACGCGGCACAAAACGACCAGTCCCTCGATCTCTTTGCCGAAGAGCTGCGCCTGACACAAGACCGCCTGAACAGCATCACGGGTGAGTTCACC
The DNA here is from genome assembly GCF_049339445.1 of Undibacterium sp. RuTC16W. Lineage (NCBI taxonomy): Bacteria > Pseudomonadati > Pseudomonadota > Betaproteobacteria > Burkholderiales > Oxalobacteraceae > Undibacterium > Undibacterium sp. RuTC16W. The sequence goes on along the minus strand of NZ_JBMPPE010000001.1, from coordinate 637,164 downwards.
TCCGATGATTTGCTTGGGGTGATTTTTTCGCGTTTTTGCATCGGCAAGTAAGCCGTATTTTTTCTGCTGATCGGGCGGTGTGATATTTCTTACGCCCGCCGTATCTTCATCTTCACGTGAAGAACTATAAGTCCCCTGCCCGAGAGCATCACATCGCAGGTATTGCAATGTTTTGCATCTGGCGCGGCATCTGGATTAACGCTATTTAGAAGCTTCCTCAATACAATCCGCAATATTGGCGCGGGCTTCCAAGTCTTTTTGCCTGAAAACCCGCGCCAATATTGCGGATTGCTCTATCAGAGTATCTTCATTCCTGCAGCTTGCTTAACAATTATTAATTGCATAAAACATATTACTTGTTGATAATGTATTTCAATAATTCTAACTTTACGGAATAGCCGATTGCTGTTTCAGGTCATCCGGTGTTGTGTTCCGTTTCTTCGTACGACCAACAAGGAGTGAAGATGAGCTTACGCTGGATGAGATTTGGAATCGCAATGCCCCCTGCGCTGTCGTTGGTGTCAGTGGTGTCCATGGTGTCTATGGCGTCATTAATGTCGCTGACGACGTCAGCGTTCGCCCAGAGTGTTACGGGGGATGATGTTGATGCAGTGAGTAGCCGTAATTATCAGGCCGATATTCGCCGCACCAGTCTGGGCGTACCGCATATCAAGGCGGCGAGTTGGGCAGATCTTGGTTATGGCTATGGTTATGCGCAGGCTGAAGACAATCTTTGCACGATGGCGGATGCCTTTTTAACGTATCGTGGCGAACGTTCTAAATATCTTAGTGCCGAGGCGATTCCGGTAGCGGCATCGACATTGGAGCTGGCGCGGAATCTGGACTCGGATTTTTTTCACAAACATGTAATTACCAGCGATGTGCTGAACACCATGATCGGCGCGCAGCCGCAAGATTTACGCAATATGGTGCAAGGTTTTGCTGCAGGCTATAACCGCTATCTGCGCACGCTGAGAACCAGTGGTAATACCGCCCACAGCGCCTGTCGCTATGCGGATTGGGTGCAGCCGATTCGTCCCAGCGACGTGTATCGCCGCATGTACGCGGCGAATCTGGCAGGCGGTTATAGCAATTTTGTGAATAGTATTGCGAGCGCAGTGCCACCTGATGCCGCGGCCAAAACTATCGCAGCTCAACCTTTTGATCCTGAGCAAACGATCATGCCGCAGATGCAAGTCGGCGGTACTCAGGGCGTAGGCAGCAATATGATTGCCTATGGCAGCGCATCTGTGACAACGAATAGTCCTCTGTTGTTCGGTAACCCGCACTGGTACTGGCGCGGCGGCGACCGGTTTTATCAGGCGCAATTAACGATCCCGGGTCAGTTGAATGTCAGCGGCGCATCCTTTCTCGGTGTGCCCGTGATACTGATCGGCTTTAACGATAATGTCGCCTGGACACATACCGTGTCGACTGCGCGTCGCTTTGGTATCTATGAATTGACGCTGGCGAACGGCGATACCACCAGTTATATCAAAGACGGTAAAAAAGTACGCATGACCGCGAACACCATTTCGGTCAGCGTCAGGCAGGCCGATGGTCGTCTTGGCGTGGTCAGGCGCACCTTGTACCGCAGCGAATACGGACCGCTCCTGAATCTGGGTTTGCTGAATCCGGCACTGACCTGGAACCCGGCGACGGCTTTTGCGATCCGCGATGTCAACGCGACGAACTATCACAGCTTCCGTAACTGGATGCGCTGGAACCAGGCGCAATCGCTGGATGACTTTATCCGTATCCAGAAAGAAGAGCTCGCAACACCGTGGGTCAATACTACCGCGATTGGCCGTGGCTCCAGCAAGGCATGGTATGCCGACATGGGTGCAGTACCGAACGTGAGCAATGCGCAGGCCGCGAGCTGCACGACGCCGACTGGACAGGCGCTGGCAGCCTACTTGCCCCGCGTTCCTTTTCTTGACGGTGCCCGCAGCGCCTGTGACTGGAAAACCGATGCCGACTCCGCACAGCGAGGCGCGTTCGGTGTCGCCCGATTGCCTGGCCTGCTGCGCAACGATTATGTCGCCAATATGAACGACAGCTACTGGAGCACCAACCCCAAATCCCTGTTGACAGGCTTTGCCGACATCATCGGCAGCGCAGGGACGGAGTCACTCAGCATGCGCACACGGCTTGGTCACACGATGGCGCAAGGCAGACTTGACGGTACTGACGGTTATGCGGGCAATAAAGCCAGCGTCGAGATTGTCAAACAAATGGTATTAAACAGTCGGGTGCTGACGGCAGAATTATTCAAGACCCAGGTCCTGCCTTTGATCTGTGCGACATCCAGCGTCACGATTAGCGCCGATCCTGAAACCGGTGAGAGCCTGCCATCAACTTCCGTCAGCCTGGGCAGCGCCTGTGCCGCTTTGTCCGCCTGGGACAATACCGGCAATCCCGGCGCACGCGGCGCACATGTCTGGGATGAATTCTGGCGACGCGCCTCTTTACTACCGGAGGCGCAGTTGTACAAAGTCCAGTTCAATCCAGCCGATCCCATTCACACGCCCCGTGACATCAATCCTGTGAATGCGCAGGTCTTACAACAAGCCTTTGGCGCTGCAGTGTTGCGCGTGCAGAACAGCGGCTACGCGATGAACGCTGTGCGTGGCGATACGCTGTTTGTGACCCGCAATCAACGCAAGATAGGTTTATTTGGCGGCTGTGAGAATGCCGGCTACTTCACCGTTGCCTGTTCCGAAAATCGTCTGGATCAGGGTGGTTATAGTATGGACGGCAATCCCAACGGCAACAGCTATATGCAGGTGGTGTCTTTTACTAGCAGCGGGGTCGAGGCGCATACTTTCCTCACCTTTTCTTTATCCGACGATCCGGCCTCTGTCCGCTCGGTTAACTATACGGATCGGTATGCGGCGAAGAACTGGCTGAAGATACCTTTCAGCGAAAATGAGATTCGCCTTGATGCTGGATACAGCAACACCACAATTCGCGAGTGGTGATGGCAATCGGCTAAGACTCCGTAGTCTCCACGTAGTCGGCACGGCGCAATGATGCTAAGCTTGAATATTATGCATAGCAGCATTGCCCGCCCCCCCCAAACACTATGTGCCAGCTACTAGGAATGAATTGCAATACCCCGACCGACATCGTGTTCAGTTTCACGGGCTTTGCCACACGCGGTGGCCGCACCGATGAACACAAAGATGGCTGGGGCATCGCCTTTTTTGAAGGCAATGGCGTGCGCCATTTTGTCGATCATCAGGCGGCTGTCGCGTCACCGATCGCCGAGCTGATCAAGCGTTATCCGATCAAATCCAAAAACGTCATTGCCCATATCCGCAAAGCGACCCAGGGTCAGGTGACGCTGGAAAATTGCCATCCCTTCGTACGTGAATGCTGGGGGCGTTATTGGGTATTTGCCCATAACGGCGACCTGAAAAATTTTACACCCGTACTCGACGGCGCGTATCGCCCTGTCGGCACTACCGATAGCGAACAGGCGTTTTGCTATGTGCTGCAAGAGATGCGTCGCCGGTTCGGTGACGCCTTGCCCTCAATAGCCGAGCTGACCAATTTTCTCCGTATTATTGCGACTGAGATTGCGCAGTACGGCACCTTCAACATGATGCTATCGAATGGCGAGGCACTGTTTGTGCATTGCTCAACCAAGTTACATTACATCGTCAGAAAATATCCGTTTGCCACCGCCAGTCTGTCGGATGAAGAAGTTGCCGTGGATTTTTCTGAGGTCACGACACCGCAAGATCGCGTTGCGGTCATCGTCACGGAGCCACTGACCAATAACGAAACCTGGACGCAGTTCGCGCCGGGCGAACTCCTGGTTTTTGTCGACGGTGATGTCGCCTCTGTTCATTAGTTTCATTCTTAATCTCACTATTGATCCCATCAGATCCCATCATGAGTCACCGTCCCAGCGATCATCTTGATACCAATTTACTGCGCGTTTTGCATACCTTGCTGACCGAGCGCAGTGTCACACGCACGGCGATGAAACTGGGACAGTCACAACCCGCGATTAGTAATATGCTCAAGCGTTTGCGCGAAATCACCGGTGATGCGATTCTGGTGCGCGGTAAAAATGGCATGACGGCAACCGAGCGCGGCGAGGAGTTATTGCTGCTCGCAAAACAGGGCCTGAGTGTTTTAGAAAGCATCGCGCATCCGGCGCCAAGCTTTGTTCCGGCGCAAACGCAAAGAGTGTTTCATCTGGGAGCACCGGATTATCTGAGCGTCTTGCTGATCCCTCTCATCATGGAAAAAATCCGGGGTCAGGCACCGCATGCAGGATTGGTGATTCACTCACTTAATGCCGGATTTGATTACGCGTCGGCATTAGAAACCGGCGAGCTCGATTGCGTGATCGGTAACTGGCCAGAACAACCACCGCACCTGCATCTTGCACATTTATTTGAAGATGAGTTGGTCTGCATGGTTAATCATCAGCATCCGATTGTGAAAAAAGGACTGTCGCTCAAATACTATCTGGAGATGCCACATCTGGCACCGACGCCCTACATGATGGGACACCGCAGCATCATCGACAGCGCTCTGGCAGAGCAGGGTTTAAAGCGCCATATTCAAATGACGATTCCGTATTTTGGTATGGTGCCGGACGTGCTGGCGCGTACCGACTTGATCTTCACCACGAGTCGCAGTTTTGCCATGCATTTTGTCGGGCAATATCCGATTGCGGTGTTGCCGATGCCAGTTGAGATGCCCAAAATGCGCTTCTTCATGCTCTGGCATGAGCGTTCGCATGCCGCGACCGAAGTGCAGTGGCTGCGGCGGATTGTGGCAGATGCATCGCGGGAGGCGATGGGGGCGACCTCTGTGGGATCTGCAGCATCCGCTTAAGCCATCGTGATCTTTGGGCGCTGATGCGCGGATGCTCGATGCAACAAGTCTGAGGTGGCTCTGTAGCCGCTTATTTTTTCCTTTCCCGTGTGCGAGAGAGGAACCGAGGGCGGTCGATTGAACGGACGTTTTCAAACGGAATCAGGTCAGTTCTTGGCATCACTGACCTGCACTGATCCTACAGTCGTTTACAAGCTAACCGCCAATTCCGCCCCTTCTTTAATCGCTCGCTTCGCATCGAGTTCAGACGCCAGTGCCGCGCCACCAATTTTATGAAAACGCGGACCCTGCTCAGCGACGTTGTCCGGCATCAGTTCTGTCAGTGACTCTTGTCCTGCGCACAGGATAACGTTGTCAACCTCGAGTAGGCGCGCCTCACCGCCAACCGTGATATGCAAGCCCTGATCGTCGATTTTGACGTACTCAACGCCCGCCATCATTTCCACACCGTTACGTTGCAAAGTCGCGCGATGTACCCAGCCGGAGGTCTTACCTAAACCAGCACCTACCTTGGTGGCTTTACGCTGTAGCAGATAAATCTGGCGGTACGGATGTGTCGGTTCCGGTGCGATCAGTCCGCCATTGCTTTGTGCTTGCGGGTCAACACCCCATTCGGCGAACCAGTGTGGCAAAGGAACAGGTAAGGTGATGGCGGGATCGTGCAGCAAGTATTCGCCAACGTCAAAGCCGATACCGCCTGCACCGATAATCGCGACGCGTTTGCCGACCGTTTTTTTGTGTAGTAGGACGTCGATGTAGGATAAGACTTTAGGATGATTGACGCCGTCGAGTTTTGGCGTGCGCGGCACGATGCCGGTGGCGACGATAACGTCGTCGAAACCTTGTGTCAGTAATTGCTCTCGGCTGACGCGCTGATTTAACTGGAGCTTGACGCCGGTTGAGGCGATTTTTTTACCGAAGTAGCGCAGTGTTTCAGCAAATTCTTCTTTACCAGGGATTTGCATGGCGATTTTAAATTGACCGCCGATACTGTCGCTGCTGTCGAACAGGGTGACGTCGTGCCCGCATTCTGCGGCAACGGTGGCGGCAGACAAGCCTGCAGGGCCTGCACCGATGACGGCAACGCGTTTACGCTTCGTAGTTTTGATGTAACGTAATTCAGTCTCGTGTCCGGCGCGCGGATTGACCAGACAAGAGGCGCGTTTATTCGAGAAGGTGTGATCAAGGCAGGCCTGGTTGCAGGCGATGCAGGTGTTGATTTCATCAGCACGACCAGCGGCGGCTTTATTCACGAATTCCGGGTCGGCCAAAAACGGTCGCGCCATGGAGACCATGTCGGCGTCGCCACGCGCAATGATGGCTTCGCCCTGATCCGGCATATTGATGCGGTTGGATGCGACGACTGGAATCGATACGGCTTTTTTCAAGCGGCCCGCAACGCTGGCAAATGCGGCGCGAGGGACCGATGTGACGATCGTTGGTACGCGTGCTTCGTGCCAGCCGATGCCGGTATTGAGAATCGTGACACCGGCTTGCTCCAGTGCCTGTGCGACTTCGACCACTTCTTGCCAGCTATTGCCGCCTTCGACCAGATCAAGAATCGAGTGGCGATACATGATGATGAAATTGCTGCCAACAGCAGCGCGTACCCGGCGCACGATGTCGACTGGCAGACGCATACGATTTTCAATGCTGCCACCCCAGCGATCCTTGCGCAGGTTGGTGCGGGCACATAGAAATTGATTGAGCAGATAGCCTTCGCTGCCCATGATCTCTACGCCGTCGTAGCCGGATTTTTGGGCGAGCCGGGCGCAGCGCACATATGAGCGTATGGTGCTTTCAATGCCGCTTTCGGTCAGCGCTTTGGGTTGAAACATCGAAATTGGTGATTTTTTGGCAGAGGCTGACACCACGAAAGGCTGGTAACCATAGCGACCTGAATGCAGGATTTGCATCACGATCTTGCCGCCTTCTTCATGTACGGCGCGGGTGACTTTTTTGTGGTTCCAGATATCGCCCAAGCTATTCATCGTGCCGCCAAAGGGCAGTAGCCAGCCGCGCCGGTTGGGCGAAATACCCCCGGTGACAATCAGGCCAGCACCACCGCGCGCTCTTTCACGAAAATATTCAGCGAGTTTAGGATAGTTATAAAACCGGTCCTCCAGTCCCGTGTGCATGGATCCCATGATGGTGCGGTTGCGCAGGGTGGTGAAGCCGAGATCCAGCGGGGCGAGCAGCTTGGGGTAGTGTTGGTTTGGCATCATATCGCTCAGAGTGGTTGTGTGGGGCAAGAATACACAAGAGCGGCTGATTGTGGATAGGTTACGGATAGGTTGCGCACTCTAATACGACAGTCCTTGTTGAAGCGATGTCCGTTTTATCACCTTATGCCTCTCTTTTTATTAGAGATTTACACATACTCCCCTATTAATTGAATCAAATAGGGTTTTATCCGCAATAATTATAAGGAGGTTTAAAAAATACTCTTCTTGAGTATCTATTTTGCGAATAGTGTACGCCTTGTTATGGCGGTTAATGCGGCGGAGCCTGAGCTCTCACCGTTTACTTCGCGCATAGAAATAAAAAAACGCCACGAAGGTGGCGTTTTTTATGTGTGCATCGCAGCAGAGCTATTTATCTGACTAATTGATCGCCAGACAGGCCTGCATCTACCAGCAGATTTACTCTGTTGTGCTGGCAGATTTTGCTTTAGGTGCAGTTGCTGTTTCAGTTTTTGGCTCTGTCGTTGTTTTTGCGATAACCGTTTTTGGTGTTGCAAACCAGGCGAATTCTTCACCGCCGATTTGTTCGCCAGCAGCACGTGCCTGTGCCAGTTCAGCGACGACTTCAGCACGGGTTTTGGTGGATGTTGGTGTAGTGTCAGCAGCAAAAGCGGCGCCAGTTGTCAAAGCGATCAGGCTAGCAGCAGCAAAAATTTGTTTAGCGTTCATGGTCATTCTCCAGAAAATTAATAATAAAGGGCGGTTTAGCCGGCGTCCGCATCAGGTATTCAATTTGCATGAGAAGTGAGATGCCATCACTTCCGATGCCAACTGCAATACGCCTTCGGATTCGGCATCGATGGGCTGTTTATGTTGCACTGCACACCGATGAAAGCAGTGTAGGCTTTTCGGATTGAACAAAAAAGGTGGTAATCAGGAATATACTATTGCTGAATGTGGAATAATAAAGGACTTGAAATATGGACAGACTGCAATCCATGCGGATCTTTTCTAAGGTCGTCGAGCAAGGCAGCTTCGCCAGAGCGGCGATTGCGATGGAAATGTCAAATGCCGTGGTGACCCGCTATATGGCGGATCTGGAGACGCATCTGGGTACGCGGCTGCTGAACCGGACAACCCGCAAGCTGTCTCTGACCGAGACTGGACAGATTTATCTGGAGCGTGTGCGGCAAATTTTGGCTGACATTGACGATGCCGACGCAGTTGCCTCATATTCTGCAAAAAAGCCTAGTGGTACTTTGCGTATCTATTCGCATCCGAGTTTTGGCCGAAGCCAGCTCGCTCCGCTGATCCCTAAATTTGCCAAAGAATTTCCCGATATCATTCTCGACGTGCGTGTCACGGATAGAAATATCGATCTGGTCGAGGAGGGGATTGATGTAGGATTTTTCCTCGATCTGCAAAAAATCGACAGCAGCATGATCGCCCGCAAACTGGTGACGTCGGAAGTGCTGCTGTGTGCCTCACCGGACTACATCAAAAAATACGGCGCACCTAAAAATGCCGAAGATGTCTCGAATCATAAATGCCTGAATTTTGGCTATGATTTTATGCGTGATAACTGGGCAGTCCAGGGCATCCGCGGGCAGCCAGCATCGCCCAAGCAGATCCCGATTCATAGCTGCGTCATCTCCAACAACGCGGATATCCTCAGAGAATGTGCAATAGCTGGCATGGGTTTGGTATTGCGCCCGTCAGTTATGCTTGGCGATGATCTCAGCAGTGGTCGTCTGGTGCGCTTATTTCCAGAGTTTCTTTTGGGCGAAGTATCGATCTCCATGGTTTACCCAAGCCGCCGCTTGTTGTCGGCCAAAGTAAGAAATTTCGTGAATTTTATTTCTGCAAATTATCCGCATCCCGATATAGACGCCTGGCTGGCTAAAGCGTCCGCATGACTAAAACGACACCGTTTTATCAGCTTGAATGCCGCACCCGGCGTGTCTTCTTTGAAGATGCACAAATTGTTTATCTCAATCGGCGCAGCGATAGTGAAATGACGTTCGGCAGCATTTTGCAAACGCTCAATAGTATCTGCATCTACCTGCGCAAGGGAGTCACTCAGCGTCATGTGAAAACGATAGGCTTCTTCGGTATAAGGATAGCCCCAGCGCAACAACAACTCTTCATGCCGGTGAGTTAAGCGGGATTGCCGGCGACGCTGTAATTCAGCATTCGTCATTGCGGCGCGCAGGGGATCAACGTGTACGACGCAGGCTTGCGCCAGCGCAGCGATCTCATCCTGTTGTTCGTCCGCCTGAATCGCTAAAAAATCTCCCAGCATATGCAGACGGGGATGCGCAACAGTGATTGCACCTGCATGCTCACAAAATAGCGCAAGCCGAGCAAAAAGATCCTGTTCGCTTGTTCCTGCAACGAGCCGGAATGGCGCTTTCATCGTGGCATGAAATCCGTACCGCCGTGCGCTGGCAGTGAGTTCATTGAACCGATACGGGGGAATCTGATTTATTTCTGGCTGCGCGAGTGAATTGCCAGTTTCCACATCCCGGCCCAGCCAGGAATTACCGGCACTGAACCAGGGCGATTGCCGCTCAGGGCTGAAATACACAGCATAACGAGAAGTTAATTCGGTAGTCATTGGCGCATGCTATGCTTTTGAACAAAATATTTATATAACAAACAGGACTGACGCAATATGCGCCCAGCCAGGCGCTGGCATGTTGCCAGAGTGGTTCTGCTTCAGCTCTATAGAACTTATCTGAGAATCAACCTGAGCCTGTACCAGGCTTCCTGGCGGGTTCCAGATTTTTATAGGCTGACCTGTACCCGCGTAAATCGATGACCAGAACACTATGATACACACCGTACGCAACGCCAGGATCGTTACTGTCAATGAAGAATTTTTAGGCCAGATGTCCTATGAGGATGGCTGCATTCATGATGTCGCCTCAGATCATCAGGGACTGACGGGCACTGATTGGGGCGGCGATTATCTCTTGCCTGGTCTGGTTGAGATTCATACCGATAATCTCGAAAAACATCTGATGCCGCGACCTAAAGTCAGCTGGCCGATTTTGCCTGCCATCGCTGCACATGACGCGCAGATTGCGGCGTCCGGCATCACGACGGTGCTCGATGCGATCGCTGTCGGTGATATTGATACTGACAGTATGCGGATGAAAACACTGCATGCCAGTATCGCCGGACTACGCACTGCTGCCGACGCAGGCATGCTGCGTGCAGATCATTTTTTACATTTACGACTGGAGTTGGCTGAGCCGGAGTTGATTTCCCTGTTCAGCCCATTTTTAAAAGATGACCGTCTAAAGCTGGTGTCACTGATGGACCATACGCCGGGTCAGCGCCAATGGACAGATATGCATCATTACCGCGTCTATGTCACAGGTAAACGTGGCTGGAGCAATGAAAAGGTCGACGGCATGCTCGATCATTTGCTTGAGCGGCAGCAAACAAATGCAGCGGCCAATCGGCGCGAGGTCGTACGCCTCTGCCGCGAATCCACACCCCCCATTCCTCTTGCAACGCATGATGACACTACGATAGAGCATGTCAGCGAAGGTGTCGGAGAGGGCGTCACCATGTCTGAATTCCCCACCACCATAGATGCCGCCAGAGCCGCACATCAGCACAAACTAAAAATCATCATGGGCGCACCCAACGTCGTCCGCGGCGGCTCACATTCAGGCAACGTCTCCGCTTTAGAGCTGGCCAAACACGGTTTACTCGATGTTTTATCCTCAGATTACGTCCCCGCTAGCCTGCTGCACGCCGCATTTTTATTGCAAAGCCAAGGGTTTTCGCTATCCAGAGCCATTGCCACAGTAGCAAGTAATCCCGCGACCTTATTGGGTTTGCATGATCGTGGTGATATTGCAAACGGTTTAAGAGCTGATTTTATCCGGGTGAGATTGATTGAGAACTTCCCGGTAATTTTGGGGGTGTGGAAGGCTGGACGGCAGATTGCTTGAATGCATTACCGATGAAAAAGAGGTTTCACTTATTCATTTAGCGACACATTAAATTGTAACGATCGGTCAGCAAATATCGCACCAATATTGTGCAAAAACACGAATTTTTTCGCTTTAGTATGCCTGCTTTATTCAGCCAATTGGATTATGCCGAATCAAGAAAAAGTTTCCTTTAGTTAAAAAAATAGTCCGATGAACATGAATGTTCTGTATTTGTACGTCTGGTGAAATTAAATTCAACTTATTTAGACGAATGAAAATTAAATTTTGTCTATAGTCCTAAAAATTATATGCAAGTTGAATTTTTGCACTGCACAAAAAGAATGCGGATGCTTTAAGTTCGGCACTATTTGATCTTTTATCTTGTTGTTTTTTGGTTATACGGAAATCAAGCGTTCATTGACAGTCATATTGAGGAAATGGTTCCATGCTGTATCAAGTTTTTTGATACACAAATTTTCATGTGTTGTAAAAAACCTTGGGACCATTTGCAAATCTTTACACAACAAAGAATCTGCGTTTGATAGATCAATCTCCACACCTTTTCAGGGAGTTAAGCAATGACAAAAGAAAAAATTCTGTCTCGATCAGTCAGAATGATATTCGCGAGCGGCGTAGCAGCAGGTATGGGCTTTGCTGCCCAACCAGCATTCTCACAAGAAGCAGCCCCACAACGCGTTGAAATTACTGGTTCATCAATTAAACGTATCGCTGTTGAAGGTGCTTTGCCAGTACAAACACTTTCAAAAGCGCAAATTGAACAAAGTGGTGCAACAACAGTTGCCGACTTAGTTGCTTCATTGCCTTCTATGCAAGGTTTTGTTACAGCTTCAACATCGATCAATGGTGGTGGCGGTGGTGTGCAAACAGCCTCTATCCATGCGATCGGTACTAGCTACACTCTTGTGTTGCTAAACGGTCACCGGATTGCCCCTTACAGCACAGGTTCAGCAGTTAATCTGGCAAGTATTCCTTTATCAGCTGTTGAGCGCGTAGAGATCTTGACCGACGGTGCATCTGCTTTGTACGGATCAGATGCTATTGCTGGTGTAGTCAACTTCATTCTGAAGAAGAACCAACAAGATTTGAACTTGGAAGTAACTTACAGCACACCTGAGACCTCAGCTAAAGGTGCAACATCCAATGTTGCAATATCTAAAGGCTTTGGCGATCTGGAAAAAGACGGTTACAACGTTTTACTCGCATATAGCCACGACGAACAAACTGAGTTAGATGCAAGTGATCGCGCGTTCAGTGCGAATGGCGGCGTTCAAAAATTCATGAACAACGGTCAACAATACTCGTTGTATCAGACTAGTGGCAATTCGATTCCAGCTAACGTTACCGTAAAAGGTTCTGGTTTTTCGAAATCGTTTAACCCTGCATTTGTTACGACTGGTGCATGCCCAGCACCAAATACATTCAACGTCGGTAACTCTTGTCGTTATAATTTTGCTAGCACCGTTGAAGCTTTGCCTCAGTTGAAACGTGATGGTTTCTTGGGTTTGTTGAATTACAAAATAAACGATAGTACAAGTTTTTATGCAGAAGCTTTGTACTCCAAGTTCACAAGTACAGCACGCTTTGCTCCGCCAGCGCAGCCATTGGGCGTAGATATCAACAGTGCGTTGTATCAGACTTATATTGTTCCAGCAATTGTTAAACTCGGTGTAGATCCCACAAAAGTAACGTCATCCACGATGAATCTTCGTCTAGTTGATGCTGGTGGCCGTACTGACGGATGGGAAACTAACGCAAAACATGTTGTGCTCGGTCTAGAGGGTAACCTGAAAGGTGTGGACTACAATCTGTCATACACGCATTCAGAAAATAAATCTGTTGATAACGCAGTTGCCGGTTATACCAGCGGTGATAAGTTGGCCGCGTTGTTTGCATCTGGTGCATATAATCCATTTATCGCACCAACTGCTACTACTAAAGCCGCTTTGGCGCCAGCAGTGTTGCATCAAGTTCTGGACGAAACTGTTTCGAAACTTGATGTATTGAGCGCACGCGGGTCAATGGAACTCTTCAAAGCACCAGGTGGTATTTCTCAATTGGGTTTTGGTGCCGATTTTTCTAAACAAAATTATGCAGATAGCCCAAGCGCGATTGCTCAAGGCCCTAACAGCCTGCAACCAAACTGGACAGATACAAATGTCGGTGGTGGCACTGGTGCATTGCCTTTCGACACATCACGCAATAGCTGGGGCGCTTTCGGCGAATTATTAGTTCCAGTAATCAAAAATCTGGATGTAACAGCCGCTGTTCGTTATGACAGCTATGACGCAGCAAAAAACAGCAAAAACTTTGATACGGCAGGTAATTTGATTGCACCTGCAACGCAAGGTAACAAAGCGAGTTCATCCACATATAAATTAGCGGTTGCTTATCGCCCGGTCGATGAAGTGTTATTGCGTGGTTCCTATGGCACAGGTTTCAAAGCACCGTCTTTGTCCAACATCACTAGTCCATTGTCAAATGGTGGATCTTCTAACTTCCATCCTTGCCCAATTACTTCGGGTCCTTTGCTGCCATTGTGTAATGGCACAGCGGAATACGGTCTGTTGACAGGCGGCAATCCATTTACTGGGGATGCTGGCCTGAAACCTGAAAAATCGACACAGTCAACGATAGGTTTCCGCGTCGAACCGACAAAGAGTTTATCTATTGGTTTCGATTTGTGGGATGTTAAGCTGAAAGATCAGATCGCCACGTTGCCTGAGAGTTTGGTATTTGACAATCCTAAAACTTATGCAGGATTGTTCTCTTCTTACTACGATCCTATCCAAAAGCAAAACGTTTTGGTGGCGGCGTTGACTCCATTCAACATTGCTAGTTCACACTATCAAGGTATTGACTGGGATCACACATTTACGACAGCAACGTCATTTGGTAAAGTCGCTTTGAACTGGACTGGTACTTACATGCTTAAAGCTGAACAAGCTGTTCCAGGTTCTGATGTCGAAAAGAGTGTCGGTCGTTTTGATGCGTACAACAATGTAGTATTTCGTGTGATTTCTAAACTTGCAGCGACATGGAAACCATCCGCGACATACACGCATACATTAACTGCGAATTATCATTCCGGTTACCACGATGCGCCAATTACAGCTGATGATGGCGCTGTTCGTAAAGTCAATGCTGATGGCACATTGGGTGATTACGTAGATTCAGTGCGTGATGTTAAATCTTACACAGTGTTCGATTGGCAGACAAAAGCGAGACTGACCAAAAGCTTTACTTTAACTGGCGGTATCAAAAATCTATTTAATGTAGACCCACCGTTCTCACAACGTATTAACGGTGGTGGTAATCAATTGGGTTACGATGGTCGCTACACAGATCCTTTGGGACGTCAATTCTACTTAGTTGGTAACTATAAGTTCTAATAAGTATTACTAAAGTATCAGTACAACAAAAACGCTCAGAGAAATCTGAGCGTTTTTTTATCGGAGTCCCATTCGTTAAATTTCTCCTTGCATTACATACAGTGATCAACATTAAGAAAGATGGATAAATAAAATATATTTATGCACCAAATGAAAGCATAAATATTTTCATTGTTTTTTTATACTCAATTCTTATGTAAATTTCATTAATTAATTCATAAAAACAAACTGATCGATAAAATTTTTTAGAAGCTTTTTTAAAAGTACAAAAATATAATTTTGCTGATGGCGATATCAAAAGAATTTATGCGTAAAAACAATAATTCTTATATATCTAAAGTAATAATTTGTTGTGGTGCACAAAAATAATGCTTTCCTTGATTCCCTAATTTTAGTTGGAAAACAGTGGTGTTGTTTTTTTGTGAATCAGAGAAAACCCAGTATTGACACCCATATGCTCAAGATGTTTCCATGCGAGATGAGTATTTTTTGACAGAATAATTTACATAAATAAGATCGTAAAAACGACCTTATTTACATTGAATTACAAAAGAAACACTTATTTTTAGTGTTGTATATCGTTTCTGGAAGAGGTATTCGTAAGGAGGGTGTTGGTTTTAGTATGGGTTTGCCCGTCATGCAGTTGTAATAATGATCAGTTTTATCGGCGCGACGTTGTGCAACGCTTTATTGATTTACATAATTAGGAAATCACATGTCCAAGAAAAATCTTGTGTTTAGAAAAACGCTAGTCGCGCATGCGCTGACTGTAGCGTTTGGTGTTGGTGTATTGTCTGTTGGTGTTGTGCCTAATGCAATGGCGCAATCCAATACTGTTGGTACAGTATTCGGTAAAGTTGTTGCCGGTTCTGCGACATCTGTTGTTTTGAAAAACACAGACACAAACTTAACTCGTACTATCGCAATCGATGCTACTGGTAAATTTCAAGGTACAGCATTACCTGCGGGTCACTACAAAGCTACATTGATGAAGGACTCTACAGTTCTGGCAAATGCCGAACTGGATGTATTCGCTGGTCAAGGTGTTGAGCCTGATTTTGGTGCTGCTGCAAACGCAGGTGTGCAATCGATTGAGGTTTCTGCTCGTCGTAGTCGCATTGACGTGTCTACTGCAACCAACGGTGCTACATTTACGGCTAAAGAATTGGCAAAATTACCAGTGGCTCGTAACGTAGAGGCAATCGTACAGTTGGCTCCTAACACAACACGTGGTGATCCTACTTATGCTGCTGGTGCTAGCTTTGCAGGTGGTGGTGCATCTGAAAATGCATACTACATCAATGGCTTTCCTGTCACAAATCCATTAACACAACTTGGCGCATCTGAATTGCCGTTTGGTGCAATTGCTCAGGCTGACGTGTTGGTTGGCGGCTTCGGTGCTGAGTTTGGTCGCTCCGTGGGTGGGGTAGTCAATATTACTGGTAAGAGCGGTACAAACAATTGGGAGGTTGGTGCGATGGCATCGATTACGCCTAATGCTTTGCGTGCTACACCATTAGATTACTACTATCCTATTATTGGCGCTTCCAATACCAAGACGACCGATGGTACTTTGCGCTTCCGCCGCCAAGACAACTCAACAGAACAAAAGCAAATTGGCGCTTATGTTGGTGGACCAATTATCAAAGATAAGTTGTTCATGTTCTTAGCTGCTGAAGCTACGACAACGGATTTTTCTGGTGTTTTCAACGGTAGAACGTCTACGACAAATGCTGTGAACGGTTGGCAAGAGCAAAAAACTAAACTGAACCGCTACTATTCCAAATTTGACTGGAATATTACTGACGACCACCGCTTGGAATTGACGGCTTTAGGTGATTTGCCAAAAGTAGATAATAAATATTATTCATACGACTACACTACTCGTGCGGTTGGCTCAAAAGTTAATTCATCTGATCACCAAGAAAACAATGGCGCAAATGGTGGTGAGGTTCAGATCCTGAAATACACAGGTAATTTGACAGACAACCTGACTTTGACTGCATCTTATGGACAAAGCAAGGCGACGCATATTTATTTGCCAGCTGGATATAACGCCAGTGTGTTCCAAGTTACCGCAGATGCGAATAACCAAGTTCCAGGTTTGAACTACGCTAGTCCGCAAGGTTTTTCAGGTAATCTGCCATTTTCAGGGTCTACTGATACTGTTAAAGCATTCCGTCTGGATTTGGAGTACAAGTTAGGACAGCATACAATTCGTGGTGGTCTGGATAACAATTCCATGACATCCTTGAATGCAGGTGATGCGTCTGCTGGTGGTGGTAACTGGACGTATCTGAAATCTACTACACCAAATCTCCCAACATCAGTTGCAGGTGGAACAGTGCCAGCGTTGACACCGTATGGTGGCTTAGCTGCTCAAGGTTACTATGTTGAAAAAATCTTGAGTTCTACAGTATCTAATGCATATGCAGATCAAGCAGCGCAGTATATTGAAGATCGTTATCAAATCACAAAAAATGTCTTGTTGACTTTGGGTCTGCGTAATGAGCAGTTCTCCAACTCAAACCAAGATAAAGTGAAGTACATTGAAATGAAAAACCAATTAGCACCGCGTTTCAGTGCTGCTTGGGACGTCAATGGCGATTCTTCTATGAAAGTATTTGGTAGCGCAGGTCGTTACGCTGTTCAAATGCCTACAGTCGTTGCTTTGCGTGGTGCAAACGGTTCTTTGAACACAAATCAATACTTTGCGTACACAGGAACTGATGCTAATGGCACGCCAACTGGCTTGACACAATTGACTAATGTTTTGTCTGCGAACAATGAGTATGGCCAAGCTAAAGATCCAAAAGTGATCACAGCAACAGGTTTGAAACCAAGTTTCCAGGACGAGATTACATTGGGTTTCGAAAAAGCTTACTCAGCTAATTTGAACTTTGGTGCAAAAGTTACTTACCGTACATTGCGTTCAACAATTGATGACTTCTGTGATCAACGTCCGTTTGATAAATGGGCTGCTCGCAACAACGTCGATACATCAAATTGGAATGGCTTCGGTTGTGCATCATTTAACCCTGGTGAGGCTAATGATTTCTTAGTCGATTTTAACGATGCAAACCCAGCAACTGCTCGTAAATCATATACCAAGGTCCATTTGTCGGCTGAGGATTTAGGCTTTGAAAAAGCTGAACGTAAATACACTGCATTAGATTTGTTTGCAGAACATCCATACCGTAATGGTTGGTATGGTAAGGTCAACTACACATGGTCGCGCAGTACAGGTAATACAGAAGGTCAAACTTTGTCTGATACAAACACTGGACAAGCTGACGTTGCTGCTACTCAGACATGGGACTACCGTGAGTTGATGCTGTACGCAAATGGTTTGCTGCCAAATGATCGTACTCATCAGGTTAAAGCCTATGGCTTTTATGATTTGACACCTGAGTGGACTGTTGGTGGTAATTTGTTGTTAGCCGCAGGTCGTCCACGTTCATGTTTGGGTAGTAATCCTACTCCGGCAGATTCTCCAAACTACAATTCTGCTTCCCACTATTGCTTTGGTGTCACTGGTACACAAAACGTTCCAACACCACGTGGCACAGTAGGTCACCTAGAATGGGATCGTCGTCTGGATATGAACGTTGTCTACAAGCCAGCGTTCGTCAAAGGCTTGTCTTTGAAGCTTGACGTATTTAACGTATTTGATGCGCAAACCGTACAAAAAGTGGTTGAGCGTTATAATACCGCAAACGTACGTTATGCAATCTACGAAGGTGTATTGAGCTATTCCGCACCACGTAGCGCAAAACTGACAGCTGAATACAACTACAAGTTCTAATCCTATAGAATTATGTTAGTTGAGCACATCACATTCTTTATATGATGTGCCAGTTAGAAACTTAAAAAGCCCCGGACTTCCGGGGCTTTTTTTATAAATACTGATTTTTCTAGGCTTTACAATGTCCGGTTATCATGTGAAGTACGCCGGAGAATCACTTTATTAAATTGGTAAAAACATTTAAGTTCGTCGTTACTGTATTGACTTTTGTTCTGTATATCGTCGCCGCAATTTACGGCTTTTAGTCACCCGAACTTGAACAACGCACCAAACCTACGCCGTTAATGCAAAACCAAATTAACGCCACTTACTTTCTCACATGCACTTGCTTACCAGCCGCATAGGTGCTGATTATCTGGCGATCATCGCCTAAAAGTGCTAGTGCGAATAACAATTCCTCCAGTGAATTACATTGTGATGTGCGGCGGGCCATTAGTGGTGTTGCCTGCGGATCGAGTACGACGAAATCGGCTTCTTTATTTACCGTAAAATTACCAATACATCCGTCTAACCGCATGCTGCGGGCGGCGCCCAGTGTCGCCAGATAAAACATCCTTGTGGCGGATAAGTGATGTCCCCCCATGCGAGCTACTTTATAGGCTTCATTCATGGTTTGCAGCATGGAGAATGAGGTGCCTCCCCCAACATCCGTTGCCAATGACAAGAGGACTTTGTCTTGCTCTGCTGCTGTAAAGTCAAACAAGCCGCTGCCCAGAAACAGATTTGATGTCGGACACAGCGCCACTGCGGAACGGGTGGCGGACATGCGCGCCCGGTCTTCATTGTCGAGCCAGATGCAATGGCCGTACATCGCACGTTCTCGCATTAGGCCATAGCGATCATAGATGTCGAGATAGCTGCGCGCCTGCGGAAACAGACTTCTCGCCCAGGTACATTCGTCGCGGTTTTCTGCGACATGGGTTTGTATGAACGTGTCTGGATAGGAGGCGGCTAACTCGCCGGCAAGTTGCATCTGTGCTTCACTGGAGGTCGGTGCGAAACGCGGTGTGATTGCGTACAGTTGGCGACCTTTGTTATGCCATTTATGAATTAATGCTTCGCTATCGCGTATGCCGCCTTCTGCTGTATCGCGTAAAAACTCCGAACAATTCCGGTCCATCAATACCTTGCCTGCAATCATGCGTAAATTACGAGATGAGCTGGCTTCAAAAAAAGCATCGACAGATTCAGGATGCACGGTGCAATACACCATTGCTGTCGTGGTGCCGCAACGGAGCAGCTCGTCGAGAAAAAATTCTGCTACTTCACCGGCGTGATGACGGTCCTGAAATCGTCGTTCAGCCGGAAATGTATATTGCTCCAGCCATGGCAACAGTCCGGATGCGGGCGATCCTATGACGTCGGTCTGAGGGTAATGAATATGACTGTCGATAAAGCCAGGCATGATGATCTTGCCGGGGAAATGCTGCACTACGACGTCATTAGCCAAGGTCGGCTTTAGCATTGCGTAATCACCTGCGGCCTGGATTCGTCCATCACAAACGATCAGCAATCCATCTTCACACCATTGCGTCGCCTGATCACTCAGCAGGGGATCGTCAATAAAATGCAGCAGACTGGCGCGATAGGCTTGCGGCTTTGTTGGTAACTGTAAATGCATAATGTGTACTTTGAATCCGCCCTGTTCATAAGTCTCTCAGCTCAAAATGGTCTTGAGAGGCGCATGAAACCTGCGGAATTGATATGGAAATGTTTAAAAATATTATGTAACCGCATCGTGTGATTGATTGCGTACCGATAATAAACTCTCAGAAACCGATAGAGAAAAATCACAATAATACAGAGCTAGCTTCTACTTTTTCTCCATCACGAATATCCAGACGAGGCTCGCAACAGCAGGCGTGATGGAAAGCGGAGTTACACGCGAATGGCGTCGATGGCCTTTAATATCGCCTCGCAAGTTGCCGGTGCCTGTAAAGGCGGATTACGTTGATAACCGGCTACACTGGCTATCGCGTCACGGATCGCAAAAAACACGGAAAAGGGTAGCAGCAAGGGAGGCTCTCCCGTTGCTTTTGAGTGATGAATACTGTCTGCAATATTGTGCTTGCCGAATAACTTCACACGGAAATCCTCAGGACAGTCCGAGATCGCCGGAATCTTATATGTTGAAGGCGCATGCGTAGTCAGCTTGCCTTTGGCATCCCAGCATAATTCCTCCGTCGTTAACCAACCCATGCCCTGAATAAAAGCACCTTCGACCTGACCAAGATCAATTGCAGGATTCAGCGAATTTCCTGCATCATAGAGCAGATCTGCGCGCAGTAATTTCCATTCGCCAGTCAGCGTATCGACGATGACCTCAGATACTGCAGCACCGTAGGCATAATACGAAAAAGGATTGCCCGTCATGGTCTTGCTATCCCAATGCAAATGCGGCGTCGCGTAGAAACCATCTGACCATAACTGGACCCGGGCGAGATATGCTTTTTGTACCAGTTCAGCAAAATTGAGTTGGTTGTTTCCAGCGACAACCTGTCCGGAGAAAAACTGAACCTCGTCTGCATTACCACCGAAGAGATTCGATGCGAAGATCGCCAGTCTGTCCCGGATCTGGCGAGCCGCGTGCTGTGCGGCCTTGCCATTCAGGTCAGCACCTGTCGATGCTGCCGTGGCAGACGTGTTGGCAATTTTGCTGGTATCGGTCGCTGTCATTTTTACCTGAGCCAGCGGAATACCGAGTTCATGCGCTACTACCTGTGCCACCTTGGTATGCAAGCCTTGCCCCATTTCAGTACCACCGTGATTGACCAAGACTGAGCCGTCGATGTACACATGAACCAAAGCGCCAGCCTGATTCAGATGGGTGACGTTAAAAGCGATACCAAATTTATGCGGTGTCAGCGCCAGTCCTTTTTTTAGTATCGGACTGTCCTGATTAAACGTCTGAATAGCGGCACGCCGTTCTTGATAGCTGCTGCTTTGCTCTAGTTCGGCGACGATTTCATGAATCACGTTATCAATGACCTTTTGACCGTAATGCGTCGTGTTGCGACCTTCACTGTCGTTGCGGCCATAAAAATTGATCTTGCGAATATCTAAGGCATCTTTGCCGAGATGACGTGCAATGTCATCGATCACATATTCCACCGCGATTGCACCTTGCGGGCCGCCAAAACCGCGAAAGGCCGTGTTCGACTGTGTGTTCGTTTTACCGCAGAGCGCCTTGATGTCGACGTCCGATAAATAATACGCATTATCGAAATGGCAGACCGCACGCGTAGCAACCGGGCCTGATAAGTCCGCGGAAAACCCGGCGCGCAACACCATCTCGATCCTGGCTGCCAGGATCAAGCCCTGCTCATCGTAGCCGATCTCATATTCATAATAAAACTCATGACGCTTGCCTGTCACCATCATGTCGTCATCACGATCGGCGCGTAGTTTGACCGGGACTTGCAAGTGCATTGCACAGAGTGCGGCACTGGCTGCCCATAAGGCAGATTGCGATTCTTTACCGCCAAAACCACCGCCCATACGCCGGCATTCGACTTGCACCTGGTGCGAAGGAATCGCCAGCGCATGTGCCACCACGTGTTGCATTTCACTCGGATGCTGAGTCGAACAATAGACTTGCATTGCCTTTGCTTCTTTTGGCAAGGCGTAGGCGATTTGCCCTTCGAGATAAAACTGCTCCTGACCGCCGACTTGCAACTGACCTTGCAAGCGATGCGGAGCGCTGTTCATCGCTTGTTGTGCATTCCCTCGTTGCAACGACATCGGCGGCAGCACAAATGACTGTGCGGCACGTGCATCCTGTGGCGTCAGAATCGCGGGCAAATCTTCGTAGACGATCACTGCCTTACGTGCTGCGCGCCTTGCCAGGTCGTGCGTGCTGGCGACAACAACGAAGATCGGTTGACCCACATAGGCAACGACGCCGTCGGCCAGAATCGGATCGTCATGCAAGATGGGGCCGCAATCATTCATACCGGGAAAATCGCTGGCAGTGAACACTGCCACTACGCCCTCAGTCGATTTTACTGGTGTCAGATCGAGGGCAATAATTTTTGCATGTGCTCTTTGTGATAAGCCCAGTGCCGCGTGCAATGTGCCGTGTACTTCGGGGATGTCGTCGGTATATGTCGCCGTACCGCAAACATGCAGGATCGCAGATTCATGCGGATGTGCTCGTCCCACTTCTTTCCATTCTGTTGCCAGTGTTGATGCATTCATGTCTGTGAGCGAGTTCATCGATGGGCTCCTTCACGGGCGAGATCAGGTGCGGCAAATACATCGAGAGCAGCTTTTGGCAGTGGTGCATGAGGACGAGTTTCCAGCCAAAATCTGCGTAAGAGATTTTGTGCTGTTGTCATCCGGTATTCGCTGGAGGCGCGCATATCGGACAGCGGTGCGTAATCTTGTACCAGTGCAGTCATTGCCTTGAGCAGATTTACTTCATCCCAGATGTGATTTTCCAGACAGGCTTCTGCTGCAGGGGCTCGTTTCGGTGTTGCCGCCATGCCGCCAAACGCGATTCGTACATTGCTTAAGCGGCCATCTTTTAATTCAGCGGAGAATGCAGCGCACACTGCTGAGATATCCTGGTCAAAACGCTTGGCGAGTTTGTATGTACGGAAAATCTGTTGCGCTGATGGCAAAGGCAATTCGATCGCCGTCACCATCTCATCCGCACGTAAATCTTTCTTTTGGTAGCCAAGATAAAAGTCTTCTAAAGGCAAGCTGCGCTGTCCGGATAAACTGCTTAAGATGATCCGGGCGCTAAGAACGATGAGCCAGGGCATGGAGTCGCCGATCGGTGATCCGTTTGCTACATTCCCGCCTAATGTTCCGATATGACGGATAGGCAAGGAGGCAAAGCGTTGCCAGAGATCGTTTAGCTGAGGATAGTAATTTGTCGCCGCCTGATAGGCGTCATCAAGCGGGACCGTGGCACCGATATTCAATACATTGTCTTTAACAGATATTTGCTGTAGTTCCGCGACTTCGCCGAGATAAATAATGTCATTCAGCTCGCGTAACTGCTTGGTCACCCACAGGCCGATATCGGTCGCGCCTGCCAGCAGCACAGCATCAGGTCGGGCTGCACGTAAGGAGAGTAAGCTTGTCAGCGTCTGCGGGGCATCAAAGCGCTGATCCCGGTATTGGTATGATAAAGCCTGTTCTCTTTGCAGTTCGCGTAATGTCTGGCTTAAGGCATCACGATCAAAATTTTGTTTTGGCAGTTTAGCCATTTGATGAGCGGCATCGATGATCGGACGGTAGCCTGTGCAACGACATAAATTTCCGCTTAAGGCGATATCGATTTTTTTACGATCCAGCGGCATTGTGTCGATATCACGATTTGTTGTGGTATCTGTTATTCCGGTGTCCACTTCTCTTAAGTACAAATCCCACAGAGACATCACGAAGCCGGGCGTACAAAAGCCGCATTGCGATCCGTGGCAATCTACCATCGCTTGCTGAACCGGATGAAGCGATCCTGCGTTACTCAAATCTTCAACGGTGAAAACAGCTTTGCCATCCAGGGTCGGTAGAAACTGCAGGCATGCGTTCACTGATTTCATCTGTAATTGGTCTTGTTTTAATTCCCCGACAACGACCGTGCAAGCACCGCAATCGCCCTCTGCACAACCTTCTTTAGTACCGGTGCAATGCAGGTCTTCACGTAAGTATTGCAATAAAGTTTGTGTCGGTGCTGCATCACTCACTTGATGTTTTTTGCCGCGCAAATAAAAGTGAATTAGGTCCGGCATGATTGCTCCAACAATATTTTTTTTCAGAGTGTTGCTTCGCTGCGAAAATTGGCACAAAATTGCCAAAAATCTCAGCACCATTTTGACATTTAAGAGATTATCACTCATGCATTACCTTGCCATATCAGAACGATGATGCACGGTATCAATTGATCTGCATCAGGCCACCGGCAGCAAACAAAATTTTGTAATGCCGTTATATCGGACGCGATAGTTCTATTGCTTGATTTGAGGGCACATATTTGTAGCAAACGGATTACCTTGAAGTCGTTTTTTTCACGTAGCTAAAAGTAAATATTTTTTGATTTCATTATTTAAAATAGGCGTTTACCGCTGTATTTGAATTACAGAAAAAAACTTGCCACACGGAAAAAATAGCGTATATTTCTTTTCTTCGGATGCGCGATTTCCCCTTGTGGAGCGTTTTATGCTTACACTAAAGAGCAATCAATTATTTGTGTCAAAAAAGTCGCAAAAGCATCATGTGTTGCATTGCATGGCCACTCAATTGTTCAATGAAAAAAATGTCTGACCGTTCAGCAAATGAACAGATCAGAAATGGCATCTTGAGTATTGATGTGGATTTTTATTTCTTACTTCACTAAGACTGAATTATGAACTTTGCAAAAATGAAGGTAGGCAAGCGTTTGGGATTGGGTTTCGCTTTAGTGTTGACCCTGCTGATCGTCGTGACCGCACTTGGCATCAGAGGCATGTCACAAATCGAGGACCGGCTGGAACGCATCGTCAACGTCAATAACGTTGAAACACGCCTTGTGATTGAGATGCGTGCGATTGTCTATGATCGTATGGTATCGCTGCGCAATTTGACCTTGTTGAATGACGCTGGCGATATGGAGCCAGAGCTGGCCAAGATCAAAGAACAGTCAAAAAAATACACCGAAGCTGAAGCGAAATTAGCATCGATGTTTGCGTCAGAGACGGCGACCTCTGCGGAAGAAAAAGCCTTACTTGCAAAGCTGAAAGAACAGGAAAATGCCTCTGCATCTTTACCTGCTAAAGCACAGGAATTAGGTCTGGCGAATAATCCTGAGGTCGCGACGATCACCCTGATCAAAAAAATCCGCCCCGTGCAAAAGAAATGGTTAGATGCGCTGGATGAAATGGTGACCTTGAAAGACAAAGTGAATGAGCAAAGCTCAGAGGACGCGAGATCGGCTTTTGGTACCGCACGTAATCTGATGCTGGTCCTCGGCAGCTTAGCTTTGCTGGCCGGTATTTTTGCTGGTGTTGTGATTACCCGCAGTTTGCTGAAACAGCTCGGTGGTGAACCTGATTATGCTGCGCACATTGCAAACCGGATTGCGGCAGGTGACCTGGCGGTTTCAATAGATAGTAATTCAGGTGATGACAGCAGTCTGATCGCGCAAATGAAAACCATGCGCGATAGCCTGGTCAATATCGTTGGTCAGGTCCGTCAGGGCACAGACACGATTGCGACAGCATCCAGCGAAATTGCCAGCGGCAATCTGGATCTGTCTTCCCGTACTGAACAGCAAGCCAGTTCGCTGGAAAAAACAACGTCGTCAATGAAAGAACTGACGACCACTGTGAAGCAGAACGCAGACAATGCCCGTGAAGCGAATCAGTTAGCCGCTTCTGCGTCCGAAGTTGCTCGTCAGGGCGGTGTTGTGGTTGCGCAGGTCGTCGATACCATGAGTGCAATTAACGAATCCTCTAAAAAGATCGTCGATATTATTAGTGTGATTGACGGTATCGCGTTTCAGACAAATATTCTTGCATTGAATGCGGCAGTTGAAGCAGCGCGTGCAGGTGAGCAAGGCCGTGGTTTTGCGGTAGTGGCTGCAGAAGTGCGTAATCTGGCACAGCGTAGTGCAGCAGCTGCAAAAGAAATTAAAACCCTGATCGGCACTTCGGTAGAGAAAGTCGACATCGGCACTAAACTGGTAGGCCAGGCAGGTGTGACGATTGATCAGGTGGTCTCCAGCGTGAAGCACGTTACGGACATCATTGCCGAAATCAGTGCCGCCAGTCAGGAACAAAGCGTCGGTATCGAACACGTCAATCATGCCATTATTGAAATGGATGGTATGACGCAGCAAAATGCCGCGCTGGTAGAAGAAGCAGCGGCTGCGGCACAAAGCTTGCAGGATCAGGCGGCAGAGCTGGCAAAAGTAGTCAGTATTTTTAAACTCAATGCCGCTGAACATGCGATGGAGAAGGCACCTGCACAAGTTCGTCGTGTAGAAGCTGCCGCACCTGCTAAACCAAGGCCAAAAGCATCGAATATTAAATCTTTGCCCGCTGCCAGAGCAAGCGTCAAAAAAGCACCTTCAGCATCCCCTAAAGCAAGTGCATCCAGTGCTGCCAGTGCGGGTAGCCGTCACAGTGCCCCAAGTGCTGACGAGTGGGAGGAGTTCTAACACACAAACTGGCAATGCTTTGCTTGCCAGTTTGTGTTTAGCGTAGTTTGTGGCACAATTTTGATCTCAATTTGAAAAAGAAGAGTTAACTTATGAAAGCATGTTTATCTTCCATCGCCAGTGCATTTTTGCTCGCGGCGGCCGCCAGTTCCGCGCTGGCCGCAGATGTTGCACCTGTGATTGATAATAAGTCCTGCGACCCTCCTAGGTATCCTAAGGCAGCGTTGATGAACGAAGAAACCGGTACGGTGTCTTTGGGCTTTCTGGTTGCCACCGACGGCAAAGTGTCCGAGTCTAAAGTCGAAAAATCGAGCGGCTCCAAGAGCTTGGATAAAGCTGCGCTGACCGCATTAAGCTTGTGCAAATTCAAGCCCGGAACCAAGGACGGTAAGGCAGAACAGCTCTGGACTAAAGTTGATTTCGTCTGGAAACTTGAGTAAATATTCTGCGTACATTTTGATGTTGAAAAAGGAGCCATTGGCTCCTTTTTTTATGGTAACGAACTAACTAAACGTAATAAATAAATATACTAAATAAGCTTACTGCACCGTGCGCACCGTCTTTTTATTAAATCACGGATGTTGTCTGCCTGGATTGCCGGCCGGTGGTAGACCGGCGGCTACTTACTTTTCTTGCTTCGCCAAGAAAAGTAAGCAAAAGAAGGCGACCGCACAGTCGCTGCCCTTCGGGTTCCCGTTTGAGCAGGTCAAAAAATGGGAAGTGTCCGAAACTCGCCTGCGGCTCAGACAGCGAACACTTCTTTTTCCATTTTCTGACCTGCTCAAACGGCAGCGCCAAAGCGGGTTGCAGGTCAACTGCAAATTCAAAAACAACTTTAAAGGCAACGGTAATAGCGTTGCGTACCGTTTGCGTTAAATGTCCTTGATGATGAAATGTTGACGGATAAAATCTGTTCTGGGTTGCAGTCGTAAGGTGCGCCGTGCGCACCATTTTTTTCGTTGAATCACGGATGTTGTCTGCCTGGATTGCCGGCCGGTGGTAGACCGGCGGCTACTCACTTTTCTTGCTTCGCCAAGAAAAGTGAGCAAAAGAAGGTGACCGCACAGTCGCTTCCCTTCGGGTTCCCGTTTGAGCAGGCCAGAAAATGGGAAGTGTCCGAAACTCGCCTGCGGCTCAGACAACGGACATTTCTTTTTTCCATTTTCTGACCCGCTCAAACGGCAGCGCCAAAGCGGGTTCGAGACAACATCAACGGTTACTTCAACGTACAAGCTATGGACTTAATTTTATCGATACGATTTTATTGACGCTCACGATACAGTTCAGCAGAGGGTAACTGCCATGGCAGTTACCGAATTTATTTTGCATTCGTATCTGCCTTTAAACCGCGACGTAACAATAAAGGTTCGATCTGCGCATCACGGCCACGGAAGTTGCGGAACGATTCCATCGCATCCACGCTGCCACCGCGCGACAGCAGTTGCTGGCGGAACCAGTCGCCGTTTTTGCGACTTAGACCTCCGTTTTCTTTAAACCAGTCTACCGTATCGGCATCGAGCACTTCACTCCACAGATATGCGTAATAGCCTGCCGAATAGCCACCCGCAAAAATATGTGAAAAATAGGTGCTGCGATAACGTGGTGGCACCGGTGCAAAATCGACACCCGCCTGTTTCAATGCGTTTGCCTCAAATGCCAGCGCATCGGCTGGAATTTGCGCCGGTGTAAGTTGATGCCAGCGCTGATCTAACAGGGATGCTGCCAGATATTCCGTGGTGGCGAAGCCCTGATTAAATTTCGCCGTTGCAGACAGTTTGGCCAACAACTCTGGGGGCATTTCCTGGCCAGTCTGATAGTGATGCGCATAGTTCTTCAAAATCTCTGGCCATACTGCCCACATCTCATTGACTTGCGAAGGGTATTCGACAAAATCTCTCGGCACGCTGGTGCCTGAGAAGCGCGGGTAGCGGACGTTTGAGAACATGCCGTGCAATGCATGGCCAAATTCATGGAAGGCGGTCCTGACTTCATCGTAGGTCAGCAAGGTTGGCTGACCTGCTGGCGGTTGCGGAATATTCAGGTGATTGGCAACAACCGGGCGTTGCGCAAATAATCCGGATTGCTGTACATAGGCATTCATCCAAGCCCCGCCTCGCTTATTGTCGCGTGCGTACATATCTGCCAGAAATAAAGCCATCGGCTTGCCGTCGGCATCAAATACTTCAAAGACGCGTACCGTCGGGTTATACACCGGCAGATCTTTGCGCTCTTTGAAGGTGATGCCATATAGCTGTGTTGCAGCAAAGAACACCCCTTTTTGCAGCACATTGTCCAGCTCAAAATACGGGCGCAACTGGCTATCATCAAAACTATATTGAGCTTTGCGTACTTGTTCGCTATAGAACGACCAGTCCCACGCAGCAAGCTTAAAGCCGCCCTTTTTCACATCGATCAGCTTCTGCATTTCAGCCGCTTCTTTTTTTGCATTAGCGACTGCCGCTGGTGCAAGTTCACGCAACATTTTATTCACAGCATCCGTTGTTTTGGCTGTGGCATCTTCTAGCTGATAAGCGGCATGATTGGCATAACCCAGCAGGACGGCACGTTCGGCGCGTAGTTTGGCCAGATTGATCGCGACTTCACGATTATCAAATTCACCGCCATGGTTGCTGCGCTCGACAGACGCTTCATGTAGACGCTGACGCAGTGCGCGGTTGCTTAGGCGTGCTTCGTAAGGTTGACCCGTGGTGTTCATGAGTGCGATCAGGTATTTACCTGGCAGGCCGCGGGCTTTAGCTGCTTCTGCCGTGCTGGCGATCTCGCTGTCTGACAAGCCTTTCAGTTCTGCTTTGGTGTCGACAATCAGGGCCGACGCATTCGTTTCTTTCAATACGTTCTGGCTGAATGTTGTGCCCAGGCTTGCCAGTTCGGCGTTCAGTGATTTCAGTTTGATTTTATCTGCGTCAGACAATTTGGCCCCGGCGCGGACGAAGTCTGTGTAATAGCGTTCCAGCAAACGACGTGATTCGGCATCCAGTGCCAGTTGCATACGCTGGTTATAGATCTCGTTGACGCGCGCAAATAATTTGGCATTCAGATTAATAGCATCCCGGTGTGCTGCCAGTTTAGGTGCCAGATCGCGGGAGAGCGCTTCAATCGCAGGATTAGTGTTGGCACTCGCCATGTTAAAAAATACGGTAGATACTCTGCCCAACAACTGACCGGAACGCTCCATCGCCACAATCGTATTCTCGAATGTCGGCTTGGCAGTATTATCGGCAATCGCATTGATCTCCGCGGCATGCTGGCGCATCCCTTCGGCAAACGCCGGCGCATAATGCGCATCCTGAATCTTGTCGAATGCCGGCATTTCATACGCCAGCGTGCTAGCTGCGTAGAAAGGGTTGCCAGCGAAGGCACTGCGTACCATTGCGCCATCGATTTTTGCCGGATTGGCTGGCGGAGTATCTGCTGCCAGACTGGTATGGATTGCCAGGCTGGAACAGAGCAACATGAACAGGGATTTGGACATGGTGGTCTTTTCTAAGTTGTGTAGGGGAAAAACAGAAAGTCCATCATAGCATCAGGTTGCGCAATGGAAAATGCTGACTGATGCTGTGACATGTCGGACTGCGCTGAGTTCAGACTATTTCCGCAGAATTCATCATCCATGGATGATTTACTCAATCCTGTGATATGAAGAAAAACCAGAATTATCGCTTTAACAGATAGTTTTTCAGGCGATCGACGCCCAAGGCCAGACTGTCGACGGAGCTGGCAAAGCACCAGCGCACATAGCCTTCTCCTTCCGCGCCAAAGGCACTTCCCGGTGCCAGGCCTAGTCCCGCTTCTTTGACCAGGCGCTTGCACAGGTTTAAGGTATTTTTCTCTCCGTCGACCCGAAAAAACAGATACATCGCACCCTTAGGCAGAGGTGCCGTGATGCCCGGCAAGGCGTTCAGGTTCTGGTACAAAAAATCTCTGGCAGTCTGATAACGGCTTAGCGTATGCCGCAGCACATCTTCGCCTTGTTCCAATGCGGTAATTCCCGCTTTCTGGATGAAGCCCGGTGCACATGAGGTATTGAATTCTATCAGTTTGCCCAAGTCATCCATCACGCTTGCCGGGGCGACGATCCAGCCTAATCGCCAGCCCGTCATCAGCCAGGCTTTAGAAAAACTGTTGGTCGACACCAGACGATCCTCTGGCGTGGCAATATCCAGGAAAGACGGGGCGCAGTGTGCTTGATGTGATTGCTCCGCGTACACCAGTCTTTCATACACATCATCAGACAAAATCCAGATGCCATGCTGGCGGCAATGGTCGAGCACGATTTCCTGTTGCTGTCGCGGCATGACCCAGCCGGTAGGATTATTCGGCGAATTTACCATCAGCATTTTAGTGCCGGGCGTTAAGGCGTTCAGTAATTTTTGCAGATCAAGTTCCCAGCTATGACCAAACTCCAGACCGACTTTCACTACCTCGGCACCCAGTATCTTGGGTATCTCGATCAGATTTGGCCACAGCGGTGTTACCGCAACGACGCGATCGCCAGGATTTAACAGTGTTTGCGCCACCAGCATTAAGGCGGATACGCCTGACGAGGTTACTGCGACGCGCTCAGGTGCGATTGTTTGATGCAGGTGCGACAGATAAGCTGCAATGGCAGTGCGTAGTGCGGGGATGCCATAGTTATGGGTATAAAACGTGTCGCCTGCATCCAGAGCCTGTTTGGCAGCCTCACGAATGAAGGGTGGCGTCACCTGATCCGGCTCGCCGAACCAGAACGGTAAAACGTCGGTGAGACCGATACCGGCATTGGCGACTTCACGAATTTGTGAGGCACCTAGCTGCTGGACGACGGGGCGAGCTTGGGGAAATGTCATGAGCTACCTTAGTCAAACGGACTATCTTGGTTCACAAATAATGAGAGCACATTTCATCCATAGAGGCGAGATGTGTTCTGCATAGGCTATGTCAGCAAAGTACAAAACGGTTGGCGAGATCCAGAATAAATGAAGGCTGTAAATACGCCATGAACGTGAACAACAGCACCGCTGCCAATATCAGGGCGTACAGGGTGCCTGGCCATGTCAGACGTATTTTCATATCAAGCCGCGACGGCAGCCATGCGCGCGATGGATTTCTCATTGATAGGCAGATTCACCAATGCCGCAAATACTCCCAGTGCCAGAACGACCATCCAGACCACATCATAATTACCCATGCGGGTATAGATATAACCGCCCAGCCAGACACCGAGGAAGCTGCCCACCTGATGCGAAAAGAACACGAAGCCCGACAGCATTGATAGATATTTGAGGCCAAAAATTCCGGCAATGACGCCGTTAGTCAGCGGCACAGTCGACAGCCATAACACCCCCATCGCGGCAGCAAAAACATACACAGAATACGCAGATAACGGCGCCAGCAGAAACAGACCGATGACGACGCTGCGACTGATATAAATTGACGATAACAAATAGCGCTTGGGAAACATGCTACCGAGTTTGCCTGCATAGTAAGAACCGAAAATATTAAACAAACCGATCAGCGCCAGAGCGATCACCGCCACATTCGGATCCATGATGCCTTTATCTTTCAGATATGCCGGCATATGTACACCGATAAATACCACCTGGAAGCCGCATACAAAATAGCCGGCGACTAACAGCAAAAAAGGCTTGTAAGCAAAGGCTTCGCGGATCGCTTCCATGATACTTTGCTGTGGACCGCTTGCATGCACCAGCGGCGGTTCGCGCAGCTTATAGGCCATAGGCAGCATGACTGCCAGCAGCATGGCGGCTAAGATATAAAACGCATTTTGCCAGCCCGTGTGATTGATCAGTTGCTGTTCGACCGGCATCATCACAAACTGGCCGAAGGAGCTGGCTGCAGAGGACATGCCAAACGCCCATGAGCGCTTGGCCTCGGGCGCACTGCGGCCGATGATGCCACTGACAGCACCGAATGAGGTACATGCCAGCGCCGCACCAATCAAGATACCGGATCCCATGATAAATAAGCCCGGCTGATCAACCGTCGCCATCCACAATAATCCCGCGACATATAAGAACGCGCCAACCACAATCACCCGTGCCGTACCAAATTTGTCGATCACCATTCCGGCGAACGGACCAAAGACGCCCCACATCAGATTTTGCATCGCGTTGGCAAGCGAATAGGTTTCGCGTGTCCAGCCATGTGCCTGTGAGATCGGTTGCAGCCAGAAGCCGAAACCGTGTCGTACACCCATTGCCAGGGTCAGGATAAAACCGCTCGCCAGCAGAACGGTTTTCAGATCTGGGGCGCTGACAGGCGCAGTGGAATTGGGGGATGTGGAGGAGGTCATAAGAGATTTCGCAAAAAACGAGTAAGCAAAGCCGGAAATCGAGTGTAGCGCAAACTGCATTGTCATGTGGACTGCTGCTTTGACCATGACGCTTTGGTACGGTATCTGATGCAGTAACAGCCAGATGCTTAGCTGCTCAGCTGCTCAGAAAAGTCGGGCATCATCAGCCTGATCTGTCCGAAAACGGCTAGATCGTCTCAGGAGAATGCCGTATAAAGATGTTTATGGATACTTTCGCTTTCCCCTCACATTTTCAGGATGACGCTGAGCGTGATCATTATTACTATCGGGCGTTGTCTGCCAAAGACAGTCGTTTCGATGGCGTCTTTTTTACTGGCGTCAGTACGACAGGAATCTATTGCCGCCCTATCTGTTCCGTCAGAACGCCGCGCGCATCATCGTGCAGTTTTTACAGCTCTGCAGCGGCAGCCGAAGCCGCAGGTTTTCGTCCCTGTCTGCGTTGTCGCCCTGAATTAGCGCCCTATGCACTTCAGCAAAATCTGGCATATGCCGTGTGGCAACGTATCGCTGCAGGCGCATTGAATGAAGGTGGAATTGAAGCGCTTGCGGAGCAGGTCGGCCTATCGTCGCGCCAGTTACGACGCGTATTGCAGCAACAGTTTGGAGTGACTCCGGTCGAATTAGCGCAGACACAGCGTCTGTTATTCGCCAAAAAATTATTGCAGGAGACGCATCTGCCGATGACGGACGTCGCGTATGCCGCAGGCTTCGGCAGTGTGCGCCGCTTCAACGCCTTATTTGCTGAGCGTTACAAAATGGCACCCGGATCGATACGCCGTACCGCTGCTGCGGAGAGCGACGGACTGGTATTGCGCCTGGCTTACCGGCCACCGTTTGCCTGGGACGCCCTGCTGGCGTATCTGCGCGGTCGGGCCATGCCGGGGCTGGAAGCCGTGATTGAGCAGAACGGTAAAGCCTCGTACGTGCGCAGCGTCCAGCTTGAAGGTAAAACCGGCTGGCTGCAAATCAGCCACCTGCCTGACAAACAACAGATTGCTTTACAGGTGTCTCCTGGCCTGTCCACCGTGCTGATGCCGCTGATTGCCAAGGTCAGACAATTATGCGATCTGGAGGCTAATCCTGTCGTGATTCAAGCGCATCTGGCGACCGATCCTTTATTGGCGGTACAGCTAGCGCGGACGCCGGGTTTGCGGGTGCCTGGTGCTTTTAATGTATTTGAATTAGCTATCCGTGCGGTACTCGGGCAGCAAGTCAGCGTTGCCGGTGCTACGACTGTTTCGGGGCGTCTGGTGCAACGATTTGGTGAACCGCTCTGCACGCCGTTTGCTGCAGTAGGTTTTCATTTTCCCAGCCCGGAGCGGCTTGCCGGCTTGCCGGTGGAAGACATCGCCGGAATTGGTGTTCCCAGGACGCGCGCTGCGACGATACAAAACGTCGCCCGTTTTGCATTGAGCGGAGGTTTGCAAAGACAATCAGGCCGGGGTTTTGACGATGTCGTCACTGAGCTAAAAACCATAGCCGGTATCGGTGAATGGACGGCGCAATACATCGCTTTGCGCGCACTACGTTATCCCGATGCGTTTCCGGCAGGTGATCTGGCTTTACAAAAAGCAGCGGCGATTGCACCGGATACCCGTCTGACTGAAAAACAATTGTTGGTGCGTGCTGCCGTATGGTCTCCCTGGCGCGCGTATGCAGCCTTACTGTTATGGCACTCGCTAAGCAAGGAATAAGTGAGGAACAAGTCAGTAATAAGTAAGAGTAAGGACCAGCAGGTTCGTCCATGCGCAGAAAATGTTGAATTTAATAAATAAGGAAACGACGATGTTTTATTTGAATTATCCAAGCCCGGTCGGCGCGTTATTAATTGCCGCCAGTGAGCAAGGTTTGGCGGGCGTTTATTTTGAAGAGCATAAACATTTTAAAGGATCTCAAGGCTGGCATGAGCAAGCGGATCATCTTGTCTTGCAGCAGACACGACATCAACTTGCTGAGTACTTCGCGGGGCAAAGACAAGACTTTGATTTGCCGCTGGATTGCTCGGCTGGCACTGCATTTCAGCAAACGGTCTGGCAAGTCTTGCGCCGCATCCCTTATGGCACCACCCTCAGTTACGGCGAACTGGCGAAACAGATTCATCACCCGGCGGCTGTACGCGCGGTGGGTGCTGCCAACGGGCGCAATCCTATTTCCATCATTATCCCCTGCCATCGCGTAATTGCAGGCAATGGCGCATTGACCGGGTATGCCGGAGGTATACAAAACAAGCAGCGCTTGTTAGCGTTAGAGGGCACACGTTTATTCGCCTGAGGTAAAAAGCCAGTCTTTTTTAAAATAAAACAGAAAAATTTATTGCACCAAGTCAGATAAAAAAAGTGCATCAATAGTGCCGCGCAGACGATATCTGCACTGGCCTGGAGAAAAGTAATATCAAGCATTACGCCTTCTCGCACCGTCTTGATGCAAGGCAACTATTATGGTTTTTGCGAATACCTCCTATTCGAATAATCAATTTTTAATGAGATGAATTGCTCATTATAGTGAATCTACCTGCAGTGTTTTAGGGAACGAATCAAACATCTTGCAGCCACTATTGCGGCCCTATTTACTTCACTCTCATGTCAAATTTTCGGAGGACTTATGTTCATTACCACTCGCCGTTTGTGCGTTATCTCTACCTTGTTTATGTCTATAGTTTCTGCGCAAGCTTTTGCCAGCGAGGCAAAAAATCCGTTTGAAACCAAGAGCTGCGATGTTCCTGCTTACCCTGATAAATCGATCATCCTGAGTGAAGAAGGTCTGGTGAAATTACAGTTCATGACGAACGAAGAGGGTAAGGTGGTTGACGCAAAGGTGGTCAAATCCAGTGGCTATCGCAGCCTCGATAATGCGTCTCTCACGGCCTTGAAAGAATGTAATTTCAAGTCCCTCGCCAGTCAGAGCAAGCCGAATAAATGGGACAATATTTCTTTCGCCTGGGTCATGCAATAATGTTGAGCCATGCAAAAAAGGAGTCAGTAATGGCTCCTTTTTTGTTGACCCGTCGTCAGGAAAAAACTTTTCTGACGTATTACATACTCTGTGCAGATTAATCAATAATCCCAGGTTACAAGAATATACAATCCCGATTCATCTCCCGGAAACAAATTACGGTTAAGCTATATTGCACATTTTTTTCGTCATTGATAGCCCGGGATATTTCATGAAGCATGGTTTTTCTTTTACCTCGTTATACCGCGTTCAGCGTTTCATTAGCGTCGGCCTGATTGGCGTACTGAGTGCCTGTAGTACGACGGCACCGGTGACTTCTGTCACCTCTGTATCATCACAAACATCGGCAGTATCCCAACTTGCGCCTGTTTCAGAACAAGGATTTAACTGGGTCGTATTGGGTGAACAAGGCCAGGCGATTGCCCGCAGTATTACCGGAGCAACTGTTTGCCCAGTTCTGATACAAGACGGCGTTGCCCAGACTATGACGATACGTGCTGCCTCGGGCAGCGTCGCACAACGTAAGACGGCGAGTAGTGCCGAGGACTCCAAAGCATCAGATTTTCCTGTGTTGACTTGTGAAGCGATCCTCAATCCGGCAACCAGAGTAGCCAGTATCAATGGCCAGGCTTTGCCCTTACCGAAGCAGGTACCGCAAAAAATTCTGGTGATCGGCGATACCGGTTGTCGCCTGAAGAAAGCCGATAATTATTTTCAACCATGCAATGATGCGACTAAATGGGCTTTTTATGATGTGATCAAAACGGCGGCAGAATTCAAACCTGATCTGGTGATTCACGTCGGCGATTATCACTACCGTGAGAATCGTTGCCCTGAAGGTAACGCTGAATGCGCAGGCAGTCCATGGGGTTATGGCTGGGATACCTGGAGGGCAGATTTTTTTACACCGGCAGCCCCTTTGCTCAAAGTCGCTCCCTGGGTTGTTGTCCGCGGCAACCATGAATCCTGTATCCGCGCAGGACAAGGCTGGTGGCGCATGATGGACCCGCGACCTATACAGGCGGGCCGTGACTGTAATCTGGAGCAGGACGATATGCGCGGTGACTACAGTCCACCTTATGCCGTGCCATTAGGGAAATTTGGAGAACAAAACGCACAACTCATTGTGTTTGATTCTGCCAAAATTCCGGGTAAAGCAATCGCGAAAACGGATCCTGCCTATGCAATTTATATGCAACAATTTCAGATGGTAAATCAGTTGTCAGAGCAGGCGGATTTTAATTTCTTTATCAATCATCATCCGATACTCGGATTTGCGTCAGACCGGAAAAAAGGGGAAGCCGTCGAATTTAGACCAGGCAACCCGGCTCTGCAAAGCCTGATGCAAAATTATCATCCGGTACGACTGTTTCCAAGTAAAGTGCAGGCGACCTTATCTGGCCATGTGCATTTGTTTGAGGCGGTTAGTTTTACATCCGGTCATCCGACACAATTCGTCTCCGGTAACGGAGGGTCCTCTCTGGATCAGGCGTTGCCAAATCAGATACCTGCTGGTACGACACCTTTTCCTGCTGCCGAGGTCGATCATTTTAGTAATTCGAATGAAGTCGGATTCATGACTATGGAGCGGATCACTGAGGGCTGGAAAATGCAGTCCTGGGACAAGACGGGCAAACTCATGACGGCATGTCTGATGTCGAATGGCAAGACAAAATGCAAACTCATAGCACAATAAGCAAAGTATAAGCTGTACCAAAAAATGAACAAAAAAGCGGAGTCAAGTACTCCGTTTTTTTGTTGTAGTGTCATTGAATTGTCATTTTTTTTTCATCATCACGTCACAGCGCTTTCCTACACTCGTGGAATTTTTACCCACCGAGAAATAATCAGGAAGGCAATATGATGGATCGCAAGCAGCAATTTACCCGTCGCGTCATGTCGGCACAAGTATTGGTCGCCGTCAGCTTAATGACCGCGCAAACCTATTCCCAGGCGCAGAGCATGATACCGGCACAAGATGCCATAGTTGAATCCGGGTCTGCACTGGATGCCAATGCAATTAAGGACAAAGTAGTGATTACCGGTTCCAGTGCCGCTAATCGTGCACCGGTTCAGGCGTCCTTAAAAGCGACGCAACCGCAGTCCATCATCACCGCCACCTTTATTGAACAAGCCGTGACACCGCTCGCCGACTTTAATGCGGTCGCCCGTATCGCCCCTAGCGTTGGCGGCGGCGTTTCTGCAAATGGCCCTGGTCTTGCAGAAACGAAAGTCACCCTGCGTGGTTTTCAGGACGGCGAATATAATATGACGTATGACGGTATCCCTTTTGGCGATACCAACAATCCTACTCATCATTCCACCTCCTATTTCCCGGCACGGATTATCGGCGGCATGGTGATTGAGCGCGGTCCGGGTAACGCCAGCAATCTTGGGCAGGCGACTTTTGGCGGATCTATCAATCTGTTTTCT
Organism: Undibacterium sp. RuTC16W; assembly: GCF_049339445.1. Lineage (NCBI taxonomy): Bacteria > Pseudomonadati > Pseudomonadota > Betaproteobacteria > Burkholderiales > Oxalobacteraceae > Undibacterium > Undibacterium sp. RuTC16W. The sequence continues at coordinate 599,097 of NZ_JBMPPE010000001.1, read as the reverse complement.
AAAGAATTATCGCCAGACTTCCATTTCACCCCGTACGCAACGTTTGGTTCATGGAATACCAAGATGCTGGGCGCACAGATTGATAGTGGCCAGCTCGCCAATTTCGGTGACATGAGCTTCATGTTTAACGCCTCGCGTTTAAGCACTGACGGCTATCTGTCATACAGCGGCGTGACCGAAGACAATTATCAGTTTAAGGCGCAGCGCAATTTTGGCAGCGACACCGTCGTTACGGTATTTTCCACCTATAACAAAATCCATAGCTACGTGCCGGATAAAGGACCCGCGACCCTGAGTCAGGTTGCGCAGTTTGGCAAAAACTACGCTTTGAACAATGATCCAACAAGCCAGAATTATTTTGGTTATAACTACAATAATAAGACAACAGATTTTGAATATATCCGCCTGCAAACAAAATTGGCAGGTTGGGGCATCGACAATGTGTTGTACACCTACGCCTACAACAACGATACCTATTCTGGTCAGGATGCCAGCGGTGCTACCGCTAACGGCACAAAAGCCGGACCGGCAGGCAACAAGAATGTTCCCGGTTATAACAAGCTGAATTCGTATCGCGTGAACGGTGATATTTTCAAGGCAACGAATAGATTCGACGCCGGTTTGCTGCGCACTGGTATCTGGCTGGAAAGCTCAAACACCAACCGTCATACGTATGATCTTGACTGGACATTAGGCGTGCCCAATCCGAAGGAATCGACAGCACCAAAAACGGTTTCTTACGATCAGCGTTCCTCATGGAAGCAGTACCAGCCTTTTATTGAATTTGAATGGGCAGTCGCACCTCAGTGGACAGTAACGCCTGGCGTGAAGTATGTGAATTTCCAGCGCTCTTTGGACGCCCCGGTCAATCAGACAACGCGTATTCCTACTCAAGCAGATCAGACCTACTCGACCACGCTCCCTTTCCTGACCGTGAATTACAGCGTCAGTAAAGAATGGTCAGCATATGCGCAGGTTGCTAAAGGCTTTTTGGTGCCGGATTTGTCGATGTTCTATGTGAACAATCCTAACCTGAGCACACCTAAACCGCAGACCTCGACGAATTATCAGTTGGGTACCGTGCATCAGTCTAACAACCTGACATTTGATGCGGATGTGTACTACATCGACTTCAATAACAAAATTGCGTCCACGGGTACCGGCAATGATCTGGTGTATTACAACCAGGGTGGTGTTGTTTATAAAGGTGTGGAAGCGGCGGCGACTTACTATGTAGGCAGTGGTTTTTCTTTGCATGTGAATGGATCAATTAACAGCGCAAAAACCAAAGATACCAATCTTCAGGTCGCGAAAGCGCCAGAGTCGACTTCAGCATTTGGCGTCCTTTACAAAGCTAACGGTTTGTATGGATCGCTGATTGCAAAAAAAGTCGGATCCCAATACGGCAAGGACGGTGAACCGGCAGCATATAAAATCGCTGCCTACACGACCACCGACCTGACCATCGGTTATCGCTGGAAAGAACTCGGAGCCATGGTCAAAAACGTCAAGACACAGATCGGTATCAATAATCTGCTGAACAAGCAGGACGTGACGTCGGTATCTGCCAATAGTAAAGGTGTCGCGTTCGATCAATACGGTTTTCAGGCTGAGCGCAGCTGGGGCGTTTCGATCAGTGCCGATTTCTAACAACTGATCAGAGCCAAATATACGAAACCCCTTCCCTGAAAAGAAGGGGTTTTTGTTTTAACCCGTTGCCCTGCAATGACAATAATTAAAGAACTAGAATGCGTTAGATAAACAACTCACACTCCCGACACTATTTGCTCAAAATCATTTATCGATTTAGTATGAACTCAACGAGCCAGGTATAGATAGAAGTATAAAAAATCTGGTACTGGTTGATGTCAACGCGCGATAAGTAAGATAAACGGAGGCCGGGCAATGAGACGTTCTGTTGAAATAGGCTTGTGCTTTTTTTGCACCATTGCGATCCTGACAGCATGTCAAAAAAAATCCGTAACGGAATCGGCATCCAGCACGGCGTCCAACTCTTCCCAGGCTCCGTCGGCACCGACCGGGTTGGTAAAAAACGCGATACGGCACACTGAAGAAACTGCCGATGTGACCAGATGGATGGAAATGGCATCGACCAAAACTCCGGCTCAACTGGCGGAAGAGGCCAAGCAAAAACAACTAAAAGATACTCTCTCAGAACGCGAGCTCAAGTCAGCACCGGAAGCCAAATCGCCGGATATTAAATCAGTGCCGCTGCATGATCAGCCCAAATCTTTGCCTGCAGTTGCGGTTCAGCTTTCTGCAGCTACTGCTGCTTCTAACGTACAGAAGATGCCCCAGCCAGCGGCTTTACCGCCTGCACCTGTGCTTCCGCCAGCCACTACATTACCAACTACATCGGTTCAACCTGTACTGGATCTGGTGGTGCCGAAGCTGATTTCGGGTACGCCGCCCGCATTTCCCGCTGCGGCGGTACTTGCCGGAGTAACAGAAGGGAGTGTCAGTGCGCGCCTCAGCATCGGTATCGACGGTAAAGTCACGCAAGTCGAAATCCTTAAGGCGAGGCCAGTCAAGGTATTTGATAAAGAAGTGATTGCCGCAGCATCGCAGTGGTGATATGCGCCGCTAACTGCCCCACAAACTAAAGTGGTGGACTTCAATTTTCAAAATGCATTGAAGTTGATGTCCAGCGTACAGCCAGTATTTTCGCAGACTGCACTTCAGGCGGGTGTGACTGAGGGTCTAGTTAGCGCACGTATTCATATTGGTATTGATGGTAAAGTAAATCAGGTCGATGTTATCAAGTCAAAGCCTTTGAAATACTTTGATAAAGACGTTATCACCGCGGCCTCACAATGGCGTTATGCGCCAATATCCAGTCCGCAAACAACGATCATTGAGTTCGTATTGAAGCAAAATAATTGAACTTCAATGAGGGTATTTATAGGGAGTAAATTTGTTTGCAAGCGAGTATTGATGTTGCGAACAGAGATCAACCAGATTGCAGAAGTAGACCTGAGGCGGGATGCGGGTTTAACCGGAAATACTTAACTAACTACTCTAAACCAAACTTGAATGGCAGGCCAGAAAGGATAACAAAAGTCACAAATTTGTTGTGAAACGGTTAGGAAAATTTGGGTTAACTTGATTAATACTTCTAATCGTCTAATCTGGGCTGGAAATGATAAAAAGTGTCAACTTTGCTAGATTATAAAATTGCCTTATGGCAATCTTCGGCTTCGCCCGAAGTGTGCCAATGCCGTTAGCACATTTCTGCTTTTCACCTCATTTCTGCGCATCTTCCGCCAGCAAATGATTGTTGTAGTTCAAGGAAGAAATTCGCGTGAACGAAAAAACTCAAGGAGAGAAAATGAAATTAACACCTTATCTGGCTTTGCTGGCACTGCCTCTGGCAATCTCAAGTGCCTACGCCGACTCGACTGATGGTCCCACAGTCACTATCAGCGGTTTTGGTACGGCTGCACTGACGCGGTCAAATACAGATGACGCAGAATTCGCGCGTGTCGGGCAATTGGCCGGCGTCAAATCGAGTGCAAAAATGGGCGTCGATTCTAACTTTGGCATTCAGGCGACAGCCAAGATGAATGACTGGTTATCGTTGACCGGACAGGGCTTGGTCAGCAAGCATGTTACCGATGAATTTGGTGCAGAACTGGCCTGGGCGTTCGCCAAATTTAAGGCAACTGACAATCTGAGCATCCGCGTAGGACGCATGGGTTTACCCGTCTACATGATCTCCGATTACCTCAATGTCGGTTACTCAAATACGTATTTGCGTCCTCCGGTTGAAATGTATAGCCAGGTCAATTTGCAAAATGTAGACGGTATTGACGCGATTTACCAAACCTCATTTGGCGACAGTACACTGACTAGTCAAGTCGCAATCGGCAAGTCCGAAACCAAAGGTAACGGTAATTCTTATACGGCTAAATTCACCAGTATTGCCGGGATTAACCTGGTTCTGGAAAACGGTCCATTTACAGTACGTTTTGGTCATATCGCCACCAAATTTGATGTTGATGATTCCGTATCCCTCAATGCTGTTGTCGGTGGCTTGACCAAATATGGTTTTGTGTCTGCGGCGAATAGCTTGAAAATTCACGATAACAAGGCGAGTTTTACTTCGCTTGGTTTAGGGGTTGATTGGAAAAACGTGATTGTTCAGTCGGAATACGGTGTTCGCAAATCTGAGAGCCTGTCACTACCAGACACAACTTCCTGGTACACGATGTTCGGCTATCGCATGGGTAAATTTACACCTTACTATCACCACGCTTCTGTGAAGCAGGATAGTCCAAGAACAATCGCCGGTTTGCCAACGACAGGCCCTCTTGCTGGGCTGACTGCTGGTGCGAACACGTTTGCCTCCCTTGCGCCGATTCAAACTAGCAACAGTGTTGGTCTGCGCTGGGATTTCAGTAAATCTGCGGATCTGAAATTGCAACTAGATCGTTTTTCTCCGGATAGCGGATCTGGAACTTTTCTCAATCCTAAGCCAGGCTTCACGGGTCCTGTGACCGTGTTCGCGGCTGCTATTGATTTTGTATTTTAAGGAGAGAGCCGATATGAAAACAATTCAAACAATACTGTTGGCCATGACCCTGACTGCTGCGACTGCAACAGTGATGGCTGCTGAGGTCGTCGTCGTCGTCAATCCAAAAAATGCAGCGCCGCAAATGAGTTCAGAGCAGGCGGCGCAATACTTTTTGGGTAAGTCCACGGCACTGACTCCGGTCGACCAACCTGAGAGCTCATCGATACGCGGTGAGTTTTATAAAAAGCTCGCTGACAAAGAGGCTTCGCAGGTAAAGGCGATCTGGTCAAAACTGGTTTTTACCGGTAAAGGGACTTTGCCAAAAGAGTATGGATCGAGTGCTGACGTCAAGAAAGCAGTCGCTGCAGACCCTAATCTCATCGGTTATATTGAAAAATCAGCAGTAGATTCTTCCGTTAAAGTAGTCGCGACTTTGCCATAATGGAAAAATAATGCATGACCGGTGTAAGTCGTATTGCCCGTCTCGGAACACGACTTTGCCATCTCTCAGATCAATCGTGGATGAGGGATTGATATAAGCAACAATCAAATCAATCACATAGCCGCGTGGTGGATTTGATTATTCCCTGATGATTCATCCAGATGCAATCCATATAAGTTTATCCATACGAATTTAATCAGCACTTTTTAATAATAACCAATACATACAGACATAATTAAAGGCGCACGATATGAGTATCAAACGCAGAATTTGGGCATTACCAATCATCGCAACAGTAATCTTTGGCGTGGGACTTGCCGTCAGTGTATATTTTTCTACGACAGCTATATCCTCAATTAAGACAACTGAAAATGTGGACTATCCGGTACTCGATAGAGCGAAGATTCTTTCTGCCGATGTGCGTGGCCTGACCGATGCACTCAAAGATGCTGTATCCGAAGGCGATAAAAAGCGTATTGATGTGGTTGCCGAGAGCGCCAAAAAAGTTAAAGAAAAACTGCAAAAACTTGGTGAAGTTCCGGGGCAAAAAGCAATTGCAGATAAGTTGACTGGTGAATTTGACGCCTACTACGCACCTGCCATCAAAGTTGCCAAGATCATGATGGAGATTGAGCAAGGCGATCCTCAGGCTGAAATCGGCAAAATGCAAAGTGCTTTAAAAATACTAGAGGCTGATTTGGCAAAAACGGTAGAGAGCGCGCAAAAGCAATTTGCTTCAGGGGTTGAAAAAAGTGGTGACAATGTGCGCAATGTACTTTACACCAGCATCTTGGTTGCCCTGATCGTAACGGTGTCTCTTGGTATTGTCTCATTCTTCGTCGTGCGTACGATCTGGCAGCAATTGGGTGGTGAACCGGAATATGCGCGTGAAATTGCAGCAGCGGTTGCTGCAGGTGATTTGAGCATGAATATCGATATGGATGCGGGCGATACCAGCAGTTTACTGGCGGCGCTCAAAGAAATGCAGGAGCGTTTGCAACACATGGTTGCAGATATCAAAACCTCGGCAGAAACCATCAAAGTTGCCAGTGCAGAAATCGCATCCGGCAACGCCGACTTGTCCAGTCGTACAGAATCACAAGCGAGCAGTCTGGAAGAAACCTCAAGCTCGATGGAAACCCTGACCGATACCGTTAAGCAAAATGCTGATAACGCGCGTCAGGCGAATCAGCTGGTTGAAAGCGCATCGGATGTGGCGGTAAAAGGCGGTCAGGTCGTGAGTCAGGTTGTCACGACGATGGCAGAGATTAATCATTCATCGAAAAAAATCGTCGACATTATCGGCGTGATTGACGGTATTGCTTTCCAGACGAATATTCTTGCACTGAACGCCGCGGTGGAAGCGGCTCGTGCCGGTGAGCAGGGGCGTGGTTTTGCGGTTGTTGCTGCTGAGGTACGTAATTTAGCGCAGCGTAGTGCAGCGGCAGCCAAAGAGATCAAAACCCTGATTGGTGATTCTGTTGATAAAGTGAATATCGGTTCGAGTCTGGTGGATCAGGCTGGCAATACAATGGATGAGATTGTCGCATCAGTCAAACGCGTCAGCGATATCATGGCTGAGATTACCTCTGCCAGCCAGGAACAAAGTTCTGGCATCCAGGAAGTCAGTATTGCCATCGGTCAGATGGATGAGATGACGCAGCAAAACTCCGCATTGGTGGAGGAGGCTGCTGCTGCCGCCGAATCTCTCGAGGAGCAGGCCGATCATCTGACCAGCGCACTTGATGTATTCAAACTGTCAGCAACCTCATCCGCCCGTGGCCCTATTGCCCGTCCAGCGAGTCCGGCAGTTAAGACGCAAGGCCACCGGCCAAGAGCGATAGGGATGGATTAAAGTCATAAATTAATATCAAAATAGCTATAATTCTTCTTGCTAAAAACCCGCCTGACATAGACCAGGCGGGTTTTTTTACGTCAGCATATTCGTAGATGTATTAGTAGAAAAATACTCTTATCTCGCGCTGCAAAACATATATTTTTTCCGTAATCACGCGTATATTTATTATCTGCACTTTTGTTTTCGGCATCTTGTTTGGCAATTCCCCATTGTTAGTACCTCATTGGAAGGACTCACCATGAAATTGTTTTATGACTTGAGGATTTCGGCAAAACTGTTTGTGGGCTTTATCATCTTACTGTTGCTCACTTGCTTTCTCGGTGTGTTCTCCATCTATCAATTAGCGCAGGTCAATCAGACAACGACCGATCTCGGCACCAACTGGATGCCTAGCGTCGATGCGGCGATGGGTATTAAAGAGCGCGTATCGCGCATCCGCTCACAAGAGGCGCAAGTGGTCTCTGCTGAAAGTCCGGAAGAGGCTGACAAATATGCCGGACGGGTCAAAGAGGCAGTTGTCGGACTCAAAGAAAACGAAAAAAAATATCAGGCTTTAATTAGCTCACCGCAAGAAAAAGTCGAGTTTGATGAGTACCTGAAATTAATGGGTAACTATCTTGCCATCTCTGAAAAAATGGCGACGCTGGCGCGTGAAGGTAACACCAAGGATGCGACAGCCATCTTACGCAATGAGTCGTCCAAGTTGAATGCCCAAATTCGCACAATGGTCGATAAACTGGTGAAGCTCAACAGTGAAGGCGGCGCGGCATCATATCAACGTGGCACTGAGGTGTACAAGAGTTCCCGTCTGTGGATTATCGGTGTGTTGACCGCGAGTATTGTGTTAGGCCTCACACTTGCTTACTGGATTGCCGACGTTGTGTCCAGCCCTTTGCAGCATGCAGTCAAGGTGGCGCAAACGGTGGCATCCGGTGATCTGACCAGCCAGATCGATGTCACCAGCAAAGACGAGACGGGCCTGTTACTACAGGCGCTGAAAGAAATGAACGCCAGTTTGCTGAAAGTTGTCATTGAAGTCCGTAGCGGTACCGATCAAATTGCCTCGGCGTCGATGCAAATCGCGGAAGGAAATATGGACCTGTCCAACCGCACCGAAACCCAGGCCAGTTCATTGGAAGAAACCGCGTCCTCCATGGAAGAAATTACTTCGACCGTCAGGCACAATAGCGACAACGCGCGGCAAGCGAATCAGTTGTCAATCTCTGCGACGCAGGTCGCCATGAAAGGTGGTGATGTGGTCTCGCAAGTGGTCGATACCATGGGGTCGATCAATGCCTCATCGAAAAAAATCGTCGACATCATCGGTGTGATCGATGGTATTGCATTTCAGACGAATATTCTGGCATTGAATGCCGCCGTTGAGGCTGCCCGTGCCGGTGAGCAGGGACGGGGGTTCGCGGTGGTGGCATCCGAAGTGCGCAATCTCGCCCAACGTTCTGCCAGTGCGGCAAAAGAGATCAAAGAGCTGATCAATGATTCGGTCGACAAAGTGGATCAGGGGTCGCGGCTGGTGGATCAGGCCGGGAGTACGATGCATGAGGTCGTCGAAAGCGTTAAGCGGGTAAGCGACATCATTAGCGAAATCACGGCGGCTGGCGCCGAGCAAAGCTCAGGGATTGATCAGATCAACACGGCGATTGCCCAGATGGATCTGGTAACGCAACAGAATGCTGCGCTGGTTGAAGAGGCAGCGGCAGCGGCAAAAGCCTTGCAGGATCAGGCTGCGAACCTCAGTGAGGTCGTCAGTGTATTTAAACTCGACCAGGTCAGCGTCAATTCACCTGCCACCCGTAAATCTTCAGTCGTTGCAGCACGTCCTGCGCCTGCTGCAGGAAAGCCTAAACCCGCTGCCCGCGCCCTATCAAAGCCGTCCGTCGCGACTCAGCGTAGCAACAGCACCGGAGAAGCTAAACCCAAAGCCACCGCGGCGGCAACAGATGATTGGGAAGAGTTCTGAGTTTGCAAAGCTGACAGGTGGCTAAGTGGTGTTGAATAACACCCTGGCCGCTGATCCAGATAACCCCGCTCTTTTAAATAGTGACTACATTTGCGCATAAAGCGCTTGAAGCGCTCAATCCCGGCCCGATGTAGAAACTGCCCAGTGCAGGCAAAAAAATAGCAGGGCGGAATATACTCCCCCTGCTATGCATCAAAATATGCCTTAATCCGCATATCTTACCTAGTACATGAAATAATACTGCTATCCAGTATATGAATAATCGCAGTATTGAACGATGTTCTATCCTGCCAGTTCAGTTTGCTTGACAATGATCTTCGAGACCAGACCGTAGTCTTGCGCTTCACTTGCGGTCATCCAGTAATCGCGGTCGATATCGGCGGTTACTTTTTCCAGTGTCTGGCCAGATTCGCGGGCGATTAAGCCGGCGATACGCTCGCGGACTTTGACGATCTCACGTGCCTGAATGGCGATGTCACTTGCTTGTCCGCCTGCGCCGCCGCTAGGCTGATGAATCAGGAAGCGAGTATTGGTCAGACAAAAGCGACGCTCTTTGGGTACCGATAAAAAGACATTGACCGCGGCGCTGCCGACCCAGCCTGTACCGACCATATTCACCGGTGCATCGATGAAGCGCACCATGTCGTGGATCACATCGCCAGATTCTACGTGGCCACCCGGTGATGAGACCAGCATGGTGATCGGATCCTTGGATTCGGCAGCCAGCGCAATCAGGCGTTTGCTGACTTCGGAGGCGAGTTTGTCGTTGATCGTTCCAAATACCAGTACGGTACGTGATTTAAACGCTTTTTCTTCGAGAAAAGGGCTGCGTGCTGCGTCGTTGTTGTCTTTATCGTCTGCCATGAGTATGCCCTTGTGCTTTAGTTGTGAAGTGAGTGTGAAATTTCGGGAAAAAGTCTGAAATTTAGCTGAGGTAAGTTAGTCGAGGTAATTTACCCAAATAGATGGCTATCAAATTGTTTTTTTCAAGTAGGCTTCCGCCAGCCTGACCCAATAAGTCGCACCGATAGGCAGCAGATCATCGTTGAAGTCATAACTGGGATTGTGCAGATTGCACGGACCGAGGCCATGGCCCATCTCACGATGTTCGCCATCACCATTGCCCAGAAACACGTAGCAGCCAGGTTTGGCTTGCAGCATGAACGCAAAATCTTCCGCGCCCATCGTCGGCTCAACCTTGTCATTGACTTGCGCTTCGCCAACCACCGAGCGCATGACTTCCGTAGCAAAGGCCGTTTCTCTGGCGTGATTAATCAGCGGTGGATAATTGCGTTTGAATTTGAAATCCACCTGAGCGTCAAAGGCAGCGGCGGTGTGTTCGGCGATCTTTTGCATCCTGCTTTCAATGAGATCAATCATTTCTGTACTAAAACCGCGCACGGTACCGATCAGCGTTGCATCGTCAGGAATTACATTGGTTGCACTGCCTGAGTGAATCTGGGTCACTGACAGCACGGCTGACTCCAGCGGGCTGGCATTGCGGCTGATGATGGTCTGCCAGCTTTGGGCGATCTGGATGGCGACGATAATAGGATCAATACCTTTATGCGGTTGCGCTGCATGGGCGCCTTTGCCTTTGACAATGACTTCAAATTCATTTGAGGATGCCATCATCGGCCCGGCGGTGACGCCGAAACTACCGGCGGCTGCGCCTGGCCAATTGTGCATGCCGAATACCGCATCCATCGGACATTGCTCAAACAGGCCGTCGTCCATCATACGTTTCGCCCCGCCACCGCCTTCTTCCGCTGGCTGAAAAATCACATATACCGTGCCATCAAAGACCGGGTGGCGTGATAAATAATGTGCGGCGCCGAGCAGCATTGCGATATGTCCGTCATGGCCGCAGGCATGCATTTTGCCTTCATGTTTAGAAGTATGAGCGAAGTTGTTGATTTCTTGCATGGGCAGTGCATCGATGTCCGCCCGCAAGCCGATCGCGCGCGAACTGCTGCCATGCTTGATGATACCGACGACGCCGGTGGTGCCGAGACCGCGAATAACCGGTATGCCCCATTCTTGCAGCTTGCCGGCGACGACATCTGACGTGCGGTGTTCTTCAAAGCAGAGCTCAGGATGGGCGTGGATATCACGTCGTATTTGCTGTATTTCGCTGTGAAAAGCGAGAATGGGGTCGATAGGATCGAGTATTTGCATGTCGGTCTCCGTGCAACAACGTTCAAGTCTTGCGCCAAAATAGGGCGCAGTGTATGTTGTAATTGCGTAAATTTTTGGTCTGGCTGATTGTCATATTGTCGTACTGAGTTTCAGCCTCTGTACTATTTTAGTGTAAAGCATTTTTTGTCGAGATGACGGACGCCATCTTGCTGTCCGTATTTTTCTGAACCTTAGGGAGTTGTCTATGTCGATGTTCCGCGCAATTCGAATCACCCCTCGTGCCGCTGTGCTGGCGGCTAGCCTGAGTGCTTTATTTGCCTTGGCACCTGCCAGTTTCGCACAAGAATTCAAATTGGCGATGAGTTCGCCGCCGACATCACTGGATCCCCATTTTTATAATTTATTTCCTAATCTGAATGTCTCTGATCATATGTTTGAGACGCTGGTCGCCATGGATGCCGATAGCCGCCTTATTCCCAGTCTGGCGGAATCCTGGACACTGATCAATAACCTGACCTGGGAAGTTAAGCTGCGCAAAGGTGTGAAGTTTCATGACGGTTCCGACCTGACCGCGGAGGACGTGATCTGGTCACTGGAACGCCCGGCGACCATCGTCAACAGTCCGGGCAAATTCGATGTCTATACCCGCGCCATCATTAATAAAAAAGTCATCGACCCTTACACGATACGTCTGACGACCAAAGAACCCTATCCGCTCCTGCTATCCGATCTGACCGCGATCTACATCGTCTCTAAAAAAGCCACGCAAGGATTGAGCAGCGATGACTTCGCCTCAGGTAAGGGAATGGTCGGTACTGGTCCGTATAGGTTCGCCAAATTTTTGCGTGATGACCGTATTGAGATGGATCGTTTCGATGGCTACTGGGGTAAGAAACCGGCAAACTGGAGCAAAGTGACCTTACGTTTCATCCCGAACGGTGCAACCCGTATCGCAGCCTTGCTCGCAGGTGATGTGCAAGCACTGGAAAATGTGCCGACGCCGGATATAGCCCGTGTGCGCAGTGACGCTAACCTCGCGATGACCTCTAAAGTCTCACATCGCCTGATCTATTTGTATCCAGACACCTCCCGCGACAAATCTCCCTTTGTGACAGACAAAGATGGCAAGCCGCTGGATAAAAATCCGCTGAAAGACATCCGCGTCCGTAAAGCGATCTCGATGGCGATTAACCGTGAGGCAATTAAGGATCGTGTGATGGAAGGTTTGTCGCAACCCACCAATAATCTGGTGCCACTGACCTTGTTCGGTCATAACCCCGATCTGAAAGTCGTTAAATACGATCCCGAAGCAGCGAAGAAACTCATGGCAGAAGCTGGTTATGCAAATGGTTTTGGCATCACAATCCATACGCCGAATAATCGCTACATCAATGATGAAAAAATTACTCAGACCATTGCGCAGATGTTGTCCAAAATCGGTATCGTCGCCAAGGTAGAAGGCGCACCGATGTCAGTCTACGCCGCGCGTGGCGTCAAGCGTGAATACTCATTAGGTTTGCTGGGATGGGGTGCCCAGACTGGTGAAGCCTCATCGCCATTGCGTGCAATCGCCGCGTGTGATGAACCGGAAAAAGGTTACGGCGGGAATAATTATCTCAAGTACTGCAATCCCAAAGTCAATGAACTCCTGAGCAAAGCCTTGAATACTGTCGACGACAAGTCGCGCTTGAAGTTATTGCAGGATGCGACAGCGATTGTCATCAACGATGCCGGTATTATTCCGATTCATCAGCAGGTAACGACCTGGGCGATGAAGAAGAATATCAGTTATATTCCGCGCACTGACGAGCGTACGCACGCTTATGAATTTAGTGCGAAGTAATTCTGTAAATCGATCGTGTCCGGGGTGTGTCGTGTAAAGAGTCGCCCCGGCCAAGTTCTCAACGAGCGCAGGTCCTCAGAAAAAAGCAAATTCGGTTCGCTCTCTCACCTGTTTCATAGTGATACAGAGCGACTATTTACGTGGTGACAGGGATATTGCATGCTGGTTTTTATTATTCGACGTCTGATACAGAGTGTCATGGTGCTGCTGGTGATGTCCTTGCTGGTATTCGCCGGCGTCTATGCGATTGGTAATCCGATTGACGTATTGCTCAGTCCCGATGCCGATCAGATAGAAAGAGCGCGCACCATCGTTGCGTTCGGACTAGATAAGTTGTTGCCAGAACAGTATTGGATCTTTTTAAAAAATGCCTTGAGCGGTGATATGGGGCGTTCGTTTGCCTTTTCGACGCCAGCGCTGGCACTGATCTTTGAACGCATGCCGGCGACGCTGGAGTTGGCAGTCTGCGCTATCGTGATGGCGATACTGTTGGGCGTACCGCTGGGTTTGTGGGCAGGTTTACGTCCTAACGGCTTTGCCGGAAAAACGATTATGGCGGTCTCGATACTGGGCTTCTCTTTACCCACGTTCTGGGTTGGCCTGATGCTGATTATGGTGTTTGCAGTACAGCTAGGCTGGCTACCTTCCAGTGGTCGTGGTGAGACCAGTTTGCTATTCGGCGTACCGGTCAGTTTTTTAAGCTGGGATGGCTTACGGCATATCCTGATGCCCGCATTGAATCTGGCCCTGTTCAACGTCGCCTTAGTGATTCGTCTGACGCGTGCCGGAGCGCAGGAAGCCTTATTGCAGGACTATGTCAAATTCGCCCGTGCCAAAGGGTTGCGTAACAGCCGCATCATCGGTGTCCATGTACTGAAAAATATTTTGATCCCTATCGTCACAGTGATCGCTTTACAGTTCGGCTCCATCATCGCGTTTGCGATTGTGACCGAGTCCGTATTTGCCTGGCCGGGTATGGGTAAGCTGATCATCGATTCTATCCGCGTGCTTGATCGTCCGGTGATCGTGGCCTACCTGTTACTTATCGTGACTCTGTTTATCCTGATCAATTTGATCGTCGACGTCTTGTACTCGCTGCTTGATCCACGAGTCCGACTTTCTGAAGCGAAGGCTTGATATGACAATGACTACGCCAGACCAGACAACAAGGAAGACGTTGCCGGAGGACACGCCGTTCCGCCGCTTTGTCCAGCAATTTTTTGAAAGCAAAATGGCTACTCTTGGTTTAGTGATTCTGTTGCTGATTCTATTCGCTGCGATACTCGCGCCTTTTATTTCACCGCAAAATCCCTATGATCTTGGCAATCTTGATGTCATGGATTCACGGCTGGAGCCGGGTCAGTTATCGGCAGATGGCAAGCTGCGTTTTTTGATGGGCACGGATGAGCAAGGCCGCGATATGCTATCGGCGATTATTTATGGTTTGCGTATTTCTGTTGCTGTCGGTGTGATCAGTACCGTGATTGCTTTGCTCATCGGTTTGTCGCTCGGCCTGTTCGCCGGTTATGCAGGCGGTAAAACTGAAGCACTGATCATGCGGATTGCCGATATCCAGTTATCGTTTCCTCCTATCCTGATCGCGCTGATTTTGCTGGCACTGACGGGACAAGGCGTCGGTAAAATCATCATCGCCTTAGTTGCCGTCCAGTGGGCTTATTACGCGCGTACTGCCAGAAGTGCCGCGCTGGTCGAGCGTAAGAAAGAGTACATCGAGGCCGCTGTAGGTTTGGGTTTGTCACCGGCGCGCATTATCCTGCGCCATCTCTTGCCAAATTGTCTTCCCCCTCTGATCGTGATCGCCGCCTTGCAAGTCGCGTCGGCGATTTCGCTGGAGGCGACACTGTCCTTTCTCGGACTGGGTTTGCCTGTGACCGAACCATCACTCGGTTTGCTGATTGCAAACGGATTTCAGTATCTGCTGTCGGGAAAATACTGGATCAGTTTTTTTCCCGGTATTGCGTTGCTGGTGACGGTCGTGGCGATTAATCTGGTGGCGGATCAGTTGCGTGATGTACTGAATCCGCGTTTGCAGACACAATAAGGACGACGCTATGACAACAGCCTCTCAGCAAGACGCTCACACGCAAGAAGCTACTCTGGTCGTCCAGAATCTGACTACCGAATTCCACACCCGCGCAGGCATCGCGACGGCAGTCAATGACGTTTCTTTCTCGGTCATGCCGGGTCAAATCATGGGACTGGTCGGTGAATCCGGTTCTGGCAAATCGATGACCGGCTATTCGATCATGGGATTAATTGATGCGCCGGGACAAGTCGCCGGAGGTAAAATCCTGCTCAAGGGACGCGACTTACGCGCGATGTCAGCGGAGCAGATGCGTCAGGTGCGCGGTGACCGCATTGCCATGATTTTTCAGGATCCGATGATGACCCTGAATCCGGTTTTGCGGATTGATACGCAGATGACGGAGGCGATTGATGCCCATCATCAGGTTAGCCATGCGACTGCACGTGAAATGGCGCGTGATGCGCTGGTACGGGTTGGGATTCCTTCACCTGACGAACGTTTGCTCTCATATCCGCATCAGTTCTCTGGCGGAATGCGACAAAGAGTGGCGATTGCGATTGCTTTACTGAATAAGCCGGATCTGATTATTTGCGACGAGCCAACCACGGCACTGGATGTCACGATACAAGGGCAAATTTTATTTGAGATGCAGAAGCTGTGTCGTGAATCCGGGACCTCACTGATCTGGATTACCCATGATTTATCGGTGATCGCTGGCCTGGCAGACACCATCAGTGTGATGTATGCCGGACGCATTGTTGAGAGCGGTACTGTGGAGCAGGTGTTGAATCAACCTCGCCACCCTTACACACATGGCCTGATCGCCTCCGCCCCGTCGCGTAATTCGGTTGGCCAGCCACTGCATCAAATCCCCGGTATGACACCATCTTTGCTGCATTTGCCCGGCGGCTGTGCTTTTCGGGAGCGTTGTGATCGCGCCGATGCGGCCTGTTATGAGAGTCCTCCTATACGTGAATCCGATGCCCGCCTGCTTCGATGCTGGCATCCAGTATCTGATGAGATGAAAAGCGAGCAGATCGCATGAGCCACGCTGTATCGCCTGGCGCGGACGAAGTTCATGAGTCTCATAATCTGACGCAAACTCAGACACCGACCAACATAATCAACCCATTTTCCGATGCGATGACAGCACCTACTTCAACAAGCATCTCAGCGCCTATTTTGGAATTGCGTGAGGTCAGTAAGCGGTTTGTAAAACCATTGGATGCCGCGGCGAAATTAGCCAGACTCGTCGGTGCCGATATACAACCTCAAGTTGTGCATGCCGTGGATCACGCGAACCTCAGCATACAAGCCGGCGAAGTTGTGGGCCTAGTGGGTGAATCCGGTTGTGGTAAATCGACTTTGGGCCGGATGGCCGTGGGTTTGCATAGTCTGACGGAAGGTTCGCGCTGGTGGCGCGGTCAGGAGTTGACGGGTCTCGATAAGAAGGCGCAACGCGATAGTCAACTGGCGATCCAGATGATTTTTCAGGACCCTTATGCTTCGCTGAATCCAAGAATGCGGGTTAAACATATCATTGGTGAAGCCCCGCTGGTACATGGGTTGATCATGGCATCTGAACAGCAAGATTATGTCGAGCAATTGTTGCAAAAAGTTGGTCTGGATCCGGCTATTGCAACACGTTTTCCCCACCAATTTTCGGGTGGTCAGCGTGCCCGTATCGGGATTGCACGTGCACTGGCCGTCAAGCCAGAATTTTTAGTCTGCGATGAGGCGGTGGCCGCTCTCGATGTGTCGATACAGGCGCAAGTACTCAATCTGTTTATCCGCTTACGGGATGAGCTCAAGCTTACGTATCTGTTTATCAGTCACGATCTTGGGGTAGTGCGTCATTTATCCGATCGCGTGGTGATTATGTATCTGGGGCGCGTGGTGGAATCCGCGCCGACAGCAGAGATTTTTAGTCAGGCGAATCACCCCTACACGCAAGCGTTGCTGGCTTCCGCACCGAAACTTGAAGTCAGAAAAACGACTTTTGTTGCTATTCAAGGGGAGATTCCCTCGCCTTTGAATCCGCCTGCTGGTTGTCATTTTCATCCGCGCTGCCCGCATGCGATGCCGCGCTGCGCGCAAGAGCAGCCTGTATTGACAGAAATTGCGCCACAGCATTTTTCCGCCTGTCATTTGAATACTGTGTGAGGCAATTGGACCCGGAAATACTGAGTCTGCCAGATCTGATTATGGGCTATATTAAGTTTGCTTAATCCTAGGTGCATCATAGTAAGGAGATCTCGCGTGTCTTATTTGCCTTCTCGTTTTTTTAGCCTATGTCGTCTGCTAGCTGCAGGCATGTTGTCCCTGACGCTTGTCTCGCCAGCCAGTGCTTTATATGATCCAAAACCGGATGCCAGCATGTCTGCTGCACAAGGTGAATGGTCCGGTAGCTTAACTTACCGCGATTACAGCAGTCCCGACAAAATGGTCATGCTGCCTACCCGGATGTTTATTAGTCTGAGTGCGCCTGATGAGATCAGTCTGCATTTTATTTTTGCAGATGGTCCTGCGAAGACTGTGTATTCGTATGAGAAAATCGGTATTTACCCCCTGAAAAAAGAGTTGATCTGGAGTAGTGGCGTCAGCGAAAAATCATCGTCGACGTATCAGATTCTGGCTGACGACGTTACCGACAAAGGTCGCAAGCTCTTATTCGAAAAGCGCTCAGAAAAAGGTATCAACCGCTACACGCTGGAGATCGGAGCAAATGTGTTCGTATTGAGCAAAGATGAGATTGATGCAGCGGGTGTGGCGACGTTCCGCAACCGCTATCTGTTATCCCGTCCTGGTACGCCGGCCAAGTGATTTATCGTCCGTTTTTAAGGTGATGTGGATGGAGCGTAGTCAGGAAAACACAATCATCCAAGTTATTTGTTTTGGTGATGTCTGGTATACAAAAAAGAAAGAGGCATAATTTGCTGCACTGCGATATATTGAACTTGTCTCCTCCAACACCGTAAAAGGTTTGGATTTCAGCCCGCTCCGTTAAGGTAGCGGGCTTTTTTTTGGGTTTTTAATGTTGTAGGGCTAAACACTGAAAAAGGAGAGGAATTGAATTTCCTTGTGGAATTAAAAATACGTATTTGATATTCGATTTATGAATGGGTGATATGCAAAAATAGTGTTTGGTTTATTTGCTGCACTGCGATATAGTTATCTCTGTCTCCTCCAACACCTCCTAAGGTTTGGATTTCAGCCCGCACACTCTGCGGGCTTTTTTTTGCCCAATCGAAAATTTCCTGATATGTGGGATTAATGCAGAGTTTCTTTGTGAAAACTATTATTCACTAAAGTAATAACCGATATGTGAATAATAAAGCAGACGAATTTGCTGCATCGCGATAGAGTTATACCTGTCTCCTCCAATACCGCAAAGGTTTGGATTTCAGCCCGCAAATAGCGGGCTTTTTTTTTGCTTAAAATTTTTTTAAGATATTGTCTATGGGTGACTTTATCGAGAAATTTACTGAAAAACTAAGAAGATTAATCAGTAAGCCAAAAGCCCACCTTAATGGTTTGCAGCCCCTGGTTCAGGGACTTTATACGTTTCTGGCCTGATCTAGCGCGGCTTCGGTCAGCCACAAGTCTGTGGTCATATTGAGTTCATCACAATTATGTCCTTGTCCTATCCTGTCCATGACGATGAAATCGCTGATCTTGTGCAGAGCAATCAGCGGATGATGCCAGACGCCTTTGGCATAGTTCACGCCCTGAAATCCCTGACACAGGAAGGCGCGTAAGCCCTCAAGCCGGAACTCTCCTGCCGGTGCGACTACAACCAGGTATTCTTCTCCCGTGTCATGAGTCATGGGGACAAACGCCTGACTCCCTAGTGGATGGCGCTCTATCACGCGAATTTCCAGAGGGAGTGCTCTTGCCTGCGCGCGAAACAGACTGAGGATCGTTTGTCCATTCTGCTCTGCTGTGTCGGCGGAGGTCAGTGCATGATAGCGTTCTGTCGTCCCCTCGTTGATGGGGTAGTGGCGCGCACCGTTGAGCATGATGACGTCGCCAAACGGCGCAAAGGCGGCGCGGCTGAGTGTTTCAATTTTGATGGAAGGCATACTATATAGTCACTCCAGTCGGCTCCACAAACGCAGTCGAGAAACACCGCCATCCGGGAAAATATTGAAGCGGATATGGGTAATTGGCCCCATTGCGCTGATCTCATCTACATAATAATGCTGATGATCCATATGTAGTTTTTGCTCGGGCAGTAATACCGGCCAGAACATCGATTGCGTGATCAGGGATGTCTCGGTACCGCCTTGCATAGACGCCGCCTGTATCATGCAGCGATCGGGATAATTTCCTTTGAAATGACAGGTATCTACTTCAATTTTTTTCACAATGCCCGGGTGAGCCAGTGCAATGATGCACCAGTCATTGCCGGGTTCGCGACGACGACGGGTTTCCCAGCCATCTCCCATATTGACACCGCGGCCAGGCATGAGCAGGCTTGATGCCAGACCGAAATGCTGATTATTCGTGCCGACGATGTGGCCACCGTTTTCCATCGCAATCAGATCGAATAATTGCTGGCGATCGGCCGCTGCCCAATCGGTTTGCGGCTGTGCATATACCCGGAGGCGTGCGACACCGCCATCAGGATAAATGTTGAGGCGCAGGTGTGTGTATGCTTTGTCGCTTTGAATCGCATGATAGTGATGGCTATTTCCTTGCAAATTCACTGACGGCAGGATTTCTTCCCAGTTGGTATAGGTGTCAGGCTCGCCATGTGGCAGCATCGCAGCTTCAATTGAGGCCGCTGGCGGGTAGTTGCCAGTGAAATGACTAGTGTCAATATCGACTCCCTGAATGATGCCCGTACGCGCCAGTTTCAGAACGCACCAGTCGTAGCCATTCACCCGCTTGCGGCGGGATTCCCATCCATCCATCCATTTACCGTTGGTATCGTATTTACCAGGGATAAAAACCGCTGGTTCAGGATGTAGCATGCGTGCCATTTCGGCAAAAAAATCGTCACTGCAAGCAAGTGTCCTGGCACCCAGTCGAGGATCTGCCAGATTCGGATAGCGGCGGGTAAATTCTGGTGCGTTGG
The DNA here is from genome assembly GCF_049339445.1 of Undibacterium sp. RuTC16W. Taxonomy (NCBI): domain Bacteria; kingdom Pseudomonadati; phylum Pseudomonadota; class Betaproteobacteria; order Burkholderiales; family Oxalobacteraceae; genus Undibacterium; species Undibacterium sp. RuTC16W. Next base: position 579,176 of record NZ_JBMPPE010000001.1, on the reverse strand, counting down.
GGTCGGTCGTGATGATGGCCATATGGTTCTCGTTCGCGGTTGTTGGCTTATTGATTGACTTATTGAAGGATGATTTGCCGGTCTATTTATTTGTCCGTTGACCGGGTTCTGGATCTTTGCCAGCGTTTTGTTCAAACCACTGCGCAATGACGGTACGTTCTTCTTCGGTAATCTGGGTCAGATTCCCTAAAGGCATTATCCGTGTCTGTACGACTTGTTGATAAATGAGCTGGGCTTTGGATTTGATCAATGCGGGTTGATCCAGAATCAGTCCTTTGGCCGGTGCGTCCATCAATGTCGGGTGCGTCGCATGGCATTGTATGCAGCGCGCATTGATGATGGTCTGCACCTGCGCAAATCTGTCCCCAGTCACGTCATTAACCTGCGGTGCTGTGGGTTTTGGCATGATCCAGGCAGCCACACACGCCAGTATCAGAATGGCGATCAGCGGATAGACGAGTTGCGTTTTTCCTTTATGCCGCAGAATAAAAAACTGCCGTATCAGCACACCTGCCAGCATGATCATGACCAGTACGAGCCAGTTCGCCTCATGCGTATAAGTCATGCTGTAATGGTTTGACATCATCGCGAACAACACCGGCAGAGTGAAGTAGGTATTGTGCACACTACGTTGCTTGCCGCGCTGACCGTGGACGGGATCGACCGGCTCACCGGCTTTCATTGAGGCGATAATTTTGCGCTGGCCGGGAATAATCCAGAAAAACACATTCGCACTCATGATCGTGGCAATCATCGCTCCGGTAATCAAAAATGCCGCACGACCGGAAAAAACATGACACGCTGCCCATGCTGCTGCAATGACGGCACCGACGATCAGCAAGGAGAGTAACTTGTCGTTCTTGCTGAAAAAACGACATAGCAGGTCATACACGATCCAGCCCGATACCAGAAATCCCAGAGCAAGAAAAATCGCTTGGTTGGAAGAGAGCGACATCACATTCGGATCAACCAGGTAGGTTTTTGCATTCAATAAATACAATACCGTGAACAAGCCAAAGCCGGATAGCCAGGTGCTGTACGACTCCCAGTAAAACCAGTGCAAGTCTTGCGGTAAAGTCGGCGGCGTACCCATGTATTTTTGCGGATTATAAAAACCACCGCCATGAACTGCCCATAATTCACCTGCGACGCCTTTGTCTTTGAGTTGTGTATCGACCGGTGGTGTCAGATGATTATCCAGCCAGACAAAATAGAACGATGAGCCTATCCAGGCAATCGCGACGATCACATGCAGCCAGCGCAATAGCAGATTGGCCCAGTCTAAAAAATAAGCTTCCATCAATTGTCCTAAATTTTGAAAAAACGATGTGAACGGCGATAACTCATGATGTCAATTCACATGGGTAAGACGTTTATCTCAGCTGCCGCGATAGGTAGAGTAGCTCCACGGTGTGACCAGCAGCGGCACATGATAATGCTGCTCCGGATGGGCGACGCCGAAGCGTAATGTCACCACACCGAGAAACGCCGGATCGGGTGTGCTGCTGCCTGCCTGTGCAAAATATTGACCCACATCGAAATCCAGTTCGTAGATACCTGCGACAAGCGCATCTGCATCGAGTAAAGGATGGTCGCAACGACCGTCGGCATTGGTGCTGGTGTTGTGTAAAAGAGTGCGCTGACCTTGTTCGATCCGGTGCAATTGCACGCTGATACCCTGACCCGGTTTGCCATTCGCGGTATCCAGCACATGCGTTGTAATTCGTCCCATAACTATTTTTCACTCACTTTCAGGTCATTTTTGCATGAACAGGACTGCTGCCAAATCGTCTCGGCGTTATGCGTCCCCATTTAGTTGTAGAACAATATTGTTGACAATCTTAATGATGAAATTTTGTTTATGTCAAATAAATGCTTGATATAAAAAGATTTTTCACCCGATGTCGATAATGGGATGCTACAACATTATTTGCAATTGTCGACAATCTGGATTTAAATGTTACTCATCACGACTTTACATATTGAGCAGCACGCATTTATTTATGACCACTCTATCCGACACGGCACCGCTCGATGCAGAAGAGCGTATGTACCACGAGATCTATGATGCCATCATGGAACATCGCTTACCTGCACGTACCAAATTGACCGAGCAATCTTTGAGCCAGATCTATGGTTTGGCCAGACATGGTGTGCGTAAAGTCTTGGGCCGCTTGTCTGCCGATGGGCTGGTCGATCTGGAGGTGAACCGTGGCGCCTTCATTGCCAGCCCTGGCATACAGGAGGCGAATGATATGTTTGAGTTGCGTCAGACGCTGGAACAACTAGCGATTGAAAAAGTGCTGACGACAGCCAGTGCCGCCGATGTCGCCTCACTTCGTCATCTGGTGGAGCGGGAACGCGACGCCTATCTGCGTGGTGACAAGCCGCAGTGGATACGTTTATCCGCAGATTTTCATATTCAACTGGCGCAGCTGAGCGGTAATCAATTGCTGGTTGAGATGCTGCGTCGTCTGGTATCGCGCACCACACTACTCATCTCTCATCAGTCCGCAGCGCCAAGTGCAGGCAGTCAGCCTTGCTCATTTGACGAGCATCTCAATGTGGTCAATGCGCTGGAACGTAAAGATAAAAAACTCGCCTTGCAAGAGATGACACTACACCTGAATCGCTGCGCCTGCCGCACACCCAAGGCAACAGAAAAAGGCTTCGACCTGCGAGCCGTGCTGGCTCAATCCCAACTCAAATCATCATGACTGCGAATTCCATGAAGCCAACTGTCAGCCCTCAATATCCTCGCGACCTGATCGGCTATGGTCGCCACACTCCTCACGCACAATGGCCGCGACAGGCAAGAGTCGCGCTGCAATTTGTCCTCAATTATGAGGAAGGTGGTGAAAATTGTGTCCTGCATGGCGACCCTGCTTCAGAACAATTTTTATCTGAAATTGTCGGCGCTGCGGCTTATGAAGCACGTCATATGTCGATGGAATCAATCTACGAATACGGTTCTCGTGCCGGTGTCTGGCGCATACTGCGTGAGTTTGAGCAGCGTCAGTTGCCATTGACGGTATTTGGTGTGGCCATGGCCTTGCAGCGGCATCCGGAACTCACGCAGGCGCTTGGGGAGCTGGGACATGAGATCGCTTGCCATGGCTTACGCTGGATTCATTATCAGCATATGGATGTGGCTAGCGAGCGCGCGCATATGCAAGAAGCGGTACAAATCCTGCGTGAACTGACCGGCCATGCACCTCTGGGCTGGTACACCGGGCGTGACTCGCCGAACACCCGCAAGCTTGTGGTCGAGCATGGCGGTTTCGTGTATGACGCCGATTATTATGGCGACGACTTGCCATTCTGGACGGCAGTTGATCTGCCTGATGGCAGCAAGCGTTCTCACCTGGTTGTTCCTTACACTCTCGATAGCAACGATATGCGCTTCGCCACCCCACAGGGCTTTAATACTGGCGAACAGTTCTATCAATATCTCAAAGATAGTTTTGATGTGTTGTACGCCGAAGGAGATCCGGCTGGGCAAAATTCGCCGAAGATGCTGTCCATCGGTATGCATTGCCGCCTGCTTGGCCGTCCGGGCAGATTCCGCGCGCTGCAACGCTTTCTGGATTATGTGCAGTCACATGATCAGGTCTGGATTTGTCGCCGTATCGACATCGCACAACACTGGATTGCGACACATCCTGCACCATCTGTTTGAGCTCGTCTGAGTTCTGTAAATTTTTCTATCGACCATCATGAACATTCAACGATCTATACAAGACATCAATCAACTTAGTCCGGCGCAATTTGTCGAACTTCTGGGCGGCATCTTCGAACACTCACCCTGGGTTGCCGAGCGTGCTTGCATGCAGCGCCCCTTTGCTCTGGTACGAGACTTGCATCAAGCTATGGCAGACGTTGTTATGTCGGCATCGCTTCCAATGCAACTCGCCTTAATTCGCGCACATCCCGAGCTGGCAGGTAAGGCGGCAGTGCGTGGCGAGCTGACCGCAGAGTCCACGCGTGAGCAAAGTGGTGCAGGGTTGAGCGAATGCAGTGCGGATGAATTTGCAACTTTACAAAAACTGAACACCAGCTACAACGCCAAATTTGGTTTTCCGTTTGTGATTGCGGTACGTGGTCATGATCGTCATAGCATCATCGAACATTTTTCACGTCGACTGGAATCCACGCAAGAGGTTGAAACACAAGAATGCCTGGAGCAGATTATTAAAATAGGCGGATTTCGTCTGGCGGACGTAGTGCATGACTAAGCTATTTTTGAGTGTGGCATTACAGCTCACAACTCATGAAGCCTGAAAAAAGTCCTTTCTGGTGATCGTTTTGTAGTCGAAATCCGCAGTAGTTCGTAGTAATACGTCATAGGCCATTGCAGTATTTCACTTAACCATGAAGGACATTCAATGAAAAATTTCTTTAAACCATACCGCATCAAATCTCTTGTTGGTACCTTGCTGGCACTCAGCACGGCACAGGTGCTGGCCGCCGACTGGAGTGATACGGCGATCAGCTGGCGACACGGTAGTCAGTTTGCCGAACCGTTCAATCCGGCGGATATCAGTAAAGATATTGTTGCCCTGACCCACGTCAGCGGCTACAAATACGGTACGAATTTTTTCAATGTCGATTTTTTGCAATCGGACAGCAAGGACCCCGCTTCAGCGACCCAAAAGTCAGGTGCCCAGGAAGCCTATGTGGTCTACAGAAATACCATTGATTTTGGCAAGCTACAGGGGCGTGATATCAAATTCGGTCCGGTCCGCGGCGTCGGTGCCACGATCGGTTTTGACTGGAACACCAAAAATGATGCTGGCTACAATTCACGCAAACGCATGCTGGTGGCGGGTCCTACGTTGATGTGGGATGTCCCTGGTTTTTTGAATACCAGCTTACTGCTTCTGAGTGAGAGCAATGCTCCATCCATCGTATCAAGCCGTTATACCTATAAAACTCATGCGATGCTGACCGCGAGCTGGGGTATTCCTCTGGCAGACAGCCTGGCTTTTGAGGGCTATGCGAATCTGATCGCCAGTAAAGGCAAGGACGAAGTCGGTGCAGAAACTGGCACAGAGACTAATGTCGATGCCCAGATCATGTACGACCTGGGATCGCAAATAAGCCTGTCAAAAAACACCTTGCGTGTCGGATTGGAATACCAGTACTGGAATAATAAATTCGGTAATACCTCTGCCACGACCTTTGGCAAAGGTTATAAAGCCAGCACGCCAATGGTCAGGGTTGAATACCATTTTTAAGCTGAATAACTAAGCTACACTAAGCAACCAGATCAATGGCGTTTCTGTATTGGAGGCGTCATTTTTATTTGCCGAATGGATTAGTGGTCGTCACAAGTTGCCTGTCGGGTGGCGTAGTTGGAGCAGAATTTCCCAGGGCAACGTAGCTTGCTTAAGATTTACAGCTGAGCTAACCAACGTTTAAAATCAGCGTGAAATTCGCTTTCATTGATGCCGAACGCTTGTTCAAATGCAGTGCTATGGTTGCTGCGTGGCACGCCAGATAATTGGAAGTAAGTCACCCATTTCTTCAGAAAATCGTCGCCGCTAATCGCTTGCAGATAGATGCACATCAGATCAGCCATTTGATAATTGCCACGTTTTTCTTTCATCATTTTTAACCAATCCGTATGGCTAATTTTGATCATATCCTCCGGTTGCAGATTGGTCCGATTTTCGTAGCGCCACCAATTGCGTGCACTTACGCGCCAATTACGTAGCGGTTCTGCCGCACTATCATTAATCTGCATTTGTGGCGCAAGCAAATAGGCAATCAAATTTGCGGTTCCCTCTTTTATCCACGCTGGGGGATTAAATCCTGCGTTGCTGTTTTTTATTTGCTTTTGTAATTCGTGAGTCAGCTCGTGCAAAGTCGTTTTGACTGCCAACGAGTATTGCATTTCACGAGATTGTTTGCCTGTGAATTTAAGCGCGATTTTTCCGTCGCGGCCCGATAGTCCACCACTGACCTCAGCAGTAAGTTCCGCTTGTTCTGGGGTGACGTGCATATCATTGATGAGAATTTGTCGGTAGTCGTCCTCACCCACGCCGATATAGATGGTCGCGTCTCGCATCAGTTTGACTTGTAAGGTGTCGTTGACAAGTCGATCAAATTGCGCAGCCGCCTGACGAACTATCGGTAACCATTCGTGCTCAATAGTGGTGGTATAGTTTTCGACGTTGTAGTCACCCATTTGTACGCCGACAAAAGAACGCCCACCATACGTCGCAACTTCATCGTCAATTGCCAGCAGACGGCAATTCTTGCCACCCTTAGTGTGGCAGACTGCCAGCGCAGCATCGATAATCCGCGGCGAATTTTCTGCCAATCCCCAAAATCCATTGGCTGACCATGCGAGCGCACGAGGTTTGCTGGCCTGCTTAAATGCGGCCCATGCTTGCTGCATTTCGATGGGTTCTCGACTCACATCTAATTGATTGATACCACGGGCAGGTTTTGAGTCGTATTCACCTTTGTCATTCGCAAGCACAGTTTCAGCAACTTGCTAAAATACCGCATTCTGGCTAATGCCAAATTGCATATTAAAAACTTGTTCCGGATTGCTGTCTTTTTCTGCAAACGCCTGCAAATAGGCTCTTACACGCGTGTGGAAGTTGCTCCCGTTCTGTTGCTGTAGAATCTGAAAAATACCTAGGCGCACCTTTTCACCGAGAATCGCCCGACGTTGCTCAGCGATTTTTTGCGCTGCTTTTTTTTCACTCAAATTAATCGGTCGAACAACAGGCAACTCATTAGCATAGGACGGCAGCGGTGAGAGCTGCAAACCTTCTATGATATTCGCGGCGATGTTGTCTGCGAGTGCAAACGCAAACCAGTCGGGTAGATTTTTTTTGTTCCCTTTTGTGAGTTCGTCAATCAATAGATGGACACCTTGCCGCAAGGGTTGTTTCAAACTGCGTTCGCGGATTTCGATTTCCGACAAACCTGCTTCTAGATAAACGACTTTATTTTTTTCGGCGTTGTCGGGTAAGGAAGCCTTCAGGGTTGCTGCGATCACTAGTGGCAAGCGCGCACCGAGCTCTACACCGTAATCATTTTTTGCCAATAGTTCCAGAGCTTGTAAAGCTTTTTTGCTACGAGGTGCAAATTCTTGATTGACACGTTGCGACCAACGATCCTCTCCACCAGTTACAGTAATTTGAACCTCCGCAATAGCTGATTGCATCGAAAAAATGCAGCTACTGAATAAACCGAGGAGCAAGGCGTTAATGGTACGCGCATGGCGCAGTTGTCTTGGCCGACTAGAATTAAATTGCATGATGTATTTATTAAAAAGATTGGCGTGACGCATTTAAACTCGAATTTTACTTTGCATTTGGGTTGCTTCATGATTTATCCACAATTGAGGAGTAATCTTCCCCACTGAACATTGTGCGAATATTCCCTCCATTAAACGCTCCCATCCGCTGACGAACCGGTTTTATGCGACTCACCATAGCAAAGAAAATTTCTTTCTCCGTCATTCTGATACTGGTCATCAGTGTGGTGGTCATGGCTGGCTTGACGAGTAACAACTTGCAAAAGGGATTCAATACGTATTTGCAGCAAAAGCAAGAGCAGGAGTTGCAAATTGTGAGTACGGCAATGGCAAATTATTACCGGGAGAATGCGAGTTTTGATGGGCTCAAACATAATTCGGTCGGCGTGCGGCGGGTCATTGATCGCGGACTAGGACGGGAGCATGGACGAGGCCTGGAGAGTGGAGCAGAGCGCGAACCATATCGTCAGAAAAATCATCCACCACCTCGTGATCCTGCCAATCAGGCAACGCGTGAGATACGAGATCCCGACGCTACCGGCCAGGGTAATGTAAGTCCTGCCGTTGACGGTTCTCCAGGAGTGTTGCCTGGGCCAGAGCATAGGCTCGCCAACAAAAATTCTGATCGGCCATTTCCGCCGCCGCATCGCCCACCATTAAATCGCCCCGCTCCTGCGGCTGATGCGGTTGCTGCAGTCGCTGCAGAGTCACCGGCCCAAGCGGATGCTCAGAATGTGAGGCAGCCACCTCTCACACTACCAAGCCCTCAGCTACCGCCCTCACCGGTAAATGATATTTTTAGTGTGGCACCAAGGGTATCGCTGATCGCTGCGGATGGCACGCCAGTGTTCGGCGCCTTGCGGATGGGGGCTAATCAAATGCAAAGTCGGGTTGTCGTGGATGGTCAGCAGGTCGGCACGGTGATTGCTCCGATACCGCAGTTTGTGTTGGACAAGACCAATGCTAGTTTTGTGGATGCGCAGTTGAAAAATATATTCTGGATTGCGGTTTGTCTGATTCTGGTTGCGACGCTCTTCAGTATCTGGCTGGGTTCACATTTAGTACGACCGATTGCGGAATTGCGCCGGGTCACTCGCGAGATCGCATCGGGCAAATTACAGGCACGAGCTGACGTGGGCAATCAGGATGAACTCGGCGATCTTGCTCAACATGTCAATTCTATGGCGCAGGCGCTTGAGCTTAACGAGCAACATAGAGGAAAGATGCTGGCAGATGTTTCACATGAGTTACGTACCCCATTGACCGTCATGCGGGGCGAAATAGAGGCGCTGCTCGATGGTATTCGGGTACTTGACCGTGCGGCGATGGTATCGCTGCATGCTGAAGTGCTGCAATTAAATAAACTGGTCGATGATCTGCGCCAGCTCACTCTGGCAGATGCGGGCAACCTGGTTTTTCATTTTTCGCCATTGAATTTGACCGCATTGATTGCCGGGGTAAGCGAGCGCTTCCGCTTGCGCATGCACAAGGCGCAATTGCAGTTCGAGTTGCGTATACCGGCTGAAGCAGTGATGATTGACGCAGACGCCAGTCGCATCACACAGGTTATCGTCAATCTTTTGGAAAACAGCTTGCGATATACCGACGCCGGTGGTCAGGTTTCTTTGGAGTTGATAACAAACAAAGGTCTCGCGCTGATCAGTATTGAAGACAGTGCTCCCGGCGTGGCTCTGGGCAGTCATGAGAAATTATTTGACCGCTTGTATCGCGATGATCTGGCGAGGACGCGAGACGGCAGCGGCAGTGGATTGGGATTATCGATTTGTCGTGCGATGATTCAGGCGCACCGTGGTGAAATAAAGGCGATGCCATCACCGCTAGGTGGTGTCAACATAGTGATTGCATTAGCAACCAGAAACTGACTATTCCTACTATCGTATGCCAGCAAGCAAAATCCTGATTGTCGAGGACGATTATAAAATTGCCAGTGTGTTGCAGGATTATTTGCACGCCAGTGCGTATCTGACAGAGCATGTGGCTAATGGCCTGGATGCTGTATCGGCGATGCGGCAGGGCGGGTTTTCTTTACTGCTTCTCGACCTGATGTTGCCGGGACTTGATGGTGTACAGGTTTGTCAGGCAGTACGTCAGTTCAGTAGCATTCCCATCATTATGTTAACCGCGAGAGTGGAAGAAATTGATAAGCTGATTGGCCTCGATGCCGGGGCTGATGACTATGTCTGCAAACCATTCAGTCCGCGTGAGGTCGTTGCGCGAGTTAACGCGCAGCTTAGACGCAGCGGTATGCATGCCGTTGCGTTGCCGGAAAGTAGTTCTGTATTTGTTGTCGATGCCGACAAAATGTTGATCCTGGTTCGCGGTTTGGCCTTAACTCTGACGCCTGCCGAGTTCCGTATTCTGGCGGAGTTGATACGACATCCCGGGCGAGTCTATTCGCGCCAGCAGTTGCTGACGATTTCCAGCGACGAATTGCGCGATAGCAGTGATCGCACTGTTGATTCCCACATTAAAAATATCCGCAAAAAAATCACTGAGCGCCTGCCTGAGCTCGACTGCCTGCAATCGGTGTATGGTGTCGGCTATCGTTTTGAGATGGCGACCTGACACCGTTAGCCTCGTGTTCTGAGGTTCTATGGCATATTGGCGATTCTCTGCCTATGATGCCTGCTCATGAAAATCACATCCCGCACCGCTTTGCTCTTAACTTTGCCGCCGCTGCTGTGGGCAGGTAATGCTGTGGTAGGACGGCTGGCTGTGGGCAGCATGCCGCCGCTATTGCTGAACGCTTGTCGCTGGAGTCTGGCGCTGCTGGTGTTGCTGCCGTTGGGTTGGCGGGCTTTGCAGCATCCCCGCTACCTGCTGGTGCGCTGGCGTTATCTGCTGCTGTTGGGCGGGCTGGGTGTGGGTTGCTATAACGCCCTGCAGTATCTGGCATTACGCACTTCGACTCCGTTGAATGTGACGCTGATTGCGGCGAGCTTGCCGGTGTGGATGTTGTTGCTAGGCGCGACCGTTTATCGCGAAAAGCCGCGTCGTAATCAAATTCTGGGGGCGGTATTTTCCTTACTCGGCGTGGCGCTGGTGCTGTCGCGTGGCCAGTTGTCGGCATTGGCGCAGGTTCAGTTTGTGCCGGGTGATTTGTATATGCTGCTCGCGGTGATGGCCTGGGCTGGCTATAGCTGGTTGCTGGCGCGCCCGCCGCTGTCGATGCAAGGTGCGATGCGTCCCGTTTGGGGCTGGGCTGAATTTTTATTGGTGCAGACGAGTTGTGGTCTGATTTTTGCGGGGAGTGCGGCAGGTCTGGAGCACATAACGGCCGCGCCCGTGCACTGGACGCCCTGGCTGATCCTGGCCTTATTGTATGTGGCGATAGGCCCGTCGGTGATTGCCTACCGTTGCTGGGGTCTGGGTGTGGCCGAAGTCGGTCCGACGATCGCTGCTTTTTTTGGCAATCTGACACCGGTATTTGCCGCGATCTTATCGGCACTGATGCTAGGTGTCTGGCCGCAATGGTTTCACGCGTTAGCGTTTGTGCTGATTGCCGCAGGTATTGTTGTGTCGTCGAGACCGGATTAGTGTGTGTCTGGAAATGACTATACTCACCTATGTATATTTTCCATCACCTTATAAAACATGCGGATAAAGGTATATTGATGACAAAATAATGGGGAGTATAGGTATTGCATCATTTGTAGGACCTACGCAAAACGACCAATTGCCTATCACCATACAGATGAAGTCGTATGCTATGTGCGGCTTCCCGAGGCATTTCCACGGAACCGTATACTCCTGCATTTTTCCGTGTCTCGGTGCTGAGGGGTTTAGTTTTTGCGCCAGTCTTAATTTATTGTCTGGTTGATTAAAAATAGTGAGATCGCTGCGAATCCATTCATACCATTGCTGCCTCTTAGTAGATGAGGGATGTCCTCAGCCACTATTGAGAAGGATGACATGATGTTGTATGTAAAAAATGTCCCAGGATGGGAAAGAGTCTTGCGCATACTCGCTGGCGTCATCGCGATTGCGGCCAGCATCTATTTTTTCGATGGCAAGCTGGCGCTGATGCTGGCGTTGTCGGCAGCGGGGATGGTGATGAGCGGTTTATTCGGATTTTGCCCTATGTGTGCGATGGTCGGACGACGACTTGATCGGCGTGACCGGTAATTTTATGCACTGCTCAATATTTGGCTCAATGAGCAGTTCGGCAACCAGTTCAGCAACGGGCTTAACAATCGCACTCAACTAAAAGAGGCGGCAGCGGTAAGCTGCCTGCATTATGATGAATTTATCTGAGCAAGATAGCACGCTGCTGGACGCCGCCCGTATTGGTGATCCAGTGGCGCTGGAGAGCTTGTTGCGGCTGTGTCAGCCTGACATCCGGCGATATGCGCAGCGTCACTGCATGATCAGCGATATTGATGATGCCGTGCAAGAGAGCATGCTGATACTGGCGCGTAAGCTGGACGCAATCCGTGTGCTGGCTGCGTTCTCTGGCTGGATGTTTCGGGTGGTACAGAGAGAATGCCGGCGGCTCGGCCGGATCGCATTGCGCTACGATCCCTACGAAGAAGAAAAGCTGGAGAACTGGTTGGTGGCTCGCAACACCGATCAATTGCGCCTGGAGTTAATCCAGACGCTGGAGTCTTTGCCGCAGGACTATCGCGAGATCATTCTATTGCGTGATTTTGAAGAGCTGACAATCAGCGAAATCGCCAGCGAACTGCAACTCAGCACCGCTGCGACCAAAAGCCGTCTGCATCGTGCACGCCTGATGGCGCGTGAGTATTTGCTGGCAGAGAGCTAAATTTTGTCGTTTGCTTAACTATCAACAGGAGATGTCCACCATCGCTTGTATTACTTAATGACTTTGGACGTAGCGATCCAGTTCATTGAGCCATTGTTGTTTCTGCTCCGGTGCGGCAAACGAGGCGCAAAAACTGTTCTTGGCAAGTTGGATTAATTCTTCACGCGTCAAGGCCAGTGCATCGGCGGTCGCGATGAAATTCGTTGTCATGTAGCCGCCGAAATATGCAGGATCATCGGAATTAATCGTCACGCACAAACCCGCACGAAGCATACGTGCCAGATTGTGTTGCTGTAAATCGCTGACGACGCACAGCTTCAGATTGGATAGCGGACAAACCGTCAGCGGCATCTGGGTTTGCGCAAGTTTGTGCATCAGTGCCGCATCTTCTTCGGCGCGGACACCATGATCGATACGCTCGACTTGCAGTACATCCAGCGCACTGTGAATATACGCTGGCGGTCCTTCTTCACCGGCATGCGCAACCAGACGGAAGCCGAGTTCGCGACAATGGGCAAAGACGGCGGCGAATTTCTCAGGCGGATTACCGACTTCGGCAGAATCGAGCCCTATGCCATTCCACAGATCCGCGTACTGGCTACGTAAAGGCAAAGCAGCAGCCAGTGTCGCGAAAGCGTCTTCCTCACTCAGATGACGCAGGAAACACAGGATCATACTGCCAGAAAAATCATGGGCTGCTTTCGCTTCGCGCAAAGCACGGGCGATTCCTGCAAATACGATTGCTGTACTGATACCACGCGCCGTATGGGTTTGCGGGTCGAAGAATAATTCAACATGACGCACATTGTCTGCCAGAGCTCGCTCAATATACGCCATGGTCAGGTCATAAAAATCCTGCTCAGTTTGTAGTACAGCCGCCCCGGCATAATACAAATCTAAAAACGATTGCAGATCGCTGAAGTTATAAGCAGCGCGTACTTCTTCAACCGAGGCATACGCTAATTGGACCGCGTTGCGTTGCGCCAGCGCGAACATTAATTCGGGTTCGAGCGAGCCTTCAATGTGCAGATGGAGTTCGGCTTTTGGCAAGCCGCGAATGAAGTCATGTAAGTTGCTAGTCATTGTGTCGCTCTTCGCTGATCATATTGTGTGGGTTGGAATGTTATTGTTGTCGCTGAATCTGCAATTCAGTACCGTAGCATGGGTATTGCCGGCAGCATCATCCGACCATCGTTGCAATAATTGTGCCGCCACTGCGACGGCAATCACGCCGGGTTCTTTGCCGGTGATGCCGGGTATGCCGACGGGGCACACCATATTCTCTAAAGTCATGGCACTGAATCCCCGCTCACGCAGCCTGTGCTCAAAACTTACGCGTTTGGTTTTCGAGCCGATCAGGCCGAACCAGGCGACGTCCTGACGGCGCAAGATTTGTTCGCTGAGGCGCAGATCCAGACCATGATGGTGTGTCATCACCAAAAAATAACTACCAGGAGGCGCTTGGGCAATCACGGCTTCGGGTGTGTCAGTTGCTTCGCAGGTCACATTGGCGGAAGTATCCGGAGGAAATAAATGATCGCGTTCATCGACCCAGTGAATTTGGCATGGCGTAGCGGATAAAACCTTGACCAGCGCGGCACCGACATGACCGGCGCCGAACAGATAGAGTTGGGGGACTGCCGCTTGCTGCTGCCGGTAGTCTTGAAGATGCCGGTCAAACTCTGCGTCACTCCATTGATCCAGCCGGTCAAATCGTAGTTCCAGCGCGCCACCGCAGCATTGCCCCAGACTGGGTCCGAGTGCCAGTCGCTCATATCGTGGCGACGTTGTTTGTCCCGGCGCTTCGTTCAGCCATAAGCGTGCAATGGCCAGTGCTTTCCATTCAAGATGACCGCCGCCGATGGTGTCATATTGACTAGTTGCATTGACCAGCATGCGCGTGCCCTCGCCTCGCGGTGTAGAGCCGTGCGATGTGATAATCGTGACCAGCACCGCTTGCCGTGAGGCAGGCAAAGCTTGTAGTCCGGTAAGCCAGTTTTGAGGTGAAATAGTGGGCATGACGATAGAGCCGAATGGTGTTTTATCAAGATAACACCGTTCACTCAGACCGTCATTAATAGGAAGTGATGTCGCGTATTGCCTGAGCTGATGTTAGTAAGTCCTGAGAATACGATGCGGCCAGATTCGAGAGTAATCAGTGTGACCAGACGCGTTGCCCCATGTAATCGTCGAACTGGGCAAGAAATTCATCAATTTCTTCGATGCTGGGTTCGGTGGCGATTAATTCGTGTACATCTTTGCGGAAATTAATAACTTGCGGGCCGCCGATGAATAATTCTTTATGCACGGATTTGTCGGTAATTTCATAACCGCCAAAGCGCAGAGCCTCATGGTCGGTATCCGCACCGTATTCCACGACGCTATATTGTTCGCTGTTATATATGAGGTTCATTGTGCATCCTTTCAAAAAACGAAATCATTGATTTCTCTTGTTAAGGACATGGTGCTGGACTGGCGGTATTTCAAGTCTACGTATTTTTTGTGTATCGACGCTCACGACGATCAGCATACTGTCATTGTCCGATCAGGGAGGACGGCAAGGCTCTCTTGTTACTGGTTACGGCGTTATGTGGGCAGAGCTTTAATCGTATTTAATAGAATCTTTTTATAGAATCTGATGATCTGGATTGAGGCTAAGCAAATCGCGATACGGCGCTTGTGATAAAAATGCACGGATCTTGTCGATATGCTCAGTACTGGCAATACCAATGAAGAGCTGGGCGGGGCGCTGGCGCAGCAGGCGATTCAGGGTGACACGCATTGCGAGATTGCCAATGCAACACATGCAGCCTGGTGCGATACGCTGAAGCAGTAGTGTGGATGAGTTATTAAGTACGGAGTCTCCGCCAGGTAAGCCTTCAAGGATGACGGCGATGCGGTGTTTTGGGATGTGGAGGTCGGTATCAGCAACTGAGGTCTCGATGAGGCTCTTGGTCGACGGTGCGATCAGGTCCGCAATCAAATCCGCAATTAAGGCTTCTCTTTGCTGATAATTGCCGCCACTGACCAGAGTAACTGAGGTAACGGAAGTTACTGAGTTGACTGAAGTAGGTGACGGCAAGGGGGAGGCAGGATTTATTCGCCGCGCTTGGCGTATTTCACGGACTCGACACCGAGCTGTTTGAGTTTGCGATACAGGTGAGTACGTTCCAAGCCAGTTTTTTCTGCCACGCGTGTCATGCTGCCACCCTCACGGTTCAGGTGATATTCAAAGTAAATACGCTCAAACGCATCACGTGCTTCTCTCAAGGGGAGATCAAACGACAGGTTCGCGAATTGATTATTGACTACCGGTGCAGGATTTTGTGGAGCGACGAAATTACGCGATTCAAAATTGCTGACGCTGGAAGGGAAGTTACTGCTGATATTACCCTGTGCGTTTCCGAGGGATTCGCCAGTGATCACACGCAGTGCCGGTGGAGCGGGACGGGTGACTTCGGGCGTTCTGGTCAGGCCTTGTTGAACCGCTTTCAGCAGTTTTTGCAGGGCGATCGGCTTTTCCAGGAAGTTCAGCGCACCGATGCGGGTCGCTTCAACTGCCGTATCGATCGTGGCATGACCCGACATCATGATAACCGGCATGGTCAGCATGCCATCACGTTGCCATTCTTTAAGCAAGGTCACGCCATCCGTGTCCGGCATCCAGATGTCGAGCAAGACCAGATCCGGGCGTGCTGCCGCTCTGGCTTCGCGCGCCTGTTGTGCATTCTCTGCCAGTTGTACGACGTGTCCCTCATCGCCCAAAATCTCCGAGAGCAATTCCCGGATACCCATTTCGTCATCAACGACCAATATGTTTGCCATAAATCTACCCTATTAAATTCTTGCCATTACCATGTTGTGTTCCTCTGCCGGGTTCCATCAAACATGGCAACAGTTAGATCCAAATTAAGTGACATTTGAATCCGGTGCTAACTTTAACAGCAAAATCGATATTTTTGCACCGTTTGTATCGCTACGATTTTGAATATCAATTCTACCGCCGTGTTCATCAATGATTTTTTTGACCATTGCCAGTCCTAAACCGGTACCGCGCGGTTTGGAAGTCGCGTAGGGTTCGAATGCCCGCGCCAGAATTTTGCTGGAAAATCCTGGTCCGTTATCAACAATCGATAACCGGACCGCAGCCCGTTCGCCCTTGTCTGCACTGGTATAACGGACAACTTCCGTGACAACATCGATTTGCGGCGACACATCAGGTTTGGCGTTATCCGCGACGGCATCTTGCGCATTTTGCAGTAAATTATGAATCACCTGACGTAACTGCGTCGCGTCGCCCATGACGGCGGGTAAGTCGCTTGCGAGTCTGAGTTTGATCGCATCACGACCGTCGCCGGCGATATACAGATGCAAGACTTCATCGATCAGGCCGGACAGATTCAGCGGGGTCAATACCGCTGGCGGCGTTTTGGCATAGTCGCGGAAATCGTCCACCATGCGCTTCATGGAGGTGACCTGATTGACGATAGTACTGGTGCTTTTATTCAGGATGGCGACATCGGTTTCACCGAGTTTGTCGCGTAACTTCATTTGCAGGCGTTCGGCGGACAACTGTATCGGCGTCAGCGGGTTTTTAATTTCATGAGCGAGGCGGCGTGCGACTTCTCCCCACGCAATTGAACGCTGTGCGGAAATGATGCTGCTGATGTCGTCAAATACCACCACATAGCCATTACCTGAAGCGACCGGCAAATGCGAGCCGCGCGCCAGCAGCGTGATGCCCTGCTCTTCGGTATTGTTGGGGGCAGTGTTCTCGGTCATATTGGTTTGCAGACGCGGAATTTCGATTTGCTGTTGCCAGTGCTGCGCGTTTTGATCTTCACCGCCTGCTGCGGATTGTGCATGTTGCTCCGAGAAGGCTTTATCAACTGCCGCCGCGAAAGCGCTCATGCCTTCGATCTCGGCGATAGGTTTGCCTATTTCTTGCTCCAGACTGCGTTGCAAGATACGTTCGACAGATTCATTGCAGGTCACCAGATGCGAATGTTGATCCAGCACCATCACGCCTGCTGACATATTTGCGAGAACGGATTCCAGATACGCTTTGGCGTTCTCAAGTTCATTGCGATTTTTTTCGACAGCAGCACGGGCATCGAACAACTGGCGCGTCATCGTGTTGAAGGATTGTGTCAGGCTACCCAATTCATCCGAGGTGGTAATGATTGGTCGCGGTGAGAGATTGCCCTCGGCGACGGCTTTGGTGCCCTCTGCCAGCAGCAGCAAGGGGCGGGCGAGTTCACCAGAGATCAGGAACGCACTGGTGATCGCAGCGAAAATCGCCAGCAATAAAGTCAGTGTCAGCGTGAAGATGTACATGGTCTTCAAGCTGCCGCGACCCAATGATCGCACCTGATATTCACCCCAGGCACTGCGCAAGGCTTCGGCGTGAGTCGCCAGTGAGGCCGGCACAGGATGGATTAATTGCAGATAAACAGGTTCATTTTGTAGTGACAGGCCGCCGTTGGAGGTTTGCAGCGCAACGACGACCCTTGAGCGCAGGATATTGCGCGGCTCCGCAGCCAGCACGGGTCGGCTGGCACCTGCTTTGGCGGCGGCGTCATCGGTTTGCAGGCTAGGTTCGGTATTTCCCTCGGTTGCTGCATACGCTCGCGATACGCGCGCCTGCCGTATCATTGCCGGTGTCGGGAGTTCTGGCACCAGGCTGCCCATATTGCCGGTCGCAGTCGCAACCAAGCGTCCTTTACCGTTGACGATGGTTGCTTCCTGGACCTCCATCTGTTCGCGCAAGCGTCCGAGTTTGATCGATAGCGAGGTTTCTGAGGGTTCAGCTAGCTGGCTCGCCATGTTCTGCGCTTTGGATTGCAGATCGGAGAGCGAAAATTCGAGCGCGCTGTGACCTAGAGTGAGGCCGGATTCCAGTGCGGATTCGACTTTGACATCGAACCAGGATTCAATCGAGCGTGATACGAACTGCACCGAGACTACATAGATGACGGCGCCAGGCAAGATACCGACCATGGCAAATAACAGCACCAGCCGGGTCATCAGGCGCGAACCGAATTCCCGGGTACGGTAGCGGCTGAACAAACGCCATAACAGGGTCAATACCAATAACAGCAGCGCACCTGCGACGACGGCGTTGGCGCCCAGCAGCCAGCCGTAAAAATGCTCAAAGCTGGCAGAATTTTCTGATGCAGTGGTCAGGAAGAATAGCAAGATGCTCATCAGAGCACCGCCAATAATCAGGGCGTACCGGAGAAAACGAGTCACTTATCCTCTGCCTTGAAGGTAAATCTTTTCCAGTCAGACGACAGACGCCAGTCACTGTTATTCAGAGCGTTGATTAAAAAAGGCTTGGGAAGCTGATTCAGGTCGAGCCGCAGACGCACCGCTACGTTATAAACCGCACCGTTAGTCAGTACGCCGCGTTCTGCGACTAGCCAGCGACGCGGGCGTAAGACCAGAGCCAGCGCCTCATCGAGAGAATTAAAATTTTGTTGCAGACTGCCATTGATCGCCGCCGTGTATTGGCGAGTCCAGAGGTTGTAGGCGATTTTGACAGTTTGTGATGAGCGTATGGTCTTTTCGTCCAGCCAGTACCAGCGTGGCCGGCTGAGTTCGACTTCAGTCGTGAAGACCATAGGAATGCCGCGGGTAATGGCATCTTCCAGTCCATGCCCCAGCTCAAAAGCAAAGCTGGTGGCGATCCGGTAGCCTTCTTCGCTGCTTTCCAGTCTGGCGGAGGTCACTTCGGCCTCGGCGGCATTCGCAACCGGAAGAATAAGCACACTCAGCAAGATGAACCAAGCCATCAGCAACGCATGACGTAGCGGATAGCAAAAGCGTCTGATCATAAGAGTATGAAAAGGCGGAGCAAGGATCATGGTTGTCTAGGGGCGAAAGATGCTATTTGCTGCATCATAGCGTGAAAGTCCCTTGAAATCGCATGAACTTGAATCAGACTGCCGGTTTTTGGAATAAAGCATAGAACAAACCGTCATGATCGTTGTTGCCATCCGACGTTGCCGGCAATGCTGTCGGTAACAATTGGCCTGGCGCATCCAGGCGGATCGCATGATGACGTTGCGCAAACGCAGCAGCCTGCAATTCTGACTCCATGGGCCAGATGGAGCAGGTGACTAACAGCAGCTTGCCCCCGGGTTTAAGCATGCTCCAGAGATTATCGAGAATCCGTGCCGACAATACCGAGAGCTGAACCGCATCGGCCTTACGGCGCAACCAGCGTATATCCGGGTGACGACGTACGATACCCGATGCGGTACAAGGCACATCGGCCAGAATCCGGTCAAACGCCTGGCCATCCCACCAGCTAATGCGGCTAGCATCGCCGGTTTTAATATCAGCAGACAGTTTCAGCCGGAATAAATTTTCACGGATACGCGTCAGCCGTTGCGGATCAGAATCCAGCGCCAGTACCTGTACATTAGCGGTTTCAAGAATATGGCAGGTCTTGCCTCCCGGCGCGGCGCAGGCATCGAGCACCCGCATGCCATCTTGCAAATCTAATAAACTGGCAGCCAGTTGCGCTGCGGCGTCCTGAACCGACACTACGCCTTGCTCAAAACCGGGAATTTGTGCAACCGGGACAGGTTTCGCCAGACGTACGGCGTGAGTGCCTACTTGCGTGGCATCGATTTGCTGGCTTTGTAGCGTCGCCAGGTAGGCGTCGGTTGTGCTTAAGCGCTGATTGACGCGCAAGGTCAGTGGTGGTGCCTGATTGCCCGTGCGCAGGATGTCTTGCCATTGTGCCGGATAGGCCGCTTTGCACTGATCGACCCACCATTGCGGATAGTTCCAGAGTGCGGCGGGCTGCTTCATCACGCTTGGCAGCAGGCTATCTTGCTCACGTAAAAAGCGGCGCAAAATCGCATTGACCATGCCTTTGGCGTGCGCCATATGTGGATTCGAAGCAGCGGCATTGACCGCCTGATCGACGACGACGAAAGCTTCATAAGGCAATTCTGATAATTCCACATCGTCGCTGGTGTCGCTCTTGACCAGCAAGGTCAGCGCGCAGCACAGCAAGCCATATAGCAATGCAGGTTCAGGCGCTTTGGTGGTCATCGCTGTCAGCAAGGCGTCCACCCGACCTACCTGACGCATGGTGCGATACGAAATATCTTGAATCGCACCGCGTATTTGCGGTGTGGCTTTGGTCTGAGCAAAGACTTTCGCCAGTGCTTGAGGCAAAGCGGTGCCCTCCAGGACGTAGGCGACTGCCTGCGCTGCACCGACCAGACTAAATGCCAGAGAGTCTGATTTGATCTCAAGATAGGTCATGTCCGGCTCTGGTGCCATCTCCCTCTGCCGGGTCTCCTGAACCGGGGGCGGGCGGCTGACAACGGCTTTTGCAGCTACGGTTTTACCGCTAGCTGTCCTTGTCGTCGTTGTCTTTGCCTTTGCCGTTTTGCCAACAGGGCGGGTAATGGTTTTTCTTGGGGGAGGAAGCATATTAATTCTTAGTTAAAGCCAGTTTGAGTCCTAATGCCACAAAGGCAGCGCCTACGGTGCGCTCCAGCCAGACCTTGATTTGCGGATTGCGACCCGCGCGGCGCGCTAGTGTACCAGCCAAAAAGGCTGTTCCACTATTCCAGGCCGTGCTCATGAGTACAAAGGTCGTGCCAAGGATCAAAAATGCCGTAGTTTTGTGATCCGAGTCGACCTGGACAAATTGCGGGAAGAAGGAGAGAAAAAACAGGACGACTTTGGGATTCAGGATGTTTGTCACCACTGCCTGCCAGAAGATTTTTTGCAAAGGGCGAATATCTTGTGGCACCGGCGCATCGGTCGGGTGAGCAGGTTTAGCCAGCATCATCCGGATACCGAGATAGACCAGATAGGCGCCGCCTGCGAGTTTGATGATGCCAAAAGCGGTCGCTGACGTAGCGAGCAAGGCAGTCAGACCAAATGCCGACGCAACTGAATGGAATAAACAGCCCACCGAGATGCCCAGTGCCGATACCAGACCGGCAGCAGGGCCTTGCGCGACGCTGCGGCCAATAATGTATGCGGTGTCGGGGCCGGGCGTTGCATTGAGTAGCATGACTGCCAGACAAAATAAACCAAAATTGACAATGCCGAAACTAGACATCTTGAGACTCCGGAAAAAGGTAAAAAATTCGAATTAGCATCATCGCTGGCCAACTCAGATAACAAGCCCGGTACGACCGTGTCATCGGATCATCAGCTCGTCAGATGTTGCTGCGTCGGTGTGAAATGCTGCTGCTCAAGCCAGGTACGTAAGTCGTCAAACACTCTGGTCGCTTCCAGTTCATTAAAGATTTCATGATAAAAACCTT
Organism: Undibacterium sp. RuTC16W; assembly: GCF_049339445.1. Lineage (NCBI taxonomy): Bacteria > Pseudomonadati > Pseudomonadota > Betaproteobacteria > Burkholderiales > Oxalobacteraceae > Undibacterium > Undibacterium sp. RuTC16W. The sequence continues at coordinate 557,812 of NZ_JBMPPE010000001.1, read as the reverse complement.
CATAGAAAAACGCCTGAGCAGTGTCCTGTGGCAATCGTGCAAAAAAGCGCTGACTGCCTTCCGGATCCACCAGATGATCGTCGGCGGCAACCTGCATCAGAACCGGGATTTTTAAGTGTGTTGCGTGGTCATGCGCATACTCCATGGCAGACAGCATGCTATTGAGTAGCCGTGCGCTGATTTTGGCGTGGACTAACGGATCGTCTTCATAGGCTTTGATGACTTCGGCATCATGGGAGAGGTATTTAGTTTTTAAGCCATTCGGGACGCCAACGCCAGGGATCAGAACGCTAGCGACTTTTAGCAAAACACTCTGAAAACCTGACATCGGGACTGCCAGCGCAGGCGACGACAGGAGCAGTGCACGGATCGGCGCCAGACCTTCGGTCGCAAAACGTGCGGCAAACAGACCGCCCATGCTGTGACCAAATAATAGCGGCGGGGCACTCAGGTGCTTGCTGAAGTCGTTGATGACCAGGCGTGCATCGCGTAACAACGTTTCCTCATCAGGACAATCGCCGCGAACGCCGCCGGATTTGCCGTGACCGCGATGGTCAAAGGTGCGCACGGTAAAACCGAGTGCATTAAAGAATCGTGCAACGTGCGCATATCGTCCGCAGTGTTCGCCCAGACCGTGCATGATCACGATACCGTCATGCACAGGCGTACTATCGTTTTGCAAGGGCAGCGGCCAGTCGCGGACGAATAAAGACGTACCGTCCGTGGCGATCAGGTCGAACTCGACTGTTTTATCGATATGCGATGTCATGAATTCAGATGCCCCACATCACTTCACGTTGCATTTTGTGTGCGGCATGCAGCATTTCCAGTAAAGGATAAACGCGGGTCGAGAAGCTCACGGTTTCTACTTTTTCATGATCGTTATCGTCACGGTCGTCATTGTGATGAGCGTCGATATCGCGCTTTACTTCTTCAGATACCGGATGCGCCTTGCTCTCGGCAACGGCCGCTTCAATCAGTGCAATCGCGTTGGCTGTTTCAGCAGGTGTGATGATGCCCTGATCGACATTCTTGTTGAGCATTTCCAGAACACGGCGTGCATGCTCCTTATACATTGTGACTTCGGTTGATGCTTTAGATTTGAAAGTGATTAACATGAACTACTCCTCTTTGGGTTGTTTCAATGGGTCACTAAAACGGGATTTGATCATTCAATGATTAAGCCGTACAGATAAGCGAATCTCAGTTCCACAGCCTTAGTTTCAATAATAATCCTAAAAACCGAACTAGGAAGTTTAGCAATGCAGCAAATTGTAAAAAATGGACAGAACACTTTCCAGATTGTGTTATTCATTTTGAAGCAAAATTCTTGATGTTTTTTAGTGAAATTCCCTCGCTTTTGCCTTGCTGGTCACAAACAGCAGCCAGATCAGCACCTGAATTAGCACGCAGACACCAAAGCTGGCACGCATGGCACTGATGACCGTCCAGCCTGCGCTTTGAAACAAATCAATGGCGATGCCAACACCCCATTGCGTCGAAAAAGCCCCGACAAACATCAATAAGTTATAGGCAGTGCTGACCCGCCCCGACAAGCTTGCCGGAAACGTCAGGCAGACATGTGTCTGCACCAGCGTCAATACGGTATAGAACAAGGCCATCAATAGCCACAGCATCCATGCCCAGTCTGTCTGGATCAGCAAGATCAGACTTTGCGTCAGAATCGACCCGGCCAGACCGATACTCACCACAACCGGTACCGGCCAGCCAGCTTTGCCAGGCGCCGCAATCTTGCGTGGTGCCCACCATCCCAATGCCAGATAGCCAAGCAACAGCACCAGGTTCAGCATAAACAAGGCCTGCGCCGATGCATTTTTATCCATACCCAGCACGGTGATCATCCACGGGCCAGCCCATAAGGTCTGAAACGCGACGAAAATACCTTGCACGACAAAACCTAGCATGCCCATACGGCGAAAATACGGATCGCTAAAGATCTCTCTATAACCGCCAGTCACGGGCGCTTTGCCGGTGCTAGTTGTCGCCGGTGCGCTGAACGAGTGCTCTACATCTTTCAGCAAGAAAAACAAGGCGGTCGCGACCACTAATAACAAGCCGCTGGTAATCCAGAACACGCCACGCCAGCCGATGGCAGGCAGCGCCGCATTCACCGGTACCGTAGCGATCAGTGCACCGGAGGTACCTGCAACCAGCATCCAGCTGGCGAGCTGGCTCTGCTGTTGCGGTGCGAACCACTGGCGATACGCTTTAAATGAGGCCATCAGGCAGGCCGAGACACCGACGCCAATCAAGGCGCGACCTATCCATAAACCGAGCAAGCTATGGCTCATGGCAAAAATCGCTGCGCCGAGTGCCGCGAATAGGAGCAGAGTGGATTCGGTACGACGGGCGCCGTATCGATCGAGCCAGATACCAAGCGGCAGTTGCAGGCAGCCAAAACTCACGAAGTAAGCAGACGACAACAAACCCAGATCCGCATTGCCGAGATGAAGTTCTGCGATCAGGGACGGTGCGATAACCGCGTTGACCGCACGCAAGGCGTACGACAGCAGATAGCCGGAAGCAAAACACAGAAAAACACGGATCGCAGCGCGGCCTTGCAGGGGGAAGGTTTTCAAATGCGGGCGGCCTAATTAATTTTAAACGAGGTCATATAGGTGTCGATGGCATCTCGTGTCACCGCTTTTTCACGCCCCATCACAATCACCTGATAAACCCAGGGGCCGCGTGTGACAAACTTCGCAGCAAGGATGACGGGCTGGCCATTTTGCAGACTGCCGCGTGCCTCGATGTCGCTGCCTTGCAGTGGTGTGCTGGCTTTTTCGCTGGTGATGGTACCGTGAATATTGCTGAGCATACCGCTCTTCATTGCGGCCAATACGGCGGGGATTTTAGTCGCGTCGTCAATTTTCGCACTGCCTATCGCAAAGCTGATGCCATCTGTGTCTGCGCCAGTCATTTGCATGGTCAGCGATACACCTTCCAATTGCATGGTACGCGAATACGTCGATGGCTTGGCCGGCAATAGCACGCTGTAAGGCGCATCGCCACCGCGCACTTCGCGCCAATCGAATTTAGGTGAGCAGGCGCAGAGCAACATTGCGCAACATAGTGCTGCGAGGCTGGCGGAGCGATGGTGGGCAGTGCAACGGAATGTGGAGAATAACGAAGACAAGGATGATAGTGAGAATAATGAGAAGGGCATAGACACGATAAACTCATCACCTGTTATCAGGCGGTTTGCTGGAGAAGATAAACGTATTGTATGCCACACAAGGGATGTCAGCATCTGTCAGCGGATTTTCCGCCTGCAGAGGACGCAGTTGCGCATAGATAAGTCCTCACATGCTTTACCGCTTATCTGTTGCAATCACAGCTCAATCCCCCTACTCTGCCATTGGTCGCATGGCGATGGATAGAGACTTTTGTTTGAAATACAGTGTGCTCATTGGCAGTTGAATGCCATCTCAACAATGTCACTACGCGAAGGAATGGAATCATGAATCAGCAACAAGATCGTCAGGCGAATGAAAAAAGCGGCCAGCAAAATGAGGAACAAAACAAGGAACAAACGACGCTACAGGCAATCACCGCCTTATTGCGTGACTTGCTGACTGAATTCGTCGCTCTGGCACGTCGCGGTTTGCGCTGGGCCAATCGTCTGCCTATGCCTCAGTTGTTATCGCTGGCAATTGGCGTCGCATTACTGCTGACGATCTTGCCTCTGGCCTTAACTTTGTTCATGGTGTTTTTGGTGATCAAAGTGCTGTTGTTGTGCAGCGTACTGGCGACCCGCAAGGCGCGTCAACGCGGAACCCGTTTAGAGTTCTCACGGCCCGCTGAGTCAGTCATGGCAGGCAAGGATGAAGGCGTTTAATGAATCCCCGCAATGGAGATAACCATATCCTGACGGTCGTTCTGGATATTTTTGAGACCGCGACTGTCTTGTGGTGGCGTTTCTTCGACTGGGTCGCCGTGATGTCGTGGAAAACGCTGGGGGTGGTCGTATTGACCGCCTTTATCATCGCCGCACCTGTGCTGAAATTGCCTGAACTGGGCTTGTTTTTTGTGGTGATTTCGGTCGCCATCAAAGTGCTGGCGGGCGGCAAGCGCAGCGCAGATTTGAAAGCCGCAGAAGCTACCAGCAAGGCCAATGTCGAGGCTCTGGAGCGACGCCTGATGGAGGCGCAAATGGCCGCGTTGCAGGCCCAGATAGAACCCCATTTTTTATTTAATACGCTGGCCCTGATCGGACAATTGATTGAGACCGATCCCTTGCAGGCGTCACAAATTCATACGCATCTGATTCAGTATCTGCGTTCTGCCATGCCGCAGATGCGGGAAAAAAATACCGGCAGGCTAGGTCAGCAAGTTGCGCTTTCCCGTGCATATCTGAACATCATGCAAGCACGTATGCGTGACCGCCTGACGGTGAGTTTTGATGTCCCTGTGTATCTGGCGGATGCGGCGTTTCCATCGATGATGCTACAGACTCTGGTGGAGAATTCGATTAAACACGGACTGGAGCCAAAGACTGAAGGTGGTCATATCGATATCCGTGCTGTTCTGGTTGGCATGCATTTGCAGGTGACCGTCAAGGATAATGGCGCTGGTTTTGACGTACATGCCGATGACGGTATAGGCTTGAGTAATATCCGTGAACGATTGAAAGTGCTGTACGGACAAGAAGCACAACTTCTGATCGAGGCGCCGCTGGATGGTGGTGCGCAAGTTAGTATTTCTGTACCGTATTCACCGGGCTAGATTTAATCGCAATGCATTCACAAATAGGAGGACAAATCCCTTGATTACCGCCCTGATCGCTGATGACGAACCGCCGATGCGCGAGCAGTTACGTGCCCGTTTGCACGAGGCCTGGCCAGAATTGCAGATTGTTGCTGAGGCGGGAAACGGCGTCGCAGCGGTCGAACTCACCGCACTCCATCGTCCACAGATTATTTTTCTCGATATTCGCATGCCAGGGCAAAGCGGTATTGAAGCGGCGCGCCAGCTGGTCGGTCAGGCGCATATTGTCTTTGTGACGGCCTATGATGAATACGCGGTGCAGGCTTTTGAACAAGGCGCGGTCGATTATTTGTTAAAGCCGGTAGATATCGAACGCCTGCGCACAAGCTGCGAACGGATACGTCAGAGAATTGCTGTGTCGTCTCAGACCAGTGCCGGTATCAATAACGTTAGCAACGGCAGCGCTGGTAATAAGCCGCAGGCAGCATCGCAAAGCGAACAGATCATGCGGTTGCTGAATCAGCTCAGCCAGCATCAACAGCCCAAGCGCGACTATCTGCGCTGGATACAGGCCAGCGTCGGCAGTAGTTTGCGCATGATCAGTACCCGTGAGATTTTATTTTTTCAATCGGATGAAAAATATACCCGCGTGCAAACCGATACCACCGAAGTGCTGATCCGTAAAACGCTGAAAGAACTTGAAGATGAGCTAGATCCTGATGAATTCTGGCGCATCCACCGCTCTACCCTGGTACGGGTGGATGCGATCACAGAAGTCGTCCGTGATTTTCGCGGACGGCAATTAGTGCAACTCAAAAATCATCCTGAAAAACTCGAAGTCAGCCGTAATCATTCACATTTATTTCAGCAGATGTAATGGTCGTCAATGCGGTGCCGGCTGAAACGCCCGCACTGCCAGCGTTACACCCGCGCAGAGCAAGATCACACCAATCAGTATTTGCGGTGCTGGCAAACTGCCGCGCAGTATAAACGCGTACAACAAGGCTGACAGTGTTTCAAACACGATCAATTGTCCGGCGAGACTGGTGGGGAGCTTTTGACTGGCGAGATTCCATAGCAGCGTTCCCAGCCAGGATGCCAGCAAACCTAAGGCTGTCATGACAAGGACAAACTTCAATGGCGTGCTTCCCAACGGAAACGCGAAAACCGCTCCGCTAACGGCAGCGCCAGCATCCCGATGCAGCCATGCGTATAACCCATATCCCAAATAGCCAATCAGTGCCAGCGGCAGCGTTGCCAGACCCTGCGCCGTTGCCCAGGTGCTTGAGCTGATATGCGTATACACCTTCATATAGCGGCCATTCATGATCGGGTACCAGGTCCAGGCCGCGACCGCAATCAGTGCAATCAGACCACCTTTGACATAATCAGCAAGACTGCGCTGGCCGTTGAGACTTACTTCGGTGAAATGCGCCATCTCAGCCGCATTTACAAAGAGTAATCCTGCCAGAATAATCAGCAAAGGCAAGGCCAGTTTTTTCCACGCGATGCTGTCGCCGGGATGATGTGGTGACCAATTGGAACAGATCGCGATCACTACGGGTAGCGTGCCGATGAGCATGGTCGGTAGCGGCGCATCCGCAAGCTGAATTGCCGTGGCGAGCGCGGAGTAATAAATGATATTGCCGACCAGCGCGAGTTTCAGCGCAGCCAGCCAGTCCTGACGACGTAATTGCAAGATACGCTGACGGTCAAACCAGGCAGGAACCAAGGCGATCAGGCCAAACGCTGCATAACGGCCAAACGACAAAATAACGCCCGGATAATCCGGCAAAATCAGCGGCGTGATGAATACCAGTCCCCATAACAAGCCTGCGCCTAGTGCGGCAAGTACGCCGCTCAGCATGTGATGTCGTTGAAGAAAAAGAGAGGCAGGGTGCGAAATAACATGGTCATGGTCGTTGTTGGTAGTAGAGTTTTCATGTAGATATCTCCTTGAAATCGGGAGTTTTTCATTGGCTGACTGAGGTCACTGGTTACCTGATTCCGGTTTTCCCGGAGGTACTGGAATGAGCTGATTTATAGATGGCTCTATGATCCCTTGTGCTCAGAAGGTGTGAGCCTATGTCAACCGGGATCGTCGTATTAATCATCAGCCCGACATCATCCCAGATTTTTCATCACACTGCTTCATCAACTCAGATGGATTTATAGCGGGCATTTTCGGGCGATGCATATTTCAGCGGTTTGAGTAGAAACGCCTGACCTGTCTACCAGGGGTTTCCTGCTTTTTACCAGCGATGACACAATTCGTACCAGAAAGATGAAATGCTCTGCAGGATTTGTTACCATGACATATCCCCATATTTGATCGGTCTCGCGATGTCACTCCGTTACTCCCTGTGCTTATGCGTCTGCGCAATGACTTTGCTATCGGCTTGTGATCGTCTTGGTCTGCCCGACCCCGCTAAAGAAGCCGCCATCAAAGAAGCCGATGCCCGTGCGACCGGCAGTGCCTGCCGTCATTCTGGCAGGGCGATTGAGGATTGTTACGCCCTTAATCCCGATGCATCACGTGCTGCGGTCTACGCCGGCTGGAAAGAAATGAACGACTACATGCGTGAAAACAAGATCGAGACAGTCAAGCCAGAAAAAGAACTGGAAGCACCGGCGAAATCAGGCGAAAACGCGAGTGCTTCTGCTAGCGCCTCTGCATCTGCCTCAGCCAGCGCAAGCGCCAAATCCTCAAAAGGTTCTCACTAAATAGTTTGCGGGCTGACTGAGCTAGGTGGTGCAAGCTGCCTCATCGAGGCAATCCGCAAATCCACACGGATTGCATCGTCATCGACGGATATTTTATATACTCCCCTATAGTATTTTTGTGGCCACCAGGTAAATATCGCGGATTAAGGCCTATTTTATTAAAAAGAGGGGGAGTATTTGTCCCCGCCATGTGATGAACTACCGACTCATGCAGGCTGCGGATCTCCCCGCGGTCTATGCCATACAAAACCTATGCTACGTCTCCGCGATGGTCGAGCCACTCGCTCTGCTCCAGTCACGCTGGCGTTCGGCGCCCGATACCAGCTGGGTCGCTGAGGATGAGCAAGGTATCTGCGCTTACCTGTTTGCCTATCCCTCGATACGGGGCAAGATCACACGTTTAGGCGCTGATTTTGCCATTGCTGCTGCCCCCGACTGCCTGTATCTGCATGATCTCGCGGTCGCTCCGCGAGCGGCAGGACAAGGGGCGGGAGCTGGCTTGGTACAAACAGCTTTGCAGAATGCCATGGGTTTGCGGTATTCTTGCCTGGTATCAGTACAAAGCACCCGTCAGTTCTGGCAACGACAAGGCTATACCGAACAGACAGAACTCGACCAAGAGCAGCAGGCTTGTCTGGAGACCTACACCGGGCCTGCTTCGTATTGGAAAAACCTCTGACCGCACCATCAACAGCAGCGAGCATCGCTGTTACCGTTCACAAAGGATTATGTATGCACCCGAATGCCAAGTTGTTAGAACAATTTTATTCCGCATTTCAACGTCTGGATGCTGAAACGATGGCAGCTTGTTATGCCGCTGATGTTGAATTTTCTGATCCGGTTTTTCCGAATCTGCAAGGCAGTGAAGCCGGTGATATGTGGCGCATGCTGACTTCGAAGGCGCAGAATTTTTCTATCGTCTTTGACGGCATCAGCGCCGATGACCAGCGCGGTCAGGCACACTGGGTAGCGACCTACACGTTTTCGCAAACCGGTCGCACCGTGGTCAACGACATCCAGGCGAACTTCGCTTTCCGCGATGGCAAGATCGTCAATCACCACGATCATTTCGATATCTGGACATGGTCACGCCAGGCGCTGGGATTAAAAGGCTTGCTACTGGGATGGACACCGATTGTCAGAAGTGCGATTCAAGCGCAGGCGGCGAAGGGGCTGGCGATATTTCGTAGTAAGAAATAGTTTGCCTCGGGTCACTTCAGCATGGATTAATCTCATTAAGATGAGTAATGAACGGCCATCTATGCAGAATGATTAATTTATAATTTGAAACTCCGAGAATATTCTGGAATTAACTGTGCTGCAGTTAATTCTTTTCTAAGGATTATTTTTTCTTGAGAATACTTACCCATCCCTTTAAGTTCCAGAGCGATGGCTTTTTTGTTGCTTTCTGATATCCCAAATGCAGAGCCGAACACAGAGTTCGTATATCTTGTTTCTGGAGCCCGTGACTCGTCGAAAAGAAGTTTCATGTTGAGTTCGTGGTAGGCAAAACCCAAAAAAACAAGCGTATCGGCATTCCAAACAACAGATCTGATTTCTGATATCTGACTTGTTTCCAATCTCGTTCCTTCTGTGAAAGTTTTGATCCCTTGTGACAATCGAAGCAGTTCATGGACGCTAGTGTCTCCTCCATAGGGCACTGAATTGTTTGTATCTTGCCAAGGCAAGTTGCCGACCGTTCCGTAGGGATGTAAGACAATCAAATTTTTAAGTATGTTAGTGGTCTCACTCAGGTCTAAGTCATAGTAATGTCTCAACGAGTTATAAAGAAAATGTTCAAGTGTCCTGTCGTAGTTGAAGGATACAACTCTTATGCGCCTTAACTTTTCAATTAGCTCTTCTTTTTGAGAGTTTTGTGTAATTAGCTGGAATAGGCTTGTGTACCAGGTATTTTCGAGCGTCTGGAACTTTATGTGATTTTTACTATTTGTCGAATCAAAGTAAAGTAAGCTCTTTTGCTCAGCTTCAAGTATGCAATTCGTGATTGCAAGTTTTCCGATTTCTGCTACTCGATGATTGTCTCTGTGCGAGTCAATAAAATTATCAATTGATATTGCTAAAGGCATTGCACGACTAATCAGTTGTGAAGCACTTAAATAATCTTCGATATTGCCAGTTTTTCCTTGATTTTTTTGTGTGATTTCATATAGAGAACTTTTGATTTTGTCAGATGCTTGATTTGGTTGGCTAATGTTTGGTCTGCAGTCTAAAGAGCGGGCAATTAAACTTTTGAGTTCACTGCCAATTGGCATATTGATTTCTTTGCTGGCACCGGCTCCGACCACGAAAGTAACGGATATGTTGTTGTTCATAGGTGTAATCCGTATGTTTTTTTATCGAATCTGACTTGCTTTGGTTTAAATCACGAAGTGATAAATTAATAGATGGTGAAAACAGAAGCAATTAATTCAATTTCTAGATCCACATAATAAAACAGCGATTGACCCATCAATCGCTGTTTTATTTTCTACCCAGAAAACTTCCGGCTTATTCCTCTTTATCCGCCTTCACAGATTTTGTCTTGGTGTAGATAATTTTCTTTTTGCCACCCTCACAAACACCGACGACGCGGTTTTTTGTTTCTACGTCTTTGCTGACGACTTGCAGGCTGTAGTTCTTGACGCCTTTGCCTTCGAGTTTTTTCTCGACTTTTTCTTTTATATCCACACAAGGCGTGATGGCTGCCATGCTGCTGGTGGAGATCAAAATCAAGCTGCTTGCCAGAATAAATGGTTTCATTGAACATGCTCCTCGGTTTTGATAAATGTTTTTAACAATCTTTTACTTTCCATGCAAACATCGCATATAAATTCGCGCTCGGCAATCACTTGCTCGAATTCAGCAATAGTTGATGGTAAAAACGTATCATTTCTACATAGTTCTTGACCGAAATTCGTTCATTCGTGCCATGGAAGCGTGGCAGGTCTTCCGATGTCGCCCTGACTGGCGAAAATTTAAAAATATGCTGGCTCAAGGCTGAAAAATGTCGTGAGTCGGTGGCGCCCAGCATCAGGCCGGGTGCCACTATCGTATTGGGGAACACTTCCCGCACGGTTCTGTGCAGATGCTGGTAGGCGGCGGAATTAATCGGTGATATGGGTGACGGTTCTGAATTGCTGGACATGGCGCTGACTTTAATCGCGTCATTGGCGATGGTCGTGTGAATATGTTGCGCTACCGTGGTCTGAGTGTCTCCCGGTAAGGTGCGGAAGTTGACCGAGGCGTCGACCTGGCCCGGCAAGACATTGTCCTTGTCGCCCCCGTGGATGACAGTGAGGGCGGTGGTGGTGCGCAGCATGGCATTGGTGCTGGCACTCTTCGCGAGTTGCTGCTGTACCAGTGGACGAAACAGCCAGAGATTCGATAAGAGGATGCGATTGAGTCCGTGCATTTCTGGTGCGATGGTGTCGAACATATCGAGTGCGACGCCACGTATCTGCGCTGGGAATTGCTGGTCCTCCAGTCGGGCGAGTGCCACACTCATCATGCCTATGGCGGTTTTTTCGGGCGGCATGGAGGAGTGCCCCGGCGTCGCTGTGGCGCTGAGATTGAAGGTGGCATAACCTTTTTCGGCAACACCGATCAGGGCCGCGGACTGGTCGAGCCCTTTGAGGATGCCTTCGGTGATTAGCATCCCTTCATCAAGAATGTAGTCGAGTTTGACGGCGCGGCTTTGCAAGAGGTTGGCCATTACTTTGGCACCTTGCAGGCCGTTGACTTCTTCATCGTGGCCGAAGGCGAGGTAGATGGTCTGGCGCGGTTGAAAGCCGCTGGCGAGGAGTTTTTCTACCGCTTCGAGTATGGCAAACAAATTACCTTTGTCATCCCATGAGCCGCGCCCCCAGATAAAACCATCTTTGATAACGCCGTCAAAAGGCCGTTGTTGCCAGTTCTGCTCGGTATTCGGTGCGACCGGAACCACATCCTGATGTGCCATGAGCATGATGGGCAAGGCTTTTGGATCACTGCCTTGCCAGGTGTATAGCAGGCTTGCGGCACCAACAGTTTCACGCACCAGTCTGGCATGGATCAGCGGGTAGGACTGGTCAATGTGCTGATGCAGTTGTTTAAATTCGTCTGCGCTTTGTTCCGGCAAACCTGCTTTTCCCAGGCGGGAGATGGTTTGATAGCGCAAGGCAGTCGCCAGCCGTTGCGATGCAGCATTCTCGTCGATCGCCAGAGGGGCGGCTGGTTGAACGGATAGCTGACGTGAACCGGTGCTGACCGTTTTAATGAGGACCGCCACCATCAGGCACATCAATACGACAAGCACAAAAAGAAAGAAGCGTTTTATCATGAAGTCTGGTCTCATTATTCTTGGCAGGTGTACGATAGTATAAGCATAGACTTTACTTATTGGATTTCTAAATCAATCCTGCTGTGATGGCGTGTTTACGATCATTACCGCTCGCAAACTGCATGACAGTACTAATATGGCCTGAGGATTCAGGCTCGGTTAATCTGGAAACAAAATGACACCAGCCCTGGAAACAGAACCGGACGAGAATGCATGAAAAGTAAGGGACAACAGACGGCTCGTTTAGCTACTGCACTCGGCTTTTTTCTGGTGCTGACGATTATTGTGTCTGCTGCCGTATCGGTATGGGCCTTGCATCAGCAAGAAATCGAAAAATGGAAAGAGCAAAGCGAAGCGTTTAGCCTGATGCTGGCCGAAAATACGTCGCAACAAATGGGCACGGCTTATCTCGCTCTGGATAATGTGGTTGAACGGATTCAGGATCGCTGGACGATTGACGAGGACTACTTGCGTGGTTTGTCCAAGAATATTGATTTTCATCAGATGCTGGCGGAGAAAAAGAGCCTGTCTTCACAGATTGACGTCATTTTTGTGCTGGATACCAAGGGCTCGGTAATTGTGAATTCCCGTAGTTTTCCTAGCCCAAGTATCAATCTGGAGGAGCGCGATTATTTTCGTGTGCAGCGTGACGATGCGAGTAATAAAACCTATGTCAGCAGTTCGCTGATCAGTAAGTCGACAGGTAAATGGACTTTTTTCATTAGTCGCCGCCTGACAGGAAGCGATGGTGAGTTTATCGGGGTAGTGTGTATCGGTGTGTCGCCATCTTTTTACTCCCGTTTTTATGAAAAAATCAGTATGAATGGGCGAGCTACCATCAGTCTGCTCCGCGATGACTTCACATTCCTGGCACGCTGGCCGGAGCGCGACGACCTGATGGGAAAAAAGAATTTGACCGGTAGTACTTATACTTTAGTACACGATCAGAAGAAAAAATCCGGCGTCATTATTACCGATGCCAAGCGCATGGCGGATAGCGAGGACTCACCGACAAGGATGGCTGCTATTCAGGTATTGGATAAATATCCTTTGATCATTAATTTTACGATAGAGGAGGCGATTTATCTGGCGGACTGGCGCAAAATCAGCCGCGTTATCGTTGCGGTTGCGACAGGTAGCGTAGTTGCTGTGATGGTCGCATTTACCTTGCTGCTAAGTTTGCTTAAACGCCGTGAGACCGATCTCCGGATTACCAGCGAGCTGAAACAGCAAGCAGAGGTAATCAATCGCAAACAGGCGCAGTTATTACAAGATCTTACCAAGCAACAACAGGAGTTAAAAGAAGCGGCTGATCGCTTTCAGGCGGTGTTTCAAAGTGCGGCAGATGGCATTGTCATGATCGATCAGGAGGGGCGGATAGAGGCGACTAATCCTGCATGGCGGCGCATTTATGGCTATGACGAAGAGGAGGTGATAGGCAAGAACGGCCGTCATTTTTCTCCGCCAAATGGCCGGGATTTATTAGGTTTGGCTAGCAGCCATGCAGAATTCATCCAGCAGGGTAGCGTGCACATGGAAGACGAGCGGATGCGTAAAGACGGTAGCTTATTTCCCGCAGAATTGTCGATCAGCGAATACACTTTTTCAGGTCAGCAATGTTATCTGGTGATCGTGCGTGACATCAGCGAGAGACGTCGTATGGAGCGCATGAAGAGTGAGTTTATTTCTACCGTCAGTCATGAGTTAAGGACGCCGTTGACTGCGATCCGCGGCGCGCTGGGATTGGTGCTGGGCGGTATTGCAGGCGATTTTCCTTCTAAGGCGCAGGAGCTGATTGCGATTGCACATAAGAATAGCGAGAGCCTGACACGCCTGATTAATGATTTGCTGGATAGTCAGAAAATCGAAGCGGGCAAAATGGATTTTAATTATGAAATATGGCCACTGGATGATTTGCTGAAGACGGCTGTTCAGGCTAATCAGGCTTTTGCCGCGAATCTGAACGTCGGTATCCGTTTGTCGGGCGCACCGGTGCTGGCGCCTGTCAGAGTTGATCCGGGGCGATTCCAGCAAGTGATGGCCAATCTTTTGTCAAATGCCTGCAAGTACTCGCCGAAAGGGGAAAATGTCCAGGTAGTCGCAAGGGTATTGTCAACGGAACGGGTGCGGGTCGAAGTGATTGATCACGGTAGCGGTATTCCTGGCGATTTTGAGCAACAGATTTTTCAGAAGTTTTCGCAGGCAGATTCTTCCGATAGCCGTGCCAAAGGCGGCACGGGTCTGGGATTGGCTATTTCAAAATCCATCATGCAACAGATGCAGGGCGAGATCGGTTATCAGCCCGGTGGCGTGGCGGACGGTACCTGTTTTTATATCGAGCTGCCTATCGCGCAAGGCGGATCAGATCAACCCGAGGTCGCGTGATGTCACGCCGCTGAATACCTGATCGAGTTGTTTCGCATTCAAGCCATAAATACCGGCGAACAGCCCGCCGAGTACCGCACGATATTCGTTGAGAACCGGGTAGTCGCGATTTTGAAAGAGTTTAGACGCATCGAGTCTGACCTGCTCTCCCGCAATTTGCCCGCCTTTAATCCCGCCGCCTAACACCCAGTACACACTGCCATGCCCATGATCAGTGCCGCGCTTGCCGTTTTCGCGGAAAGTACGGCCAAATTCACTGATCACAACCACGGTCGTGTTGCGCCAGGCAGCGCCCATTTCCTGTTGATAGGCGACCAGGCCGCGACCCAGTTCATCGAATTTGGTCGCCAGGGCACCACTGGCGCCGCCTTGATTGACATGGGTATCCCAGCCGCCGACGTCAACAAAGCCAAGGGCATATTTATCCCGCATGAGTTTGGCAATACGACGGGCTTCCTGTTCAAAGCCTTTAGTCGAAATCGCATTGCGGTTAGCGACATTCATTTCGTCCTGCATCTCACGTACGACTTCTTCACGTACCGCAAAGCCTTCGCTGACCTGCTGTCCCAGCCCGGTTTTGCTATACATCTGGGAGATGATTTTACTCTGGCGGCTATCTACATTGCCCTTACCTAAAGAGCGCAGGCTGGTATTGGCGATCTGTGCATTACCTTGCATCATGAGTGGCAACTGATCGGTGAAGGACATCGCAGAATTGTTATTCAAAACTTCGGCCAGGCGGTTTAAAAAGCCCGAGTGAAAATTCCGCGTCGTATTTAAAGCCTGTCCCAGTTCGATACTATTCTGCGTTTCAAAGTGACTGCGTGAGACATCGTCGGTACCAGCGAAGGGGATAAAGGCGGCTTCGCCTTTTTTATACAGCGGATAAATACTGTCACGCAAAGCGGGATGCAGACCCCAGTCGGCATTAATCTCCAGCGCGCTGTTGGCATCGGCACTGGGGCGGGCGATCGCGATATTCGGGCGGGCTTCGTAATAAAAATTGCTGGACGTCGGGATCAGTAAATTACTGGCATCGTAGCCGCCGCGCAAGAACACGAGCAATAATCGGTTCTGGGTTGCAGGTGCGGCGAATACGCTGCTGCTGATACCGCTGATGCTGGCGCCAGTGAGTGCTGTCAAAGTTTTAAGTAGGTCGCGGCGGTTCATGATGGATCTTTCTTTTAGTCTGTCTGTATCGAAGAGAGTCGGTATGAGAATGACGTGATCGGCTGCATGTCATGGGATGGTATTTAGCGCCGCATCATCTCCGGTGCCGCCAGGAAGAAGGCATTCCATTCTTGTGCTGAGCTTGCCTGCGTTAATGCCTGTTGGGTTCCCTGACTAAAATTCTTTGCCCAGTTTTTGACGTAAGCAGAGTTTGCCAGTGCTGGTTGCGGCGGCCGCTCTTGCGATGTTTGATTCTCAATTTTAAATAGTCCGGGGTTACCGTTGCCGATTGCCTTGGCAACGTCGAAACGTACCGTCATCTGACCCGGGCTTGCCCAGGCACTTTCTGTCATTGAGTAACCGTCAGGCGTCTGGCGACCGTTGGGCTGCTCGCCCAGCATATTGATCCAATTCAGCATCGGCGCTGCATTGACAATCGTGGTGCCATCGTAGGCCAGGCGCACGGACGAGATGACGTAATGCATAGGGTCTTTAAATTTGCTGCCAAGCGAAGCGATAAATTCGGGAGATTCAAACATACTGCGTAACACCGCCGGGATATTGCCATCGCTTTGTAAAAAACGTTGTGCCATATGGTTCACCAGCGCATCTGACGGCGTGTCCGAGACAAAATAAGTAGCGAGTTTTCGGCTGATGAATTGCGCTGTTGCAGGCTGGCGGCTCAGTGCATTAATGATTTCATCGACCTCTGCCAGGCCACGTCCGCGTATGTTTTTACCCAGAATGATTTTGTCGCCGAAGTCATGGCGGTTCGGGTTGAATTCAAAAATTCCCTGACGTACGTAGAGCCGTTGCAATTCTGCTTTGACACGAGGCGAATCCGTATTCTGATTGACGCCCACGCCGGTCAGCACTCTCGCCAGCTCTTGTACATCACCTTGTGTATAGCCGCTGCCCACGCCCATGGTATGCAGCTCCATGAGCTCGCGTGCGTAGTTTTCGTTGATACGGTTAGCGGCGTTATGTTCATTATCGAGATAGCGCAGCATCGCTGGATGAAATACCGTCGCCCGCAAGAGGTCACGGAAATTTCCTAGCGCATTCGGTCGTATGGCCCGCTCTTCAAAATCGCCGAGCATGGCGCGTACATTGTGCTTGGCATTATGGATGTTGAAGTGATTCATCCAGAACCAGGTCATTTGTTCTTGTAGTTGATTCGGCGAGTACACCGCGCGAAGCAGTGAACGGGTTGCAGCTTCACGTGCCAGTCGGGTAAGCTCTTGCTGATATTCTTTGCGCAAGGTGTCATCGACTCCTTTTTGCTGTTCGGCGGTGATGCGACGTGTTTCCATGTCGATCATCAATTTATCCAGAGGGCGCTGAGCGATGGTCATGCTGTCAATTTGCGCCTGGATTGCTGCGGGCAGTGGTGTTGTTTGTCCACGTAGCTGCTGATCCAGATAACGGTCCATTCCCAGTATCTGAAGTTGCTGTGACGAAGTGGAGTTGGCACCCCAGGTAATGCGATTCAGTAGTTTTTCGGGATCAACATGCGCTGCTTCCAGCACATGACTTACGGGCGCTGCCGGCGTGATCACCTGTGAAGTCTGACGTGGTGGATTACTACAGCTTGCTAATACCAATACCGCACTGAACGGTAGAGTCCAGCGTAATGTTTGTGGGAGCTTGGAAATCATGGTGAGCCTTGAGTGTGGTCGATGGCAGTATGCGCAAGAGAATATAGGTGGTGTTAGCATACAACGCAATACTGCCAAAAAAGTTATCACCGCTTGTGCAGAAATCTGAAAGTTTGGTAACAGCCTGTAACGCGTGTTTGTAGCAATGACTATGTCAGGAGTGATGCATGTTTTTTAATCGAGGAATGTTCCACCGGTGGATGCTGGGTTTAATCGGTATGTGCTTGTCACATGCGGCGGCTGCGAAGGATATCGCAACCGATGCAGTACAGCCAGGCATAGCAGCTGCTATAAGCCAGCTGGAAGCCGACGGTTTTCGCGGCCTGGTTTTGGCAGCACATAAAGACAAGATTTTGATAGAGACTGTCGTTGGCGACAGCGTGATGAATACGGGTACCAAGCAACGTCTGACGAAAGAGAGTATTTTTCGTTTTGCTTCCATCACCAAACAATTTACAGCGGTTCTGGTGATGCAGCAGGTTGATGCAGGCAAAATCGATCTGGATCAGGCATTGGGTAAATACTGGCCTGACTTTCCCAATGTCGCGACACGTGCCGTCACTATCCGGCAATTGATGATGCATATGTCGGGTTTACCTAATCCGGATAAGGTGCCTCAGTTCTACACCCGACGTAGTAAATCCTCCGGTGATATGCAGGTAAGTGCACAGGGCATCTGCGCTGCAGCATTGCAGCGTGCGCCAGGGTCTGGGTTTGACTATAACAATTGTGACTACATTGTTTTGGGCGCTTTGCTGGAGAGAATGAGTGGTGCTAGTTTTGCAAGCTTATTGCAGGAAAAAATCTTTGCACCAGCGCAGATGACAAGCTCTGGAATGTATACAGCGACTTATCATGACGATCCGCGCCATGTACGTGGCATGATGAATGGTGCACCGGAGATTGCTATTAATTTTGCGAGCTATGGTGCTGCCGGGGCGGCATTCGGTAGCATGCGTGACTTGCTGGCATTCGATCAGGCTTTTACACAAGGTAAACTGATGTCTCTTACCAGCCGCAGTGAGATGGTGAAGCCGAATAATTATGGCGCTGCACTGGGTGTCTGGTCGTATCCCTTTGCCGCGAAACCTGATCAGGTTCCCAGTATGATCATTGAGCGTCAGGGCTGGATCGGCGGGGTGCGCACGCTGAATCTGATCGATCTCAAGAATGAAGTCTATCTGGTGATGGTCAGCACCAATGGTGATCTGGATTTGAGTCAGACCTGGGCAAACAAGGGACCTGCAGCAGGCGTATTACGAGCAGCCTTGCTGGCTGCTCAGTAATTGTTATGTAATGCGTTTGTCGAATAGTTAAGCGTCATCAAAGTCGCTGGAATCTGCGTAATCATCCAGACTATCCGTATCGGCAGCATTGACAAGATCATTGGTTTCCGCCTTTGCCGGTGTAGTGGTCTGGTCGCTGTCAAAGTAGTTCGGGGGCAGGCTGCTGTCTGCCGGATTCAGACTGGCTGCGCCATCGGTGACTGGCGAGTGATGACCACTGCCGAGTAAATTTCCTATTCCCTGAAACAAGAACGCGCCCGCAGCGACCCCGGCAGCCGTCGCTGCAACAGTACCCAGCATGTTCCCGGTACTCGAGCCGAAAAAGCTGCTGGCAGGTACGATATTTTGCACAACCGGGGACGCCATATTGGTTGCAGTCGCCGGAGTATTGAGTGGTGTACCTGTGACCAATGTTGGTATTGCCGAGGTGGTTAGCGGCGGGCTGTTGACGCTATTCCCCCACGCGTTGGCAGCGGGCTGTAAAAAACTGCCGGAGCCGCTGGGGCGACCATTTTTTAATTCGGCGTTTTCTGCTTGTAATTGACGAATTTGATTTTGCGCGTTAGCCACGGCCTGTTCTAATAACAGACTACGTTGCACGAGCAGATAGGCGGCATCCGCTTGTTTGCTGACAGCATCGGCAATCATTGCCTGCGCCTGGGGATCTTTGCCCTGAGCCTGCGTTGCTACTAATTGTGTCAAAAAAGTTTGCAGTAATTGAATTTCGTTTGGTGACATGATGTTCTCCTTGAATGGACGATCATGCACACTATCTGGCTGCGTTTGTGCTCAATTCAAGGGTGATAATGTGACTTGACGGCAATCGCCAAAATCTCATTGTTCCCGTAAAGCACGCCGGTATTGGATCGCCTCTGCAACGTGTGCTTGCGCTATCTGTTCGGCAAGGGCGAGATCTGCAATCGTACGGGCTACTTTGAGTACGCGATGATAGGCGCGTGCAGACCAGTTTAATTTAATCATGGCATTTCTCAGCAATTGCTCCGCCGCCTGATCTGGCTTGCAATACTGGTCTATTTCGGTGGTGGATAAGTAATTATTACTTTTTCCCTGACGTTGAATCTGGCGCTCAAACGCTGCTTCAACACGGGCATAAATGATTTCAGTCGTCTCGCCATCCGCCTGCTTCAGTAAATCCTGGTGCGGTAATGCACCAACTTGAATTTGCATATCGATCCGGTCCAGCAGCGGGCCGGAGATTTTGTCTTGATAGCGTGCAATATTGTCCGGAGTACAGCGGCACTTTCCATTCAAATGTCCGAAAAAGCCGCACGGACAGGGATTCATTGCTGCAATGAGTTGAAATTTAGCCGGAAAATCAGCTTGCCGCGCTGCTCTGGAGATCGTAATGTGACCTGATTCCAGTGGTTCACGTAACACCTCCAGAACTTTGCGATCAAATTCTGGCAACTCGTCAAGGAACAAGACACCTCGATGCGCTAATGAAATTTCACCCGGGCGTGGCGTTCCGCCGCCGCCAACCAGGGCAACACCGGACGCAGTGTGGTGCGGCGAGCGAAAAGGGCGTAATTTCCATTTATTCACCGAGAACCCGCTAGTCAGAGATTGAACCGCCGCCGACTCCAGCGCTTCCTGATCCGTCATGCCTGGCAAAATCCCCGGAAAGCGGCTGGCTAGCATGGATTTTCCAGTGCCCGGAGGCCCTACCATGATCACACTGTGACCGCCTGCTGCGGCGACTTCCAGCGCTCGTTTGGCTTGTGTCTGACCTTTGACTTCTTTAAAGTCAGGATAAACCGGACGAAGTGCCGGTGCGCTGACACGGTGTGCCTGCAGCTTTGCATCGGCGTCAAAACCCGCAAAGTGTGCGCAGACTTGCAATAGAGTATCCGCCGGATAAATAGTAGCTTCACTGACTAACGCCGCCTCGTCCGCATTCGCCCGGGGCAGGATAAAAGCCCGCGGACTCTGGGTGTTTTTGCAGATCGCAAATGTCATGGCGAGAGCGCCTCGTATAGGGCGTAATTCTCCTGACAGCGATAACTCGCCGGCAAATTCATATTCATCTAGTGCGTCCCCGGGGATTTGTCCTGATGCCGCCAAAATGCCGAGTGCGATAGGGAGGTCAAATCGTCCTGATTCTTTTGGTAAATCTGCGGGAGCCAGGTTGACAGTGATTCTTTTCGCAGGAAAATCGAAGCGTGCATTTTGCAGTGCCGCCCTTACTCTGTCCTTAGATTCTTTGACCTCAGTTTCTGGAAGTCCGACAATCGTGAAGGCAGGTAAGCCGTTTGCCAAGTGTACTTCGACGGTAACTTCCGGCGCTTCCATGCCTGTCAGGGCGCGACTTTTCAGGACGGCTAAGCTCATGTTTTTTGTTGTTGATTGAATGTTAATGGCAACAATAGCAGACTCAGGGCTGAAACGTCAAAAACGGTTGTTATACAAAAAATTGAGGTAATGATGTTGATCCAAGCAAGGAGATTTTATAGTCGCCAGTAGTTCCGTAGGAAGGCGGAGGTCTTGAGATTAAAAATTTTGGAGATGATCAATATAATGCGACACAACTAATATCGCACTGGCATATGTAAATACTGAAGAAAGCGGTAGTACCTATTTGCGCCTTCTCTATGTTTGGAGTTTGAATTTAAAGAATTGTGGTTACTGGATAACTTGATAAGCAATGCCCATGCGGTTGTGCATGATGACCGCCTGCAATTCCGCATGAGTTATGTCTCTGCTATGGAGAGATTTGCTTCGTTGCAGTAGTCAGCGGTAAGTAATATCCTTTACGGCTGATCTCTTCAGGCGCGTTTGCTACCTCATAAGCAATGATGGCTAAGGTAATTGCTGAGTATTGTTGTGCAGTTCTAAATGGCCATACTTGTTCATACGTGTCTAGCACCGTGTGATGCACCTTGGTATAGTCAAAATCACTGGTATTAATCAACTTGGGAGTGGGTACACCGTTCACGGTAAACACGGCATCATCGCTGCCAGCCCGGCCGCTAAATGCCTTTGCTGTATCACGGGGAATATCATTGAACGTTGCTTGAAAGTCAAACACGGGATGCACATCCTGTAAATCGTTTGCCACACGATCAAACACGCTTTGCCACTTCGTAGGAACTGTGATGCCGGTAATCGCACCTGGCTTGGTATCACGGTTGAGCATCATAACGACCTTATCAAATTCGCCAGCATGACGTTGCGCAAACGCATACGCGCCTTTGCAGCCCAGTTCTTCTCCGGCGAAACCTATCATCAGAATAGTGCGACGCGGTCTGACACCGGACTTTGCTAATAGACGCATCGCTTCCATCACGCTGCTAAAACCAGCACCATTATCGGCTGCACCGGTACCGCCATCGAAGCTATCCAGGTGCGCCCCCAAAATCACTATTTCTTCGGGTCTCTCACTTCCTGTAATTTTGGCCAGCACATTATGGTAAGGCACTGGCCCAGGGTAAAACCAGTTGCGGATATCGAATTCCAGGCGCACTTCTTGATGTGTGCTTAAGTTCTGTTTGATGTGATTCTTTATTTCTAGATACTGATCTTCGGCTAATTTTATATCGGGCAGGTTCGGTAAATTTCCCCAGTCTGTGGGTGCTGCTGTAGCCGAGAATAAAGGTTCTTCGGCAGATTGTATGGTGCCTAATGCGCCAACTTCGATGAGTAGCCGCGTCATCGGTTTAGTTTGATGCACATCATTGCCATCGCGTCCCTCCCCTGTACTTTCTCCTTCAATCATGACCCAGGCGTTTTTAAATTCATTCTTACGTATTTGTGCCTCAGCTAACGTATGCGGTGCTATAACTACAGCGCCACTTTGGACTCCTTTCGTACCTGAAGAATAGGCAGGAGTAGTAAAGCGTAATGGTTTCTCCGCAGGAAACAACATGCGACCCGATGAGGGGCCACGATTGAATCCTAAAGGCAGGGTGCCCGCTTCCTCCAGTTCAGATGTCAGTCCCCATACTCCCAGTTGTGTTTTAGCCCACAGCGCCGCATGGGTATAGGCATCACTGCCCGTCATACGGCCACCAAAGCGATTGCTTATCATATCAAGCCAGGTCATGACGTGTGGATCGGTTTTTCCCAGATCGACGATACGTCTGGCAGTCGCATCTTGTGCTTGCGCCACACTGGTTATTAAAAGAAAAATGGTGGGAAGAAAAATACTACGCATGTTGACTCCGGTTGAGATTGCTTGATATGGAAATGATTCGATGAGATTTTGATTGAATGCGAAATTCAGGATGCTGATATTCGCTATTCTTTGTTTGCGGGAACAACCAGATGTAGGTGTACCTGAGTTTGAAAATTAGTCTCGACCTGAAACAATTTTCAGAAATATAGGTAATTCACCTTTGTCGCGCGCGGCTAAAGCCGCATCCATTTTGGCTGAACGATGATGTAGATTTTGAATAAGGAGCGTTTCATAAGCCCGTAGTACACCCTCCATACCTGCCAGATCGTTGGCACTTTGTTTGTTTGCCAGAGTAGGGTTTTGGATCTGAAAAGACATCACACTTGCCATAAACTGAAACTTGACTATCTCACGTATTTCTTGCTTGGCAGCTCTCGCCAGCCAGTCCTCTGTAGCTGCACGGTTTAAGGTCAGGTCAGGCACGTCATTCACCCAATTTGTCAACCATTCGTCATTCGCTGCCTGGATCTGTGTCGGATTTTTTTCTGAATCTGCCGCCATCTTCACGACTCGTGTCCGCTCTTCCAGAGTGGACGGGCCGCGCTCGACGGGAGCCGTCGACGTGATAACTAGCGGCTTGATCGGATAAGTAGAACGTGACCCAAGGACAGGCTTGGCCGCGTCGTCTCCATACTCTATCAGGCGTGTGCCGCTTAAGACATTGTCTTTGGCCTGCAGTTTCCAGATCACATTGACTTCTATACTGGTTTCTTTGCCACGTGGGCTGGTATGTGTCCTTGTACCAGAGTGAGTAAAGATGGCATTTCCTTCGCTGATACGCCCTTCCATCTTACGTAATGACTGTACGTCACCACGTTCATCAAGCCAGCCGATTGTGGCAATTAGGACCTGCCCCTTGTACGCGATTTGTATAAGACCTTTGCCCATGAGATCAATTTCTTTGTCTCCCGTCCTTGTGGTTCCGGTCGCGGTTTCAAAGTTCCATTGGCCGATGATGGAAGAGGTGATTTGAGTTGGTAAAATTTGTGCATACAATACTGTTGATGCAAGACCGCTATTGAGAGCGATGCACAGAATGGCTGCGTGACGAATAAATTTCATTTCTCCTCCGGTTTTCTGACGAAAGTAATCAATAAAAAGATTGATTAGATCTACTGTAAACAAGAGAAAAATTTTGTTATCTGGTATCCGACCAAACCGAGTTGTTGACTACTTAAAAGGCAAAATTGCCGACGAAAGCCACCGCAAAAATAAGAGGTATAAAAAATTCCTATGATGCTGGTCTGTGCCGGTTGAACTTGAATTTGATAATGACCTGTTTTTGACCGCTCTTGACTGAAACTGTATTGGATACAGTGATCCATATTACGCTCGGCTTACATGCGTATTGTTGGTCTACATATTCCTGAAAATAATCATAAAGGGTTGGCTAACACTCAAAGTTTCTGGTCGTGTTTTGAGCTTGATAATTCCCTTGCCGGTATCTTCACGTGTGATGGAGGCGATCGCTTTAATATTGACGATTGTGGATCGATGAATTTGTTTAAAAATAGCAGGATCAAGCAAGTCTAATAGTTCCTTGATGGGTTTGCGTAATAAGGCTTCGCCTTGAGCTGTCATGACTACCGTATATTTGTTGTCCGCTTGGAAGTAGGCGACATCATCTATCATGATCAAGCGTGTTTCTGTTCCCGCACTGGCGGTAATCCACACCAACGGTTCTGGCCTAGCTGGATTTGATAAGCTGGAACTAAGCTGCTTGATTAAGGTAGTCATCGTAGCGCTATCATTGGTGACGCTGTAATTACCGTTAATGGCGCGCGTTTGCAGGCGCTTTGCAGTGCTCAATAATCTTTCGTTTGTGATGGGCTTTAAAAGATAATCGACCGCACCCTTTTCAAATGCATCGATAGCATATTGGTTATAGGCTGTCACAAACACGATTTGCGTCTTCGGGCTGATCATTGTCATGGCCTCTGCTACTTCCAAACCACTTAAGCCTGGCATGCGGATATCCAGAAAGGCGATATCCGGCTGATGCATCGCTATCGCCTCCAGCGCGCTACCACCGTCGTCACAGACCGCAATAATTTTCAGATCAGGCCAGACTTCTTCCAATGACTCTAGCAAGGATAATCTAAGCAAATCTTCGTCCTCGGCGACTACACACTTAAGCCCCTTTAACATATTAGACATGATTCGTTCCCTGTAAGAAGTTCGCCGGTACATTGATAGTGGCTGCGACACCGCTAGGGAAATTAGCGGCTATCGCGAATGAGGCCGCGGAGTCGTAAGCTAGACGCAGACGTTCACGTATATTGCGCAAACCTATACCTGTGCCCGCGCCCTCGGCGCTGAAGCCACGGCCGTTATCGGCCACGGTGATCGCAACAGATTGCTCATTATGACGTGCAAAAATCCAGATCGTGCCACCACCGGATTGTGGCTCCAGACCATGCTTAATGGCGTTCTCAATCAGGGTCTGCAGCATCATGCTTGGAAATAAAATCGTCCGTAAATTATCCGTGACTTCTATTTGTAATTGCAGGCGCGACCCCATGCGTATTTTCATAATATCCAAATAGGCTTTGGCACGTTCTAGCTCTTCACCCAAGGTCGATAAAGAATTTTCTGTGCGCGGTAAGGAATAGCGAAGGTAAGTAATCAAATTACCGAGCATGTGATCGGCGCCAGCCGGATCGGTGCGCGTTAAAATTTGCGCACTGGCTAAGGTGTTGTACAAAAAATGTGGCTCTACCTGTGCATGCAAGAGATTGAGTTTGGCGACGGTGAGTTCTTTTTCACTGACGGTTTGTTGCACAGCGGCCTGTTCCTGACGACGCAGTTCTGCCATCCGACGTAAAATAGCGCGACTGATCGCCTGCATATTTTCTAAGTTGGTACCGTTATCGACCAAAAACAGATCGGTCCACACGGCTCTTTCTGGTTCGCAAAGTAAGCTGACGCTGCCTACATCATCACCAGGTGTGACAGTCGCCAGTATCTGGTTGCGTTTAGTCGCCAGCCAATTTAAATACTTGATCTGATTAAAAAAATGATCTTGATAGGGATTGATGCGTTTAATCTTGGCACGCACTTGCAGGCTGTCGTGAGCGCTTTCAACTTGTTCTATACCGGGCAATTCGCGTATCGCCGCCTCCACTAAAGCAAACGCTAGACTTGCTTCTAAAGGAATCTCGATCTGAAGGTGCTGTCTGTTGGCCAGTGTACTGGCTATGACTTCAGTAGAAATCAAACGTACCCGACGTACGTGTGAGAATGCCACGGCAGCAATCAACGCACTTAGTACTATGGGGACCAGAAAAAACCAATCCGGTGGATTGTATCTAAATACCACATTGACCACTAATACAATGAAGACACTGAGTATGACCATCCCGCCAAAGGTTTTACGAAGAATAAATACTAAGCTGGTGAGCATGGTGGTTTCCTGATGATTGCGATTGTCGCCAAGCTTAGCGAGTACGTTTCAGAGCGACGCCCCTTATCCGACGAAAGCCAATAAATAGAGATGAACCTTGTTCAAGCCAGTGCGAAAACAGATTACGTGAACAATATTGACTCTCTCAAGAGCGCTGAGAGGGCCAATATCGAATGAGTAAATACGTGCGGATGAATTCAAAAACAGACATACCTGTAGTACCAGACCACTTTACAAGTCTTGGGCGCTCAAGGTTTGCTATATAAAATTTAGGGCGTGTTGGGAACAGTTTTTTAGCGTGCCGTGCCCAAAGTTGCCGCAGGCTGAGTACAACGGTATATTAGTTTAAAAGTATATTAGTTTTGTATGACACTGTAGTAGGCGGCCCTCTGGAGGGCAGTTTTTTGGAAC
The DNA here is from genome assembly GCF_049339445.1 of Undibacterium sp. RuTC16W. Classification (NCBI taxonomy): domain Bacteria; kingdom Pseudomonadati; phylum Pseudomonadota; class Betaproteobacteria; order Burkholderiales; family Oxalobacteraceae; genus Undibacterium; species Undibacterium sp. RuTC16W. Next base: position 531,537 of record NZ_JBMPPE010000001.1, on the reverse strand, counting down.
GGCCAAGGATATTATTTATTCTTGGCTGCAGTTTCCAGTTCTGCAATCCGTGCTTCAAGAACATCTAGTTTAGTTCTTGTTTTAGCCAGAACCTGTGCCTGTATATCAAACTCTTCCCTGGTAACTAGGTCTAGCTTGGAGAAGCCTTGACTCATCATTGCTTTGACATTTTTTTCTATATCTTTGGCGGGGGAGTTTTCTAAAACCTGATTGATTTTAGATTGAAGCTCATTGAAAAAATCAGGCTTACTCATAAGAATCCTTGTAATAACTAAAAATTGCACGATACTGGTGCGGTAATGTGGGGTGATTTATTTAGGTTTTGCATTAAATTGGTGCGGCGACCTGATGTAACTCAAAATAAATGGTCTGCTAAATAGTGAAAGGCATTTTATCTTCAATGGAATCATAGCGCATCCCTTGGCTCAAATGCACTTATGACGCCGTTTTGTCGGTTGTTGTCAGTGTTTGCTGCGGGAGTATTGAGATTTTGGCGAATTTTATTTCGTCACTTTGTCTGGTTGGCACGACTCCTGCTAATACCAGCTTGGAATTTACGTTTTCTAATCTGTTTATTAACCAAAAAAGGGACGCGCAATGAAAAAACTATTACTCGCCGCAGCAGTTGCAGCATCGTTAGCAGGCAGTTTGGCACATGCAGAAGATGCAAAGCCTGACAATGAAGTAAGTTTCAATATTGGTGCAATAAGTGATTACCGTTACCGTGGTATCTCACAAACACGTCTGGATCCAGCTTTACAAGGTGGTGCAGACTATACCCATAACCCGACAGGTTTTTATGCGGGTACCTGGTTGTCTACCATTAAATGGACGAAAGACGCAGGCGGTAGTGGCAACGTTGAATGGGATATCTACGCTGGTAAGCGCGGTGAGATCGTCAAAGATATTTCATACGACGTCGGCGTACTCTCTTACGTATACCCATCCAACGGTCTGAGCAGCGTTCCTGGATTTGCTAATGCGAATACTACGGAGATTTATGGTCAGGTTGGTTATGGTCCTGTTTATGCAAAGTATTCTCACTCAGTGACTAATCTTTTCGGCTTCGTCAACAGTAAAAATAGTGGATATCTGGATATTGGTGCCAATGTTGAATTCACCCCTGGCTATACGCTGAACTTACATGCGGGCCATCAAACAGTAAAAAACAACACGGCATATGCGTACACAGATTGGAAGGTCGGTGTAACAACTGAGTATGCTGGCGTGACGTTTAGTGCTGCTGCGGTTGCAACCAAAGCAGATAGTGCTTTATATGTGACACCTCAAGGCAAATTTACTGGAAAAACAAGTATCGTTTTGTCAGCTCTTAAATCATTTTAAGCAACGTATTATCTAATCGAGGTCAGCATGAAACTGATTACCGCCATTATCAAACCGTTTAAGCTCGACGAAGTGCGAGAAGCACTGTCAGCCATCGGCGTACAAGGTATTACCGTGACTGAAGTCAAAGGTTTCGGTCGCCAAAAGGGGCACACCGAGTTATATCGTGGTGCGGAATATGTGGTCGATTTTTTACCAAAAACAAAAATTGAAGCAGCGGTTGATGACGCTATCGTTGATCGCGCTATTGAAGCGATTGAAGCCGCGGCCCGTACTGGCAAGATTGGTGACGGCAAAATTTTTGTTTATGACTTACAGCAAATTGTGCGTATTCGTACCGGCGAAACCGGCAACGAAGCACTCTGACCGATATTCTAAGATCCACAGGGAGATCACACATGAAGAAAATATTTTGCAAAGCATTAATCAGTAGTGCCTTGCTTTTATCGGTCGGTTTTGTATCGTCGTCTGCTATGGCAGCGGATGACGCGTCGGCTAAAGTAGAAGCATCCGCTGCATCTGCCGTTGTTGTTGCACCCGCATCAGCGCCTGCAGAAGCAGCGCCCGCCGTAGCTTCTGTTGCTGCGGCACCCGCTGCTCCAGCGGTAACTACAGACGCAGCAGCATCAGCTGCTGCCGTACCTGCACCTGTGCCGAATAAAGGCGATACCGCATGGATGATGGTGTCAACTTTGCTGGTTATTTTGATGACTATTCCTGGTCTGGCACTGTTCTATGGCGGTTTGGTTCGCTCTAAGAATATGCTGTCCATACTGATGCAAGTATTCATGATTTTTGCCGTCATCATTGTTTTGTGGTGTGTCTATGGTTACTCACTGGCTTTCACTGAAGGTGGGCGTTTCATCGGATCGTTTGATCGTTTGTTCTTGAACGGTATTTGGGATCCGGCAAAGGCGACCTTCTCTACTGCGGCAACATTTAGTAAAGGCGTCGTTATTCCTGAATTCGTTTATGTGGCATTCCAGGCGACTTTTGCGGCAATTACCTGCGGCTTGATTATTGGTGCATTTGCAGAGCGTGCTAAATTCACCGCAGTATTGTTATTCGTGGTGTTGTGGTTCACATTCAGCTATTTGCCAGTCGCTCATATGGTCTGGTTCTGGACAGGTCCTGACGCTATTAAAGATGCAGCAACGGCGGTTACTGAAGGTGCTAAAGCGGGCTTCTTGTTCCAAAAAGGTGCGATGGACTTCGCGGGTGGTACGGTTGTGCATATCAATGCAGCGGTTGCCGGACTGGTCGGCGCTTACCTGATTGGCAAACGTGTTGGCTATGGTAAAGAATCCATGGCACCACACTCACTGACAATGACAATGATTGGTGCATCGTTATTGTGGGTGGGCTGGTTTGGTTTCAATGCGGGTTCCGCTTTAGAGGCCGGTGATGTAGCTGCTCTGGCATTCGTTAATACCTTATTGGCAACTGCTGCTGCAACTGTCTCCTGGGTGTTTGGCGAATGGATGTCTAAAGGCAAACCTTCCATGCTGGGTGGTGCGTCCGGTGCAGTTGCTGGCTTAGTGGCGATTACTCCGGCTTGCGGATTCGTCGGACCGATGGGCGCACTGATCATTGGTTTGCTCGCAGGTGTCATTTGCTTGTGGGGTGTCAATGGATTAAAACGCCTGTTAGGCGCGGATGATTCACTCGATGTCTTTGGTGTGCATGGTGTTGGCGGTATCTTGGGTGCATTGTTGACGGGTGTATTTGCAGCCCCGTCACTTGGTGGTCAAGGTGTGTTCGACTACGTGACAAACAAAATGTCTGCTGATCCTTATTCCATTATTGGTCAGGTAACCACTCAGGCTACCGCCGTCGGCACAACCATATTGTGGTCTGCTATCGTATCCGTGATTGCGTACAAACTGGTTGATCTGGTGGTTGGTCTGCGTGTTCCTGAAGATGAAGAGCGCGAAGGTCTGGATATCACAAGCCACGGTGAGTCTGCTTACCACTCGTAATTGTTGACGATTACAGAGAGTCAGTAATGGCTCTCCAGTTTTCTAGGGTAGTATCCTCAGTGCATGTTTAGGGCGCATGTGACTGATTTAATAGGCACCTTTTACAGGTGCCTTTTTTTATGCCTGTGAATCTTATGGGGTGGAGCTTAGATGAATATATAGTAGGTATTTTTGGGGCGATTGTATCGTCAGCACACATGAAGTTAAATTTACATAATTACTCATATCACGAACGAAAAAAAGGACATGCAGCGCATGTCCTTTGAATACCTGAATTAAGTTGTCCGTGTCAGTTAAGTTGAACGGAGAGCTGTATTAACGAACCAATAACCATAATCTACCAAGGTCGCTTGTTCCGTCATTGCCTTGAATGGTCTTGAAAATTTCGGCAGCTTTTACCTTATTGTTTGCCTGCAAATAAGCCATGCCGAGATGCAGTTTGGCTTCTTCCGGCGCCTTTAATCCGCCTTTTACGATTCCTTGTTCAATTAAAGCGATGCCTTTGTCTGCTTGACCCTGGATTACATAGTTGTAGCCCATATTAACCATGCCGATACCGGTTTTTGAGGCTTTTGCAGCAGCCTCACCAGCGTCTAAGGATTTTGCATCTTCAGCCGCCTGCTTATTCACTTGATCGCGTAGTTGTTTCTGTTTGGCAGCTTCTTTTCCAGTGCCAAGCATATTGTTAGCAAAACCAGCATCGACAACTTTTTTTGCTTCCGCGGGTAAGCCAGCTAACTGTGCTAATTGCGCCATCTCATAGTATTGAGCACCTTCTTCCAGATTGTCTGTTGCCAGTAACAAACGGTATAAATCTAAGCGCAGACGTTCTGCAAATCCAGGTTTATGCTCGACGCGGTATAACAAATCGGCCCAATACTCTTTTTTAGGGTAATGAGTAACCAGTCGCTCTAAAACGGCGGTGTATCCGGCATTATCTTTTAACTGCTGGTAGCAGCTTCCCAACAAACGCAAATTATCATTACTAGGTACACGTTTGGCTTCGTCATCTGCTTTTAAAACGAGATTCAGTTCTTTCGCTGCACCTGTGAAATCATCCTGCAAGTACATCGCACGGATAATCAGATTATGCATAGGCTCGTTATTACTATCTTTATCAAGATATCGCTGAGCCCATTGCTTTGCGAGAGTATATTTCTTCTCATTGAAGTAAGTGCCTGCCAATGCCTCGATCAGGCGTAATTGTTCTGGCAGCTTTAAAAATGGTGAGTTCAGCATACCCTCAAATGAAGTCGCCAGTAGCGGTGTATCGTTAAGGCCGGAGGCGACCACGGCGCGTAAGCGGTGCATCGCAAATTGCTCGTATGGCGTCTTGTTTTCCATTGCGTCAAGCGCATTGATTTTTTGCAGTGCTTCGGCGTATTGTTTTTTATTTAGCAGATCCTGAATTTCCGCGAGTGGCTTACCCATTTCTGCACGTACGGTTTCGGACTTTGCTGGCTCAGCCGCTGCGGTTTGTGCCTGAGCACTGGAGATAGTCAATGGTAATGATGTAGAACCAATAGCCAGCATTAAAGCGGCTAACAAAAGTGATGAATTCTTTTTCATGAACGTTATCTTGAGATAGTGTTGTGACAGGAAACAACCGGATACTGATGTGAGTTTTGCGGTGTCAAAACAATGCTGCTCTCTGACAAGGATTTTACTCGTGTCATACATTATATCTGAGCAATTTGGGTATGCCCGATTCCTTTAGTGTTTCTTGTAAAAGTAGCGTTTTGAAAGTAGCAGCTTGCTACTGTTTTTAAGTACAAACCTGAACCAGAATCCAAGGTTTCACTACGACCGCCCATAAATGCGTATCTGTTTCCAACCAGATTTTTGCCTGCTCATCACTGACTTTTGCCACGCTGCATGTACTTAGCCATTCCTGCACTAATGCTTTGTTGTCACTAGAAATCTGGAAAGCAACCTCGACCAGGTCCAGCTCTGACGCAACAGCAATGACGGTGCCGGATGCAAAATGTTTTAGTAACTCTGACCAAGGCAGTCTGGAGGTTTCTTGATTGATCTTGGTGCGCAACAATTCGTCTGAATTCATACGGGTAAATAAGGAAAAATAACATATCCATTGTAACCTCGGAGTAAAGCCGGTAATGCACTCACCACGATTTTAGCCATTCATCTGTCCAGCTAGCGACTTGATCTCTCCAGACTCTTTGGGAGAAAGTGTGATTGGCATTTTTTAGCTCATGTACGCGGAATTGAGGCGATATGGATAAGTTTTTCCATTGTTTGGATCCATGCAGCACATCTGCGAATTCTCTGGCGGTCAAATCATTTTCGCTCAGGATGATCAGTGTCTTTCCGGTAAATTGTTGCATTGCCGTTAGTATCTGGTCTGGCAAGTGCGCTTGCTGGGCTGTTTCGCCTGAAGCTTTGTCGGTTTTGAGGATTTGACTTATCTGGCTAAGCAAAGATTTCGCTGTTGCACGATAACTGAACTGACCATGCAGGATTTTCTTCCAAAGCAAGGGATCGGTCAGCCGGTCTTTATAGTAATGTTTTAAATGGGCTTTAGCGCTACCTGCTTCAGTTCTTATCCATGGATTAATCAGAATCAGTCCTTTAACTCTTAGATCGCCTGACGCATACAGCATGGCGGCAGAAGCACCGTCACACAGCCCCCACAATACAATTTCTGACAGGTACGGATTGTTGAGGAGAAAACTGTTGATTGCTGACTGGATATCATCATGGATATTTAAAAAATCGTATGCATCCCCTTCGCTGTCTCCCATCCCACGATAGTCAAACCGCATGGTACTAAAACCATTTAAGGCTAAATCACGTGAGAGTAAAGTGAATTGACGGTGGCTGCCTGCCCGATATTGTGGCCCTCCAACGATGAATAAAACGCCTCGTTTACTAGAATTGGCTGGCAAGCACATTACGCCATATAGCAGGTCCGTGCCTACCTTGAAGCATATGGTTTTCTCTGCGATGGCATTTCCCTGGGGCGTCTTCATGGTTGACGGAAAATTCCTGTCGTAGCATCAACCAAATCCGTGTTGACTGTAGTTTCTTGGCTCATCCAGAACGGGTGACCCGAAACCATCTGAATGTTGATGTGAGTCCCTTTCTCCATCCACCCGGTCAGAATTTTTTGTCGTGCAAACGGTAGTGCCGTGCTGTTCTCCGAAGGACATTCAAGCCAGTGCAGATCACTTGCTCCAAAATGCCACCCAGATGCATCAAGTGCGTCAATGCTAGCTGCAAGCGCATGGCTTATCTCATAGCCGGCAATTTCCACAATTTGTCCTTGATCCAACAGTGTTCTGACTGATGGTTGTGTTGAGGAGGGGTTTTTTTCTGTCAGCATATCGCCTGCCAGACGTAATCGAAAAAATTGATTTAAGAAGCTGGTGCCTTGCAACACTGGTTGCCACAGTGCGATTTTCTCGACGGGGTTTTCAGTACTTTGAACCATATCCAGTGCGAGTAACGCACCTAATCTTAAGCCCCAGAGACTGATGGGTGCCTTTAGTCTGGCCCGCATCCAATTTATCGCGTCCTGGACGTCCTGTTTCCAGATAGACCAACTGGCATCCTTTAATTCGCCGCTGCTATCTCCGCAGCCAAATAAATCAATTATCAAGACGCCGTAGCCGCTTACCGCGAGGCGTCGTGCTTGCATTGCTGCCATTTTGCGGGATTTGTTCATTTCCTCTGCAAACGGATGAAGATAGACAATACCGCCAAGACATGGCTTATCTTTTTTGGGTGAAAAATAGAGGCAAAACCGATATCCTGACGAGGTATCAAGAAAAAAGCTTTCAGCAGATGAGGCAGCGACGCTCAGCATTAATTCAGCTTACTGCTGACGTAGGCAGTTAAGCTTCCCAGCGTCTCAAAGGTTGCGCCATTAATTTCGTCATCTTCAACATGGATGCCAAAATGTTCTTCAAGTGCCGTAATCACATGGACTACTGCCATAGAATCCAGCTCTGGCAAACTGCCAAGCAAAATTGATTCTGCTACCAAGTGATTTTTTTCTGAGCCGAGCTGCAAAACATCTGACAGTAAATTTTTTACTTCTTCTAATAATGGCATGTGCAATCCAGAGATGACGATATGAATGAGAGAACGTCCGATCAAATTTGATCAGGATAGGTGGAGATAATCTTACAGGAAGATAGCTTGGATGCTGATCTTGCTAAAATTGCTTTTTTATTATTTGAGACTAGATTTTATCTAAAAAATAAGCGAAACTCTCAAGTGTTTTCAAAAAAACAATCTAAAAGAGCAAATCAGGCTGTTCGTTGAGTGCAAATAAATACGTGAAGTGTTTTTTTGCTATTTAATTGTCTTGTCGAAAATTTTTACGAAAATTTTTTGAAAATAGAAATCGCATAAATTTATGCTAATTTCTATTTTCAAGTCATTGAATATAAAAGCTTATTTATTTTAATTCCAATATGGAATAAAATTTGCTTGATCTAATGGAAGATACGCATTGCTGACATTAAAATCACATCAAATGCTGCTTAACGTAAATCAAAATGTAGGACGGAGAGCGTCATGACCATACAAGATCAACATAAAGAAAACGACGGGCGATCATCTTCAGAGTTGAAGCATGAGCCTGGTACTCAATTTCCGGGTGAGGCGCGTCGTCGCTTTACAAAGGCTGGCCTGGCTACCACCGGTGTGTTGATGACAATGGCGAGTCGTCCGGTTCTTGGCTGTACTACTCAATCCCCTTCTGGTTTCCAGTCCGGCAATCAAAGTCATCGTGGTGTTCCTCAGACTAGTTATGCTTGTTCGCCATGCTATTGGGCGGGAACAACTAGCTGGCCAGGTGGTTTGAAGCACGATAATCCGGATAAAAAAAATAACGGCACCAAATTCCAGGAAGTTTTCACTGATTGCTCAAAATCTTCTAAATACTACGGCGTAACTTGCTCAGATCTGGTCGCCGGTTTGTCATTTGACAGCAGTAATTATTACGTCGGAATGTATTTGGTGGCGGCATACCTTAATTCCTTGAGCCATTGGACGCCATTCCTTACAACGCAAAAGATACGTGATATGTTCACGCAGTGGCAAAGTAAGGGCAAATTCTCTCCCTCTCCTGGTGTATATTGGAACGCGGCTCAAATCGTTACCTATTTGAAAGCTACCTGGACCTGATTTACAACAGTGGCTTACTATAGATTTCGCGTTATCATTTAATAACAAATTTTAGTTCCGGGTGGATAATTCGTATGCAATGGAGAGTGCTTGCAAGCACCGCTAGCAATTCTCATGATTGGGGTGATGAAGTCGTATTGTTTAATTACCAGTCCGGTGCTACCCACTTATTGGATCGCGCAGCAGGACAAATTCTGGACCAACTAACTACTTCACCTGGCGATGCAAAATCAGTCGCAACCAAGATGGCAGACTTATGGCATGTTGAGATCGACGACGATTTAGTTCGTTATGTTCGTGATGTGCTCATTAGTCTGCATGCTCTTGTTTTGATTGAGCGTGTTTAATTTGAAAGTAGCTGATTTATCTTATCCTGAACTGTGCAGTGAACTGAAGCGTGGTTTGTTTCTGCAGATGGGGGCATTCGTCCTCAACATCCAAACACAAATTCCAACGGCAATACATAGCTTTGCCAAAATTTATGCTGACTATTTATTGGTCGGTCGTGAGTTTGCTGATTTTCATGTCCGGTTGAAATCCTCAGGTGGCATGCGGCGTTGGTTGCGACGACAAGTTCTGTTTGAGTGTGACGGTGCCTTGCCGTTTAAACCCCTACCATATAATCAAGCCTTTCCTTTGCTCGAGTGGGGCATGAACTGGTGCGTGTCAAGTCACGCGCATAGCTACCTGATGATTCATGCTGCGGTATTAGAGCGGGGTGGCCGCGCTGTTATCTTGCCTGCTCCGCCAGGATCTGGCAAAAGCACCTTATGTGCTGCGCTGACACATCATGGCTGGCGTTTGTTGTCCGACGAATTAACGCTGATAAATCTGCATAACGGCGATGTAACACCATTGCCGCGGCCGGTCAGTTTGAAAAATTCTTCCATCGACGTCATAAAAAAATTCATTCCTGATGCAGTCTTCAGTAATCCTGTGAGAGATACGATTAAAGGCACGGTTGCGCACATGAAGCCGACTTTGGACAGTGTCGTGCGAGGACGGGAAGTGGCACACCCGGCTTGGATTATTTTCCCTCAGTTTCAGGTAAATTCTGAGACGATCATTAACACGGTTCCTAAGGCTCGTGCATTTATCCGGGTTGCAGATAATGCTTTCAACTATAGTTTGCTTGGTGCTGCTGGCTTTCATGCTTTAACTAAAGTAATAGACGGTGCTGACTCATTTGAATTTACCTATAGCTCTCTTGAGCAGGCGATCCAATTTTTTGATTCCTTAGTCGAGTCTAAGGGATGACAGTGTATTTGAGTGACAACATCCAGAGTGACATCGATCCGCGACGACTTTTGTTGCAGTGCTTGCGTGAGCCAGTGCTCATTCAATCTTTCACATTGTCCGATTGGGATTTGCTGATTCGGCAGGCGCGTGCTGCAAATATATTGGGCAGTTTGTATTACCTTTTGAAAGAAACAAAGTTATTACCATCAGTCCCCGATCAAGCCCTCAGGCATCTGTTATGGGCGGAAAAAGTCGCACAAAAACACCGTCAGGCAGTTCAGTGGGAAGTGCATATGATTGCAAATGCATTGAAGGATGCGGATGTACCTGTTGTTCTGCTCAAGGGCGCTGCTTATGTCATGGCGGATTTACCGGCAGCGCAGGGGCGTCTGTTTTCTGACATTGATATCATCGTCTCAAAAGATGCGCTAGGTGCCGTTGAGGCTGCTTTGATGTTGCATGGCTGGGAGTCTACGCATCACGATGAGTATGATCAGCGCTATTACCGGCAATGGATGCATGAATTGCCTCCCATGCAGCATGTAAAGAGGATGACGGTCGTTGATCTGCACCATGCAATCTTGCCCGAAACTGCCGCGGTCCATCCGGATTCAAAAAAATTGCTTGATGCCACAATTTGCGTAGGAAGCGGTTCACAGATTCGGATGCTGGCACCGGTGGATATGGTGTTGCATAGCATGGTACACCTATTCTATGAAGGTGAGTTTCATCACGGATTGCGAGATTTAATAGATATTCAGCGTTTGTTTACGCATTTTGGTAAGGATCCATTTTTTTGGTCTGCCCTTGTTCCGCGGGCAAGGGAGTTGGAGCTGGGGCGACCGTTATTCTATGCGCTTCGCTATATGCACCTGATACTGCAGGCCGATATTCCTCAACACGTAATGGCACAGGCCAAAGACAGCGCACCGCATGCCTTGTTTGTCGCTTTTATGGATCATTTATTTATGCGAGCCTTGTTGCCTGTCCATCTTAGTTGTGATGACTGGTTCACAAAAACGGCAAGAAATATGTTGTATGTGCGCGCAAACTGGCTGCGTATGCCCCCGTTTTTACTACTGCGCCATCTATTTCATAAGGCATTTATATCTCCTCGAGATGCTTAAAGAGGGACATTTTTTTTGGGGAATACTTTGCTTGCAAAGCGTTCCTGAAAGCAAATTATAAATAGCTAATCAGGTTGAAATAAAGTCAATATAGTTGCATTTTTAATACTGTATTATTCCGATTTGCCTGTAGTATACAAAATAATAACAATCACAAAAAATATCGGGATATTGACACTCAAGAACGACAAATGATCTTTGTCAGATCAATGTCATTGAGGCGCTCAATCGATACAAGGTATTTTATGTTCGCTCGTTCAATTATATTTTTCTCTGTCTTGGTGTTGGCGAGCAGTATTGCGCTCGCCGAGGAGAGTGCGCCCGGCGCTCTCTATGGAGCGCTTGGAGATATGGGGGATAGTCGCGCCTTGACGATAATGGCGGCCAGATATGAGCATGCAGAAGGTGTGCCAAAAGATTATTCGCATGCATTAAGTTTATATTGTGCGGCAGCGAAATTGGGCGATGCTGATGCGCAATATGCGATGGGCTGGATGTACGCTAACGGGCGTGGTGTTGAGCGCAACGATGCTACTGCCGCACAATTATTTCAATTGGCTGCTGAGCAGGGTCACGAACTGGCACGGAGAATGATCGGCAATATGTCAACCGAGGAGATATCGGCACTGCCTGCTTGCCTGAGTTCTGAGATTATCAATCTGGATGAAAAAAAAGATCTGGTCTTTTTACCCAAATACCCCAAAGGCCGGATTTCGCAGCTAGTCGAAAAATGGGCGCCAAAATATTCTGTTGACGCTAATCTGGCGTTGGCTGTTATCTCTGTAGAATCTGGTTTTAACGAGCAGGCTCTCTCTCCCAAAAATGCTCAGGGTCTGATGCAACTGACCCCTGATACTGCCCAGCGCTTCAGCGTAAAAAATGCGTTTGATGCGGAAGATAACATCAAGGGTGGCTTATCCTATTTACGCTGGCTATTAGCTCTTTTTAGGGGTAATGTCTCATTGGTAGCTGCTGCTTACAATGCGGGCGAGCGAGCCGTAGAGAAATACCATGGAATTCCGCCTTATCTGGAGACCATGGATTACGTGCAAAAAATTAATCGTTTATACCAAAAATCGACCCACCCGTTTCAACGTAATATTGTTGACGCATCGTCTATCGTGATGCGCCCCACCCGCAGCAGTAAACCTTAAATCGGAAGGCACATGCTGATTAAGAGATTACTTAGCAAGCGCGATATTCTGGTTCCTTACTTTAATTTCCGTAAGGAATTAAGTGGAAATATTGAGTCCACCCTACTCAAAGAGATTTTTCAGCTGAGATATGAGGTGTACTGTCTTGAATGTCACTTTCTGCCGACTGAAGAATTTAAAGATGGTTTAGAAAGTGATGAGTTTGACGAGTGTTCCACGCATTTTGCCGCCTTCACGATGGATAACCAGATTGTCGGTACAGTGCGCCTAGTGCAACCATCCTCTGATTTGAATTACCCTTTTGAGGGGCACTGTAGCATTTTTGAAGACTATGTCATGCCAGCCAGAGAAACTGCGGGTGAAATATCACGCTTAGTCGTCCGCAAATCACATCGTCGTCGCAGAGGCGATTCGATGGAAGGTGTATCGCAAGACTTCCGGGAAAAAGGGAATGCCGCATCAATTCATCCGCATCAGGGAGGAAAAAAGCGGGACGGTAACAGCCCTTTACTCTTACTAGGCTTATATCGTGAGATGTATCGCTACAGCCGAAAAAATGGCATTCGCTATTGGTATGCGGCGATGGAGCGCTCGTTGGCAAAATCGCTGGATAAAATGGGATTTCGTTTTGTGCCGATAGGCCCGCAAACCGATTACTACGGCCCGGTTACGCCTTTTGTCGTGGATTTAGATGAGTTAAACAACCGGTTGCATAAAGAAAATAAGTTTCTGGCTGCCTGGTTTAATGATGAAAAAATACCCTATAACGTGATTATCAGAACCATGATCGGTTCATTTTGGCAGATGGTAAAGAAGAAAAAATAAGCGCAGAAATACAGGAAAGCCAAAACAAATTCAATTTTTAAAAAACGTAAAAGATGAATCCAATTTTTGCCAGATTATGCAGACGGATTATTCGCTATCAGTTAGCAAGAACTACGTCTGATCAGCTTATTCAACTAGGTAAAAAGAAGTTGATTCGTGCATTTCGCAGAGCCGCCAGATGTTCATCTGCCTATCAAATTTTGCTGAGTGAACATGGTGCTTCAGTAAATGACATTACTACTGTGGATGATTTTTTGCAACGTTGTCCTGTGCTGGAAAAAGCTAATACGTTCCGTCGTTTTTCTATAGATCAATTGATTGCCAGCGACACGGATAAGTCGCAGCTTGCCTCTATACTCACCAGCTCAGGTCATGGGAGCAACGGTTTTGCGATTGGGCTCGGCACCAGAAAGCAATTGAAGTCAACCGCGTCTCTGATCGATATGGGGCTTGAGCTAGCTTTTGATATCGATCGTTATAAAACCTTGTTGATCAATTGTTTGCCGATGGGAGTGACATTTCAATCGGACACCGTATGTGTAGCTAACGTCAGCGTCAGAGAGGATATGGCTTGTGCAATTGTCGAGCAAGCGGGTGCTGCTTTTGAGCAAATCATTCTTTGTGGCGACCCTATTTTTCTTAAAAAATTGTGTGATTTTTCTCAAAATAAGGGGCTTGACTGGCGTCGTTACCGAGTGAACGTGATTGTCGGTGAAGAGACGTTTAGCGAGTCATTCCGGGATTATCTTGCGTTGGCTTTGAACATCAACCTTGATCATCCCGCCAGTGGCCTGATTGGAAGCTCTATGGGTGTCGGCGAATTAGGACTGAACTTGTTTAATGAAACAAGAGAAACCATTGCTATGCGCAGGGCATGTATGGCTCAGCCGGACTTGCTGGTAGATTTATTTGGCAACAGCGCAATTGACGCACCAGTGCCGTCCTTTATGGTTTTTAACCCTATGCGAACTTTCGTCGAGGTCGTTAACACGGACAGTCATGGTAATGGCGATCTATTGGTTTCCATGCTTGATCCGGATGTCCCAATTCCTTTGATGCGATATAAAACCGGTGATAAAGCGAGGCTACTTAGTGCGGTTGAATTAAACGAAGTGTATGAAAAAATAAATCTGGGAATTTCCCCGCCATCTTTACCTGTAATCGCTCTGCACGGGCGAGCCAAGGATTATCTGCCGGATGGCATGCATCTGGATTATTTCAAACACATGCTTTATGCCAATCCCTCAATTTCAGTGCACGTGAGCGGGGCTTTTCGTTTGACTCTTACTGGCGGTTGCGTGTTATGGGAAGTTCAATTGCAATATGGAAATAAAACTTCCCCACAAGAAATTGCATCGGTACTGCAAAACGCCATTGCCGCGACACATGAAAAAGTTGAAACGATATGCTATCCGTACCATGATTTTCCATACGGCAAATCGCTGGATTATGAGCGCAAATTTGTTTATTGGCCGGGGTAAATATTTTATGTCGAATATTTTTACAAGGCTGTAATTTAATTATCTTTTGATTAAATAAAAAAAGCATTTTATCTATTAAAATCAAATACTTATAATATAAAGTTATTTCTGGCACGCCTCGTGCTTATAGTTATGCGTCGAGATAGTGATTTGACCTAATCAAAGGGGAAGCTCAAATGAACATGAAACAAATATCAAAAGCTGTTGTTGCCTTGGCCTTAGTGACAGGCGCAGTTGGCTCAGCAAGCGCTTTAAGTCTGACGGCGGGCGACTTAAAATTTACCTTAAATAATTATGATTCCGGTACTGTTGGCTACGGTGTAACTCCAGGCCTGGTTTGCTCTACCATTGCTTCTTGCGATACAAAAGCAACGACACCAGCAGTGAATAGCTACGGTGACGATACATGGGGTATTTTTTCTGTGACTAACATCACGAAAATTTCAACTGGTACGACAATTTGGAGTGCAGGTCCTGGTGACTACCTTACTGGCCTTTTTGGTGGTTTGAAAGATTATGCGGTAGGTGTCAGTCCAGTTGATCCTTTTACTGGATTGCAAAATACCAATACGTTTTCGCAAGGTGGCTGGGTTAATCTGTACTCTAATGCGACTGACTGGAATCCTGCTTTAGGTCCTGGCGGACGTACTGGCATTCAAACATACACAGGTATTACAAGTGGTTCCTTAGTATTGGGTGCCAAGTTTAGCCCTGCCGTAAATGCGACACCGTTCGGTGCTGCTGGCTCCTACCAGTCAACTTTTGACAGTACAAGTTTTGCAGGTCATGGCCAAGGCTTCCTTGATGTGACGGCTGGTTCATGGCTGGCTCAACTGGATACAAACACTTTGTCTGACCCGCTTGGTGGTAAGCATGATTTGTTTTTGTCCACAAATTATGATGATGTAAATGGCGCGGCATCAGCGCTGGGCTGGACTGTGAAGTCTTCCTCACAAGTGAGCGGTAATGCAATCCCAGAACCTGCATCACTTGGCTTGCTCGGTTTGGGCTTGGCTGGTCTGGCAAGTATCCGTCGCAGAAGAAAATAATCCAAGTCGACCTTGGTAAAAGCTGCCTGGTGTGAACCAGGCAGCTTTTTTGTTTGTGTCTGCCTAAAGAGTTGTTGTGAGATATTTATTTTCCGATATTTAAAACAAGTCACATTAAGCGCTGTGAAAATTATCAAAAATATAGTAATCTGTCACATAAAGAATGTTATTTTTACAATATAATTTATTTGTCGGGTTGTGGAGTGTTGATGTTCAGAATTGCTAATCACCATGTATCACGTATTACATCAATTCTTCTATTGATTGAATTTAGTATTGCACTTGCTTCGGTTTATTTGGGCGCCATCATCCGCACATTAGACAGTGCTTTTCCTTTTTCCGAAAAATCAGATAATTTCTTCAGTACGGCTTTGGTTTTTGCGTCGATTGTTGTATTCAGCATGAGTGCTCTGGGCATGTACCAGATTAATTTTCGAGAAGGCATCAGAAATACCTTTTTAAGATTGATGCCTTCTTTAGCCTTAGCGCTCATTCTGGTTACGTTGACATTTTATGTGCTTCCTACGTTATTCATTGGGCGCGGTGTACTGGGCATCGTGCTGGTGATTGCCGCTATTGGCATCTTGACAGCAAGGGTCTTGATCTTCAAAACCTCAGAATCAGGATTGCTGCGGTCAAGAATCATTTTTCTAGGCTCGGGGTCACTGGCAAAAGAATGTTACGAATTGGCGCTGAGCAACACTGCGCACCATGAGTACGAGATCTTGGGATTTGTGCCTGTCACCGATGAGATATGTCAGGTGCCGGTTACGAATCTCTTGTCTTCTGAGGTGAGCCTTAGTTCAGTTGCGGGAAAATACCACGCGGATGAAATTGTGGTTGCTGTACAAAATCGTCGCGGTGCGCAGTTCCCTATTGATGATTTGCTGGACTGTAAATTAAATGGTGTGAAGGTCATTGACGCTGCGGCATTTTTTGAGCGCGAAGCATGCCAGATTCGTGTTGAGTCTTTGCAGCCGGGTTGGTTAGTTTTCGGTGACGGTTTCAATCAAAGTTTTTTGAGACGATTTGGTAAACAGATATTTGATTTGACCGTGAGCGCGATCATATTTTTACTGTCTTCACCAATTATGCTGATTACTGCTTTGCTGATTTATATAGAAGATCGCGGGCCGATTTTTTATAAACAAGAGCGAGTAGGTAAAAACGGAAAAACTTACATGGTGCTGAAATTCCGGAGTATGGGAATCAATGCAGAAAAATCCGGTAGCCCACAATGGGCGACTAACAATGATCCGCGTACAACCAGCGTCGGCAAAGTCATTCGTAAATTACGTATTGATGAATTACCCCAAATTCTAAATGTGTTACGCGGAGAAATGAGTTTTGTAGGTCCGCGTCCCGAGAGACCATTCTTTGTCGACCAATTATGTAAAGACGTTCCTTTTTATAATATGCGCCACAGTATCAAGCCAGGCATCACCGGCATGGCGCAAGTGCGCTATGCCTATGGTGCTTCAGTTGAGGACTCCGTGCAGAAACTGCAGTACGACTTGTATTACGTAAAAAATAATAGCTTGTTTTTAGACGTTTTGATTTTGCTGGAAACAGTACAAGTCGTTTTATTGGGTAAGGGAGCAAGATAATGCTCGTTCATAGAAAGTAGAGTAGATGCTGATTAGCGTTGTTTCACTAAGCTATCTTGTCGCAGCCTTCGCATTTCTTATTCTGTCAGTTGTTCTGATGACTAAATGGCGCGGGCGACTTCATTGGAAAACGCTTGCCGCTGCCTGCATCATCACTACATCGTGGGCCGCCACGCTCGCATTTCATATTCTCTTTGGCTTGCCACTATCCACGTTTGCCAATGCATTAGAAATTGCAAGAAGTGCGTCGTGGATCATCTTCCTGCTCATACTTCTTCATCCTCAAACTTCCGGCAACGTGTTTACCTGGGTGAGTGGCAAACCCTACAAGCAAGTCATCCTGATATTTTTGGGCGCGTTATTTTTTTCAACCATCTATGCGCATTCTACGATCAGCGATCCTCTTAGCGCAAAAATCAGTTTAATCGCTGATACGTTTGGCCGTGTTGCCTTGGCCGTAATGGGCCTGCTGCTGGTTGAGCAATTTTTTCGCAATATGTCGGATCAAGGTCGCTGGGGTATCAAGTTTGCCTGTCTGGGTATTGGTGGTCTGTTCGCTTACGATTTTTATTTGTATAGCGATGCCATGTTATTCCGGACGATTAACCCTGAGATCTGGGCGGCACGCGGTCTGGTTGATGCGATCAGCGTTCCTCTGATCGCGATATCTGTTGCGCGTAATCCTAAATGGTCGCTGGGTATTCTGGTATCCCGCCGTATGCTCTTCCATTCGGCCACCTTATTTGGTGCGGCGTTTTATTTGCTCGCGATGGCTGCCGCTGGATATTACTTGCGATTCTTCGGTGGAAACTGGGGAACTGTCATGCAGGTCGCCTTCTTGTTTGGCGCGATAATTTTACTGGTGGTACTTTTATTTTCCGGTTCAGTAAGATCATGGCTTAAAGTTTTTATAAGTAAGCATTTTTACAACTATAATTACGACTATCGAGAAGAGTGGATACGATTTACCAGAACACTTTCGATTGGCGGTGATGATTTGGGTGAGCGTGTGATTCGTGCCCTGGCAAGCTTAGTTGAGAGTCCTGCTGGCGTGTTATTTGTCAGACGCGAATCGGGATTGTGCGAACCAGTGAACAACTGGAATATGCCTTTAGGGAATTCAACCGAACCAGTAAATAGTGCGTTCAGCAAGCTGCTCGAAGAAAAGCAGTGGGTTGTCGACTTATCTCATGCCGACGATCAGACCAATCCTTATGCTGAAGTGACTATTCCGGAGTGGTTGCAACATTACCCGAAAGCCTGGTTAGTATTGCCTCTCATCTTTAATGGAAAACTCTTTGGTTTTATCTTGCTGGCAGAAGCTCGCAGCAAAATAAAACTGAACTGGGAAGTCCTTGATTTGCTAAAAATCGCCGGAGTGCAGGCAGCGAGTTATCTTGCACAAGAACAGTCGGCAAATGCACTGATGGTAGCGCGACAGTTTGAGTCATTCAATCGTATGTCAACTTTCATGGTGCATGATTTAAAAAATCTGGTAGCGCAGTTATCCCTGCTGTTATCAAATGCGGAGAAACATAAAGACAATCCTGAGTTTCAAAAAGACATGGTCGATACCATAGATCACTCAGTACAAAAGATGAAGGTATTGCTGCAAAAATTAAGCAGAGGTGCATCGGTAGATAAATTGGCCGTGATTCCTCTGGATGCGTTGTTGAGACATGCTGTTGATTCCAAATCGCCATATGAGCCAACGCCGAAATTGGAGATTAACAGTCCAGATGTACAAGTGTTTGCAAACAGGGAACGGTTAGAGCGCGTTATCGGACATCTGATTCAGAATGCGATTGAAGCCACACCTAAACAGGGCGAAGTGCATGTCAAGCTTTCCCAGCAACATCGTCATGCGGTGATCGAAATTAAAGACACAGGTGTTGGTATGTCTGAGGAATTTATCCGGGACAAACTCTTTAGCCCTTTTGTGTCCACCAAGGTTGCTGGTATGGGAATTGGCGTTTTTGAGACCAAAGAATATATAGACGAGTTAGGCGGGAAACTGGAAATCATGAGCCGTGTCTCGGTAGGCACCAGCTTCAAGATCATTCTGCCCGGCTATTTTTTAGGTGACACACATGCGTTGCAAGATGCTCAAATACAAAAGGTAACATCGTGAGCCAAGAAAAGAAAAAGTTGCTCATTATTGAGGATGACCTTGGGCTGCAAAAACAATTGCGTTGGAGTTTCGACGCATATGAAGTCCTGGTTGCCGGAGACAGAGAAAGTGCTTTAGCACTGGTGCGCCGACACGAACCCGCGGTCGTTACGATGGATCTTGGGTTGCCGCCCGACCCTGATGGTGCGACAGAAGGACTGGCGATTTTGCAGCAAATCCTGTCCTTAGCACCGGATACAAAAGTCATCGTACTTTCTGGTAATCAGGACAGAGAAAATGCGGTCAAGGCAATCGGGCTGGGCGCGTATGATTTTCATCAAAAGCCGTTCGAGCCGGAGATGTTGGGTTTAGTGATCGAACGGGCTTTTTATTTACATGCACTGCAACAAGACAACCGCCGCATGCTGCAAATGCAGACGGCATCACCGATGTCCGGCGTTATCAGTCGCGACCCTGGTATGTTGAAGGTTTGCCGGAATATTGAAAAAGTAGCGCCTTCGTCCGCATCGGTCATGTTGTTAGGTGACAGCGGCACAGGTAAAGAAGTATTAGCCCGTGCACTCCATCAGTTGAGTCCCCGACAGGACAAGCGTTTTATGGCGATTAACTGTGCGGCGATCCCGGAGAATTTATTAGAGAGTGAGTTATTCGGTTACGAAAAAGGTGCTTTTACCGGTGCGGTAAAACAAAATTTAGGCAAGATTGAATTGGCTAACGAAGGGACATTTTTCCTTGATGAAGTCGGTGATTTGCCTATGCCTTTGCAAGCCAAGCTCCTGCGTTTTTTACAAGAGCGTGTAGTAGAGCGTATTGGCGGGCATAAAGAAATTCCGGTTGACGTGCGTATTGTCTGCGCGACACATCAGAACCTTAAAGAACTCGCTACCACCGGGCGATTCCGTGAGGACCTGTATTACCGGCTCAGTGAAATCGTGATTAACATCCCGCCACTGGCTGCACGTGATGGCGATGCCGCATTACTGGCACATCATTTTAAAAATAAATTTAACGCAAAAGAAGGGCGTCCTGGCTTAAATTTTAGTCAAGATGCGCTGGCCATGATCGAGAGTCATACCTGGCCCGGCAATGTGCGCGAAATGGAAAACTGTATCAAGCGTGCCGTGATCATGGCAGATGGTCCACAGATTACCGCAGAGGATCTCGGCTTGTCGTCTGAGCCTGTAGAGGAAGCGCCGATCAATCTGCGTCAGATACGCGAAGAGGCAGAGCATAAGGCCGTGGTCAAAGCACTAGCCAGGATGGATGGGAACATTGCAAAGGCTGCAGAGCTATTAGGTATCAGTCGTCCGACTCTCTACGATTTAATGAACCGTCACGCAATTAAATAAGTCTGGCCTACATCAACATGCCTGATCCATCGTCGCCGATCTTGCAGAGCTTATGAGTTATCTCGTCCACGAATTGATCGTCCATACAGCGCAACGCACGCCGCAGGCGGAAGCTCTGTGCTATCAAAAGCAGCGGCTCAGTTACGCTGACCTGGCGCAGCAGATTCAACTCGTTTCCGAGGCGCTTCAGATCTTGGATCTTGTTCGGCATGACCGCGTTGCGGTATTCCTCGAAAAACGCATAGAGAATGTGGTGGCGCTGTTCGCAGCATCTGCTGCTAGCGCTGTTTTTGTTCCGGTCAATCCTTTATTGAAAGCGGAGCAGGTCGCTTATATTCTCAAGGATTGCAATGTCAAAATTCTGGTGACGTCGTCCGAGCGCCTCTCTGCCTTGTTACCTGTCCTGAAGGATTGCCACGCGCTGCAAACCTTGATCGTCGTCGGTAAGCACATCTCTGAAATTAACGAATTGAATTGCCGTGTCCTGCTCTGGCAAGATGTCTTGACTATGGCATCTGCGCGCATCACACAGAAGCACCGGTGTATTGATCGTGATATGGCTGCGATTCTGTACACATCCGGCAGTACAGGTAAGCCCAAAGGGGTGATCTTGTCTCACCGTAATTTGATTGCCGGTGCAGAGAGTGTTGCAGAGTATTTACATAACAACGCATCGGACCGGATATTGTCGGTCTTGCCTCTTAGTTTTGATTATGGGCTGAGTCAGCTCACTACAGCGTTTTTGGTGGGCGCGAGCGTCGTGCTGATGAACTATCTGATGCCGAGGGATATTCTCAATGCCGTTGCCGAAGAGCGAATTACGGGTCTTGCTGCGGTGCCGCCATTGTGGTTGCAGCTCGCACAGCTACGCTGGCCGGAAAAATCGAGTTTACGCTATATCACCAACTCTGGTGGTGCCATGCAGGGGGCAACACTGAGCAAACTACGGCAACTTTTACCTGAGGCGAAGGTATTTCTGATGTATGGATTAACCGAAGCGTTTCGCTCGACCTATCTTACGCCTGATCAGGTAGACATCAGACCGGATTCGATTGGCAAAGCGATTCCGAATGCAGAGATTCTGGTCCTCAGATCTGATGGTAGCGAATGTGCGCCTGATGAGGCTGGAGAGCTGGTACATAGAGGCGCCCTGGTGTCACAAGGTTACTGGAACGATGAAGCGAAAACCCAAGAACGTTTCAAACCGATTCCCGGTATTGCTGCAGGGCTGGTTTTTCCCGAAATTGCAGTGTGGTCGGGTGATACCGTGCGGCGTGACGCAGAGGGCTATCTTTATTTTATCGGACGCACTGACGATATGATTAAAGTATCTGGCTATCGTATCAGCCCGACAGAAATCGAAGAACTGGTCTCCGGTTTTGAACACGTGAGCGAAGTGGCTGCGATCGGCGTTCCGCATCCCGAATCAGGTCAGGCCATTGTGCTGGTGATACAGCCAGACAAGCTGGATAGTATCGACATCAATGTGCTACGCAAGGAGATGCAGCGCCACTTACCGGGCTATATGCTGCCATCGCATATTGCCGTAACGGCGGAGAATTTGCCGCGCAATCCTAATGGTAAGATTGATCGCAAACTCTTGCAGCTACGCTTTCATGAACTTTTCGTATCGGTATCTCAATGAAGCAAGTCAAACCTGTACATGTGATGCAAACGCAGTTTTCAACCGTCGAAGGTGAGTTGCAGCTCGGTGGTATGTCAATCCGTCGCCTGGCGCAACGTGTTGGCAGCACGCCATTCTTTGCCTACGACAGACAGGCGATGACTAACAGAGTGGCGCATGTACGCAGTCATTTGCCACGAGAAATATTGCTCCACTACTCGCTCAAAGCGAATCCGATGCCGGCGGTCGTGCAGCATATGGCGGGTCTGGTAGATGGTCTGGATGTCGCCTCGGGCGGCGAATTAAAAATTGCACTCGATACGCCTGTTACCCCGGCAAAGATCAGTTTTACCGGACCGGGAAAAACGGATGCCGAGTTAGCTCAGGCTATCGCCGCCGGTATTGTCATCAACCTGGAATCCGCCGGAGAATTGCGGCGCATAGACCGGCTGGCAAATGCCTGCGGTGTTCAGGCCAATGTCATGGTCAGAGTGAATCCGGACTTTGAGTTGAAGTCTTCCGGTATGAAAATGGCCGGTGGCGCCAAGCAATTCGGTGTGGATGCTGAGCAAGTGCCAGCCCTAATGAAGGAGCTAGCTGCGGCGAATGTTGAATTGCATGGTTTCCAGATTTATAGCGGTTCTCAGAATTTAAAATCAGACGCGATCATTGAAGCTCAGACGAAGACTTTTGAGCTGGCGCTGGCTTTATCCGCTGATGCACCGGTGACACCACGACTGATTAATATCGGTGGTGGATTCGGTATTCCTTATTTTCCTGGCGAGCTGCCTTTGGATATTGCGCCTATCGGGCAGCATTTGCAGTATTGGGTCAATCAGCTGGCGACGCGTCTGCCTGGTATGCGTATCGCAACAGAAATGGGGCGTTATCTGGTCGGTGAGGCGGGAGTCTATATCACCAGAATCGTGGATAAAAAAATGTCACGCGGACAAGTGTTTTTGATCACTGATGGCGGCATGAATCATCACCTGGCGGCATCCGGTAATCTGGGACAAGTCATCCGTAAAAATTATCCTGTCGTTATCGCCACGAAGATGTATCCGGATGTAAAAGAAGTTACTTCAATCACCGGGCCTTTGTGTACGCCGCTGGATTTGCTGGCCGACCGGATGGAACTTGCGCATGCCGACGTTGATGACCTCGTGGCAGTTTTTCAGTCGGGAGCTTACGGATTAACCGCAAGTCCGACTGATTTTTTAGGCCATGCCAGACCGAAAGAAATAGTGGTCTGAGTCAACTAAGTTGTAACCCTGCTTCACTAATTTTCTGGCCTGCCGTTAACTATTTCTATCGCATAAAAGTTACTCTGGCAGTCGTTACATGCGGATGTTTATTTCTTGTTCAGATCTCATTGATTACTTATCGAATCTTGATTGGATTTTCATTGAGTCGGCATTGAATCTTCATAAAAGCTTTATGAAATCATGGTTCACTGACAGGACAAGAAATCAATTGACATCATCCCCGTGACAACTATGCTGACTAGGTGTCAATATTCCCCCTCTTGTAAAGCAGCTCCTATGATTACCCCAATATTTTCCACTGTACTGAAACGAGTCAGCAGATTGCGCTTGATGTGTTTAATGATATCGGCTCTGCTCGTCGCCTGTGGCGGTGCTGGTACTGCTGTTTCCGGTGCGACACCGCAAAATCCAACGCCGCCTATTGTCGCCATTCCTCCGGTCGTCAGTACGCCGCCTGCCACGCCGACAACGCCGGTTCCTCCGGTCAACGCGCCTGATACGACCGTGGGTTTGATTACCTCAGTCAAGATGCAGAATACTGGCGCAGATCAAAGCAATGTCCCGTTCAGCTTCGGGCATGTTTTTGCCAAGGGGGATGTTCCTGCTTCCAGCAGCATTAGTGCCAAGCTCAGTGACGGCAGCGTCTTGCCATTGCAGCTTGACGTGAAGGCTAGTCATGACGACGGTTCCTGGCGTCATGCCGTGGTGTCGGGTGTCCTTCCTAAACTCATGGCAAATCAGACCGAGACGATCAGCTTGCTGAAAAACACCGCACCCAATACCACTCCCGTCTCTGGGACGCCGTCGGCTTTACTTGCTGCCGGTTTTACGGCATCGGCGACTGCAGTGATTGGCGGCGTAACCTATTCGGCATCGGCGGACGACTTACTGAAGTCCGGCCAGTACACGAATTGGCTGGCAGGTTCCGTCGTCAATGAATGGCTGGTGTCGGCACCGCTGAAGACCGCGCAAGGCGCAACACATCCCCACTTGACGGCGCGTTTTGCGATTCGCTCATATACCGGACAAAATAAGGCCAGAGTCGATGTCACGATAGAAAATAACTGGGCTTACGAACCAGCTCCGCAAAACATCACTTATGATGCGCAAATCAAAGTCGCGGGACAGTCGGTCTATACCAAGTCTGCCCTGGCACACTACCATCACGCACGCTGGCGCAAACTGTTCTGGTGGGGCGCAGAGCCACAAGTGCATATCCGTCACAACACGGCCTATCTGATCGCGTCTAAAGCGGTACCCAATTACGATCAGAGCATCGTATTTTCTACACCATCTTTTGCCACGATTAAAACTCAGTTCACCGGTGCCGCTGTTGAACCCATGGGCAATGGTATGGCCTTGCCATCGATGCCGAGCCCCGGTGGCCGGCCGGATATCGGCCTCATGCCGGGATGGGCTGCAAGCTATTTATTGAGTATGGATAAGGACGCCAAACAGGCAACCTTGGGTACAGCGGATCTGGCGGGTAGCTGGTCTATGCATTACCGCGATAAAAATACCGATCGTCCCATCAGCCTGCTCGATTATCCGTACATGACCATACTCGGTAATTCTGGCGACACCTTTAATCCGGCAACTAAAAAGCTCGAAGCTTTTCCAGCGTGCGGCGGTGTGTGTACGAACCCGAATGTCGCAGACTCCAACCATGAGCCTGATTTTTCTTACCTGCCTTATCTGGTGACGGGAGATTATTACCACTTAGAAGAACTGCAATTCTGGACCATATGGAATCTGTTTCAAAGTAATCCCGGCTACCGTGACAACATCAAAGGTTTGTTCAACCGCACACCAGTACGTGGGCAAGCTTGGATTCTGCGCTCGCTGGCAGAGACTGCATTTATTACACCGGATAAAGATGCCCTGAAGAGCCAGTTCGCTACTTTTTTAGCGACCAATCTGGACTGGTATAACACTAGCTATACCAACAATCCGAAACCAGACAATACGCTGGGTGCCATCTTTGATCTGTACTCGACGGAATACAATGACAAACGTGGCATTGCCCCCTGGATGGACGACTTCTTTACCTCTGCAGCAGGACGTGCCGCCGAGTTGGGTTACAGCCAGGCCTTGCCTCTGTTGAAGTGGAAAGCAAAATTCCCAATTAGCCGGATGAATGATCCTTCTTATTGCTGGATACTGGGAGCGATCTATTCGATGAACGTCCGTGATACGGCAACCAGCAGTTATTACACGACGATCGGTCAGGCTTATCTCGCCAGCAGCCCTGCGACCTTGACTTCGCTGGCGTGTAATAGTCCTGCAATGGCCGCTAATCTTGGTCTGAAGGTCGGAGAGATGACGGGCTACGCTTACGGCACAGAGGGCTTTCCTTCCAATATGCAACCGGCGCTTGCTTACAGCGTGGACTCTGGTGTGGCAGGTGGTGCAGACGCATGGAAAATATTCATGAACCGTAGCGTCAAGCCCGACTATTCAACGAATCCAGAATTCGCCGTTATTCCTCGCTAGTACCGGATAGCGAAAAGCATGAAATCCCTGCGGGGTTTCATGCTTTTTTATTTGTACTGCCCGATGCCCATAAACTCACCATGCCAGATCAAATTTGTTTATAATTTGATATTAAATTAGGCAATCATCTTTGAAGGTCCATTTCGAGTTAATTTAGCGCCGGTTTTGGTACAGGTGCCAATCATGGATCAAAAGTCAGCTGGCACGACCTGAGCAAAACTACAAACCTATGCAAAACCGATGCAGCTATTAACTTTTAGCACCCTATTCCCGAACGCACAGCGACCAGGTCACGGTATCTTCGTAGAGACCCGTTTGCGTCATCTGCTAGCGAGCGGTCAGGCGACATCGCGGGTGGTCGCGCCGGTGCCGTGGTTTCCAGCGACCCATCCCGTGTTTGGTCAATATGCGAGTTTTGCCAAAGTGCCTGAGCGTGAGACGCGCTTTGGCATTCAGGTTGACCATCCGCGTTATTTCTTGCCGCCTAAAGTCGGTATGCATATTGCACCATATATGCTGGCAATGGCGGCCAGGCCTTGCATCGGCCGCATGATGGACGAGGGATATGACGTCGATCTGATTGATGCGCATTATTTTTATCCCGATGGCGTTGCCGCAACCAAGCTGGGGAAGTATTTCAACAAACCGGTCGTGATTACGGCTCGTGGTTCGGACATCACCTTGTTACCCTCGTATCCTCGTCCCAGGAAATTAATCCTTGAGGCTGCCGCCAATGCCAGCGGTGTGATCACTGTCTGCAATGCTTTGAAAGATGAGCTGGTGCGTTTGGGCGTGCATCAGGACCACGTTGTTTCTCTGCGCAATGGCGTTGATTTGCAATTGTTTCGTCCGGTTGACAGAGAGAGTGCTCGCAAGGAGCTGGGTTTAAGTACGTTCACCCTGCTCACGGTCGGCCATCTGGTACCGGTCAAGGGGCATGAGCTGATTATCCGGTCTTTGCCCTTGTTGCCGGAAATGAGGTTGCTAATTGCCGGAAATGGCATCTTAAAACAGTCGTTAGAAAATTTGGCGAAAGAGCTCATGGTCAGCGACCGGGTTACGTTTTTAGGTGCTCTGCAGCAAGATGAATTAAGAAGATATTACGGTGCTGCCGATGCTATGATTCTCGCTTCTGAGCGCGAGGGTTGGGCGAATGTTTTGCTGGAGTCCATGGCATGCGGTACGCCGGTAGTAGCCAGTACTGTATGGGGTACGCCGGAGGTCGTGGCGTCGCCGGATGCCGGTGTGCTGATGGTGGAACGGACGCCTGCCAGCCTGGTGCAGGCGGTACGGCGTTTGCAGGAGCATTATCCCGACCGGTCGGCGACGCGTCGTTATGCGGAGCAGTTCAGTTGGGACGCGACCACGCAAGGACAGCTTGCGCTGTTTGAAAAAATTCTGAATAACAAGCGTCGGAAACGGTCGTAGTTGCTGTCAGTCGAATAACCAGTGTTAACTATACTGGACTAAGTATATTTTCAATGCGTAGGTAAATAGTGCGGAATTGGCATAATTTATAAAAAATAAGGGGGAGTATATGCACGGTCTGATCATTGCCTCCCCTCCTGCCTGATATCGCACGGTCGATTCCAGGCTATCTGAAGAGGACATATTGTGGAAAGCGCCCTGTGGAGTATCAACCTGTTAGCCCTGGTGTATTTGTGTTTCTGGGCGATTCGTCAGGATAACGCTGAGCAAGAGGCGCAGGCAGAACTAGCCAAAGCCCGGGCCGTGCGTCAGGAGGAACATCAGGCGCAACCTCAGATGCCACATCAAGCAGAACACAGCGTTGAATAGAGAGCCGCATGCGTGATATTTTTTTACTGGCGATCTTGCCGCTCCTGGTCTACTCCATCTTCAGGCGTCCGTTTATCGGCCTTGGCTTGTGGATCTGGACAGCCTTATTCAATCCGAACGGTTGGGTCTATGGCATGGCCACCACGATCCGCTACAACTTATTGTTTGCGGCGCTCACGATCGGTGTGTTTTTCCTTTCAAAAAACAAGCCCAAAGTCAAACTCACCGGCGTTGCCGGGCTGGTACTGTTATTTTTTATCTGGACCACGCTGAGCAGTATTTTTTGTGTCGGTATTGCCGAGGTGACCTGGGATTTTTGGGGGCGACTCGCCAAGGTTCTGGCGCTCTTTCTATTCGTTCTCCTCATCATGGAAAAGAAATTGCATATTGATTTTTTCCTCTGGTGCATGATTTTTTCCGTCGGTTTTTATGCCGGTGTCGAAGGCTTGAAATATGTCGCCAGCGGCGGTGCACATAATATCGAAGGGATGGCTGGCCATGTCCTTGGTGATCGTAACGAACTGTCACTGGCGATGGCGATGTTATTGCCTATCTGTTTTTATTTACTGGGTGAGTACGGGAAAAAATCCTGGGTGCTCAAATTCGGTTTGCTGGGACTGATCGTGCTGGTGGTCACGGCGATTATCGGTACCAGTTCACGCGGCGGTATGATTGCTCTGGCGTCGGTTGGCGGCTACCTGTTTATCAAGAGTAAAAGAAAGCTGCTATTCGCTTTCCTGTTCGTTTGTATCGGCAGTGCGATGATCGGTTTGATTCCGGCAGAGTGGTTTTCGCGCATGGATACGATTAGCAATGCCAGTCAGGACGGCTCGTTCATGGGGCGGGTGATTGCCTGGAAATTATCGTTCATTCTGGCTGCCAAAAATCCGCTGTTTGGCGGTGGTTTCAAAGCCCTGGAGAATGGTCAGATCTGGTATGCCTTGTCTCAGGATTTTGATCTGTATTCGTTCTTCTATACTGGTTCTGCGGTACCAAACCCGTTCCTGTCGCGTGCTGCGCATAGTATCTATTTTCAGGTACTCGGCGATCACGGCTTTGGCGGTCTGATTATTTTTGTTTCTATTCTTGGTCTGTCTTTCCTGAACGCAGGCCGCGTTGCAAAAAAGACGCGGGCAGCCAACGGGCCGGAATGGTTGTTCAGTCTGGCAACGATGTTACGTCTATCGATATTTGCATATGCCATCGGTGGCGCTGCATTGAGCTTTGCCTATTTCGACATGATTTACGCGCTTTTTGCGATTGTGATTGTGCTCGAACATAAAATCTTGCCAGACGTCATCAAGGCTGACCAGCAGCGCCAGCAGGACGCTGCGCAGGTGACAGAAATGCCGCCAATTGCCGTGTCCGTTGCATCGTGAGCATATGAATTTTCGTGCATTTATTGTAACATTACGGTTTCATATCATTTTGCAAATAAATTGCTTGCTGAAGGTGTGAATCGCATCACTTTTCGCCAACTTACTTCCATGCTTGACTAGCGGGGCTGCAATACATGACTGTGCATACAAAGAACGGCCTCCTGACCTCTGCGTTTATTCGCATCATGGGCAACAGTATTGCGCGTCTGAGCAAACAAAAGCGTGTCTGCATCATCACGTATCACCGGATTCTCGAACATGCCGATCCTTTGCTGGATAACGAGCCGGATGTCGCTACTTTTTATTGGCAGATGAAAGTTCTGGCAGAGCACTTCAATGTACTGCCGCTGCACGAGGCAGTCATTGCCATGAAAGAAGATCGTCTGCCGCCACGCGCCGTCTGCATTAGCTTTGATGATGGTTACCGGTCTACGCATGATCTCGCTTTGCCCATCTTAAAAGAATTCAATTTGCCCGCCACCGTATTTGTTACGACGGCCTATCTCGGCGAGGGCAATATGTGGAATGACAGAATCATCGAAGCGATTCGCCGCGTGCCCGACGGTCCTCTCGATCTGCAGGAAATCGGTATGGGCATCCATGCATTGCATAGCCTTGCTGACCGCCGTCAACTGATCAAAAAAATTAACGACGGTTCAAAATACCTGTCCTCAGACGATCGTTTAAACGTCATCCTGAAACTGGAGAAACTCACGGGGGACAAATCCAGCGCTGGCTTGATGCTGACGCGTGACATGCTGATCAATCTCACCAAGGCTGGTATTGAAATTGGCGGTCATACGATTACCCATCCTATCCTGACCAAACTCGATGACGATGTCGCTCGCCATGAGATTGTTGGCAGCAAAAAAGTATTGGAAGAAATCATCGGTAAGCCCCTGCGTCTATTCGCTTATCCGAATGGCAAAGTCGGTAAAGATTTTGATGCACGACATCTGGCGATGGCGAAGGATGCTGGCTACGTCGCCGCATTCACGACCGCGATTGGAGCGGCATCGAAGAATGACGATTTCTATCAAATTCCACGCAGTCGTCCATGGGATGTGACACCGTTCCTGTTTCAGCTACGCTTGCTGCGCTGGCTTGCCGGGCTTGGTTCTTACGGTGACCGGAATATTCACGATATAAAAAAACGTGCCTTGCTGATTGCCTTCCATTTTCCACCACAATCGGCAAGTAGTGGCATACAACGTACCTTGAGTTTCACGAGGAATTTGCCGGAATGCGGATGGGAGCCGATGGTGTTATCGGCGCATCCTATGGCGTATGAGCAAAAGAATTCTTCGCAACTGAATCACTTGCCGCCGACTACTATTGTCAAGCGTTCGTATGCTCTCGATGCCAAACGTCATCTAGGCATCGCCGGACGCTATCCTGAAATGATCGCCTTGCCTGATCGCTGGATTTCCTGGTTGTTTTCGGCAGTACCTGTCGGCCTGTATCTGATCCGCTGCTACCAGCCTAAAGTGATCTGGTCGACCTTTCCTATTTCAACTGCGCATCTGATCGGCCTCTGTTTACAGCGCCTGACCGGTTTGCCATGGGTGGCCGACTTCCGCGATCCTATGCTGCAATCCGAGTATCCCAAGAGTAAATTACAAAGAAAAATTTACGCCTGGATAGAGCGTCAAACCATGCAGCACTGCACCAGGGTAATGTTCACCACGCAAAGTGCATCGAACTCGTATAAAAAACGGTTTCCCGACATCCCGCAAGAAAAATTCATGGTCATCGAAAATGGCTATGACGAAGATGGTTTTGCTGCAGCAGAAGCTGCTGCAAAACACCAACCTGTAAATGGAGAGCGTAGCAAAATCACGCTCTTACATAGCGGAGTGCTGTACACCGAGGGACGGGATCCAAGCGCTTTTTTTGCGGCAATTGCAAACCTGAAAGCCAAGGGCTTGCTGAGCCAAAACAATTTTGAAGTGATTCTGCGCGCACCTGGTGATGATGCACACTTCGAAACGATGATACAGCAGCATGGTCTGACTGGCATGGTGCGCGTCGCCAACCCGGTTCCTTATCGCGAAGCATTGGCGGAAATGCTGGAAGTCGACGGTTTATTGCTATTCCAGGGAACGCCTTTCAACCGTCAGATTCCTGCAAAAATTTATGAATACTTTCGTGCCAGAAAACCGATTTTTGGCTTGCTCGATCTTGCCGGCGATACCGCGAGTGTCTTGAATGCTGCCGGATTTCATGACCTGGCGGCGATGAATTCTGCTGATGCGATCACGGAGGCTTTGTTAGGTTTCGTTGAAAAAATTTATGCAGGGCAGGCTCATGTTGCCAGTGATGCCGTGGTCTATGCCTCTTCCCGCAAGCACCGTGCACGTCAGCTTTCTGAATTATTTGAAGAAGCCAGTGAAAGCACTGCTGACTCTGTTTTGATGATGTCGCATCACCATTAAGCGATGAAATTTATTCTGACCATCATCATGAAGAGCGCACCCCATGAGTAATGAATTACGCTCGAAGACTATCCGTGCGATGGGGCATCTCGGTCTCGGTAGCGCGATGGGTAAAGTGATGTCACTCGGTACGACCCTGATCCTGGCGCGTATTTTGAGTCCTGCGGATTATGGTCTGATCGCGATTGCGATGATTGTTATCGGGTTTATCGGCTTCTTTAATGAAGTCGGTATCGGCTCGGCCATTGTTCAAAAAACGGAGCTGACCACGACCGAGGTGAATGGCTGCTTTGTGATTGCCTTGATGGTCAGCAGCGTGCTGGTGTGCCTGACGGTAGCATCAAGTGGTTTGATTGCGGATTTTTATGAACATCCCCAATTAAAAAAAATGATTTCAGTGCTGGCAAGCGGTTTTATCTTTGGCGCTTTCAGTACAGTACCCATGGCGTTCTTGCGCAAGGACATGCAGTTTAAAGCGATTGCCGGTGTGAATATTCTGGCGACGCTGATACAAAGTATCGTCAGTCTGGTGCTGGCATTGCTCGGTTATGGTGTCTGGTCTCTGGTCTGGGGTTTTGTGACGGCCAGTATCGTTACCAGCACAGGATTCTTTTTGCTGTCTTCCTGGCGTCCGCGTGGTGCTTACGGTATACGTGAAGCCAGCAATCTGGTGATCTACGGATTGCATGTGACGAGCACGCGGATTTTCTGGTATCTCTACACCAATGCAGATAAAGCCATTGTAGGAAAAATGCTCGGAGCGAAATCTCTGGGGATATATGACATGGCATTTTCATTAGCAACTTTGCCCAGCGCCCAGATCACGACCTTAGTGATCAATGTCGCTTCTCCTTTATTTTCCAAGCTACAAAAAAATCTTGCCGAGTTATCGTCGGTCATGTTGCAACTCACGCGTGGCGTTGCCTATGTCACTTATCCCATGCTGATCGGGATGCTGGTGTGTGGACATGAATTAATTATGGTGTTGCTTGGTCCAGACTGGATTGATGTGCTGATACCATTTCGCGCACTCTGTCTGATGGGACTGATTAAATCCGTTGATCCCTTATTGTCCCAAGTGCTCACCAGTACCGGCAACGCAAAAAAACTGTCGGCGTACACCGCGATGTGCAGTGTCGTGATGTTGCTCGGTGTTGTGGTTGGTGCCATGCTGGACGGTCTGCGAGGCGTGTCTATTGTCTGGGTGCTGATCTATCCACTATTGTCGGTCAAGCTATTACGTGATGTTAGTGCAGTGATTGGCATGCCTATGCTGGCCTACTATCGCACTCTATTGCCAGTCTTGTCAGGCACCGTCGCGATGGGAGCAGTTGTCCTGGCCGTGCGTGAGCTCACGATCTCGTCTATTCCTTCGGTACATGCTTTGCTTGCTCTGGAGATTGTCAGCGGCGTGATCAGTTACTTTTTCTGGATAGTCTATTTAGATAAAAAGGGGCTGGCTCAGATTCGTCAGACCTTAATTGATCTGGGTATATCCGAAACGCGCCTTAACCGCTGGCCGTTTATTCGCCACACAGAACCTACATAACATCATGTCACATCACAAATCAGATCAGCCAGCAGTCGTTCTCGGTGGCGGCGTTAATGCATTAGGGATAGTGCGCTCTCTGGGCGGCGCAGGTGTCGCTGTAGTGGTCATGGACAATGATATGAAGTCGCCGGCAATGCTGTCGCGCTACGGTAAAAAAATACGTGTACCGACGCTGGAAGGTCAGGCCTTAGTCGATCACTTATTGCGCTTCGCCACGGGCTACGCGGTACCGCTGATGTTGTTTGCCACCGAGGAAAAAACGGTCAGAACAATATCCGAATACCGTGATCAGTTGAGTACCGCTTACCATCTGCGTTTGCCGCAACATGAACGCCTGATGGCACTCATGCACAAACAAGGATTTCAAGAGTTGGCCGAGGCGAACCATGCGCCTATTCCTAGGACCGTCAGGCTGCAAAGTCTGGATGATCTTGCGCAGGCAGAGCAATTGAAATTCCCTTGCGTGTTAAAACCCAGTGAAAAAAATTATGCCTACGGTGCTCGGTTTAAAAAGGCTTATAAAGTACTTTCTGCTGAAGAATTGCGAACGATGTATGCAGAGATTCACCCCGTACTTGCCGATATGGTGGTGCAGGAGTGGATCGAGGGTAAGGACTCGGAGATTTATTTTTGCCTGCAATATCTGGGCAAGCAGGGCGAACTGGTCGCTTCATTCACTGGCAGAAAAATTCGCTCATGGCCAATCCGTATTGGCGGTACTGCAAGCTGTACCTCTGCATGGGAATACGATCAGGAACTGACGCAAAAGACCAAGGCATTTTTTGACCAGGTCGGATTCACCGGCATGGGTAGTATGGAATACAAGCGCGATGAACGTGACGGCCAGTTTTATATGATCGAGCCTACGGTAGCCCGGACAGATTTTCAGGAAGAGGTCGCGACAATCAATGGTGTCAATATGCCGCTCGCTGCGTATTTGTATGAGAACGGTTTGGCATCGCAAGCGGCGAAACGACCAGATCAGGCGATGGTATGGCGCGACCCTAAGTCAGACCGCTGGGCGTTTGAAGAAGGTGGAAATGTCGTTGACGAGCGCTCGCGCTCATTACCTGTCGCCGATGCGTATTGGCGCTGGAATGATCCTGTGCCCTGGGTATATTTTATGTGGGACAGAGTAGCGCAGCGATTCTCGTAAAATTCATATTAGCAATATTAAAGTTAATTAATAACGGTAATCCATATGTGAACAAGGCAGCGATCAATCGCGCTGCCGTGCACAAGAATCAGGAACAAGATAATGAATCACATGAAGCAATTGGTAAAAGATAAGTTGGGGCTGAGCGTTTTCCCTGCGCAATCTATAGAGACCCATTTAAAAGCAGCGGCAGACTGGATACTTCAGGCGCAGTTGGGTACAGCGGATGACGGCGTTGCACATAGTTACGATATCCGTGCGAAGAAGTGGCTCGCGTCTTATCCGGAAACAACTGGTTACGTTATTCCTACGCTTTATGATTATGCAAAGCACTACAATGCACCTCAATACGCAGAAGCCGCTCGCAAGATGACCGTATGGGAGTGCGATATCCAGCTTCCGGATGGTGGTGTTCGCGCCGGGACGATGGATGCGGAGATTGTTGCGCCGACTATTTTTAATACCGGACAAGCACTGTTCGGCTGGGCCAAAGCGTATCAGGAAACGGGTGATGAGCGCTTCCGCATTGCACTGGCAAGAGCGTCAGACTGGCTGGTTGCTGCACAAGACGAAGACGGTGCATGGCGCCGGTTTCCATCTCCTTTTACAACGTCAAAACTCAATAGCTACAACACACGCTCAGCCTTCGGTCTGGTTCGTGCTTACGAAGCCATAGGGAATGCACGTTATCTGGAGGCGGCAATTGCCAATGTCGAATGGACACTGGCGCGGGCGCATACGAACGACTGGTTGCCCGATAACTGTTTATCCGACAATCAGGATTTGACCGCATTAACCCATACGATTGCCTATTCGATTCGCGGCATTTTAGAAGTAGGCGTCGCTGCCGGACGACAAGATTATATCGAGCGTGCAGTACGCATGGCGAAAGCGGTCGCAGCGCAACAGCGGGGCGATGGCGCATTGAATGCCTTCTACACGCCGGAATGGAAAACTGCCGTGAGCTGGAGCTGTGTCACCGGAAACTCACAGATGGCGATCAACTGGTTGCGTCTGGCGCAGCTGACGGGTGAGACCGCCTTAGTTGAATATGCAAAAAAAGCCAATCGCTTCAACATGAGTATTCAAAATCTGACTACCGGTGACTTGCATGTGCGCGGTGCGATGAAAGGTTCACACCCGATTAACGGTGGCTATATGACGTATCGTTATCCGAACTGGGCAACGAAATTTTTTATGGATGGATTGATGTTGGAGCAGTTGTTTAACAAAGTGAACAATATCGGATAAGTCCAACTCCTGGCGATCTTTGAAAGTACTGGACGGTACCGTTTACGCGATCGATCTACCGTTTTTTTCTAAATTTATTGCTATCTGCTTATGTTGAATGTGTTTTTTACTGTTGACGTAGAAATCTGGTGTGGAGGATGGAAAAACCTCGACGCCCGGTTTCCGCAGGCTTTTCAGCAATATGTATATGGCCGTACGCCGCGAGGTGAATACGGTCTACGTTACCAGTTAAAAGAGCTGCGCGATCACGGTTTATATGGTGTCTTCTTCATTGAACCTTTGTTTGCTACTCGTTTTGGTATCGAGCCTTTAGCAGAAATTATTGGTCTGGTGCAGGAATATGGCCAAGAAGTCCAGTTGCACATGCATCCCGAATGGGTCGATGAGGCGCGTGAACCCTTGCTCAAAAACAGTGAGCATAAACGGCAATTCATGCGCCAGTTTTCGCTGGAAGAACAAACCGTCCTGATTGCCAAAGGCGTGGAATTGATTGAAGAGGCGAACGGTGGTCGCGTCAATGCGTTTCGTGCGGGGAGTTTTGGATTTAATCGCGATACCTTGCACGCATTGGCGGCGAATCATATTCCCTTCGATAGCAGCTACAACGCCAGCATGATGGGACTAGAAAGTGGCGTGTTGCCAGGTCAGGTACTGCATGATCCTGTCTTCTGCGACGGAGTGCTTGAATATCCGATGACGATCTTTGACGACGGCACAGGCAAACACCGGCATGCCCAGCTCGGTGCCTGTTCGAATCTGGAGTTGGAAGGCTTGATGCAACAGGCTTTAACAAACCAGCGCCAGTCCTTTGTAATTCTTTCGCACAATTTTGAACTGATGAATGCACAGCGCAATAATGGCGACCTGATTATGATCAAACGTTTCCGGCGTTTTTGTGAGTTTATGGCGAACCATAAAACGGACTTCCAGATGCGTGGATTTCAGCAGCTGTCGATGGACACCATGCCTGGTCATTCCACTGTACTTACTTCACCTCTGTGGAAAACTGCACACAGAACGGTCGAGCAAGTTTTGCGTCGCAGATATTGAGTCATTGATTAGGCCGATATAAAAAACTGCAATCTCAAAACTCACTCCCGAAACCTCGTGCTAAAGACGAGCAGAGGATACTAAGAGAATAGCGCTATCGTATTTATATAAAACAACCCGCAAGCCGGGTGCGCCTCCTGGCACAGAATGCCTCTGGAAGTCGCATCCAGCCTGCGGTTTCAATTGACAGAATTTTTAAAACCTTTTAATCCATATTTCATGGAGTCGCTTATTGCTCCGTTCTTTTCTCTGTGTTTCCGTGTGTCTGTGGTGAGAGGTTTTGGTTTTTGCGTAAAACCTAATTGAGATAAGGCTTGTAGTCATGAACGATCAGCATGTTGATTATCTGGATGGCTGGCGAGGCTTGGCAATCCTGTTTTTATTAATAGGCCATTTTTTTCCTATACCGGGAATTAACTTTGGGCGGGTAGGCGTCGATTTTTTCTTTGTGCTGTCTGGCTTTCTGATGTGCCGGCTTCTTTTCATCAAAGAAGTTCCTATTACAACATTTTATCAACGTCGCATATCACGGATATTTCCTGCTTTTTTCAGCTTTGTGATTGTAGTGCTGATCTATTTTTTTCTAACGGGTAAGCTGATTGATTGGGCGGAGACCGGTGTTGCGAGCCTGTTCCTAAATAATTATTTCCCCGGAAAAGTCGGACACGCAGTTATGCCTTTCGGCCATATATGGTCTTTGTCCGTAGAGGAACATACCTATATTTTCCTGACTTTGGTCGCTGTCGTCGTTAGAAAACAGTATCTCACCGCCCGTTTGGCACTTGCCATCGCTGTGGCCGTTTCAGTTGTTCTTGGCCTCAGCTATTGGATGTTATTTCCGGCACAGAAATTAGAATTTGAGCTGTGGGCACATTCGGAAATTTCCGCTTACGGCATTCTGTTTTCAGGCTTACTTTTGTTATGTCTGCAAAAGGTAAAAATCCCGGTTTTGCCTGTTCTGGTTTATCCGGTTTTGATTGTGTTTGGTCTGATGTGTTACTGGTGGTCTATGCCTATTCCGCTGCGAGGTTTTATCGGAGTCGGATTGTTTGCAGTTGTCCTTAATATTCTCAGTACTGCGCCAGCCATAGTAAAACGTTGCCTCTCATGGTGGCCCTTAAAGACATTAGGGCTTTGGTCTTTTTCTATTTATCTTTGGCAGCAGGTTTTTTACCTGGCGCATCATAGGGATGGATTGTCGGCCATCATCGCGCTTGTCCTAGCTATTGTTTGCGGGATTGCTTCTTACTACCTGATTGAGAATCCTGTACGTCATTGGCTCAATGAGAGATGGGCGAATCCTGCACCCTTACATGGATGGAGCAAAGTCATGTCGAATGACGTGAAATGAGATCAGATGAGATTGTTAGCGAGAATGCCGGAGTAATCACAATGTTTGTTCAAAATAAAAAAATAAGAAAATTTATCGCGATCTTTGCTCATAACGAATCGCTGAATATTATTGCGTGCTTACAAAGTGTGAAAAAGGCGATTGCTGACGGAGATCAGTGTCTGGTGTTAAACAATGGGAGTAGCGATAACACGGGAGAGCTGGTGGAGAAATTCGCTCAAGAAAATCCCTTCTGTAATTTGAAAAATATTCAGATCGGGGATAAGTCGAATGCCTGGAATGTTTTTATCCATGATCTGCACATACAAGCAGATCATTACTATTTTTTGGACGGTGATTGCAAGGTCTTACCGGATGCGTTGACTGCGCTGGAGCAGGCATTGCACCAACATCCGGAAGCGCATGCCGCCGCAGCCTTACCTGCTGATGGCATTGGTGATGAAGACAGGAATTTGTTATTACGTGAAGGCGGTCTCTGCGGCAATCTTTATGCTTTGTCAGGCAGATTTGTCGGTCAGTTGCGTTCGTCAAATGTGCGACTGCCAGTGGGTTTGATCGGCGATGATTCTTTGATTGGCGCACTGGCATATTGGGATTTAAATCCTCAGCAAAGCTGGGATATGCATAGAATTTTTATTTGTGAACAGGCACGATTTAGCTATGATCCGCTGTCAATGTTTTCCTTTCACGATCTGCGCTTGTATTACCGCCGGAAAATTCGTTACAGCCTCAGACATTTTCAAAACAAGATGATTAAGTCACCCCTGAAGATGGGTGGACTTAAGGGGCTTCCTCCTCACGTCAACCAACTGTACAAAGAGCACGCTGGTGAATTGACCTTATCTTGGCGAGGAGTCGATACCTGGTTTGACAGACTCGCACTGCAGCGTATTAAGCAATCAGCTGACAAAGAGATCGTTATGATTCGTGAAGATAGGTAATACGCTCTGCATCAATGTGGTTTCGGATAACCAAAAGCAATAAAAAAGCTTGCCATGAGCAAGCTTTTTTATTGACTGAATAAAGTGTTAACTCAATTGATTATCTGGTGATTACTCAGTTACTTTACGACGGCGTATTCCAAGTGCTGCCAATCCAAGACCCAGCAAGGCGATCGATGCCGGCTCCGGTACATTAGTGCCGGGCGGATTACCAGGCGGATTGCCTGGAGGGTTCCCACCTGGCAAGCTTGATGAACCAGCATCAAGAACCAGATTGTCAAACTGGTGGTAAGGAAACCCCTGACCCCAGGTGACCGAATCAAGATTTGCGAATCCACTGAACAGGAACGTAGTGAAGCTCAGGTTCGTCGTCAGCTGGAACGATTGCGTAATGGTGCCGCCGCCGTGTACGTTACCAGTAAAGGTAATGTCTTTACCGGTTTCAAACGTGTAGTAATCGTTCAACGATGCGAGATCAATCGAGTCCAGCTCGAATACGCTGCCATCAACCTTGCTTAGTGTCGTGACGCCGTT
Organism: Undibacterium sp. RuTC16W; assembly: GCF_049339445.1. NCBI lineage: Bacteria > Pseudomonadati > Pseudomonadota > Betaproteobacteria > Burkholderiales > Oxalobacteraceae > Undibacterium > Undibacterium sp. RuTC16W. Next base: position 492,270 of record NZ_JBMPPE010000001.1, on the reverse strand, counting down.
ACCCAGTCCATCATTAAACAGGCTTGTAGAGCCGTAATACCAGGTCATGATGTGACCGTTATACAAAAAATTCACATCGCCAGTACGGGCAGAGCCGAAGCCAGCATTTGAGGTGAACAAGAAGCCGTTCTCGGTGTAATTGACCGGACTGACGAACCCTGTACCGCTAGTTGTCAGAGGATCGAAACCAATAGTCGTTGCGCTAGCGCATACAGATAATGGCGCTAATGTGGCGAGCAGAGCTAATTTAACTAAATGCTTTTTCATGATATTCCTTTACAAAAACTTTAATATGAAAAGAGCAAGAATTGAGCCTGATTCCCTAACCTATTGAAATATAAAGGTATTTGTGAAAATTCTTATTTTTTCAGTGGATGTTTGTAAAAAATTTCGACGTTTATTTTCTCTTTAATTCCTCTGCGACCAAGGACTTCGCCTGGCTGAATATGGCAGGATAAATGTGATTGCAGGCAACTTTTTCCTCTTGGATCCGGATCTGATTTTCTAAGAAATTGTCTTCTCTGAGCGGTGTACCAAACGTATTTCCTGCTACCTGGCGGGTACGTTTTTCCAGAACACGGTTCAGTATGATGTCTCCCAGACTTTGTTTGAAATGCCCGGCTTCCCAATACCATTTGGTGATGCTCTTAATGTCGCCTTTAGCCGGGATCACTTCACATTGCGCTGTTCCGTAACCGCTGAAATCCCATAATGTTAGTCGGGCGTCTGGATGAGCCTGATTCGCGGTATTGACTTCCGTGAGCAGCATTTTTTTCCAGGCTTCAAATGAGGGCCACAACCCGACTTCCTCAAATAAAGCCAGAATTTGCGCATGATAGGGATAGATGATGATATGAGCTTCCGAGTTATCGGTGGCAATCATGGCCAGCGTAGCACGCAAGCCGTCGAGCTCTGGCGAGCTATTTGTTTGCGGATAACGTAGATCATGCGGCTTACGGGTAAACGTTTTTGCATATTCCAATGCTCGCTGCTGAAAAATAACGTAGTAGCCTTCTTCGCGCGCAATTTTTTTATATTCATGCAAAGGATTGAGTCCGCGGGGACTGATTGTTTCTGCCTCAGTATTGTTTTGAATCTCTATCGTTTTGATGGCATCGCTGACTGAAGTTAATGAGAATAGGGCATCAAATTGCCATTGAATCCCATTGACATCATGCGGATGAGTGTTGAGTTCGTGTACTGATGGTGATACCGGTATCTTCGATCCATCGACCAGATAGTCTAAAAAGTCGACGCCAAGAATGACAAAATCTGGTTTTTGACCAATGCTGCGTAAATAGGCGAGATCGCGTCTGGTTGTTGCCATTTTGGTGCCAGACAAGGCCATGTTGTAACCGGACAAACCCGCCTTGGCAAATCCCTCGTAATCTGGATTCAAGCCATATTCAGCCCGCGAGTTGCCAAAAATGAGTGCATTAGCTTTAAGCTGCCGGGCGTTACTCAGTTTGATTTCTTCCTGATAGCGATCTGGTTGCGGTTTAATCTGATTAATTCCGGCAATCTCCACGACGTGATAGAGCCGGTAGGGATCAATCGTTACGACAATCGCTATTACTGCGAAAATACCTGAGGCAATAACGATCAGGATCAGACGAAGAAAACGGACAAAGGCTTGTTGAGTCTGCATGTCGTTTCCTTAAAACTGAAAATAGAGAAACTCAGCCGGGCGATTAATCAGCAGCAGACTTGCCACCAGAAGCAGGCCTATCCAAAGCGCCCATACCAGGGTAGGTTGCCAGGTCAGGTAGCGCGTAACGAACGAGCTGCGGATTTGCCCTGATTGATGATCCAGGGCTGGGTTAAATTTGTCCATGACTTCCTGCGTATTTGGCAGAAAAAAGGCGATGGCAGCGGCGACCAGAACCCAGATATAGGTTTGGACAAAACGAGTACCGCCACCCAGGTAGAACGTGACACCAATGTGCTCTAGCATTGCTTTTAGTCCGCCGAGATGGGTGCCGATATTTTCGGGAATCCCGATACCGTTCATATTCAACATGCCCTGAATAATTGCACTGGCTCTGCTGAAATCTGATGCGCGGAAAAAGACCCAGGCAAAGCATACCGCTGCAAAAGTCAGGCAGACACTACATAACCGCCACCACCGCGAACTCAGCGGCAATCGCAGACGATGCGCTAGTCCTGCCCAAGCATGATTCACCATCAGGTAGGCGCCATGCAAACTACCCCAGATCACAAAATTCCAACCTGCACCATGCCACAAACCACCGAGCACCATCGTAATCATGAGGTTTGCATAGCGACGTACTGGCCCTTTTTGATTGCCGCCCAGTGCGATGTATAAGTAGTCGCGTAAAAAACGGGACAAGGTCATATGCCAGCGTCGCCAGAAGTCGATGATATTCACTGCTTTGTAGGGCGAATTAAAGTTCAGCGGTAAGCGGATACCAAACAAACGGGATAAACCTATCGCCATATCGGAGTAGCCAGAAAAATCAAAATATAACTGAAAAGTGTAGGCAAGCACGCCACCCCAGGCGACCAATAAAGACGGACTATCCGTCTGATCAAAGAAGAATGTCGCATGGACAGCCAGGCTGTCTGCAATCAAGACTTTTTTTGCCAGACCCATCGCAAAAATGGCAATACCGACGGCAATATTTTCAGGCAGGCAGCGATAGGTTTTTGCATCGCCAAATTGTGGCATCATCTCTTTGTGATGTAATACCGGTCCGGCAATCAGGTGCGGGAAATAGGTAACAAAAAGCAGATAGTGTGTGAAGCGATACTCTTTGACTTTGCCCTGATAAGTATCGACGAGAAATGCGATCTGCGTAAAAGTAAAAAATGAAATACCAATAGGAAGGATGACGTGTAATACTGGAAAATTACTTCCGGCTAATGTATTGATGCTGGTGATATAGAAGTCTGCGTATTTGAAGTAGGCGAGCAACACAAGATTCAGCGCAATTGCGCCAACCAGCCAGAGTTTTGCCTTGCTGCGTTCTGTGTGACCAATACGCCAGCCCATCCAATAATTGAATGCGATAGATGCCAGCAACAGAGGCAGGTAGCGATAGTCCCACCAGCCATAAAAAAACAAAGATGCCAGTGCCAGCCAGCCAGCCGCCAGTTGATGACTGCGTTTTGCCAGAGCAAAAAATACGACGGCCGTGATTGGCAAAAACAGCAGTAAAAAACTAAAAGAATTAAATAGCATGGTCTACAATATTTTCATTCAAATTCTACAAGCAAAGAAACGTATCCCCCAATGTTGATGCGTCTTTCCAAGGCATATACGTCCGAAAGCCGCATGGATAATGCGGATTCGGTTACTGGTATGCCCAAAAACATGACCAGAACATAAGCCTTAGTGGCGTCCCGATACCTCAATCGAACCGTTCCGTCAGTTCCGCACAAGCAGACTCACAAGGCTTAATCCTGATACTGTTTTGGTGAGGAAGATTTACTGAATACAGCAGCCAGGTATCCCCACAAATTGTCGAAGCTACGTGCAAACCAAGTCTTTTTATGTTCAGTCACTCTGCCGATCAGATAAGTGGACAGGGCAATCAATATAGATACGCTAAGTATGTCGATGACACTATTAGTGTCATGTCGATAGAAGTGCAGCCAGATTGAAATCACCAGCATGTGAGCGAGATATAGCGTGAAGGTATAGGACGAAATCGTTTTTATACTGCGGGTAAATTTTTCCAGAATCGTAAATCTGGCATAACGCGCACACCAAAAATTGCACAATACTATGAGGCATACCAAGTAATCTGCAAGATATCGGCTGGCACTCCCGAGCATTAATGAGGGAAATGGCCAGATTGCTTCACCTACTATAGTCAGGTTTTTGTCTGCATCTAGGTACTCAAAAAGACCAAATACCAGAATGCTGATACCCCAGCCGATTCTTGCTGTGGCAATACTCAGTGGAAATCTATTTTGTTGGTGGTAAAGAAAAACGCCGCTCATCCAGACCGGTAACAACAACCATAGCTTATGCCCCAATACCAGAAAAACGAATGCGCTCAGAAGTACTCTTTTATAAGACGAAAAATAATACAGCGTCGCAAAAAAAATGTAATACCAAACTTCATAACTCAGTGACCAATAAGGAATAAGCCATGGCGGTACTTCGGACAAATTCCATAACTCACCCAGAAAAAGCAGATGAAACGGGATGTACACATAGGCTTTAGAAACTTCATAATACGCTTGCGATGGGCTGCTGAAATAGGTATTGCAAAGATAATTCAAACAAAATGCTGCTAACAAGAGCGGCAAAGCAACCGAGTAGATACGGGCGCAGCGCGCGACCACGTATTCCCGCAAATTTTGTTGTTTTACCTCGGTAGTAAAGGCAATCACATAACCGGATAAGACGAAAAAAATAATCACGGCCTCACGACCAAATTCAGGAATGTACTTGCCAAGCTCGCGGCTGACAATTTGCTGTCCGTTGAAATGATCGAGCACGACAAACACCGATGCCAGAAACCGGACGATATCGAGATAAAGTGAATACGGTTTATTCATAATTGCGATTCGTCATCAGGTATATCGACGAAATGGCTCACCTGCCTTAGTTGTTACGCTTATGTGAATCTCAGAAAACTTGATAAAACTTGATGGCAGTGTGAGGGCGCTTATTTGACACCTGCTCAATACCTGTCAACGTTTCATTCATGCTGATTAATTGCTGATTAATTGCTGATTCAGCGCTAATTCAACGTACATTTAATTCAGATCTTTTTGCCCTGCTCACGCCGGTTCTTCAGATCAGGTTTAGGTTTTCTTTGCTTTGATCAGGGCCGGATAGATTGTCTGGTATCGTGCCACGCTGACTTTCCAATTTCTTTCTGTCTCTACAAATTCTCTCGCTGCCTTGCGTAGTCCTGGCCAGCGTTCTGGTTTTTCAATCAGATCTACTACTTTGTCTGCCAGATCTTGTGGATTATCCGCCTGGAATAGCACACCGGTCACGCCGTCCTTGATCAGTTCCAGATGACCGCCCACGTCAGAAGCAGCCAGCAGGCGGCCTTGTGCCATGGCTTCAAGTGGTTTTAAGGGTGTGACTAATTCAGTGAGACGCATGCGCAGGCGTGGATAGACCAAGACATCGACGAGGTTGTAATAGCGCTGCACCTGATCATGCGGCACACGCCCCGTAAAAATAATATGGCTGGCGATATGCAATTGATTTGCCAGTGTGCGCAGCGCGGCTTCTTGTTGTCCTCCACCGACGAGCAGAACACGGATATCCGGATTTTTCTTCAACATCAGCGGCAGGGCTTGCAGCAAGATCAGTAAGCCCTCATACGCATAGAAAGATCCGATAAAACCCAGCGTTACTTTTCCTTCCAGTCCCAGTTCTTTAGACAGTTGCAGGTCCGCAGTTTCTCCCACACGGAAATTCTCGATGTTGACCGCATTAGGGATCACTGTCACTTTTGATGCCGGTATGCCGCGCTGTACGATATCGCTGCGCAGGCCTTCGCAGATCGTCGTGACAGCATCGACCTTACGAATCGCATAGGTCTCCATCGCTCGCGTGAGCCTGTATCGCAGGCCCCACTCTGTGCTGGTGCCGTGATCGACTGCAGCATCTTCCCAAAAGGCCCGGATTTCATAGACAACAGGGATGCCTAATGCGCGTCCCACCCGGAGAGCGGCGATCGCATTCAGTGCGGGGGAGTGAGCATGCAAGACATCGGGCTTGATTTTTTTCGCAACTTCCAGCAAACGTTTTGCAAGACTGTTGATCACTGCTAACTGATTTAGTACCGGTAGTTTGGCGAGCATCCCGGCACTACGCGGCGTACGAAAAAAATGCCATCCGTCAACGTCTTCCTCAGACTTCGTATAATTCGTTTGTTTCGGGCTAGTCAGATGAAACGTCTCCCATCCCAGGGCACGCTGCTCTTTCAGAATAGAGATCGTTCTGAAGGTGTAGCCACTATGTAGCGGTATTGAATGGTCGAGGATATGCAGGATACGCATGAGAGTTGTCAGTCCTGGTGATTCAGTGAGTGTAATTGAGGATTAAGCAAATCGCGGATGTTGGCGCGGGTATTGGCATCGTCTGGCAAGACGTTTTTCAGGAAGGCCGCAAACATCAGCAGTGTCCATAGCGGTGCCGTGTAATCACGTACACCGGACTGATGTTGCTCTACCATATCGCTCAGGAAGCTCATGTTGAAGATACCTGTATCTGCCATCATAGGACCGAGCACCGCATCCCGTGTACTCTGTTTAAGTGGTCCGCGTAACCAGCTTGCCAGCGGGATCGAGAAACCCATTTTAGGGCGATATAAAATATCATTTGGCAAATACGGCTCAAGCGCTTTCTTGAAAATATATTTCCCCTCGCCTTGATGCAATTTGACTGACGATGGTAATCCCGAGATCCATTCCACCAGTTTGTGATCCAGCAAAGGTACACGGACTTCCAGTGAATGCGCCATGCTGGCACGATCAACTTTTGTCAGGATGTCGCCAGGCAAATAGGTTTTAAAATCCAGATATTGAATCAGCGACAGCGGATCATCTGTCGGTGAATTGGCAGCATGAGCACGCATGACTTCGATTGCTTGATAGCCTTGTAAATCCTTGCGGAAGTGCGGGCTGAATAACTGGTCCCGCACCCGGTCCGGCATGATGGACACGCCGTGAAAATAGCCTTCCACCAAATCACGTGCCAGGGCTTCAAAGGTTGTCTTTGCGCGAAAGATACGCGGTGCCCAATCTGCTTTTGGGTAGATTTTGCCGAGCATACCAAAGACCGGCTGACGAAATGAGAGTGGTAGCAGCGAGCGGACTTTTTGCTCTGCCATCGCATACCGGTAGCGACGATAACCAGCAAAATTTTCATCTCCGCCATCGCCTGATAACGCAACGGTGACCCGCTTTCTGGCGAGCTGGCAGACGCGATAGGTAGGAATTGCTGAGCTATCTGCATAAGGTTCGTCGTACAGAGCGGCCAGTGTGTCAATCAGTCCATAATCGTTCGTATCAACGGTTTCGGTGTGATGACGGGTCTGATATCGTTGAGCGACTTGATTGGCAAACGTAGATTCGTCGTAGTTCGGGTCATTAAAGGCGATGGAGCACGTGTTGACCATATCTTTATTTTGCTCAGCCATCATCGCAACCACAGCACTTGAATCGACTCCGCCTGACAGAAACGCTCCTAGTGGCACTTCGGCCTCCATCTGACTTTGAACCGATTCACGCAAGCGGTCTACCAGTTCCTTTGTTGCTTCCTGCGCGGTCAGTGGCGCAAGGGGCTTGAATGGCAGATCCCAAAAACGTCGTTGATGAATCTGCTTGTCACCGGCTTTAAGCGTGATGGTGTGACCAGGACTGAGTTTGAACGCATCATGAAAAATAGTTTTTGGTTCTGGAATATAACCATAAGCAAAAAAGTCTTCGACCGCCTGAGGATTCAGTTTGCGGGATAGCGCTGGGAAGGTCATCAGTGATTTCAGTTCAGAACCAAAGACAAAATGGCCGTCTGGCAGCAATGCGTAGAACATCGGTTTTACGCCTATATGATCACGCCCCAGAAATAAGGTTTTTTGGTTTCTGTCCCAAAGGCCGAATGCGAACATGCCACGAAAACGGGATACGCAGCTTTCACCCCATTGTTCCCAGGCGTGAACAATGACTTCGGTATCGCAGCGTGTGCGGAACACATGCCCAAGCTGGGTCAGCTCCGCCATTAATTCTCTGTAGTTGTAGATCTCGCCATTGAATACGACGACGACGCTATGGTCCTCGTTAAACAGCGGTTGCAAGCCAAAGGCCAGATCGATAACGGATAGGCGGCGATGGCCGAAACCGACGCCTGGCTCACGATGCAGGGATCCCTCGTCTGGCCCTCGATGCAATTGACTTTCGTTCATGCGTGCAAGTGCTTGCGCATCGATGTCGCGCGTTCCCAGCGTATCAAAAATGCCTACGATTCCACACATGGCTTACTACTTTCCTTGAATTTGGTTTTGCATAAGGCATCGTATAAATTCGCATACGAATTCACCATTGCAGTGACGCTGAATTTTTGTCTGACGTATTGGCTTGCAGCGGCGCCATGCTGCTTGAGCAGGGCTGGTTGCTGGCAGTAGCTGGCGAATGCTTTACTGAAAGCCGCATCATCACCCGCAGTGACCATTGCGCCATGAATACCGTCTTGTATGACTTCAGGGATACCACCTACTCTTGAGGCAACGACCGCCAATCCTGAGGACATTGCCTCAAGCAAGGTAACTGGCGTACCTTCTGCCAGCGATGGCAAGCTGAACAGACTAAAGCCACGCATGATGCTGGCAATATCCGAGCGTGCACCTGGCAGCCAGACTACCTCGCTGATACCTGCGTCAGCGACTTGCTGCCGGAGATCGGGAAGCAGAGGGCCATCACCGATGATGCTTAGCCGTAATTTGTCCTGATACTCAGGTAATGCATGGCGCAACAGAATAAAAGCACGTATCAAACCGGATTGATTTTTAATATCTTGTGCTCTGCCGACGGTACCGATCACGAAACAATCCGCAGGCCATGGTGTGGTGGCGGTGATGTCATTATCAGGTGAAAAACGCTGGGTATCGACACCGTTATGTATCAGCAGATTTTTTTTGTCTGGTACATGAATGCTTTGTTGAAGCCAGTGATATAAATCCTGTGATACCGCAACATATTGATCAATAAACGGTGTCATCCAGCGGCGCAACAGATTATGTTTACGGTTGAGTCCGAAGGGATCATTGATATCACGCCCATGTTCCGCATGAATACGCACAGGAACGCCAGCCAGGCTAGCGGTGAAGGCGTATTCATTGGCAGACAAGTTATACGTATGCAAAATTGCCGGACGCAGCTTGCGCAGCAATTTCCAGAGGGTTATGTGGGTGCCCAAACCTAATCCGGCTGGTTTATTCAAATCAAAAATTGGTACGTTTTTACGCGTTATTTTTTCTGAAAATACGCTGTGATTTGTCAGGCAAATGACGGCATGCCGGTATTTTTTTACAGGCATGTGGTTAATACAATCAACCAACAAGGTTTCTAGTCCCCCGAAATCAAGCCGGTAGATCAGGTGTACCACCAGTGGAATTGTGTCCTCAGCCATTACTTTTTATTCGCTTGCAGTGTTTTTGTTATCGAGCTCAGGTGTGTCTGCATAAATTGCTGCATGGCTTTGCGTGCCTCATCGGGTTTTTCTGCATAAGGTGCATAGATCAATATGGATGCCGCGTCGTCACCGTGTAAGAAGAATTTCGCTTTAGTCTGCAATACTTTGCCAACATATTTATTGGCTGTAAATTGACTGTCTATCCAATACCAGTCCCAGACAAGCAGCGATTCTGTCGACCCTTTGATATAGGTTTCACGCACGGTCAGACTTTGGCCATCCAGATTTACGGTACGGGTTTCGCTATGGGTTCTGAGCCAGTTACGGTCATGATCCTGCACCATTTCATTGAGGGTGCTGATGACAGCTGAGTCACGATTCTGGTTTCGGTAATAGTTGATCAGTACGCCGACTGCCTGAGCGCCATCCAGATAAGATTTATCGAGCACAGCACTGCCAGGTAAAAAGCTAGGGCGCCATGTTGTGAGGGACGATGATTCCTTCCATGACACGGGCAGATCATCAATATGAATTGCAGTTTGATTTATATTCAGTTGCGAGACATAAGCGGCATACGCTGGCCACAGGGCGAGACATAAGATCGCCACGAGTGATGCGGACGCAAGGCGACTTGTTGAGGGCAGTGAGTGGCTGGTCAGTGCTGCGGGAATATCGTTGGCACTATCCTGATCGTCGCGCCAGAAACTACCTAGCCAGAACATAAAGAACATGACGATGCCAAAGAAGATCCAGCCATAAATCAAATGATCGACGCCGACAGCGAGTTTCATGCCGCTTAGATGTCCAAGCATGACAATCATATAGGCGCGCAAGCCATTGGCGATGATAGGCACAATGATGGATGCCAGAATAAACCAGACGCGTCGCCAGGCTGAATGATAAGTCAGGTATGCATACAGACATCCCAGAGTAATCGAGGAGATCAAATATCTGACGCCGCTACATGCTTCGACAACAGACCAGTTACCGGAGGGGATGGAAAAACTGCTGCCGTCACGTAACACGGGGATGCCGGTAAATTGCAGCGCAATGACGGTAAAGTCCGCAGTAAAATCAATGAGAGGCGCGATAAATATTTCGCCAAACGGGACTGCCAGCAGCAGGAAAAATAGCGGGAAAGCGAGAGCCCAGGCGATTTGCCAGCCGAGTACTACGATGACAATTGCTGGAATCATCGCTACAAACATGTACTGTCTGACGACCTGTACATCACCTAATTCCGCAAGCAACCAGCCAAATCCACATGCCGCCAGTGCGAATAAGCCTGGCCAATACGGTTGTGGCGTCATGCGCTGAATGGTTGCTTTACGCTTCCAGATGAGCCACAGACTGATAGGCAAAATGATGTAGCCATGCGCGAAGGTTTCTGATTGATTCCATACAGAGACGATCGATTGCGCGGTACTGAAATAAATGAGAAATGGCGCTAGCAATGCGACTAGTATCGCTAGCAAGGCCGGATAGGGCAAAGGTGGTGTTGATGTAGCAGTCAAGGATGATCCTTTGCCGTGAAGAATAGAATAGTTTAATTATATTGCATTTTTACTACTATATCGACTCCAATGCAGCATCTACTTTCTGAAGGTTCGCATCCCAGTTGTATCTGGTGATGACTCTGAGGCGCGCTGCTTTTTCTAGCGCCGTATTGGTTTTTTCTAAAGCAATAGACACAGCATCGGCAAAACCGTTTTCGTCTTCCGCCAGAATTAACTCTTCGTCGATGGCGGCATCAATCCCTTCGAGCGCTTGCGGTGACACAATGACGGTTTTTGCCATTGCCATCGCTTCCAGCACTTTATTTTGTATCCCGCGGGCGATACGTAAAGGGGCAACGGCAACTTTAGCGTGAGCGAGATAAGGCCGGACATCTGGCACCGAGCCAGTGACCCGTACGCCCGGTAATTGCGCCAGGGCTTTCACTTGTTCGGCCGGCCGGGTGCCGACGATATAGAACAAGGCATCGGGATGTTTATGTCGAATCAGCGGAAAAATTGCTTGCGCAAACCATGTCACAGCATCGATATTCGGCCAGTAATCCATTGCGCCGGTGAATACGATGACCAGATCTTGCGCGTGGTAGGGATTGTCCAGGCTATGCTCGGGTGAAAAATATTCCGTATCGACACCGTTATTGAAGAAGCCGATTGTATCTGCGCTTTCAGGGGCTAGTTGCCGGAACAGGTCAGCCTCGGCCTCCGATACAAACAAGGACGCATCACATTCGCGTGCGATACGGCGTTCATAATGCAATAGACAGCGACCCTCACGCCGGTATAGCCAGCTCATGGGGAAGCTTTTTTTCTCTGCGTATTGCCGCCATTTATCAGAGTCAATATCGACGAAATCAATGACACGCGTGAGCGTTGACATCTGTTCGGCAAACTGTGCCATCACGGAAGAAAAGACGACAAGCTTGTCGATTTGATGCTTGCTGACGGTGGTATTGACCCAATCCTGCATGGCCTTGCTACGGTAATAATCGAGCGACAAAGGACGGTCACTTAACAACGCAGTCAGGCTGGCTATTTTTGCGGTAGCTGGATTCAGACTCTCGAAATGAGTGTCGCCACACCATTGTTTGACTGTATCAATATGCTGTATATCGTTAGCATCATCAATGAAGCAAGCAAGATGAACCTGATATTTTTTCGCCAGATGTTTGAGCAAATGATAAGAGCGAATCTTATCGCCCTTATTGGGCGGAAATGGAATCCGGTGCACCAACAATAGCAAAGCTTGTTTGGGGTTTTGTGTCATAGGACGATTAACCCAGGTTTTTGACGATGTGGGGACCGATGAGATTTGCCAGGGCAAGCGGCATTTTTTGCCACATCTTGATAAATCGCTGGTATTTAGGGTTCAGCGGATTGTTATCCGGCAAAGATGCTGCGCTATGTAACTGGTATTCATAATGCAGTGCTTGCGGTTCAAAGCCCCAATTTTTTTTGAAATCAAAGGCACCTGTTCCTATTTTGCTGCGGCCAAAATCAAATACTTTATATGATCTGGCACAAGCCCTGCGCATCAATTCCCAATACATGAAATCATTACCGGCAACATCCCTTGCCTCAGGCGTGCCGCCGCCATAATACGGTAATACTTCGTCACGGAAATAGAAGCTCATGACGCTGGCGACCGTTGTGCTTTGTGGACTGACGATAGTCATAATTTCGCAGTCATCACCAAACGTCTGTTTTAACAGGCGAAAAAATTTCTTTGAGAAAACCGGCGTGCCAAGTCGATGCACACTGGTGGAGTAGGCGTAAAAAAACCGATCAATCTGCTGATCAATTTCGCTGACCAAACCAGCTTTAATACCCTTGCGCACCATTGCACGCTGCTTGCGCGGGATGGCGAGCATGTTTGTTTCTTCGTCGGGATCAATCGCTTTGCGGAAAGTGACATACAGCTCTTTGCTATGCCAGTCGTTTTCTTGTGGCGTGATACTGCGGTATTCAAGGTGACCTACTTTTAGTGTTTTTGCCAGTGCTTGTGCCGCTTGGCTTAGCACACTCTTGGCCTCGGCAGATATTGCCGCGACACCGCCATACACGCAAAAGGGCAGGGCAACTAGTGAATGACCGAATAAGCGGCTCTTGATTTCCGCCAGCGGCAATACACCGAGAATTTCGCCGTGTGCTTCAGCGTAATAAAACCAGGTGCGGTGGCCAAATGCTTTTTCAATGACAGGCTGCCAGCCAGCACGGTGAAAAAAAGTCGCATCAGGACATTGCACCACAAAGGCATCCCAGCGGGCGTAATCTCGTGGTTGCAATAGCTTGAGAGAAATCTGGGCAGGTGCGGAGGTGGGTAAAGTCATGGCAGCTGGATTGGCTGTCAATGTATCAGTCATGGAATTCATGTGTTGGGTAAAAAGATGCGATCCATGCGATCCCACTGGAAATCTTTGGTCAAGGCTTTGAGACGATTTTCGGTTCTGTCTAAATTCACGTAGTGACGGAAGCGAGTTTTCCAGCCTATATTTTCCTGACGTGGCTGCTCAGGATCTATCTCCCATGGATGAAAGTAGAAAATGCCGGATTGCTTATCCTGTTGATTCACCCGTCGTAACAACCAGCGTGAAAGCTGGTAGGGAAACAGACGGAAATAGCCACCGCCGCCAGCAGGAAAGTTTTTTTGCATGAAGCGTACTGTGGTAATCGGCAATTCCAGTAAACCATCCTGGCCGTTAGGATAAAAACTAAAGCGTGGCGCACTCGGCATGCCGTAGTGATCATGCTGAATAGGATAGATGCTGGAGCTGTAGCGATAGCCCGCATTCAACAGAACATCCAGTGCCCACAGATTTTGAGTACCGATAGAAAAGCTTGGGGCGCGGTAACCCAGCACGGCCTGTCCACCCAGATCTTCGAGAATTTTTTTGCTGCTGCTGACATCTTCCCGAAACTCGTCCGGTGTCTGGTCTGACGCACGTAAATGGCCATATCCATGACTGGCTAATTCATGTCCTTCCGCCACAATGCGTTTGACTAAAGCTGGATAACGTTCTGCGATCCAGCCAAGTGTAAAAAATGTGGCCTTGACTTGCGATGCGCTCAGTAGTGCAAGAATGCAGTCGATATTCCGCTCAACCCTGCATGGTAAGTTAGTCCAGCTATCACGTGAAATGTGGGGAGCAAATGCAGAGACCTGGAAATAATCTTCCACATCAATGGTCATGGCATTACGGATAGGCTGGGTACTGACCTGTGCGGGAGCAATGATGGACATGGGGACCTTATGATGACTGAGCCGTTACAGGAATGGCGATGCCAAGCTGGGTCGCAATGACTGCTGCGATGCGGTCGGACGCGTGACCATCCCAGAATTGCGGGATACGGCCACCCTTACCGCCGGTGTGCATGACGTCCTGAAAAATTTCCATGATCTTTTTCGGATCTTGTCCTGCAATGGTATTGCTACCCTCTTCTACGGTAATTGGACGTTCGGTATTGTTGCGCAACGTGATGCAAGGCACGCCCAGTGCCGTCGTCTCTTCCTGTATGCCACCAGAATCGGTTAACACCAGCTTTGCCTCTTTCATCAGCCCAAGCATTTCCAGATAACCCATGGGTGGCAGCAAGAGGATGTTTGGCGTAGTTAATTTCTGGTCCAGGCCAAATTTCTCCAGCATCGATTTGGTACGAGGATGCACAGGAAAAATAACGGGGACTTGTTCACTGATGCTGATAATTGTTGTGATGAGCTCACTCAAGATGGCCTGATCATCGACATTCGACGGACGGTGCATGGTAACCACGACAAAACCTTTTCCGGCATTCAGGAAATGAGGATTGCCAGCGTCGGCAGCAATCTGTGCCGGAGCAATGGCACGGCTCAGATTATTACGCAGTGTATCGATCATGACGTTGCCGACAAAATGTATACGGCTATCGGCAACGCCTTCACGTAGTAAATTATCTTTGCCGCTAGGTTCCGTTGTGAATAACAAATCAGAGATCTGATCGGTCAATACGCGATTGATTTCCTCCGGCATACCACGATCCCAGCTACGCAAGCCAGCTTCCACATGGATAACTGGCACTCCCTTTTTTGTCGCTACCAGCGCGCAAGCGATGGTTGAGTTCACGTCACCTACAACTAATACTGCCGCGGGTAAATTTTCACCCATGGCTGTTTCAAAACGGCACATGACTTCCGCAGTTTGGACGGCGTGACTGCCTGAACCTACTTCTAAATTAATATCTGGTGATGGAATGCCAAGAGCTTCAAAATATTGCTCGTTCATAGCAACGTCGTAATGCTGCCCTGTATGGAGTAGTGTGACTTTCAGATGCGGTTTTAATGCGTTGAGCGCGACCATGATCGGTGCGATCTTCATAAAATTTGGACGAGCGCCCACCACGCAGATAATCTCGCTTGGACCATGTTGATTTGGGCTTAAAACCTGCATTAATTTTCCTTCTCTGAGTAGTTATTCGCTTTATTGCTGGGAAGCATTTTCTTCAGGGCATCGATCACGGATAAAATGGATCGTTCCATTTTTGCCATTCTGTCGTCCATGTGCTCCAGATTTATATTCGGTAAATCTTTCAAGCCTGTGACTTGATTACCTGTTTCAAGATGGGAGGGGGGCAGCTGGAACTCTTGCTTGATATCCGCAATCACCTGATTTACCTCAATCTCACCAAAGTGATGTAACTCTTCCAGATAGCCCATCAAAAACAGGCGATCGCAGAGCGCATTGATTTTTCTTGGGATGCCGTTGGTGTAAGCAAAAATCGCAGCGAACGCTTCTGTATTGATGACAGGATCATCTTTCCATCCCACCGTATGTAACCTGTGCTCGATGTAAGAGCGCGTATCAATCAGATCGAGCGGGCCAAGATGGTAGCTGGCAATAACGCGCTGTAATAGCTGCTGCATGTCCTCGCTCAACAGGGTGCGACGGAATTCCGGCTGTCCTAATAAAAACGTCTGCAATAATGATTTATCTGCGGTCTGAAAATTTGACAACATGCGTAGCTCTTCGACTGCGCGTGGCGTCAGATTTTGTGCTTCATCAACGACCAGTAAAGCACGTTTTCCCTGTACATCACACTGACGTAAATATTGCTCAAGGCGAGTCAATAAGGTCGCTTTACTGGCGTTTTCATATTCCACGCCAAATGCCGCAGCCACAAGACGTAAAATGTCGTCTGAGCCGACGTGAGTGTTCACAATTTGTGCAGCCTGGATTTTGTCAGATTCTAATTCGTTAAATAAATTACGCATCAGCGTCGTCTTGCCTGCACCGACTTCACCGGTAATGACTATAAAACCTTCGCCCTGCGATATCCCATATTCGAGATATGCCATCGCACGTTTATGCCCTTTGCTGCCAAAGAAAAAACGTGGGTCGGGCTTTAACTGAAATGGTTTCGCATTGAAACCGTAGTAGGACTCGTACATCTCTTCATCAACTCCGCTAGAACCCTAGCAACAAGAATAAGGTGACGGCATTTTCATTAAAATTGCCAGCCCCATTGGCGAGATTCGACTGTTTCTCTACTCGCCGTACTTCAACCGTTGCTCTTAATTTGGTTTGTAATTGGCGCGAGACAGATGCTCTCGCGGTTTTGGTATTGTCTTTAATGCCGGTATTGGCCGACACAGTTTGCGTATAGCCAGTACTGAGATTGGCACTGGTTCTAGGTGACCATTGCCTGTTCCACAGTGCATTGACACCCGTTTGTCTGACTTTTTCTAATAAAGCAGGATTAGAAATACCCAGCAGCAGGATATCAGCCTGGCTTGCTGATTGTGCTTCTCTTTTGACGTTCAATGCGCTCAGCAGAACAGTATTTTGCGCACCGGTAAACGCGACGGATGCCTGCAAGTTTTTTTGCAGAAACACACGATTGGTCACCGTATTAAATGGCTGCGCAAGTGCTGAGGGCAAATTGGTGTCACGGATAAAATTATCAACCAGTTGTTGTCGCGTACTGTTATCTGGAATGCTTGCTTTCCATAATTGATTCAGGAATGCGGATGTATCGTTGGTCGCGGGTATCAGATATTGGCCGCGAGTCGTTGTGATGTCTTCGTTATAGCCTAGGCTCCAGACACTGGCACGAGCTCTTTCGCTAATGGTTGCGGAATAAGTAGAACCGTAAAAACGCTTGCCTGCACTAAAGGCGAAACGGGTTCTTTCTGTTGGCGTCCAGGAAAATCCGGTAGTCCAGAAAATTCCAGAAGGTTTTTCACCTAACGCAACATAGGTGTTATTTTCATATCCTGTTGTTGCTGTCAGACTAAACAGTGAAGAAAGAGCAAAGCTGGTGTTAACGGTTGACGTCTGGAACTCGATATCTGCCTGATTTGGATAATGAATTTTTTGATCGGCAAATTGAAATCCCCAGCTAATAGTTTTATAAGATGAACCACTCTTCAGATCGAGCAAAATCTTATCACCGGTGCTATCAAAAACTTTTTGCGAACTAGTTTTTACTGAGTCGCGTGAATAACGCAATTCTGCAGTGAATTCAGGCGAGAAATTTTTCCGGAGATATGGGGAAACACTATATGTCCTGACTTCAGTCCGGTTCGCTGACAGATTGAGATTGCTGGTCGCCTGATCTGTAAACGGATTGACACTCTGCTGACTAATATTCGCAATACCGTCTAAAAAAAAAAGATCTTTGATCAGCTCGCTATTGGCGTTGGCGTTGAGTAGATGACTGGTTTTGATGCCGTTGTTATTACCCGAGTAGTACAGATTCTGCATCACGTAGTCCGCACGGAAGCGCAGTTGTGCTCCGGTTGCTGTGAGACTCAGGCCCGGAGCGACTTGTGTGATGTACGAACTTTCTGCGACGGGAGTTAGTTTGACGTTATCTGTATAACTTTCACTTACATTGATTGACGGTATTACTTTCCATTCAGCCGCAGATACACTGTTAGCATGCGCCACCGCTAGCAAGGATATGACCGACGTCACCCCAAGTGCAAGAGGACGTATTTGCCAGCGTCCCATCGCCTTAGCTGTAGTAATGGCCATAGTAATCCCCGTTTGAGAATGCTCTAGCTTTGTTATAAATTAAGTTAACATTAGCTTTCGATTTCAACTGACGCAATACTTCTTTGACGGTATGTTGTGTCGTCGCTTCTGCCTCAACAACTAAGACGATTTGCCCCATTTGGTTCGCAAGAACTCGTGCTTCTGTTGTTAAGAGTAAAGGCGGTGAGTCGAAAATAACGATACGATCAGGATAGCGATTGGCTATCTCAGACAGCAAACTACTCATACTCTGGCTTGCCAATAATTCTGTCGCACGTTTGTGGCTATTACCGGCCCTCAGAAGACTTAAGGTATCGATATTAGTTCTCAGCATGGCGTCGGCGAGATCGAGTTTGTCGTCAAGCAGTACATCCATCAGGCCAATTTCTGAACTGGTATCGCCAGGGAGCAAATTCAGATATCTCGGTACAGAAGGGCGGGCAACGTCAGCATCGACTAAGAGCACAGTGTGATCCAGCTCCATAGCAATACTGATGGCGAGGTTGACGGCACAAAAAGTTTTTCCCTCGCCCGGTAATGAGCTGGTCACCATGATGAGATTGCCGTGATGCAGAGGACCTTTTTTCTGATTGAATGCTTTTTCAATCAAGGGACGCTTGATTAAGCGAAATTCTTCTGCAATCGCTGTACGTTCTGCATCGGGTGTCACCATGCCTAAGCGGTGTAACTGTGCGATGTCAATTTCTACTTTGCGCTGACTGTTTTTCCCAAGTACATCTGCTGAGTGTGATGACGCGTTAATAGTGCCAGTCTGGCTCGTAGTAGTTGGTGCCGCAGCTATTGTCGTAGTTGGGGCAACGGTCGCTGCAACTGGGGCTTGTACTGTCTTGACGGGCAACTCTGGTGCGACAACCGGAGCGACTGGCGCAACGATTACCTGAGGAGCCGGTTCTGCAGGCACCTCTGTGGTGTGTGCTGCAATTCCTTTGCCCTGCTCTAGTCTACCAACCGCTTTTTCAATAATGCTCACGCTAACTCCAAGTAGATTCGTATTTCCGACTGCCAGACGATCAACAAATATTTTTATACTAATAATGTTATTGCTTGATGTACATGAACGACATCACTCCGGCGTAAAACACCAGTAATACAAAGGAGGAGGCGGCGAAGCCATACAAACTTTGTTTTTGACGTCTTTTCTCGCTTTCAGTCCAATTCATCGACACTGTACCGAGAATTGGCAAGCCAGTGATTTCCAGCAGATCAATATGCGTGAGGAAGGTAGGGCGTATCTTGCTCATCAGGACGGCACCTGCCAGGCCAATACCGATTGCTGCGGCAAATACCATAGACAGCAGGCGAATACGATGTGGACCAACAGGTGTCAGTGGCGCTGTTGGCGGATCCACAACTCTGAACGTCATCATTTCTGTCGTGGTACTTAAATCGCCGGATAATTTGGCTGATTCGCGACTTGCTACCAATTTTTCGTAATTTTCTTTATTGATCTGGTAGTCGCGATTTAACTGAGACAACTGAGATTCGATTTCAGGTGCGGCAATACTGAGCGTTTTTAATTTTGAGCTGCGGTTTGAATATTCATCAACGCGTGCTCTCATTGAGGCTACGCGAGCCTCGGCTGCCGACAGAGAAATTTTTAGCTGCTGCAATAAAGGATTTGACGCAACCAATTCGGACTCAGGCTTACGAACTTTTGCTTCTTCCGCCTTCTTTACTTCTAGCTGCGCAATTAATCTTTTGGTCGACACGATGTCTGGATGTTGGTCCGTGAACTGTAATCGTAAAGAATCCAGGTTTTTGTTCAGTGTTTGAATCCGTGCATCGATTTCTGGATTGGATACGGTTGCTGTTGCCTGATCTGGCTTCATTGAATTTTCAGTGCTGGCGACTTGCCGTTTGATCGCATCTCGTGCCTGCTCAGCTTCAACTAATTCTAAACGTGCCTGATTCAGGCTTTCGGTCATTTCGGACAGTTTTGTACCCGAGTCACTACCCTGTCGCGGCAGTAAAGTTATATTTTTCAGTTTGAAATCTTTTAAAGCATTTTCTGCTGCGATCAGTTTTTCTTCGTAAATTTTGATCTGGCCATCGATGAAAACGACGGCTTTCGTGGAGTCTTGTTTTTTGTCGCCAAAACTACCCTCTACAAAAATAGTCAGGAGCGCTTGAACCACATCCTTCGCTAATTTTGGGCTTTCATCGTTGTAGGTAATCGTATAGATGTCGTTTTGTACGGTACCGCCGATTTTGATTTTTGCTATGAGATTCTCGATCAGCAATTCACGGTCTTTACCGGTATTCGCTTTGATATCGAGATCAACCATGCGCATCACACGTTCGACGTTTGGCCGGCTAAGTAGTGTCCGGCTCATGATGGAGACCTGTTGCTCGACGTTGGGTACGCTAGTCATCCCAGCCAGCAAAGGTTTCAGAATACTTTGAGTATCAACAAATACACGTGCGGAGGATTGATAATTGTCTGGCAGTGTATAGACAACACCGAACCCGATTGCAGATACCAGCCATGCGATTGTGACCGCATACCAGCGATATTTCCATCCGCCCCTCAGCAGCGATTGTAACTGCGTTAACAGCTCCTCCATCTTGTTGACTTCTCCATATGAGGTGATTTTATTGACGATTCGCTATATTGCTAACTTACCAGTTTATTACTTGGAAAGGCACGAATATTTTGTGAATCATAATATTATGTAAATGTAAAAAAAACAAGTAAATTCGATGTTTACTGAATTAAGACGCCATACTTTTTATGATATTCGTAGAGAAATCTGAGATAAGCAGAATTACCTGTCATATTTTGCTAAGTGTCGGATTCTAAACACTTTATTTCTATATGGAAATTAAGTGTTCTGTGGAAAATTGATCAGAATTACACAGAACGCTGGTCGAAAGTCGTTCTCTTGCGACGGTCTGTACTATACTTTTGCAAGCAAGCTGATCGTCATAAAATGTGTAAAAATAATTATGTAAAAAAAACAAGTAAATGAGCTTGTTTTGCCATCCGTTGATGGTAATATCATGCTTTCATGTTAACTTCTGTTGAATGCTAATTTCAGTGAGAAGACATTCAACCATCTCACATAGGGGACTCACGTGAACAAGCTTCAATCAAAAATTTCCAGCTGGCTGTCATGCCTTACCGCGACATTATTTGTCTTGATCGTCAGCGGTTGCGCGACGAACGTCACTCCTGCACCGACGGCTGAATCTCAAGCCCCTAATCATGACTACCTTATTGGCGCCGGTGACTCGGTCAATGTCATTGTATGGCGTAATCCTGAGGTATCGATGGTGGTTTCGGTGCGTCCGGACGGTAAAATCACGACCCCTCTGGTTGAGGACGTGGTGGCAATCGGTAAAACCTCGACCGAATTAGCACGTGACATCGAGAAAGCCTTAGCAAAGTTTATTCAGCAACCGGTGGTCACTGTGATCGTGACAGCATTTTCCGGCCCTTATAGCGAACAAATTCGTGTGATAGGACAAGCCGCTAAACCTCAGGCATTGGCCTATCGTAAAGGGATGTCTTTAATGGACGTCGTGATCGCTGTGGGCGGTATTACGGAATTCGCCTCTGGTAATAAGGCAAATATCATCCGTACGATCGATGGCAAGCAGCAAACATTGAACGTGCGCCTGAATGATTTGATTAAAGACGGCGATATCTCTGCCAACGTTCCGGTTCGTCCCGGTGATGTTCTGGTTATCCCACAAAGTTTCTTCTGATCCTGTGTTGTTAAATAAAAAAGCCACTTCGATGAAGTGGCTTTTTTATTTGTGTTGGGTATCGCAATAACGTATTGAGCTGAGTCTTGTTAACAATGAAATTGCACTCCTGATTTCATTGTTAACAGGACTTATGCAAAAACTAAAACCGCTCACGAAAGAGGCTGCGAGCCAACGAGATGCAGAGAAAAACCTGTCTCAGCAGTTCTTTGAAATATCGATATCAAAATGAACCGCAAGCAGAATGCGCCTGCTGGCGCAATATGCCTCTGAAAGCCGCATACAGCATGCGGCTTCCATTTATATGGCGATAGGCAATATGTCGTTTTGCGTAAGTCCTAGTTAACAGGCCCTAGCTCAATCGCTTTGTACTGAAGCAGATATTATTCCTGGCCTGTGCATAAGATAAGCTTATTTAAAGTTGTGCGATAAAAGCAATAGCGCGCATATCAATGACAGACTTTTCTTCGGCAGAGAGCATCGCATTTTAATCAAGGCGGGCGAGTGGTTCACTCGGTAGCCGCCAGGTCGTCTAGAGCTGTTTTAAGAGTGTCTTTGCATCGTCTGACTTTGCAAAAGTTTTCCCTGGGCCGGTAATACTCTCCAATTCTTTTTTTGCCTTTGTTTTATTGCCGGATTTTACAAGTGCGACAGCGAAGTGGTAACGTATTTCCAATGCATCAGGCTGAAGGCCGCTTGCTTTTTCAAGCAAGGGTAAGGCGCGCTCGGTATTACCTTGTTCCAGTAAGATCCACGCCAGAGTGTCCATAATTGCGGGACTTTCGCCCGAGAGTTTATAAGCGCGCTCCGCGTAGTCAATCGCCTTCTTATCTTTTTGTTCGGAATATGCCCAGGCAATATTGTTTAGCGCTGGAATATTGTTTGGATCATTTTTCAAAACAAGTTGAAATTGCTCAATGGCGGCAGTCCGATTTTTTTGCGTATTTAGCTGATAGGTTCCTAAATACAAGCGAACTCCTCCGTCATCGGGATGAGCCTTTAGCCATTGATCAACGCGTGTATCGGCATCCTTGATTTTGCCGTCAGCAATCAAAGCATTGTGCAGTTTAATCACAATTGAACCGTTTGCACCCAGCTTCATAGCTTGCTCATAAGCCTTAATTGCCGGAGCGGCTTTCTTTTGTAAAAGCAGTGTATCGCCTTCAATCAAGAAACCCGCAGGTGACTTTTCTTGTTGTTTCTGGACTTGTTTTGCGACGCCAAGAGCATCGTCAAATTTGCCGTTTTTAAGAGCCAGACTTGCGATTGCTAATTGCGCATCGAGAAATTTTTCATCGAGTCGTAAGGTTTTCTTCAGTGCTTCGGCAGCAGCAGTTTCGTTGCCCATTGCCATATACGCAGTTGCTACCTGATATTGGGCCGGAGCTGATTCTGGTAGTAAAGCAGCGAGTTTGGTATAGCTGTCCAGCGCAGCTGCTTTATCGCCTGTGAGTGTTTGAATTTTCGCTAAAAAATTCATAAGCTCAACGCTCTTTTGATTAGTTGACTGTGTTTTTTTTATGAAAGTTAATGCCTTGTTTTTATCGCCCATATTTAAATAATGGGTTGCGAGCAATTGTACAATTTGAAGATTGTCCGGATTTTCATTATTAGCGCGCTCTAACCAAACTTTTCCTCCTTCATTGTCTCCGTTAGAAATTGCCAGGCTAGCCAGAGCCGTCATTGCGGGAAGATTTTTTTTGTCTTTTTCCAGCAATGCTTCAAAACGCTTTTTCGCAGCATCTGGTTTTTTTTCCAAGACATCCAGGCGGGCAAGATTTGCAATCGCAGGAAAGAAGTTGGCTTGTAACGATACTGCCTTCTCAAAACTCAGGCGAGCATTAGAAATATCTTTTTTATTCAGATAGATTCCGCCTTTGAGGTTTTGTATCAGTGGATTGGCGGGCTGTTCTTTTTCAGCGACCTTGACGGCAGCGAGCGCCTTATCATATTCCTTTAGCTTTAAATGGGTCATGATCAGGAGGACGCCTGCTTTAACCGACTTTTCGTCCAGATTCACGGCTTTTTCAAGCTCCGCAACCGCTTGACCTCCATCACCCTGCCCCAGCTTACTCATGCCAAGTGCTGCATGATAATCACTTTGTTTCGGGGCTAAGGTACTGGCTTTTTCAAAATATTCCGCAGCCTTGGTGAACTCCCGGTTCATCATGTGTGCCTCACCAGCCATCGCCATCAACTGACTGTCTTCAGGCGCAATTTTCAAGGCGCTTTCGATTACAGGAATTGCTTCTTGCGGCTGATTACTCTTCAGGAGCGTTGCGGCTAAGAGTTTTTGCGCATAGGCGCTGTTTGGCACCTTGCTGAGATACTTTCTTAAGTCCTGTTCAGCCTGCTTGGTCGCCCCTAAGGCGTACTGGACTGCGCCAGATAACAATACCGCTGGCATGTAATCCGGAGCGACGCGCATTACCTGTTGCAGTGATTCATGTGCTTCCGTATTTTTATTTTGACTGAAATCCAGCAAGGCTTGTGTGTACATCACCAAAATATTGCCGCCTGATACTTTTTTTGCTGCATCGATGTCTTTTTTTGCATCTTCGAATTTCTTCAAACCTATTTGCAAGTTTGCTCTGACCAGCAAGGCTTGTACATTCTCGGGCTGTAACTTGATTGTTTCGCCGTAAGCTGCCAAGGCATCGTCAAGCTTGCCCTGTATGCGCATCAGGTCTCCTTTAAACAACCATGCAGCCGTATTTTGAGGATTTTTTGCGACGGCGAGATTGGCATAATCATTCGTGCTTGCAACGTCTCTGCTTGCAAATGCCTGTTTTGCCAGTCCTATCAGCGCATCGGGATAATTTTCTTTGTCTTTGAGAGCGAGCTCAAATGCGGCTTTAGCCTCTGTCGTTTTTCCCAGTGCCAGAAAAGCGTTTCCGCGTAAGCTCAGTAATTGAGCATCGGTTTTGGATTTGGGATCTTTATCTGTCTCATCAAGTACTTTTTGGAATTGGCCTTGTGCCAGTAAAGCTTTTGCCAGATCCATTACAACAAGATTTTGACTGATGCCAAGACTGATTGCTTTCCGAATTTCTTTTTCCGCGGACAGTGCATCACCGGTTTCGTTATAAATTGAGCCTAATAAAAAGCGCGCATCTTTATTGTCTGGATCTTTTTGTAAGGCATTTTTTAGTTGAATAATGGCGGCTTTGCTGTCACCTTTTTGCTGGTATTGCTTCGCGTCAGCTAATAATTTTTCCGTGCTTTGCGTTTTGCTGCATGCGCCTAAGCTTGCGATAAGAACAGCAGATGCGGAGAGTATGGCGATCGATGTGCGTTTGCTTCTGATGCGTGACATATTTTTATCCTTTTAACTCAGAAAACTACTCATGAGGAAATATTTGCGTAATCCGCGAAAAACTTATTTTATTAATGAAAAGTCATTATTTTTTGAGCTTACACCATTTTTGATTTGATTCCCATAGCGAGCATCTGAAATACCATGGGTTCAATACGTGATGTACCTTTTGGGTGTATCCGGCATGGCAATACTCTTTTCTACCAGGCAAGATATCAATTGCCCGACTGGACTATCTGCCGGATCCGCTTGATTTTGGATTGCGCAAAACGACCGCCCAGATGCTTTATCGCCGCGATAACGCCAACAATAGTGCGTAAATTAAATGCCATGATTCCCCACCTTTCGCGACGGTCAGACATCCAGTCTTTTTTATACGGATCATCGCCAGTCAGATAATCGACCTCATCTACCTGATCGATATCAATTACGTGTTGCATGACATGGGCGGTCAGAATCGACCCTATCGAAAATTGCGCATAATGTTTGTCGTAAGCGAGTTTGTAAATAGATGCTTTGCGGTGGTGAACTATCCATATTTGCGCCGCAACTGCTTGTTCATCAATGTAGGCGATACCTAATCTCAACCATCCTTGACGAGCGCAGCTAGTCACCAGCCCGGAAATAAATTCCGGGAAACCTTCTGCTGTTTTCCAGCTGGCCTGATATACCTGCTCATACACATTTAATGCCGCAGATAATTCGTCTTCGCTTTGAATAATCTTGAGCGTCAAACGATGCTGCTTTTGAAGCTGTTTCGTTTTTCTGGCGATGGTATTCTTTAGTTTTGACGGAAGAGCGATGAAATAATCGTCGAAAGACCTGTCGTTCACGTTGAGGTACCAGTTGCCAAAACAAAAATAAGTTTGTATCGCGATGCCAGCATGGTCAAGTGCTGACTGGATCGTCTCAAAGCAAGGATCGCTCGTATCCATGGGGTGAAAATGAATCGTATCCCAATCCGATGTTGTCGCTGTCATTGCGGCGATCAGATCGGGGATATCTGGTATCACTTCACGACTTTCTCCTGCTGCAAACGGACGAAAAAGCGAAGTATAGAAATTTGTCATGGAACACAGGTGACGTACAGGCCATCCGAACATCGTCGAGTAGTTTGCCCACATTGGACAGATGGTGTAGCTAGAGCTGCCGT
This sequence comes from Undibacterium sp. RuTC16W, assembly GCF_049339445.1. Classification (NCBI taxonomy): domain Bacteria; kingdom Pseudomonadati; phylum Pseudomonadota; class Betaproteobacteria; order Burkholderiales; family Oxalobacteraceae; genus Undibacterium; species Undibacterium sp. RuTC16W. The sequence goes on along the minus strand of NZ_JBMPPE010000001.1, from coordinate 466,427 downwards.
TAGTTGATTTTTTTACCGAATAGATACGTTCATGATGGTGTTCAGGAGACGCGGTCTTCGCTAAATTATTGAACCAGATGAGTGTGAGGAAAAAATCTGCGTCATCCCGGGCAGTGACGGCGTCTGGATTGGACTGGATAAATTCATCAAAGCCGTTATGGACGGAGAGATTTTTCATGCAGACGCCCTCTTCATGAGGGCAAGCGGGATAGTCGATGCCATCTCGGTATATGGTTACCCGGCATATTTGCTGAGATGGCTAATAGGGAATTTAAGCTTGCAAATTCGCTTTATACCAATCCATCGCTTCCCTGAGACCCGCATCAACGCTATGTGTTGGCGCATAGCCTAATAAATTTTTGGCTTTATTAATATCAGCTTGTGAATGTCTGATATCTCCGACTCGGAACGGTTCGTACTTGGGCTGATGTGTTTGAATATGTGCAAAGCTGCTCATCAATAACTGTTGCATCATTTTGTACAGTTGATTCAGACTTGTCGTGTCATTGAGAGCAACGTTATAAATCTGATTGACCGCCTCGGGATTCTGACTCAATGCGGCTAGTAAATTTGCTTGTACGACGTTATCGACATAGCAGAAATCCCGCGTGGTCTCGCCGTCGCCATTGATGCTCAAGGTAGAGTTTTTGATCAGTGCTGCGATCCACTGCGGAATCACCGCAGCATAGGCACCATTCGGGTCCTGCCTGGGACCGAATACATTGAAATATCGTAGTCCTATCGATTCAACTCCATAGCATCGTGCATACACATCGGCGTATAACTCGTTGACATATTTAGTCACGGCGTAAGGTGATAGCGGCTTGCCAATGACGTCTTCGATTTTTGGTAAGTCCGGATGATCCCCGTAGGTAGAGCTGGACGCAGCATAGACAAAACGTTTGACTTTTGCATCACGAGACGCTGTCAACATCGTTAAAAATCCGGTGACATTGTTTTCATTTGCCAGCAGAGGATCTTCAATCGAACGTGGTACAGATCCCAACGCAGCATGGTGTAAAACATAATCGACGCCGGTGCAGGCTAGCTGGCAATCTGCCAAATGCCGGATATCACCCTGGATAAAACGAAAGTTTGACCAGGCTGACGGCCCGACAAGTTCTTTCACCTGATCCAGATTGTGCTGATGACCGGTTACAAAATTATCGAGACCAATTACTTTTTGATTGAGCTTCAGCAATGTTTCCAGGAGATTGGAGCCAATAAATCCTGCAACACCTGTAATCAGCCAGGTTGACTGATGATTCTGTAATTGTTCTTGAATAGCTTGGTAGGTTGCCATGTTTTTGATGCCGGTATATTTTAGAGACGCCAGATGCTGAATCCCGCATCACGCAATGCGGCACGGTCAAACTTCGATTTGATATCGACGAAGCAGCCATTCGGAATGGATTTCGCCTGATAGTCGGACAAAGGACGTTGCATTAATTCCTGATGGGAAACGGCTGCAATCGTTACGGTTGCAAGAGGTAATTGTTCCCAGGTTTCTAGCTTCAGGCCATATTCGTGCTGCGCTTCTGCGGCATCTGCGAGTGGATCGTGAATATGCACATCCACGCCATACGATTGCAGTTCAAAAATCATATCGGCAACCTTAGAATTACGCAGATCGGGACAATTTTCTTTAAAGGTTAAGCCTAATACGTTAACGATACAACCTTTGACATGATGACCGGATTTGATGATTTCTTTGACGACTTTTTCTGCAATAAATTTAGCCATCCCGTCGTTGATACGACGTCCTGCCAAAATGACTTGCGGGTGATAGCCCAACATGTCCGCTTTGTGTGTCAGGTAATAAGGATCGACGCCGATACAATGCCCGCCGACCAAGCCCGGGCGGAAATTCAGGAAATTCCACTTGGTGCCAGCGGCCTCCAGAACTTCCAGCGTATCAATACCGATCATGTCAAAAATGATGGATAACTCATTCATCAAGGCGATATTTAAATCGCGTTGGGTATTCTCGATGACTTTTGCCGCCTCTGCGACTTTGATGCTGGTCGCACGATGCACGCCAGCACGAACGATACGTTCATACAGTTTAGCGACTTTATCCAATGTATCTGCATCGTCGCCGGAGACGATTTTTAAAATCGTTGTCAGGGTATGTTCTTTGTCACCCGGATTAATCCGCTCCGGTGAAAAGCCGACGTGGAAATCTTCTTTCCATTTTAGTCCTGAATATTTCTCCAGAACAGGAATACAAACTTCTTCAGTTGCACCCGGATAGACGGTCGACTCATAGACAACGATCGTTCCTTTTTTCAGATGCTTGCCTACTGTTTCACTTGCACCGATCAGAGGACCAAAATCTGGATTGTGTGCTAGGTCGACCGGGGTCGGCACCGCGATCACGATATAGTTTGCTCGTGATAATTCGGCAGGATCAGTGCTCACACTTAATTGCGTGGATGCACGTAATTCTTCTGTCGAGAGTTCACCGGTCGGATCGATAAATTGCTTGTAGCTTGCAACCTTACTCGCTGACAGATCGAAGCCGATGGTTTGCATTTTTTTGCCAAATTCTACGGCTAAAGGCAATCCAACATAACCCAAGCCAACGACGCCAACTATATCCATAAGATTTCCATTTTGATAATGATATTCAGACAATATAACAGATACTCAGAAAAGCCACAATATCGATGCTCGGGTTTTGCCTAAGTCCTTGCTTTATATTAATAATTTTTAATGACAGCAATGTTTCCAGTGAGAATTTTTATTCTGAATTTGAGTGCTTTTACCTTTTTCAAACTTACTTTTTTAATTCTTTCGTTTGAGTAAATCGTTGACGTAATTAACGGGAATAGCATATGAAATTCCGCTGGGATTCGTAATGGCGGTTTCTTTCAGGCCTTTAATAAATACCATATTGATGACACCAATGACGGCGCCTGTTTCCGGTTCGTAGACGGGACTGCCGCTATTACCCGGATAGGCTGTTGCATCGAGCTGAAATACTGAATAAGCAGCTTTCCTGAGCTGAGCAATCACTTTGGGATCTAGGCGACGGGAGTCTTGTGCTGGTCTGGCAACAGGGGTAATGGATGACACAATGCCGCGATGTGTTGCATGATGAAAGCCTAGCGCAGCACCAAGAGGGAAGCCTGTAAATGCAATTTGCTGACCTTCAGATACCGTATCGGGATTACCCAACATTAATGCAGGCAAAGGCGTGCCAGAAATTTTTAATCGTGCCAGATCATGTTCTTCATCGACAGCAACGACGGTGGCCGGACGAAATTCTGCGGTATCGTCTTTTCCTGTCAATATGCCGATGGTTTCATCCGCCTCCAGACTGCTGTTGCCATTGACTACGTGTGCATTGGTAATGACGGTTAAACCGTCTCCAACGATAAACCCCGTGCCGCTAAAGCTGACGGCGGGACTGCGTGTTTTTTTAAATGTACCGACTGCAACGACAGAAGGCTTAACGGCTTTGACCGTATTGATGAAGTCCTGTGCATGGCAATCACTTGTTGCAAAAAAAATAGATAGAACGAGGGGCGGGCAGATATGGCGGGAGATATTTTTCATGGCGATGATGTTGAGAAAATCTACCAGTTGGAAGAGTCTTCACCGTAGCGGATTCGTAATAAAAACGCAATGCAATTTCAATTTCTGTGGCGCTTTATTTACAGGTGATAGAGATACGGTATCAGGACTGCAGGCGTAAAAAAAGCGACCAGAGGCCGCTTTTTTTAGAGCTCAGAAAACTTATACTTTAGAGCGACGACGAATCATCAGCAGCATACCCAGACCGAGTCCCAGAATAGCGATGCTGCCTGGTTCTGGAACGATTTGAATCGCACCACCAGTTGCAGCTACCAGGTAGTCAGTGTAGCTGGCCAGCAAGATGCCACCGAAGTAAGTACCAAAGGATCCTTTAACTTGACCTTGGAAATTACCGCTGAAAGTATTGTTGGCAACCAGAATGTATTCGCCAGTATTTGGATCAATGACGAAGGATGGACCACCGGAATCACCACCACCGATGCCAGATTCTTTGTTGTTAGGCAGGATTGGTGAGCATACGCCATATTGTTTGCAGAATGTATCTTGTAACACGCCGTTAGCATCTACGCCGTCGAAGTCAGCATAGTACACTTCGTTCGCGCCGCCAAAACCCTGCTCATCATCACCGTCAAACAGGTCAACATAGTTTTCACCGCTACGTTTTTTTGTGAAGCTAGGTGAGACGGTATAACCGTTGATGCCATCGCCAGATGTGCCATAGCCTGCCATCACGATATGTGTGCCAGATGTCACTGGATTGGAGCTGACGCGGTAGATTTTTGCGCTGGCAGGTGCGTCTGTCGACAAAGTGATGACAGAGATATCGTCGTTCACGCAGAATGAATTAACGCCTGCCGGACATTTACCGAAGCCTTCATACTTAGAGTTCATTGATACAGCAGATGCAGTAATCAATGCATTCACATTGCCATTGCTGTTGAATACAACACGAACGTCATTGCCCGGTTTGTTAATGTCGATGATATGACCGTTACCGTCTGTATCAACGCAGTGACCGGCAGATACGACCGAACGTTTGCCAACCAATGCACCGGAGCAAATGAAGGACTGTCCGTCGTAACGGATATTGATACTGACAACGCCGGAGAATGGTGAATTAGGCGTATTGGCATCAACGTGCGCAGCAGGTGAATCAGGCAATGCGCCTGAGGTAATAGTTGGAGTAACAATACCTCCGACGATTGGAGATGCTTGTGTCTGACCTGCGAAAAATGCACTCGCGATTAGAGTCACTCCCACTACTTTATTAAAAAGATTGTTCTGACGTAACATTGCCTCTCCTTGAGATTGGTCGTTCTATATGATCGATATTTAAGACTAGCTTGTTATCTGTGTTGTTTGCGTTGTTCGCGAAAATGCTTAATGCAAAAACAATGCCATATATGAAAATATGTTTTCTTTCAGGCACTTATGTTTTTTTATAGAAAAAAATGTAAAGGAATGTAAAATTTTCCGACACATTTTGAGCTGAGCTTGCCAGTGCTGGGGCTGATCTAGGAAATGAAGAGAATGGCGGAGTGAATTGATGTAATTGAAATGGATGTAATTGATTTAGCAGATATTAGGGTCACTTATCTGCAAAGAACCGCGTAACAAGTCGGATGCTAACTGTTCAAAAGCCTGTACTTGCTGCTGCTTCAGCTTAAGGCGCAGCTCTACGGTATCACTGTAGTCAGCACTGACGATGCTGATTTGATGCTGCTCACATAAGCGGCGCAGACTGGATTCATCGGCGAACTGAAAATGGCAAATGCGTTCGCAATATGATTCCACTTGTTGTAGTTCTGCAGTTTTAAAAGCGTCTGAAATTGCCTGCCCGTAAGCGCGGGTCAGTCCGCCAGCGCCTAATTTGGTACCGCCCCAATAACGTATGACGACAGCCAGTATGTTGTGGAGTTGTTTGTGAACGAGAACGTTGTAGATTGGTCTGGCAGCAGTGCCGGATGGTTCTCCGTCATCGTCCAGTCCGGAGTCTCCGTCACAGATCAGAGCCCAGCACACATGCACGGCATTGGGGTGGGTGGCGCGGATATTGACAAGCAAGGAGCGTGCTTCAGCACGTGTATTGACGGGATAAAGTTGCCCGAGAAAACGGCTTTTTTTAATTTCTATTTCAGCCGTAGCCAGCGAGACTAATTGGTACATCGATTCGATGCTTTCATCCTGCGAGATTTACGGAAAAACGTTCAGCTCGCTGGAATACATTGGCGTCAATCTCGTCCCAACATTATTGGATAACGAAATTTTCAAAAAAAATATCGGTGACGCCATCATGCTCTTTGACGTCCAGCGCTTTATTGACGGCATTACGTAATTCCTCGATCAGTTCGCGTTTTCCTTCACCTGTCTGCAATGGTGCCGGTTCTTTGCTGCTCAGACCAAGCAAAATAAAATGCCGGACGACAGGCATGTACACCTTGATTTTTTCCCCTATCTCCGCGTTTGCTAATTGCAGCGTCAGGCTGACTTGCAAATAGCGTTCCGAGGTCGATAAATTGACGGTGAAAGGTTCTAACTTGGTGGTTGCACTGCCGCCGGACGCACTGGCTTCTTTACCGCCGGAATTGGCTGATGCCAGTCCCGTGAGCAGCAGTGACGCACAAAAAACACAAAATAAAACAGCTTGGTGAAAGGCGTTATTTTTTTTCATGATCGACTGCCGCAAAGATAAGTTGAGTGAAACAAGGCGATGAAGAAGAATCAGGTTGTCAAAGGCTTGTAACGAATGCGTTTTGGCTTGGCACCCTCTTCGCCCAGACGTTTTTTCTTGTCGGCTTCATATTCTTGATAATTGCCATCAAAGAAGCTGACTTGAGAATTGCCTTCAAACGCCAGAATATGCGTCGCGATCCGGTCAAGGAACCAGCGATCATGCGAGATCACCATGACGCTGCCGGCGAATTCGAGCAAGGCATCTTCCAGCGCACGCAAGGTTTCTACGTCCAGATCGTTCGACGGTTCATCGAGCAGCAAGACGTTACCGCCTTGCAGCAAGGTTTTTGCCAGATGCAGACGACCGCGTTCACCGCCAGATAAGTTGCCGACGATCTTTTGCTGATCGCCACCCTTGAAGTTGAAGCGGCCAAGATAGGCGCGTGACGGCATTTCAAAACGACCGACGCTCAAAATATCAGCGCCATTTGCGACGTCTTCGAATACCGTTTTGGTATTGCCTAAATCTTCGCGTGACTGATCGACCAGAGAAATTTTCGCCGTCTGGCCCAGCACGACTTCGCCGCTGTCGGGTTGTTCCAGACCTTTGATCATTTTAAACAGCGTCGATTTACCTGCGCCGTTCGGGCCGATAATACCGACGATGGCGCCAGGCGGGATCTTGAAGCTGAGGTTGTCGATCAGCAGGCGGTCGCCAAAGGCTTTCGACACGTTTTTAAACTCGATGACTTCATTGCCCAGACGCTCGGCGACTGGGATAAAAATCTCTTGTGTCTCGTTCCGTTTTTGGTACTCGTGCTCGCTCATTTCGTTAAAGCGAGCCAGACGTGCCTTGCTCTTGGCCTGACGGGCTTTCGGGTTCTGGCGTGACCATTCCAATTCTTTTTGCAGGGCTTTTTGGCGTGCGGATTCGGTCGCCTCTTCTTGCTTCAGGCGAGCTTGCTTTTGATCCAGCCAGGAAGAGTAGTTACCTTTCCACGGAATACCAGCACCGCGATCAAGCTCCAAAATCCATTCTGCAGCGTTATCCAGGAAGTAGCGATCATGCGTAATCGCGACTACAGTGCCTGGAAAGCGTAACAGGAACTGCTCCAGCCAATCGACGGATTCTGCATCCAGATGGTTGGTTGGCTCATCGAGCAACAACATATCGGGTTTGGACAGCAGTAGTTTGCACAAGGCGACACGGCGTTTTTCACCACCGGACAGAACGCCGATTTTGGCATCCCAGGGTGGCAGGCGTAATGCATCAGCCGCCATCTCTAATTGCAGCTCAACGTTGTCGCCTGCGGATGTGGAGATGATCGCTTCGAGTCGTGCCTGCTCATTTGCGAGGGCATCGAAGTCGGCGTCCGGCTCGGCATAGGCTGCATAGACTTGCTCTAACTTCGCTTTGGCTTCGAATACCTCGCCCAAGGCGGATTCCACTGCTTCGCGTACCGTTTGTTCAGGATCGAGTTGTGGCTCTTGCGGCAGATAGCCGATATTCAGATTCGGCATCGGTACCGCTTCTCCCTGAATATCTTTATCGATACCTGCCATGATTTTTAGCAGCGTGGATTTGCCGGAGCCGTTCAGACCCAGCACGCCGATTTTGGCGCCAGGGAAAAACGAGAGGGAAATATCTTTCAGAATCTGGCGCTTAGGCGGCACGATCTTGCCGACGCGATTCATGGTGTAGACGTAATTGGCCATTTTTTGAATTTTTTAGTGGTTGAGGTCGATGCCCGCAAGGATACCTCAATGCCGCAATGAAGACGAGTAAAGAGACGAAATTTGTGCTGCGCACCAATCTTGATTTAGCGCAAATTGTCTGATGTACCGCGGCACTACACTTGCTTCATCACTGTTGAAAACAAAAGGAAATTAAAATGAAAAAAATCGCGACTACATTGTCTCTGCTCTCTTTCGCGCTGCTTGGTATGGCCTCAACTCAGGCACTGGCGCAACAAAGTCCATGGGAAATCCGTGCCCGCGTGGTGAATATTAGCCCGGCAAATGGTTCTGATCCTGTCGGCGGTGCCGGTGCAGCGGATCGTCTGACTGTCAGTAGTAAAACGATTCCAGAAGTCGATTTCACGTATTTTTTCACGCCAAACTGGTCTGCCGAGTTGATCCTGACGTATCCGCAAAAGCATGATGTGATGCTGGATGGTGTCAAAATCGGTACGTTCAAGCATTTGCCGCCAACATTGACGGCTCAGTATCACTTTGCACCTGAAGCGCAGATCAGTCCTTACCTCGGTGCTGGTGTGAACTACACCCGTATTTCTGACGTCTCGTTGCTGAATGGCGCTGCTGACCTGGATCAGCATAGTTATGGTCTGGCGCTGCAAGCTGGCGTGGATTTTAGGCTGGATAAAAACTGGTCCATGAACTTTGATGTGAAAAAAGTACAAATCCGCAGCGATGTGACGATCGGTGGCGTGAAGGCCAGTGCGGTTAAGCTTGATCCGTGGCTGCTTGGCGTCGGCATTGGATATCGCTTCTAAACGTAGATGAAAATCATCCTCACTGAGGATATGGAAAAAAGCCGCTCAAGGTGATTGAGCGGCTTTTTTTATCGCCATTACTGATATTGGTAATATTAGAAATATAGGGAGTATTTTTAAATCACGCCGTAAATAATGCGGATAAAGTACTGTTTATAGCTATACTAGTACCCAGTATTAGGTTTTGGTAATTGTGCAGGCTTTCTGGGAATGGGTACGAAGTCAAATTGAAATTTCAAGGGCGCGGACTGATTGTTGATGGTGACGGTCTGCGTCAGAGGCGGCTTGATGCTGCCCATGTTCGGGTGCCAGGCTTTGATCTCGTATTGCCCGTCGGGTAAATTCTCTATTCTTGCCACTCCGCTGGCATCCGTCTTCGCAAAGTAAGGAGTTTCCAGCACCAGCACATAGGCACGCATCCAGTTGTGCAGCAGGCAGTAGACCACGACGATACCCGCTTTATCAAACAAGACTGGCGGCGGCGTCACCCCTTTTTCATAGGTTTTGATTTCGAACTCTTTGGAGGGTGAAAACGACTTTACGTGATGTTCCATCTTGTCGTAGTTCGGGAACTTGACCTGCGAACCCACGCGGATCGGCATCACATATGGTGTAAATTGCATATCGCTTTGCGCAACAATCGCTGCTTCGGTCTTCGCCGTTGCTGGCATCGGCGCGCCTATCGGCGTCGCATACACCACGACGTCCGACATGACGGCGCTGTTTTTATCAATCGCCAGACCAAATACCGTTGCTGACCAGGCCGGAGAGATCGATCCTAGACTACCTAATGCGCATAGCAGCAAGCCTGTTTTAGAGAGCCTGAGCCAGGAGGTGCGGTGATGTGAAAGCATGATGGTTCCGGTAAGAGAGATAAGTGAAGGGCGCGTCGCGTTCTGTATCTTGCCGCGAAGGCGACGTGCCCTCCAATGTACACCAATTATTTGCTGACGATGGGTCGCTGCATCGGTGCAAGTTTTGCCACGAGTTTATTCGATACAGATGAGGGGATATTATTTTTCTCCATCGCGATTTGCAGATCTTCGGCGAGTGCATTGAATTGCGCGTTGGTGACGTTCATGCCTTTGTGGGCTTCAGTCATGTTCTTGCCGCTGTATTTGCATGGGCCGCCGCTGACTTCGCAAAACTGCTCTGTTAGCATGAGTGCCAGGCGTTCCATATCGGTATCTTTGAAGGCGGCATTGATGCGTGTGTCGGCTAAGACTATCGGTAAAAAATCACCGACAATTTTACTGATACCGGTTTTCCCGCCGAGGTCTTGATAGACGGCGTCCGGTGCCGTCTGGGCAACAGCGCTGGTGCTGATGCAGACACAGGCGGCGAGCAGGGTGAGAAGATAGTAGCTACGACGGATAAAATGAGTGCGCATGATCATGTCTTTCTAAATAAGGGGTGTGGTTCAGCTCGATGAGCGGGTACGCATCATCAAGCTACATACGTGAAATCAGAAGCCTGCTTGCAGCGACAGATACCAGCCGCGTTGATTGGTCGGATTGAATACAGTGATATCGCCCAGCGTCGCATAAGCCGCAGTGATCGACAGATTCTTTGTCGGGAAATACGCGACAAAAACGTCGTAGTAATCTTTTTCATTATCGACACCAAGATTGCGTGGCTTCATACGGTATTCAGCACCGATTGCCAGCTTGCGATTCACCAGATAGGCCGCAGAACCTTCCAGCATTGGCTCATACTTATTTTTCTTGTCGCCACCAAAACCAAGGATCCCCATTTGATTCGCCTTGGTCATGCGCAGGGTGCCGTTGATAAGCAGACTTTGTTCCAGATAAATTTTGGTTGCTGATGCATAGTAATCAACCCCGCGGTCATCGTTGGCACCGAGTTGCTTGACATTAGTCACACCCAGGGCACCCAATCCGCCGATGCCGTTATTGCGCTTGACCATGGCACCGACCGCAATTTGTGGCATCCAGCTGTCTTGCTCATAGACTGCATCGCCTAATACCTTGACTTTGACACCGACAATATCCTGCTGAATATTGAGCGCATTCAAGGGAGCGAGGCTGCCAGTGAATTCCTGTTTCGCGATAGATAACTCCACTCTATCGGCGATGCCCACAGCAACGCCATAGGTTTTTAGACCGTAATCTTGCGTTTTCACTTGAGTGTAGTGCACGTTAGCACCGTAGCTATCGCGTGAGCCGTAACCGGAAATCAGCGCCCAAGGCGTCAAGCCGCCACCGCCCGCACCTTCTAGCTGGCTGACGCCGCCAGTGGCGGTCAGTTTGCCCATATCTGGCGTCAGGTCTTGCGCGCCAGCGAATTGGCACAGTAACAAACTGCTACTAAGCATGAGAGTTGGTAAAAGCAGTGATCTGAGAAGCATCTTGATTTCCTCGTTAGGTTATTGGTCAGCACAACGCACATACGGCGTTCTCTGACTACTCATACGTTGCCGGACAGAAATCGGATTCAATAAATTTAAAAAATTAATAAATCAGCAGAAAACAGAAAAAACGGTTGAGAAAAACAGCTGAGAAAAATAGTTGAGAACAGCAGTAAAAAACGGCAAAAGACAATAGCTGAGAAAGAGCGCGCCGCCTGTAGGGCAGAAAATCAATAAGATCCTGCCAAGATCACAACAAATAGAACGCATCTCATTTCTGTTGATGAAAGGCGTTGTATATCGGCCATCATTGCCATAAAACTTCACATTTTCGGTGTCACGATATCCCGCTTCATCGGTGCCAATTTGGCAATCAGTTTATTTTGTGTTGACGTGGAAATCTGATGTTTGTCCATAGCGATTTGTAAATCTTCTGCCAATGCGTTGAACTGGCTTGCCGTGATGCCCAGTTTGTCGTGCACCAGTTTCATATCATCACCGGTATATGTACACGGCCCGCCAGAGAGGACACAGAATTGCTCTTTGAGTAATTGACTGAGGCGCTTGATATTAGTTTCTTTAAATGAGTCTTTGATGCGCGCATCAGCCAGGACCAGCACAATCAGATCATCCACAATTAGACCGATACCCGCCTGATTGCCCAGGGCCTGATATAGGGCGCTGGCTTCAGGGTTGGCCTGTGCGTAGCTCGTACGGGAGGCAACCAGTAAGGGCAGACTGATGAACAGGGCGGCTAGTGGTTGATACAAAGCAGTAGGTCGCATAAGCTGATCCGTGTTAATTGAGGTGACTTTACTTTACTAAAACCGGTACGATGCCAGCCATGTTGGTGTTTGGTTTTGTTTTTTGCAGTATGACCAATAGTGACGGCGTCATCGTTTGTTGGTTTGTTAATTACCAACCTGGAGCGACAGGTACCAGCCACGCTGATTTTTTGGATTAAAAATGGTGATGTCGCCCAGATTGGCATAGGCGGCAGTCACAGAAAAATTTTTATTCGGAAAATACGCCAGGAAGACATCAGAAAAATCTTTTTCATTGTCGACGCCAAGGTTGCGTGGCTTCATGCGGTATTCCACACCGGCGACCAGCTTGCGATGGATAAGATAGGCGACGGAGCCTTCGAACATTGCCTGGTAATGATTGCTCTTATCGCCACCAAAACCGAGAATACCCATTTGATTCGCCTTGGTCAGACGCAAGGTCGCGTTCAGCAACAGACTTTGATCCAGATAGAGTTTGGTCGCTGAGACGTAGTAATCCACCCCCGTGTCATTGCTGGCACCGAGCTGCCTGACATTGCTTACTCCCAAAGCACCCAAGCCGGCTATACCGTTATTGCGTTTTAGCATGACACCAACGGCGATTTGCGGCAGTAATTTATCCTGATCAAATACCGCATCGCCAGTCAGTTTTAATTTAATGCCGACAATGTCTTGCTGAATATTTAGTTGATCGAGCGGTGCCAGGCTACCGCTGAACTCTTGTTTCGAGAGCGACATTTCCAGTTTATCTGCGAAACCTACGGCGACCCCGTAAGTCTTGAGCCGGTAATCTTGAGTGCCGACCTGCGTAATGTGCGCGTTGACACCGTAGCTATCTTCAGTGCCATATCCGGTGATCAAGGCCCATGGCGTAATACCGCCGCCGCCAGCTCCCTCAAGTTGTTTGACGCCGCCTGTGGCGAGGAATTTGCCCATATCCGGTGCCGGAAAATTCTCAGCAGCGGCATTTGCTGCGAGTCCGCATAGTGTGACGCTGAGCAGAGCGACCTTAATGGAGCGCAATGTGTTTTGATGCATTCATTACTCCCTGTATGCGTCGTGAAAAACAAGCTTTGAGCCGGTTGCAAACCATTGCAATGAAGCGTAGCAGGCTTATGCTCGCTTTGACACCAGTTCGTCATTGCCTAAAAGTACTATGAACAATATCCGGAGGATAAAATTTTTCCTGAAACGCAATTGAAACTAATTTGAAGTTCAGTTGAACCTCTGTTAAACACCCTCGGTGAATTCATCTTTCAACAGTCAGAATCTGGCAACGAATTTGACAACACTTTACCAAAAAATACCAACACCTCTCATGGAAAATCGTACCAGCCAGCGACAAGTCTCTATATTATTGAGTTGTGTATAAATTTCGATACATTCTGATGCGTCGCTGTGACTATCTATGCTGAGCGATCAGTTGTCCGTATGTAAAAAAAGTAAGGCCATTTTGCTATAAAAGAAAAGTAAAGCGAAATGCATCTGTTGCTTCTCATACGACTGCAAGCAGAACATCGTCGGATTACCATCAGGAACCCAAAAGGCATGAGCAAGTCTTCCTTACGTCGCGAACTGGTTGTGCCCATTACCGTACTGGTGATAGGCGTGTCCGCAGCGATTGCCTGGGTGTCGATGAAGGCAGGAACCGATGCCGTGCATACACTGACGCAACGGGTGCTGATTGATATGGTCAATCGTATTAGTCATGCAACGGAGCAACATCTTGATGGTGCTCTGATCGCACTGGAATCCGTTGCTCCCGATCCCAAGCGTCAGCCAAAGACGCAGAATTTTTCCGATGATCTGCATAATCTTGAAGTCAAATTATGGGCTGCCAGCGGCCTGTTCATGGATGTGAACAACTATGTCTATTACGGCGGCGAAGATGGTCGTATGGTCGGCGTCTTCCGGATACGCAATGATTTCGTCGAGCTCTACTGGCATGAGCCAAATACCGCTTTGCGTCAGGTTTATCGAGTCAATGCTCCCGGTGACCGTGCCGAAGTATTGCGTACTGACCAATACGATCCGCGCAAACGGCCGTGGTATCAGGCGGCGGCACATACTGACAAGCCGGTATGGTCAAAAATTTATAATGATTTTACGTCCGCAGAACCGACGGTGACGCTGGCCAAAGCGGTGTATCAGCAGGACAGGTCCCTCGCTGGTGTTGTCGCGACGGATGTCACCTTGAAAGTCTTGTCAGATTTTTTGCGTACGCTGGATATCAGTAAAAACAGCGTAGCCTATATCATTGACAGCGATGGTTACATCGTTGCGACCTCGGGTGAAGAGCAGGCGGTAAAGCGGGTGAACGGTGCGCCTGAGCGTTTGCTTGCCTCAGAAATGAAATCGCCACTGATCAGCGAGACGTATAAGAAAAGCGACACCTGGCAACGCAAAATTTTGCAGGGAGACAAAACGGTTTCTTCGACCCAACAGTTAGAGCTCGCCATCGGGACGGTCGATGTCGCCGTGTCATCATTAGGAACCAGGCAGGGCTTGAACTGGTTGACGGTAGTTGCTGTGCCGCGTTCGGACTTTATGAGCAGTATCAATCAAGGTTTTTTCCAGAGTCTGGTGATCGCTATTGCCTGTATCGTGTTTGCCTTAACCATCGGCTTGACGATTGTGGATCGGGTGATCCGGGACATCCGCAAGCTGACCAGTGCCGCAGAAAAATTTGGTGATGGACAACCTCTGCCCGAATTGAATATACGACGTGATGACGAAATCGGCATTCTGGCGCAGACCCTGATTGAAATGGAAAACAAGCTGCGTTTTGACAAGCTGACGCAGGTCGCCAACAGGGAATCCTTATTCGCACAAATTAATTATCTGCAAAAAAATGCCCTGAACAAGGCGCATGGTCTGGAGGTATTTACATTGTTATTTGTCGATCTCGACCGGTTTAAGTACATCAATGACAATTATGGACATGATGCCGGTGATCGCGCACTGGTGATTATTGCAGCTCGTCTTCAAGCCTCTATCCGGGATACCGATATTGTGGCCCGTTATGGCGGCGACGAGTTTGTGTTGCTACTGAAGGATACAAAGAGTTCGATCGATATTCACAATATGGTGGAGAAAATTTCTACCCTGGTAGAGGAGCCGATTGCACTTGATGACGTGATTGTCAGTGTCGGCGTATCAATCGGCTGGGCGAGTTATCCTGAAGATGGCGATGACTATGTGAGACTGATTAAGATTGCAGACAGTCGCATGTATAAACGGAAGCGCGACCGGAAAAATAAACAAATGCATTTGGTCTGACACAGAACCGTTACGCCAAGCACAACGCATTGCTAGCCATTCTGTAAAAAGCCGTTGAGGCTCAGTCCGGAGAGGATTCCCATGTCTGCAACCAGCTTAAAAATTGATCGGACGGCATAGGTTTACTAATGTAGTAGCCCTGTGCCTGATCACAGCCCATGTCTTTCAATAAGCTCATTACCTCTTTGTTTTCCACACCCTCGGCGACAACGCGCAATCCCATATTGTGACCCAGATCGATCGTAGATTTGACGATCTTTGTATCATCAATATCCTGTTCCATCTTCAGTACGAACGATTTATCAATTTTCAGTTCATCAACTGGCAGGCTTTTCAGATATGCCAGCGATGAGTAACCGGTACCGAAATCGTCAATTGATAAATCAGCACCCATTGCGTGCAGTCGTTCCAGTGTGTTTTGCGCACGAACCGGATCATCCATAATCGCACTCTCGGTTATTTCCAGACAAAATGCAGCAGGAGTGATCTGGTGTCGCTCAAGAATATCTGCAAATTTATTGGGTAAATCCTGATCGAGTAAATCGCGGGTAGAGAGGTTCACCGACATCTTCAGCTGGCGACCATCGGCAATCCAGATACTGCAGACACGGGCAGCCTCGTTCAGTACCCAGCGTGTCAGTTGACGGATAAAGCCGGTTTGTTCTGCAAACGGAATGAATTGATCCGGATAAATGAAGCCACGCTCAGGATGTATCCAGCGTATCAGTGCTTCGACTGCAATCACTTTGCCGCTGTCGAGTGCGACTTTGGGTTGTACATACAGGCGAAAATTTTCCTGCTCCAGTGCCGTTCTCAGCTCGCTTAATAAGGACAAGCTTTGCTGACTGGTTTTGTCTATTGCGGGCGTATAAGTCACTGCACCACTGTTAGCATGTTTGGCCGTGTACATGGCCACTTCGGCCCGGCTTAACAAGGACTCTGCATCATTCGCATTATCAGGAAAACCGGCAATGCCGATGCCTGCGCCGAGATCCACCGTCTGATCTTCAATGGAGATCGGTTTTTCCAGGGATTGTAAAATTCTTGCCGCAAGATCTTGCGCCTCCCTGATGGAAGAACTTGGCAGAAGAATTGCAAATTCATCGCCACCTAAGCGTGCTGGCTTCGTCCCGCCCTGACCTAATTCATCACTGAGTCTGATAGCAACTTGCTTGAGCAACTGATCGCCAAAACTATGACCCATCACGTCATTGACGTGCTTGAAGCGATCCAGATCCATCATTAATACAAAGCAAGCCTGCTCTGTGGCACGGGCCTGTTTGATTGCATCTTGCAGCATGCTTACAAACAAAGCGCGGTTAGGTAAATTGGTCAGGGTGTCCCAATACGCTAGTCGCCGGATTTCTTTTTCACGGTTGGCAATACCGTCGCGCATTGTTGCGAAGGTCTGCGCGAGATCACCGATCTCATCATTTCTTTTTACCGTAATGGCGGCGGTGTAGTCCCCCGCACCTAATCGTTTCGCAGTATCGGCTAATTGCCGCATCGGTTCGGTAATGCGTTTGGTACTGAGCACACTGATGATGCTGGCGATAATGACGCCCAGCACGGTGAGGATCAGAAGATTTCTTTGCAATTTTTTGTAAGGGGCAATCGCTTCACTGACCGAAATCTGCAAGACGGCGACTGTCATTGAGTCTGCATTTTGAGCAAGCTTCACTACCCGGGCGCTGTAGTCTTCATCTCCGATTTTAAGATCAGCAATGAGTTGGCTTTTATCATTGATTCTCGGTACCAGTTGAGCCAGTTGTTCAACCTGTTCGTTATTCAATGTTGATACACCCGGCTTCCATTTGCCACCGACACCGCTGGTGAGTAAAGTGACTTGCAATGCGGACAGCTCGCGCATATCGGCAACGATTTTTTGATCGATAGGAATCGCCATTACTACCCATCCAATACTGACGGGTGCTTTGACAGAGATCATCACTAACTGATAAGGATGTCCCTCTACGATGGCGGTACTGAAGGCGCTACTATTTTCAGATTGTTCTGCCTGAATAAATAAAGGTTGCAGCGATGGCAGCGCATTATTTGCGAGACTATTATTGGTAGACGCTGCGATGGTCTTGTCTAACCTGACTAAGGTAGAAAAACTCGCGCCAAATCTATTACCCAGGTTACTTAGTGCAGAGATAATCGTGTCGGTATCGTTGGTCGCAATCGCCTCGCGGAAAGCGAATTCGTAGGCCAGTACGCGCGCACCTTCGGTTAGTTTTTGTTTGTTTTGATCAAGTAAATGACCAAAAATTTTCTCGTTGATTTTGAGTTCTTCCTGAATTGCAGCGCGTGCATTGCTATCTATCGCATTACGAATAGCAAAAAAGCCCGCGAGCTGAACAGCGAGAATCAAGACGATAAACAGAGTAACGACACGACTTTCCAGACTATGCAAACGCATGAATTTCCTTGCAAAATACTTTTGATGTAGTGATGAAGTGAATGATCAATTAGTACGTATTTCAATGACCAGAAAAAACTGCTGCCCCAGGCGTGCTTCTCTCTAATGTCGCCTGCTCAGATAAATAGTTTCCACGCCGTTCAGTGCTCAAAAAAAAAGATTTTCTATTTTAATGCCTGAACAGAAAAGTTTTCTTAATTTACTTTGAAACCAAGCTTGACAGTAATCGTGGCATTGTCATCTTTAATATTCACCAGCTGTTCGCTAATAGCGCCGCCGCTCATCTGTTTGAAGTGCCAGGTTTTTAGTGTGTATTTACCATTGGGAATAGAGGCGATCCGGGCTTTGCCGCTGGCATCTGTCTTGGCGAAATAGGGTGTATCGACCACTTGAATATAGGCCAGCATCTGATCATGTATATTGCAGCCAACAACGATCGTGCCAGGTTTGTCGAAGATAATTGGTGCCTCGGGTTTGCCCGCATAGAGCTTCAGCTCAAACGTCTTGGCAGGCGAGAATGAATAAGCGTGGTGCCGGACGGTATCATTGTTCGGAAAGCTAATCGATGTTCCTGTTTGGACGACTGTGACCAGTGGCATGAATTTTTTATCTTTTTGCTGAATTTCGGCATTCGCAGATTTTATTTTTTCTGCATTACCATTTTCAAAGTACACGACGGCATCCGCAACGGCCAGTCCTGCGCTGTCGACTACTTGCACCAGTTGACTTGCCTGCGCAGGGAGTATTTGCGTCGTAAGCAAGGCAATAGCCGCAAATCGTTGAAATTTCTTGGCATATAACATAGTGGCTGTCCTTATTAGGCTATCGTATGGCGCATTGAAGTCGACAATGGTGGCAGATTGCATTGGTGTCAGGCAACTTTACTGGTTTCTTTGTTTTCTTGCAGAGACTAAACCGCTTACTTGCTATCTCCGTTGTTATAATAGTGTAAAAATTGCTATGTAAAAACCTTTGTTCCTCAGGTTTTATTGAGATAGTGAATAAAATTGCAAGTATCCTAACTTGGCGCCGGCTTGCACGTCGTAAGTAAATACACTGTAATTGTTGTAAATGTTTTCGTGCTTATTGTTTCCTGGTTGCAGCTAAGGTATTGTCGTTCGACTTTATTTGCTTTTTTCGGACATCTCTTAGATAGAGTATGGATTCCATCATTAAACACCTTGTGGAAATCACCGGTCATCGTGACCATGATCTCCTCAATATTTCTGTGATTTCCGCATTGTGCGAGTTGACTAATGCGGAATACGCGCGCGTGCTCGATATTGCGACGGTAGGCTTGCAGATATTTGTACAACCACAAATTACGATTAAAGATGGCAAGGTTGTCGCTCTGGCCGAACATGCGGTCGCCAGTCAGGGCGGCGATGCGATTGGTAAATACCCGGCTCTCGAAGAGGGAATCAAGCAACATATGAGCTTGATCGAAGGACGTTCAGAAGACGGCAAGCGCTTGATCTGGCTCCCGATGTGGGTCAATGAGAAGCTCAACACTTGCCTTGAAATTGCAAACCCCGCTTCATATTCAGAAAATACCATGCAGGTCATGGAAGGTATTTTGATCGTTTATCGCAACTTCCAGAACCTGCTGGATTACAGCGAGCGCGATTCATTGACAGGATTACTTAACCGTAAAACATTTGACGATAACTTCTCAAAAATTTTGCGTGCGAGCTCCCAGCAAATGAATGGAGTTGGCGGTGAAGAAGGTGACGAGATACAACAGGATCGTCGTGCCAGTGAACCAGAAAAACAAAATTGGCTGGCGGTGCTTGATATTGATCACTTCAAGCGCGTGAATGATCAGTTCGGTCATCTGTATGGCGACGAAGTTCTGATTCTGATTGCGAATTTATTGCGCTCTTCGTTCCGGCCGACAGACCGCTTGTTCCGGTTTGGCGGTGAGGAATTTGTGATTTTATTACGCTCGACTTCCCAGGAAGACGCCCAGCATATTTTTGATCGTTTTCGTGAGAATGTGGAGCAATATAACTTCCCGCAGGTCGGCAGAGTTACTGTCAGCGTGGGTTTCGCACGTATTGATGCATTTGAGCCTGCAGTCGCAATCATGGGGCGTGCTGACCAGGCGCTGTATTTTGCCAAGAGTAATGGCCGCAACCGCACCTGTTACTACGATACCCTGGTGACCAGCGGTGACCTGCACGCTGAGCAGTCAAACGATACGGCTGAATTTTTCTAAATCCAGCAGACGGACCAGTACTGCTGAACTCAGTTCTGTTGTTTGCTGCGTGCCGTTGTCAGCATGAATACGCTAGCCAGAATAATTGTCATCGCCAGTATTTCACGAGCCGCTACCTGCTCCCCTCCCAGCATCACTCCCAATGCCACGGCGATGACCGGATTCACATACGCATAGCTGCCAGCCAGAGCGGGCGGTACAGCAGATAATAAATACATGTAGGCCGTGAAAGCCAGCAGAGATCCGGCAACCACAAGATACGACCAGGCGAACATTGCGTTCATGGTGATGGGCGCAGTGAATTTTTCACCAGATAAAAAACCAACCGCTGTCAGGAATACGCCACCCAGCAGCATCTCGCTAGCAAATCCCATGGCACCTGGCGCCATCTTCAACTTACGTTGCGATAAGACGGAGCCGATATCCCAGCAAAGAATCGCCCCAAGCAGACTGATAATGCCGGCAGGACGTGCTGAAAATTCGCCCCCCAGCGAGAGCAGGACAGCACCGGCGAATCCTATGACGATACCTGTCCATTCGCGTCTGTTTGGCCAGTCGCCGAACAGTCCCACACAGAAAGATAAAATCATCGGTGAGCATGCAATAAAAACTGCGGTCAGGCCGGACGAAATACTTTGCTGCGCAACCGCTGTTAATCCCATGCCACCACCCAGCATCAGGACGCCGACAACACCGCCGTCGCGCCATTCGCGCCAGCTTGGATTGGCGGTGCCACGAAATTTTTGCCAGGCAAACAGTAAACCACCTGCCATCAGGAACCTCGTCCCCATGAGTAGAAATGGGGGGAATGAGGTCAATGCAACATGGATAGCAAAGTAGGTTGAACCCCAAACGATATACACCGTGAGTAAAGCAAGCAAAACAGAGCGTGGCAAACGTGACATGACAATCTTTCGGGAAAAACGACTTTGAGTACAACTAGTGTAGGTGACTAAAACCAGATTATGAATGGATGAAACAAGGTAAATCAGTTACATTACTTTGAGATTAATTGAAAAACAGGTGATTTTCCATGAAATTGGATTTAGATCAGATGGATGCAAAAATCCTGGATATTTTGCAGGCCGATGCAAGAGTCACGCTGGCTGAAATCGGACGACGCATTCATATGAGTCAGCCCGCAGTCGCCGAGCGGGTAAAACGTATGGAGGCCGCGAATGTGATCACGGGCTACCATGCGCGTGTGAATCCAGAAGCACTGGGTTATGGCATCACCGCGTTTGTCCGCGTCGCCAGCCGCTCCAGCGATATTCCGGTCACTAAAATTGCCGAACAGGTGCCCGAGGTCATCGAGTGTCACGCGATTACCGGTGAAGATTGCGTGATTGTCAAAGTGGTTGCGCCCTCCGTCAAAGAGTTGGAGCGAGTGATTGTGAGTCTGGCGCGCTGCGGCGTCACATCGACGTCCCTGATACTCTCCTCGTCGATAGAGCGGCGAGCGATTACTCCGGTCACGTCTTCTGCATAATTAATTACTATAAGCCCGCGTCTATATCAGGCTTCCTGTATCAAACCTGAATAGATGCTGTACAGACTCAGACAGCCACAACCAGCCACAACCAGCCATAACCAGCCATAACTAGCCGGATAAATTGCATGGAACTACGCCAACTCCGTTATTTCGTCGCCATTGTCGATCATGGTTCATTGTCCCGTGCGGCACGCGTACTGCATATCGTGCAGCCCGCATTGACCCAGCAATTACAGCAGCTTGAAGAGGAATTGGGCACGTTGTTGCTGCACCGCTCAGCGCAGGGGATGCAGGCAACCGATGCAGGCAAACTGTTTTACGAGCATGCACAAGCCATACTTAAACAAGTCAGTGATGCCAAATCCGCTGTTGCACAATCGACGGACAAGCCCACAGGCACAGTGGCGCTCGGTATACCGCAAAGCGCATCCGGCGCCTTAGCCTTCCCTTTGCTCAAAGCAGTCCGCGCCGCTTATCCGGATATTGTTTTTCAGTTGACTGAAGAGTTAACCGGCAACCTGACCGAGCAGTTGCGCTCAGGGCGATTGAATCTGGCGATCTTGTTTGACGATGGTCAGCTAGGAAATTTCGCGACTAAGCCGCTGGTAGAAGAAGAGCTGATGTATATCACCCGCAGCGATTCTCAATTCGCCTGTAAGCGTAAAAGTCTCACCCTGGAAAAGGCGTTGCAGGCAACCTTGATTTTGCCCAGTATTCAGCATGGCGTCCGGCCCAGGATAGAGCAAGTCGTCAGGCAGCAAGGCAAGCAAATCGATCATGTCATTGACATCACCTCAATCGCGATTCTGAAATCTGCGTTAATGGCGGATATGGGCGCAACCATCCTGCCTGTGTCGCCGTTGCTCACAGAAATCGAGCGCGGCGAGATGCGCGCTTCATCCATCAGCGATGTACAGCTATCGCGCACCGTCACCCTCTGCGCTTCAAAAAACATTCCTTTGACCAATGCCGCAATGGCCGTCGAGAACCTGGTGCTGAACGTCACCCGCGAGCTTTGCGTCAGCGGTAAGTGGCTGGGAACGACTAATTTAATACCCTAACCATGACGATGTTGATGCTATGGCAGGTGTATTAATTAATACTGAATCGTAAATAGTGAACAACGAATAGTGATGCAAGAACGCGGTGCACTTCCTAAAGCGAATCCGCAGACTGGATGCGCCTTCTGGCGTGAAATACCTTCAAGAGCCCCATCCAGTCTGCGGATTCAATTTTAGAGATTCTCTAGTATGTATTACAAGCCAGACTGCAATACCGACTTGATAATCTCAGCTTCAAGCCAGTCGCAGCTCGCTCACTGCATCAAAAAATACCGCCTTAGAAAGATCAAATGCCAGACGCATTGTTTGTCCCGGCATTGCCGCTGCGCGCGGGTGAGTACGGCAGGTGATTCTTGCTCCGTTGAAGCGTGAGAACACCAGCGTATCCGGGCCTGTTGGCTCCGTCAGTTCAATTACGCAGTCAACTTCAGTCGGATGGTAGCCATCGGCGGTTTCAGAACGGCGTGCGCTGACCGCATCTGTGACATGCTCAGGCCGGATTCCAAGAATGATGTCGGCAGGCGCATTGCCAGCCAGATTGTGTTTCAGGGACAGAGCTAATTTTTCTGGCAAAGGAAGGAGAGTCGTCTTACCCGCGTGCTCCAGCATAAACGCGACATGTCCTGTATCGCTGACGAGCTTCCCGCGTAAAAAATTCATTGAGGGCGATCCGATAAAGCCTGCCACGAACATATTGGATGGCTGATCGTAGATTTCTTGCGGGCTGCCAAACTGTTGTACGACACCGTCCTTCATCACTGCGATGCGGTCTCCCAGCGTCATAGCTTCGACCTGGTCATGCGTGACATAGACTGTGGTGGTGCCGAGACGCTGATGCATCAGTTTGATTTCAGCACGCATTTCTACGCGCAGCTTAGCGTCCAGATTCGATAGCGGCTCATCAAATAGAAACAGTGAAGGGTTACGCGCAATTGCCCGCCCCATCGCGACACGCTGGCGCTGTCCTCCGGATAAGTGGGCAGGTTTGCGATCCAGCAGATGAGTCATCTGCAATGTTTCGGCAACTCGCTCAACAATACGCTTCTGCTCATCTTTTGGCACCTTGCGAATGCCAAGGCCAAACGAAATATTTTCTCTGACCGTCATCGTGGGATACAAGGCATAGGACTGAAACACCATCGCAATATCCCGTGACTTTGGTGGCACGTTATTCACGCAGCGGTCACCGATACAGATTTCTCCCTCTGTCACGGTTTCCAGTCCGGCGATCATATTCAGCAGGGTAGACTTACCGCAGCCGGAGCCGCCAACAAGGATCAGAAATTCGCCTTCTTTAATCTCTAAATTAATACCTTTTAAAATCTCTGCGCCGTTTGGATAGACCTTACGTACGTTGCGTATCGATAAACTTGCCATTCCTGCTGTCTCCTGAAACTAGGTGTTGTCGTTGATTTTGTCAGGCACTTGCCATACACGACGTTATTTTGATTGATGTTAATTGGTATATCAGTGTGGTGATTGGCTATTAATCTCAGCCTCAGCCCTTCACAGCACCGGCAGTCAGACCTCTGACAAAATATTTACCGGCGACCAAGTACAAGACCAGGGTCGGCAGCGCTGCAATGATGGCCGCCGCCATGTTGACGTTATATTCCGTCACACCAGTCGAGGTATTCACCAGATTATTTAATGCCACCGTGACCGGTTGCGCATCAGAGCCGCCAAACACCACGCCGAATAAAAAGTCATTCCAGATCTGAGTAAATTGCCAGATAAAGCACACCATAAAGATCGGTAAAGACAGCGGCAAAATAATGCGCCAGTAAATCATGCCAAAACCTGCACCATCGATCCTTGCGGCTTTCACCAATTCATCGGGTACCGACACATAGTAGTTACGGAAAAATAAAGTGGTGAAGGCAATACCATAGATGATGTGTACCAGGATCAGGCCGTAGGTCGTGTTTGCCAGATGCATCAGGCCAAGTAAGCGAGCCATCGGTAAGATCACCACCTGGAAAGGGATGAAGCAGCCGACCATCAATGCGGTAAAGACGATTTCAGACCCGCGAAAACGCCAGTGTGCCAGGACATAACCATTTACCGATCCGACGAAGGTTGAGATCAATACAGCAGGAATCACCATCTTCACTGAGTTCCAGAAGTAGGGCGCCAGTCCCTCGCATTGCACACCAGTGCAGGCACCTCCCCAGGCTTTGGCCCATGCGGATGTATTCGGATGCAAGGGAATATCAAGCAGATTGCCGCTGCGAATTTCATCGAGGGATTTCAATGAGGTCGTGACCATGACGTATAGCGGCGCCAGATAATACAGAGCGCAAAAAACCAGCAAAACATAGATAGCGATACGACCCAGCCGCACACCGGATGATGTTGACGAATTAGCGTGCATGTCGTGCCTCTTTTGCTTCAAGATAAATCAAGGGAACCAGCACGGCTAGTACGGTTGCCAGCATCATCATTGCAGATGCGGCACCCAGGCCGAGTTGTCCGCGAGTGAAAGAAAACTGGTACATAAAAATCGCCGGAACATCTGATGACGTACCCGGTCCGCCAGCAGTCAGTGCCATCACCAGATCAAAACTCTTGATCGCAATGTGCGACAACACCAGCAATACACTAAAGAATACGGGACGCAGGGATGGAATGACGATGCGGCGGTAGATGGTCGGCAGGCTCGCTCCGTCTACCATGGCGGCTTTGATGATACTGTCGTCAATGCCGCGCAGACCCGCGAGAAATAAGGCCATGACAAAACCGGATGATTGCCATACCCCGGCAATGACGACGGTATAGATTGCCATATCGGAGTCAACCAGCCAGTCCAGAGTAAAGTTCGGAAATCCCCAGTCTCTTACCATTTTTTCCAGTCCAAGTCCGGGATTGAGTATCCATTTCCAGGCAGCACCTGTAACGATAAACGATAGCGCCATCGGGTACAGATAGATCGCTCGCAGCGCACCTTCGGCACGAATACGCTGATCAAGAAATACGGCGAGTAACAGACCGACTACCAGGCAGATCAGGATAAACAGTCCACCAAAAATACCGAGATTGCTGGCAGATACCCACCAGCGATCAATATCAAATAAAGCGACGTATTGCGAGAATCCGGACAACGTGTAGTTCGGCATCAGACGAGATTCGGTCAAAGACAAATATGCGGTCAGTCCGATAAAGCCGTACACAAAAATCAGGGAGGCGATGATGGTAGGTGACAATACGATGCGCGGAAGCCAGACATCGGCGAAACTGGCAAAGCCGTGTGGGGTTTTACGCGGGCTGCTATTGGGTGAGACACCCGGTGTTGCGGGGGAAGACGCTGACATCAAAAATCTCCGGATCGATCAGATGGGCATACATCGTCTGATTGATCTTATACATATTTAAGTTGGACGTCAGCATAGCCGACGTCCAATTTTTTTCAGATTACTTCGCTTTTGCCGCTTTGGCCAAAGCTTGTACCGCAGCCTGAGACGTCATGGTGGAATTCATGAACTTCGCAATCACGTCCTGAATCGCACCAGCCTTGGCAGAATCAATTGCCATACCGTGGGCGAAACTTGGTACCAGGCCACCGCTCTTGCTCGTCGCATCCATGTCATCCATGGATTTCAGTGCGCAGCTATCAAACTTGGCGCGGGATACACCAGCCCGTGCTGGGATTGAGCCTTTGTTCAGATTAAATACTTCCTGAAATTCCGGGCTCATCACCGCGCTGGCTAACGTGAGCTGAGACTTTTGCTGATCGTCTTTTACCTTGAACATCGTCAGAGAATCGATGTTGAAGGTGAACGCCTTATCGGTTCCGGGAGCAGAGAGGCATAAGAAATCTTTGCCTGCGACTTTGCCAGCCGCCGTGAATTCACCCTTGGCCCAATCCCCCATGAACTGCATACCCGCTTTGCCATTGATGACCATCGCGGTTGCCAGATTCCAGTCACGACCTGCGGCATCTTTGTCGATGTAGGTTTTGATCTTGGCCAGCGTATCAAACGTCTTGATCATCGTAGGGCCAGTTAAACTCGCCTGATCCAGCTGAACGATGGCTTTTTTGTAGAAGTCAGCACCGCCTACACCCAGCGCAACGGATTCAAATACCGTCGCATCTTGCCAGGGCTGACCGCCATGGGCGATCGCGATCATGCCTGCTTTTTTGATCTTGTCTGCAGCATCAAAAAACTCGTCCCAGTTACCAGGGGCTTTTGCACCGGCTTTTTTCAGTACTTCCGGGTTGACCCACAACCAGTTGACGCGATGCACATTGACTGGCGCTGCGACATAGTGGCCCTGGTATTTCATGATAGTTGAAACAACCTTCGGCAAATTTGCATCCCATTTACCCTCGGTCGCAGCCGCATCGATATTCGCCAGAACGCCTTCTTTACCCCACTCCTGAATCGACGGACCTTTAATCTGCGCAGCGGTTGGTGCGCTACCGGCGATGACACGGGCTTTCAATGCGGTCATGGCGTTTTCGCCACCACCACCGGCAACCGCGAAGTCTTTCCAGGTAACGCCTTTGGCTTCCATCATTTTTTTCAGTTCGGCGACGGATTTTGCCTCACCGCCGGAAGTCCAGTAATGCAACACTTCGACTTCAGCTGCCTGAACTTGAGCATTGGCAGCGATCAGTGCTGTCACTGCCATTGTTGCCTGAACGATTTGTTTCAATTTCATGATTGTCTTCTCCATAGTTTGCGACGTTTTGACTGGTTCGCAATGAGATTGATCTGGATGTGCGGAAGGAGGCGCAGTACTACGCTTCCTTCCGGTTGATTTTGTTATTGTGTCTGACTTAACCCGCTGTTCTATCAAATATCAAATCAAAACCAGGTTTCGAGTTGAATACCGACAGAGGTGCCGCTGGTCTTAGTGCCATAGACTGGACCTGAGTTATTGCTCGCATTGACGGCTGCTGTTGCTGCATCATTCCATTTGCCATAGGTCACAAAGGCGCGTAATTCAGGGCGTGACCAGTAGCCTTCACCCATGGACAGCGTCGGGGCAAACGTCAATTTGGTCAAGCGCAAAGCATCGCCGCCATTTGGTTGTGTGACACGGCTGGTACCAACTTCTGCTTGCAGTTTGAAGTTCTTGGTCAAGGCATACACAGGTCTTGCGCCTAATGTTGTCCAGGTAGAAGAACCTTGAGCATCAGATTTGTCACGCTGCATCAATGCAATAAACTCCGTACTGAATTGCGCGGTAGGCTGAATGACCAAGTTATCAAAAATACGCAAACGTGTTACGTCAGAGCCTAGCGTTGTGCTACCGGAGCTGCCGATACGATCGCAGCAAGGGCCGCCAATACCGGTGCCCGGACCAACGCCGTACTGAATACCGAAAGTATTTGCACCGCCAAAGACTTTATCCTGCTTGTGGAAGACTGAGAACTGCCAGCCGTTGTGGCGATTGTCGCCCTGAGCACTGATCAGGGTGAAAGCCATATCGACGCTGCCATTTTCATTGACAGGTACGCCTTCATAGATGAAATTCTGACGTACAGCGGCAGGAGTATTTTTTACTTTACCAGTCGTCGCATCGATCTCGTTTGTGTCATTGTCTTTGAAGACGGCATAGCCTAATTTACCCGGACCGAAACCGCCGACTTTATCAAAGCCGCCGCCTGTACCGTTGAGATTGATGTATTGCAAATCCAGCATATGGATATCAGGACGGAAGTAGTAACGCTTACCAATCCACGCCGTACCGCCGTTCAGGAAGTCCAGACCTTTGGCTTCCACATAGGCTTTGGCGATTTCCGGTTTGGCGTTGCCGAAGTCCGAGCCATTTTTGTACGCATCAATCCACAGTGTGCCAACCCAGCTCACGCCGTTGTCAGATTTTGCCAATTCTTTGGTATAACCGCCTTCGAAATAGCTGTCACACTCATTGCCGAGACGATACTTCATGGTGTTGCCACCCAGGTCGTAGCAGCTTTGCGGTCCTTTTTCGGAGCTGGAACCTACACCAGCACGTAAGTAGCCATGGAATTCGCCTTCAGCGTCACTGGCATGTGCCAGACCGGCGGACAAGGTGAGGGAAATTGCGAGGGGTAATGCTTTGAGGGCAGCACGAAATACGGCCTTGGTCATAATGTCTCCTTTGTTATAAATTAATCGCTCGCTAGCAAGCTGACGCTGCTGTTGAGCATGCGGTCATTCCCGGTGTATCCCGGTTAGGTATTCATTTATTGCTGATGGCTGCCTGAATTTTCTGACCATCATTTGCGCAAAACACGTGTCGGAACTTCTCACGGTGTTGCTGCATTTTGTTGCGGCGAGCAGACATTAACATCGCAGATTATGTGTCACCACCTGACTGTGGTTTGCGCTCTGCATGGATGTTAAGTAATTGATTTATATGGAAAAATGAAAAATGATGACAAGAGCTCTTGTTACATAACTTTACGTTGGAGATTTTGAAAATTGTCTCGATGTCATGCTGGTTGTGACATCTGTTCATAGGGAAATTGTCCGTCCGCAGGCGCATTTCGAGAGCTGCAATAAAATGCAACGTAAGCTCACACTTCATTACAAATATCGATGCTTATTTACCTTCGCAACAACATTCACATGGGCTATAGTCTGTGCCGAGACAAAGAAGACCCGGAAGGACTCCGGAAGGACCCTCAGGTGCAAACAACAAATATAAGATTGTTGCCCCATACAGAATGCATATCTTCTTCCCCCCCGCAATGGAGACAAGCGCTGCGCGTGGTGATCTGGTTCATTTTGCTGATGGTGGCGAGCTCATCAACATGGGCGGATTCATTGCAGGTACTGCACTGGTGGAAATCCACCAGTGAGCATAAGGCTGTCGATTTTCTGGCCGGTAAACTTGCGCAAGAAAACATCGTCTGGCGCGATGCAGTGATCCCTAGCGGATCCGGTGTCAGTGCCGGGATTGTCCTGAAAAGCCGGGTCTTATCCGGTAATGCACCAGAGGTCGCGCAACTCAATGGCGTCTTGATCGGTGAGTGGGCAGAACTTGGTTTGTTGCTGGAATTTGATGCGGTAGGCAGCAATAATAAATGGGACAAAATTCTCTTCCCCAGCGTCTGGGCGCTGACGCAATCTAAAGCGCATGTAGTTGCCGCCCCGCTGGGTATTCACCGCATCAATACTCTGTTCGTTAATCGCAAGCTATTCAAAAAATACGACTTAGCCCTGCCAGATACCTGGGATGATTTCGAAATTGCAGCAAAAAAATTGCAGCAAGCCGGTGTCACCCCTCTCGCTCAGAGCAGCGAGCCCTGGCAACTGGCGACCTTATTTGAAACGCTGGTGTTATCAGAAGCAGGTGCCGGTTTTTACAACGATATTTTTGTCAAAAAAGAGCAGTCTGGTTTTTTAGATCCGCGTTTCGGTCAGGCCTTAAAGCGCTTCCGTTCCATGAAAAAATGGATGGCAGCACCGGTGCAAGATCGTTCATGGAATGAGCTGGCAAGGCAATTCGCCGATGGCGGTGCCGCGATGATGGTGATGGGTGATTGGGTCAAGGCAGAACTGAACGCATGGGGGCTGGCGACGGACGTCGGTTTTGCCTGTATGGCAGTACCACAGACCGAGAATTATCACCTCTACGATATTGACACTCTGGTCATGCTGGCAGGAGACGGCTCCCACAAAGCTGCTCAGGAAAAACTGGCGCAGATCGTTTTATCGCCTGCCGTGCAGGGAGATTACAATCAGATCAAAGGATCGGTGCCGGTTTTGCGTAATCCCGATATGAGCAAAATGGATAGTTGTGCCCGCACCTCGTGGAAATTATTTGCCCGCGGCAGTGCCGCACAAGTACCGAGTCTGGCGCATCGCATGGCGACCGATGAAATTTCTAAAGATGCGATTATCGCGGAGATTTATCGCTTTTTTATGGATGACCAAATTACCGTAAGTGATACACAGCGCCGCCTCGGCGCGATTGCCCGGTCACTGAAAAAAACTTAGGTGGCACAACATGAGTAGCACAATATGACACGCAAGATACTCGTGGTCGATGACGACCAAAAAACCAGAACCTTGTTGAAAGCGTATCTGGAAAAAAATCAATATGAGGTCAAACTCGCTCACAATGGGGAATCGTTTCTGACCGAATTTCAGCGCTATGCCGATGAATTGTCCTTAGTGATTCTGGATGTGATGTTGCCGGATACAGATGGGTTTGCCCTATGTAAGGTAGTCAGAAACCGCTCGAATGTGCCTATCATTATGCTCACCGCCAGCTCTGATGAAACGGACCGGATTGTCGGTCTGGAACTCGGTGCCGATGACTACATTGCAAAACCTTACAGCCCTCGCGAACTACTTGCCAGGATCAAGGCGATTCTGCGTCGTACAGGCAATGAAAATGCCGCTGCGCCACGCTACTATCGTTTTGTCGGATTTACTCTTGATACAGTGGAGCGCACCGTCAGCGACAGTCATGGCGAAGTGATTGCACTGACCGGTCTGGATTTTCAATTATTGAAATATTTTGTGGAACATCCCGGCGATATTCTTGACCGTAATGTGCTGTGCGAAGAAACGCGCGGTCGTGATGCGGGGCCGCTGGACCGCTCGCTTGATGTGCAGATCAGCCGCCTGCGTCTGCGCTTGCATGATGACGGCAAACAGCCTGCATTGATCAAAACGGTACGCGGTGCCGGCTATGTTTTTTCTGCCGATGTTGTCAGTACTCATGCCTAGTCCATCTCCTGGGACGTCTCTTAGTCAGTCGCTTTCTCAGCGCCTGTTACAGCGCATCCTTCCACAGTCCTTGCTCGGACGTCTGACGGTAGTGATGGTGGCAGGCGTCATGCTGACCCAGGTCGTCGGTAACGCTTTCTGGACTTCTCAGGTGCGCATAGAATCCGAGGCCGAAACCAAGGCATCCTCGCAGCACGTTGCCCGTAGTGCGGCCTCGACCATGCGTTATTTTTTTGGACTGCCTTCAAACTACCGGCCTCTGACCATTCAGCTATTCC
This sequence comes from Undibacterium sp. RuTC16W, assembly GCF_049339445.1. Lineage (NCBI taxonomy): Bacteria > Pseudomonadati > Pseudomonadota > Betaproteobacteria > Burkholderiales > Oxalobacteraceae > Undibacterium > Undibacterium sp. RuTC16W. Next base: position 435,126 of record NZ_JBMPPE010000001.1, on the reverse strand, counting down.
GCGAAATGGGTGGCACCCGGTTTTTCGTCAATATCAACCAGCAACCCGTCAAACTCAGAGAGATGACGGACAACCGTCTCACTACATTGGCGGTACAGCAGATACAAACCTCTCTCAAAGAAGAGTTGCCCAAGTTATCCAAGCTACACATAGGATTTGCCTGGCCTACCGATCTGGTGGTCTCTGATGACGGATCGCTGATCAGTGAAGTCCCGGAAAAATGGGTACAACATATCCTGATCACCGAACCCAATCCCGCGCCGATACTCGTATTGCAGACAGAAATGGATGACGGTCGCTGGCTGTATATGGCGACGTTGATGCCGAATCCTTATTTCTTCAAAAGCGGTGATCCTTTTTCTCCTGACCGTGTGCTGTTGCAAGCGATGTCTCTTGCTGCAGTATTGGTGTTGTCGATACTCGTCGTGCGCTGGACTACGCGTCCGCTGGCGGCCTTGTCCGAGGCGGCACAAGCTTTTGGTAAGGGGGAGCATGCGCCACCATTGCCAGAGACCGGTAGTAAAGAGTTCGTCAAAACCGCGCGTGCATTCGGTGAAATGCGTGAGCGTATCCAGAAATATATCGATGACCGGGAACGTCTCTTCGTCTCGATTTCGCATGACTTGCGTACGCCGATTGTGCGCTTGAAATTACGCACCGAATTACTTGACGATGACGCTGTTCGTGCCGAGTTTCATGACGATCTGGATGAGCTGGATATGATGGTCAAGGGCGCGCTGCAATGCGTGAAAGACAGTGATATTTACGAAAATCCTACCGAAATACGTCTCGATGCCTTGTTAGGACGCATGGTGAAAGGTGCGCACCTGGCGGGGCATGAGATTTCGTTTAACGAATCCGGCCTGACCGTTTTTGCCAAGCCGCTGGCAATCAAGCGTGCGGTGGGTAATTTGCTGGACAATGCAATTCACTACGGCAAACAGGTCGAGATCCATGTTGTTGAGCAGGCTGACAAGATCGCGATTGAGATTCGCGACCACGGACCTGGTGTACCTGAAGATGCGTTTGCGAGTTTATTTGAACCTTATGTCAGGCTGGAGCATGGCCGCCATCAGAATGCCGCAGGCATGGGCTTAGGCCTTGGCATTACCCGCAGTATCGTACAGGCGCATGAGGGTGAATTGCAGTTAAAAAATCATCCTGATGGCGGTTTGATTGCAACGATCCTATTGCCCGGGCGGCATGAGGTTTTGGTGTCTCATTCAACAGAGCACGACGCATAAGCTCGTATACTGACTTACGCAAAAAACTAAGACCTCTCACCACAGAAACACAGAGACACTGAGACACAGAGGAAAAGCCGAGGTAGCAGTATTAGCAGGAGAACGCGGCTCCATGAAATATCGATTCAAGGGTTTTTATAATTTCTCAAAACGAATCCGCAGGCGGAATGTGCTGGTTGGCCCGAAAAACCTCTGGAAGCCGCATCCAGCCTGCGCATTCTGACAGGTAACTTGTCGTTTTTGCGTAAGCCCTGGCCTATAGTACTCATGCCAGATTCCTACAAAAAATTAGATAAGTAGGGGATATCAATATTTATGATAGCCCTATTTTAATTCCGTATTTTCCTTAATCAGCTTAGCGACCTACACTGTCAACACAGCAGATTTCAAAGGAAGTCGAAGAAGCGCTGCAGCGAAATTCATGAAGCTTCTTTTGATATTGCTTTGATTCGGTGAAGCCGGTGACAGTCGGGCGAACAGCAGTTGGACTAGCTGTTAAGCGATGGAATAAGCAAGATGTTGCTTTGTTATGAGCAATGCAGAATGTGCTTTTTCGTGCGCTTTCATGCCCGATTGACATCGAATTTTTTGCCGGATTCGAATAAAATGGCTGCTATCTCAGCCAACGCAAACTAACCTATACCCGATACCTCGCTATAGGTGACGAGCAAAATTGTGTCTTACCGGACGCGACTCATGTTCTTTGCGATCTAAATCACAAATTTTGGAGCCACTATGTCATCTGACCCCACGATGGAGTCTGCTGGACTCACGTCCGCCTCAACCTCTGCAGCGTCTGCGCTGTCAGCACTGTCAGCACTGTCAGTACCTGATAGCGCCGCAACCCCGAATTCCCCTGTTTCGCCTAACGTCAAATTGAATGACGTCAAACTCGATGATAAATATACGTCGAATAGCGGCACGATATTTTTGTCCGGCATTCAGGCCTTAGTCCGTTTGCCGATGATACAGCGCCAGCGTGATCTGGCCGAAGGCCTGAACACGGCGGGATTCATTTCTGGTTATCGCGGATCACCTTTGGGTGGGCTGGATGAAACATTGTGGAAAACCAAAAAATTACTCGAAGACAGCCACGTTAAATTTGTTCCGGGTGTGAATGAGGATCTGGCAGCAACCGCAGTCTGGGGAACACAGACCGTCGATCTGATCGGCCCTGCCAAATACGATGGCGTATTTGCGATGTGGTACGGCAAAGGCCCCGGCGTAGACCGCTGCGGTGATGTTTTCAAACATATGAATCATGCCGGCACTTCGAAACATGGCGGCGTCTTGCTGGTTGCCGGTGACGACCACGGTGCATATTCATCGACCTTGCCGCATCAGTCTGATCATATTTTTTCGGCTTGCATGATTCCTATGCTGTATCCCTGCAATGTGCAGGAATACCTGGATCTGGGTTTGCATGCCTGGGCCATGTCCCGCTACTCCGGTTGTGCTGTCGGTTTTAAAGCGCTTGCGGATACGGTTGAATCCAGCTCTTCGGTAGATGCCGATCCTTTCCGCCTGAAGATTGTCTATCCCTCTGATTTTGTGATGCCAGAAGGTGGATTGAATACCCGTCTGTCGCTGGACACGCTGGGAATACAGGCACGCAAGCAAGAAGCGCTGATGCAGGATTACAAAATCTATGCAGCGCTGGCGTATGCCCGTGCCAATAAGCTGAATCACACCACCATTGATAGCCCGCACGCCAAGCTCGGCATCGTGGCTTCTGGTAAGTCGTACCTCGATGTACTAGAGGCGTTGGAAGAACTTGGTATTGACGAACAATTCGCCGCTGAGATCGGTATTCGTCTTTATAAAGTCTCGATGCCATGGCCGCTGGAGCCTGATGGCGTGCGCGAATTTGCGCAAGGCCTGGATGAGATTCTGGTGGTGGAAGAAAAACGCCAGATGGTCGAATATCAGCTCAAAGAACAACTTTATAACTGGCGCGACGATGTGCGTCCGCGCGTGATCGGTAAGTTCGATGAAAAAGGTGAATGGGTCCATCCCCGTGGTGACTGGTTACTAACTTCCAAGGCTGATTTTTCAGTCGCCCAAATTGCTCGCGTCATTGCAGCTCGGATTGCCCGCTTCCACACCAGTGATCTGATTAAGGCACGTCTGGCTTTTTTAGAAGCAAAAGATGTGGTGCTGAACAAGGACGTGAACACGCCGCCGCGTCCTGCGTATTACTGCTCCGGTTGTCCGCATAATACCTCGACCAAAGTGCCGGAAGGCAGCCTCGCGCTGGCGGGGATTGGTTGCCATGTGATGGCGACTGCGATTTATCCCGAATTTAATAAACTCACCACGCATATGGGTGGCGAGGGCGCGCCATGGATAGGACAAGCGGCGTTTTCGACTTTGCCGCATGTGTTCCAGAATCTGGGTGACGGTACTTATTTTCACTCGGGTTATCTGGCAATCCGCGCTGCGGTTGCTGCCAGGGTCAATATCACGTATAAAATTTTGTACAACGATGCTGTCGCTATGACAGGTGGACAACCGGTCGATGGCACCATTACGGTACCGATGATGGCACAGCAAATGGCGGCCGAGGGTGTGAAGCGGATCGCACTGGTGACCGAGGATTTATCGAGATATGCTGACCGCTCCAATTTGACCGATTTTTTAACGCTGCATGACCGCAAGGACATGGACGCCGTACAGCGAGAATTGCGTGAAATCGAAGGGGCGACGGTGCTGATTTATGACCAGACCTGCGCCGCTGAAAAACGTCGTCGCCGCAAGAAGAAAGAATTCCCTGATCCGAATCAGCGCATGTTTATCAACGAGGCCGTGTGCGAGGGCTGCGGTGATTGCGGCGTGCAATCGAACTGCACCTCCATCATGCCGCTGGAAACCGAATTCGGTCGTAAGCGCACGATTGATCAATCCTCCTGCAACAAGGACTACTCCTGCGTCAAAGGATTTTGCCCAAGTTTTGTGACGGTAGAAGGCGGCACCTTGCGTAAGTCGAAAACCGGCACTGCCAAGACCGATGATTTCGGCGGATTGCCAGAGCCGGTGTTGCCAGCCTGCGCAGCACCGTACAACATTCTGTTGAATGGTATCGGTGGTACTGGTGTGATTACGATTGGTGCCCTGATTGGCATGGCGGCGCACCTGGAGGGTAAAGGCGTGTCGGTGCTCGATATGACCGGCATGTCGCAGAAAAATGGCTCGGTGACGTCCCACATCCGCATTGCCGACAACGTCGCGCGCTTACGTGCGCAGCGTATCGCGACTGGCGAGGCCGATCTGATTTTAGGCTGTGACATGCTGACTGCCGGTGCGCATGATGCGATCTCGAAGATGCGTGCTGGCCGCACTCGCGCCGTCGTCAACACGCACGAACAACCGACCGGCCCTTTCGCCAAAAATCCTGACTGGCAGTTTCCCGCAGAATCAGTCGAGCAACTGATTGCTGAGGCGGTCGGTAACAAGGTCGACTTTATCAATGCCACTAAGTTAGCAACTGCCCTGATGGGCGACTCGATTGCGACGAATCTGTTCATGCTGGGTTTTGCCTACCAAAAAGGCGCCATTCCGGTATCCGAAGCGGCCTTGATGCGCGCTGTCGAGTTAAATGGTGTTGCGATTGAGTCGAATAAAAAAGCCTTCCTGTGGGGCCGTCGTGCTGCCGTTGATCTGGCAAGAGTAGAAAAAATTGCGATCCCGTCCTCGCCTGTCATCGTGCAAATGCCACAAAGCCTGGACAGCCTGATCAAGCGTCGCGTTGACTATCTGACGGCTTACCAGAATGCTGGCTACGCTCAGCAATATCAAGATCTGGTCAGCCAGGTTCGCACAGCAGAAGCCTCGCTCGGTGCTGGCAATAAATTGGCAACCGCCGTGGCAAAGTATGCATTCAAGCTGATGGCTTACAAGGATGAATATGAAGTTGCGCGCCTGTACACCGATGGTCAATTTGCCGACAAGCTGAAGCAACAGTTTGAAGGCGATTTTTCTTTGAAATTCAATCTTGCGCCACCGCTGTTATCGAAAAAAGATGGACAGGGTCATCTGATCAAAGCGCAATATGGTTCCTGGGTCTGGCAGGCGTTTAAGCTGCTGGCAAAATGCAAAGGCGTGCGCGGCAGTAAGTTTGATCTCTTTGCTTACACCGATGAGCGCAAAGCCGAGCGCGCCCTGATCGTCAATTATCGCGAGACGATCACGACCCTGTTGAGCGGATTGAATAAAGACAATCTGGAGAAAGCAGTCGCCGTTGCCAATTTGCCTGAGCACGTCCGTGGTTTTGGTCATGTCAAAGAAAAAGCCATGAAAAACTACTATGCTGAACAGGCACGTCTGTTGCAGAAGCCGAAAGCACCTGTGATTGGTGAAATCACCCGCGCTGCCTGAGTTGCCTGGGGGTGTCTGAGTATTCGTCTTCCGGCAAATGCTTGCGGGAGGACGAATATGAGAGGTTTTTTAGATATTTTTAATGCTATCCGCAATGTTGACGTGGCTTTTCAGGTGCTTTTGGCTGGAAAGCCTCATGGATATTACGGATTGATGTTAAGAATTTTAAAAAAGACCTGATCGAGCGGGTGATATGGGCGTGAGCAAACGCCGTCTGACGTCCCCGGTTTAATGTAGTTTTTTTAGTATTTCCTTTTTAAAACGCTGAGTTGTTATTTAGATTGACGTTTACGTTAACGTCATATAACTTAGGTGATCCAACCCGAGACCGACGCAAAATTGACATGGCGCTTAATTGCACCATCCTGCATGAAGCCAGATTGACACGTGCGACCGGTATGGCCGTGAGCTGTAATACTGCCGGAGCAGTTTTGTATCCATCCTGAAATTATTAGAAAATCCAGATTGTTGAGGAAGACATGACCGACCTGTCCGTAGCCCAAAAACTGACCGAATATAAACCTGCCAATAAAGTCCGCTTCGTCACAGCGGCGTCCTTGTTCGACGGCCATGATGCCTCGATCAATATCATGCGACGCATCTTGATGGCGAATGGTGCAGAGGTCATTCATCTCGGGCATAACCGTTCTGTAGAGGAAATCGTCACCGCCGCTTTGCAGGAAGATGCGCAGGGGATTGCGATTTCCAGCTATCAGGGTGGTCATGTCGAATATTTTAAATACATGATCGATCTGCTCAAGCAGCGTGGTGGCGAGCATATCAAGGTATTTGGCGGTGGCGGCGGCGTAATCGTGCCGGACGAAATTGCCGATCTGCACGCTTACGGCGTCACGCGGATTTTCAGTCCTGAGGATGGACAGCGTCTTGGTCTGGTCGGCATGATCCTGTCGATGATACAAGCGTGTGATACCGACCTGTCGAGCTATGCACCGACGACCATCGATCGTTTGCAAAGTGATGACATCGTCGCGATTCATCGACCGCTGGCCCAGTTGATTACTGCATTGGAGAATGATCGCGTCGCACCGGAATTGCGCCACGCCTTGCATCAGGCCGCCGACAACATCACTGCCCCGGCTTTTGGCATCACCGGTACGGGTGGTGCAGGTAAGTCATCACTCACCGATGAGCTGATACGTCGCATACGTCTGGATCAGGACGATCAGCTCAATATCGCGCTTATCTCTATCGACCCCTCACGTCGTAAATCTGGTGGTGCCTTGCTTGGCGATCGCATCCGTATGAATGCGATTAACCCCTGGGGCGGCAAGCTCAAGGTATTCATGCGTTCACTGGCAACGCGCGAAGCCGGGTCTGAAATTTCTCAGGCACTGCCTGATGTCATCGCCGCCTGTAAAGTTGCCGGCTTTGATCTGGTGATTGTCGAGACTTCTGGTATCGGTCAGGGTGATGCGGCAATCGTCCCGCATGTTGATTTGTCGATGTATGTCATGACACCAGAATTCGGTGCTGCGTCGCAATTAGAAAAAATCGACATGCTGGATTTTGCCGATTTTGTAGCCATCAATAAATTCGATCGCAAGGGTGCACAGGATGCCTTGCGCGATGTGGCAAAGCAGTACCAGCGTAACCGGGAAATGTGGACCAAGAAGCCGGATGAAATGCCGGTCTACGGGACGCAGGCATCGCGCTTTAACGATGACGGTGTCACTGCCTTGTATCAGGGTATCTTGCCTGCGCTGGCTGAGCGCGGCCTGAAAATTACGCCGAGTAAACTCGCGCCAGTCAGTGCCAAATTCTCCAGCGGAAAAAACGTTATCGTACCTGCCGCAAGGACACGCTATCTCGCCGAAATCGCCGATACCGTACGTCAATACCATAAGCACACCGGTAAGCAAGTCGTCTTTGCCCGCGAGCGCCAGCAATTGCAAGAGTCATCCCGCATGCTGCGTGAGTCGCTGGATAAAGTAGGGCGCAACGCGGCTGTGTTAGGGGATAAGACGCCCGGCTCGCCGCTGGAGACGCGTTTACGTGAAAACGATATTCTGTTTGAACTGAATACGCTCGCAGAAGAAAAAGACGCCCACCTCGACGCCGAATCTAAAAAACTCATCGCCATGTGGCCCGACATGCAGGCCGCCTACTCTGGTGATGAATATGTCGTTAAAATTCGCGACAAAGAAATCCGCACCCAGCTTGTCAGCAGCACCTTGTCGGGCACCAAAATCCGGAAAGTTGCGTTGCCACGTTTTGTCGATCATGGTGAAATCCTGCGCTGGCTGATGTTAGAAAATGTTCCGGGTTCCTTCCCGTTCACGGCCGGTGTGTTCGCATTCAAACGCGAAGGCGAAGACCCGACCCGTATGTTCGCAGGTGAAGGGGATCCTTTCCGTACCAACCGCCGTTTTAAACTAGTGTCGCAAGGCATGGATGCCAAGCGCCTGTCCACTGCATTTGATTCGGTGACTTTATACGGTGCTGATCCGGCGATTCGCCCTGACATCTATGGCAAAGTCGGTAACTCAGGTGTGTCGGTGGCAACTCTGGAAGACATGAAAGTCTTGTACGACGGTTTTGACCTCTGCGATCCGGCGACCTCGGTGTCTATGACGATCAATGGTCCGGCACCGACGATTTTAGCCTTCTTCATGAACACCGCGATTGATCAGCAAATGGCCAAGTTCCGCGCTGACAATAAGCGCGAACCGACAGCGGACGAAGCAGCCAAAATCCGCGCATGGGTCTTGATGAATGTACGCGGCACAGTGCAAGCCGATATTCTGAAAGAAGATCAGGGTCAAAACACCTGCATCTTCTCGACTGAGTTCTCACTCAAAGTCATGGGCGATATTCAAGAATATTTTGTGCATCATCAGGTGCGCAATTTCTACTCGGTATCGATCTCCGGCTACCACATCGCCGAGGCGGGCGCGAACCCGATTTCGCAATTGGCATTCACCATGTCGAACGGCTTCACTTTCGTCGAAGCCTACCTCGCACGCGGCATGCATATTGACGATTTCGCCGCCAACTTGTCCTTCTTCTTCAGCAACGGCATGGACCCCGAGTACACGGTCTTAGGCCGCGTGGCACGTCGTATCTGGGCAGTCGCCATGCGCGACAAATACGGTGCGAATGATCGTAGCCAAAAACTGAAATACCATATTCAAACTTCAGGCCGCAGCCTGCACGCACAAGAAATCGACTTCAACGATATCCGCACCACATTGCAAGCCCTGATCGCAATCTACGATAACTGCAATAGCCTGCACACCAACGCCTACGACGAAGCGATCACCACACCGACTGACGAATCCGTGCGTCGCGCTCTGGCGATCCAGCTCATCATCAACCGCGAATGGGGCCTGGCGAAAAACGAAAACCCAATTCAAGGCAGCTTCATCATCGAAGAACTTACCGACCTGGTCGAAGAGGCGGTCATGCAAGAATTTGAACGTATCGCAGAACGTGGCGGTGTCTTAGGCGCCATGGAAACTGGCTACCAACGCGGCAAGATTCAAGAAGAATCCATGCACTACGAACACCTGAAGCACGACGGCACCTTACCGATCATTGGCGTCAACACCTTCCGCAATCCAAAAGCCAACGATACCCCACAAAAAATCGAACTAGCCCGTTCGACAGATGAAGAGAAACAATCCCAATTATCTCGTCTGGCAGATTTCCATCAACGTCACGCCCACGAAGCGCCAAAAGCACTGGCCGCATTGCAACAGGCAGCGATCAATGATGAAAATGTCTTCGCCAAATTAATGGACGCCGCGCGCGTCTGTTCTTTGGGACAGATTACGACGGCGCTGTTTGAGGTAGGGGGGCAGTATCGCAGGAATATGTAGTAGTCAAAAATGTAGGGCGGGTACAACCCGCCGATTTCGGTAATAATTTACATCCTCAAAACGGCGGGTTGCACCCGCCCTACAAAGCTATCCGTCTAAATGAAAGTGAATTTGTGGCTCAGAATAAAAAGGCATTTTCATTATGCACGGAATGAGACTTAACAATGCATCCGACCGGGACGCACGATGTTCCCTTACCATTTAATTTAAACATTAGGTGCCTTATCCCGTGACAAACGAATCTATCATTCGCCAGTGGCCGGAGATTCGGCGAGTCGTCGAACTTGGGCAGCGCTCCTCTCTGTATTGCTCAATCGGAACGGTGGACAGAGACGGAGTGCCAAACGTCACGCCGATTGGCACAGTATTTTTGAACTCGACTCCTGGTGGGTTCTTCTTCGACCGATACACGAGCGCGTTGGCAGCAAACCTTGAGTCGAATAATCGCATCTGCCTGCTCGCGGTTGACTCACGAAAGACCTTCTGGCTGCGTTCACTTGTTCTTGGTAGATTTAGTAGTCCGCCGGGCGTTCGGCTTTACGGCACGGCCGGCCCGTTGCGCGCGGCAACTGAAGACGAATTGCAGCGCATCGAAGCCCGAGTACAGACCGTAAAGCGACTGAAAGGTGGTCGTCTGCTATGGTCGAGTTTCACCCATGTCCGTGACCTCAGTTTTTCATCCTTCAGGCCAGTAAGCTATCCCATTATGATGGAAGAGCTGTGGTAATCGGACGCCTAACTCCTCCTGCGGAGCGCCAGCGGCACACCACCGTCGTGTAGCCACGTAGGGTGGGTGCAAGCCGCGCTGTAAATCACCATCGTGAGTTCTTGAAAATTCTTACGGCGCGGATCGCACTCGTCCTACAATGCTGAATATTTGATCAATATAACCAGAGACACGCAGTATCCATGCGGCTTTCCAGCGAGTTAAAACAAATTGTCTATTTTTAATTTGTCGGTTATCTTTGCAAAATGAAAATTAAATCAAGTTAGGCGTCGCAATACACCCCATGAGTGACTACGGTCTGCAATCTGTACCGACAGGAAGGTCTGTCCACTTCATCGACGAAGAGCCAGTCGCAGAAGACCTGCGCGAGCTTGTCGAAGAGCTTCGCGTCAAGCAAATACTCGTCGTCTATCTCGACTGCGCCGAATACGTGGACAAGACGTGGGAAATTCCGAATGTCATTGGCTACGCCGCCGGAACTGACCACCCGCCCTACGATGAAGAACACGAACCCAATTGGGTGAGATGGTGGGACGATTTGCTGTCGCTCGGCAGCCGCTCGACAGGTCTCGTGATCATCCTAGACAATGCTTCCCCCTTGTTCAACGCAGACAGAAAATTCATGACGAACTTACTTGAGAACTTTCTCCACGGCCAACGAAGCTGGTTCAATCGCGATGTTCCATACCATTTGTGCTTCCAAATGGCCCCTTGTCCTGCAGTGAAGGCAGTCTTCAGTGGCACTTCGAACAGCGACGCCTAACCCTTCCTTCAAGCGGACGGGCCTACGGCCCGCCGCTTAAGTCAAACGTTAAACATCAAGCATGACGACACCATACGTTTACGATAAAGCCAAATATCATTACGAGAGTATTGAACAGCTCGGTCTTCCTGAGTCTCATGCGTGTAATCACACCGTGCCAGTCCTTCGATGGTTTATTGAGAACGATTTAATGAGTGATTTTTTTACGTTGGAGTGCGTAGAACAATTATCTTCTTTCAAGAATAGACAACTTTCTGCTCATGCACTCTACGAGTGGTGGGATTGTTGTTTAATTAGTGACATGGTTTCAGATAAGGGAAATGCCTTTGGAATGTTTTATTTCGATTTTGAGAAGGGTAAATATATTGCAGACTACAAGGCAGCTCTTCAAGGTAATCTACCCTCGGAATTCCATGTTGTTTTTACAGAAGAAAATTACCAAAAACTAAAAAATGTAATTGATGTGCGTTATTCGAACTGGCTGATGTCAAAAAAATCTTGGTGGAAATTTTGGAATTAATGTTTAACATGCTATTCGAAAATCATGCGCGCATAAACGCTTACTTTAAAGTTACTGATCGGTGTGCTCTTCTTTCAATTCGATGTTAGGGCTCGGATGCCATCCCACCATCCAACGCCACAAGCGTCGTCTGCACCAATGATGTCCTCTTTACCTGCAGAGGTTCGCGTGCAAGTTCATCTTGATCGGGCTTCGGAACTTGACCTCGACCTACTGCGTAACGTGTGTAAGTCCCTCGTCGCTAACGAACGTAGTATCGCTCTTAGCAAGATCGAAGTCATGTAGAGCCATGTAGGGCGGGTGCAACCTGCGCTGTATATCACCCCAACGATTTATCGTTCAAATATTCTTTCAATCATTACATCACCATCGTGAATTCTTGAAAATTCTTACGGTGCGAGTTGCAACCGCCCTACAAGGCTTAAAGCCGTGATATTTTGATGTATCTGATGAGTCATAATGCGCGGCTTATCCTGCTTTTATATTGGCCTTTGTAAACTGAGTCATCATGATACAAGCACACAGACAAATCCTCGTACTGCTATTTACTGCAACATTCCTACTAACGGCGAGCGCCAGTGAGAGTGCCGATGTCGCTAAGCTCAGGTGCGGCTGGTTTCACAATCCATCACCTCAGAACGCATCACTTGTTGACCGCGATGGCGAATGGCTCATCAGTACCCAAGGTGGGACGCAAGCCGACGGCGACTGGCCAGAATTCGGGGCGTCGCAATGGGTTCGTACCAACAACAATTATGGCTATGGCTGCGCATGCATCAAGCTTGTTGCCAATTCAGAGTCACATGAGGTAACCAAGATTATCTTTGCCAAAGCAAAGCCACTCAGTGCCTGCCGCAACGACCGTGCACTCAAGAAACCTGCGAGCTAACTGTTTATTTCTCGCCAGTTGTTATTGGCCATATAGGGTGGGTGCAACTCGCAAATGGTTGTATGTGCAGGTTTGTCATGCACTGACCCTTTTGGCTTCAAGTAACCTCATGCGTCGACACAAAAACATGCCGCTCAATTACTAGCATCGTTAAAAAAGCCTCGACTCTGGATGCACCACCATCAACAGGATGGTGCAAACAGATCATTGTTAAAAAGCGTACCGAATGCTCTTACAGCTTGCCTGATGACAAACTGCAACGCCTATAACGCAAACGTTCGCACACTAGGTCGAGCAAACGCGGTTTTGCGGAGGTGATGTTTTTGCCCATTTGGTTATACTGGATATTTGATCAATATAACCAGATACACGCAGCATCTATGCGGCTTTCCAGCGAGTTGAAACAAATTGTCTATTTTTAATTTGTCGGTTATCTTTGCAAAATGAAAATTAAATCGCGTTAGGTTGCTATGCGTTACGTCCCGCTATACATTTTGGTCTTTGCTCTCTGTCACAGCGCATTTTCGGCTGACTTAACAAAGGTTGAATGCGAGAAGGTTGGTGGCACATCCACAAAAGCCGGATGCTTGATGCTTAACGATGCAGATAAATCAAAATACACAGGCAAAGAAATTTATATGCCGGGTGAGGAGGAGTGCAACTGCCAAGGAGGACGCTGGCACAAAGAACACGGTTGCTTGGCAAAAGTCTCTGAGAACGAATGCAAAACGCTCGGTGGTGTAGTTCATCAAGAGCTCGGGTGCATTCAAAATCCGACCAAAGAGCAATGCCAAGTGTCAGGGGGAACTTATCAAGACGGAAAGTGCACCTTGGCTCCGCAGACCACAACGCAACCTAACCCTGCAGTCAACCGGACCTGCGCGAAAAGCCGCGCAGTCTGGTTACCTTGAACGTTGGGCGTCATGAATTCAGGTCCACCTGTCATCGTTACCGTGAGGGAGCCCGCTGCTGCCTCGGCCGAGGAGCTTTCCGCGTTCAGGCAGTTCGTGCTCGAAGGCGGGGAAGTCAATCCGCAAACTCTGCCTGGCCTTGTCTTGCGAGCACTGTCGCTAGCGCTCGCGAGAGTCGGCGAAGAACTTGTTGCTGTTGGGGCAATCAAGCGGCCGAATCCGGGCTATCGTGCCGGCGTGTTCGCAAAGGCACAGGTGCCACAGAACCCTTCCAGATTCGAGTTTGAACTCGGTTGGATCTATGTTCGCCCTTCTGCACGTGGCAAGGGTGTCGCAAGTGTTCTTGTCGGAGAACTCGCTTCTTCGCTCAACAGTGCACCCGCGTACGCGACGTCCAGGGTGAACAACGAACGGATGCATGCGGCGCTCAAGCGGTTCGGTTTTCAGCCTGTTGGGTCTCCATATCCGTCGCAACGGAACGAACCTGACATACAACTGTTTCTCCGCGAATGACGCCCAACCCTTCCATCGAGGGGACGTGCGACATCTGGCTTCGCCAGCTGTCGCCCGCCCCTCATGTCAAACGTTAGGCGTCGAACAATATGCCGAATCGCCAGCTCAAGCCAGAGGAACTCGTTCTTGCAAACGCCGTGCTCGCGGAGATCCGCGTCCGCCTGGAGGCGTTGAGCAACGGGGACAGAGAGCTTCTGTTCGCGTATCGTCGCAAAGTGTTCAAGGAACTCACCTACGACGAACGCGACAAGCCAGCGGTTCGCCGCAAGCTGAAAGACTTCAAGTGGAAAGAGCAGCGTGGTCTTTGCGCGATTTGCGGGAAGGAACTACCCGAAAGTTACACCGTACTCGACAGAACGAACGCAGTCGATGGCTACACGAAAGAGAATACACGCCTCATTCACCAAGACTGCGATGTAGCGCACCAAGTATCAAGAGGCTACGCATAGCGCGGCAAGCACAAGTGCTACTCTCTCCGCTGGCGGGCCGACGCCTAACCCTTCCATTGAGGGGACAGCTTCCGGCCTCCAGCTGCCCCTCATGTCAAACGTTAAATTTCAATGAAAAGAAACCTTCAACCTCTAGATAAGGACTTGGCTGCAAAGATATCTACCGTGGAATCTATGGTGCTCCGTGCTGACATAGAAGCTACATGATCATTGCGCCACTCGTTACGAACGGCAGGCGTGAAGCTGCTGGAAGCGTAGTTTTAGCACCTTCGGCATTCAATCCTGCCTAGGTCGAGATCGGTGTCAGTATTGCAGCGATGGGTAAAGAATTAAAAAAATCCCGGGACAACCCGGGATTTTTTGTATCAATGAGTTATTTCTCGATTTGAGCATTGCAATTCAGGAAATAAATAATGTGTCGGAAAATTTTACATACTGAGTTATTTTCTATGAAAATGTAACCGGTCAGTTACACTTTTTGTGAGGTAAGCTTTTGATTTGTAAAAGATATTTTTACGGGATGTAACAATTGGTCTGCTTATTGCTTTAGGGTAGGTAAAGCATGCTTCATTGTTGGCGATCAGATGCTTTTATTATTTTAATAATCAAACAAACTCAGGGAAAAAAATGTCCTTATTTTCTAAATTTAAAGCTGCGATGCTACTGTCTGTAGCCATGCTGGTTGGTGCGTCTGCCAATGCTACGCCAATTTTCAACAACGGTTCTTACACTACGAATATCGGTGGATATTGCTCTTCATGCGGTTCTGCGGGTCAATACACGATGTTTGATGATTTCACGCTGACGAACGCTTACAGCAATTTGCAAGTTGAATGGGATGCGAGTTTTTTTCATCCTTTGAGCACAAACATTATTATTAAAATCTGGTCAGGTAATAACACTGGATTGTTGTACACGAAAAATACTAATTTTGTGAGCAACGACTATTACACAGTGAACACAGGCAGTATCAATTCCCAAGCCAATATTACGACCGCATTTACTCTGACAGGCGTTAATCTGTCTGCAGGTACTTATTGGTTGTCTTTGTCTGGCGACGATATGCACTTCCAGGGCACAGGTAACGGTAGTCAAATTGGAGCATCTCAATTAGGTACCGGATATGCACCAAACCAAGGGTTAAACATTCCATTCAGATTGTTTGCAACTAACGCCGTTCCAGAGCCGTCAGGTCTGTTCTTGTTTGGCTTAGGTCTGCTTCTGTTTGTCAGCGTAAGACGCTTTGTAAAATAAACGGTTGTACTCGTTAGCAAAAAATCCCGGACTGGTTCCGGGATTTTTTATGTGCGCGTACATCTGAGTTGTGGATATCGAAATGGCTTTCAATTTTTTAGCTTTACACAAATAAGCTCTCCATTTGCTTCAGGTGCGATTACAAGTGTGAGAAGTGCTAAAGTAGATCAATATTTTTACCGCAAGATAATCTTCATCAACTTTCTCGCCTACGCCTGACTAACAGGTTTTGCTTATGCTCCTTTCTCTGACCGACAATATCTGGCATGTTCAGCATGCATTTGTTGTGAGCGGTGTGCCGATCACTTCGCGCATGACGATTATCCGGCTGACGAGTGGTGCACTTTGGGTGCATTCACCAGTGCCTGTCGATAGCGCAACTAAAGCGCAGATTGATGCCTTGGGGCCTGTCGAATTTATTGTTGCTCCGAGTAAGGCACATCATTTGTTTGCGAAAAAATTTGCTGAACACTATCCTTCTGCCAATTTGTTCGGAGCGCCGGGACTTGCTGATAAGCGACCTGATTTAACGCGCTTGCAAACTTTGGCACCTGAGCCTGGGATATGGGCGCCGGAATTGGCTTATTTACTTTTTAACGGCATCCCTTTTGCCAACGAAACGGTGTGGTTTCACATGCCGACCAAGACCTTAGTTCTGACCGATCTGTGCCAGTGGTGGCAGGGTGATTTGCCGTGGCAATCCAGATTGTGGAATGGGTTAACAGGCGTTCGCCAGCGCTTTGATGTGCCGAGATCGGTGAGGATGCTGGTGCGTGATAAGGCGGCGGCCAAAGTGAGTGCTGGCAAAATATTGGAGTGGCCGATACAGCGTATCGTCATGGCACATAATTCTGTCATTGAGCAGGACGCACACAATGAACTGCAGCGTGCGTTCCGGCATTTTCTGTAGCGAATTAGAAATAGTATTTGTGTGAGTTTGGTATTTCTTAGAAAACGTTGCGCTACTTTTCTACGAATCAATAGGAATGAATCGGAATCAGATCGTGAAAGGATTGTTGCATGTCTGCCTATGAATTAGCACAACTGAATATCGCTGTCATGAAAGAGCCGCTCGATTCGCCCGTGATGGCTGATTTTGTCGCGAACCTTGATCGTATTAATGCGCTCGCAGAGAGTTCGGAGGGGTTCGTATGGCGGCTGCAAACAGAAGAGGGCGATGCGACTGCGGTACGTCCTTTGGGAGACGAAACCCTAATTAATATGTCGGTCTGGCGCGATGTTGAATCCCTCAATAAATATGTGTACGGATCGGCACATGTGGACATTATGCGCCGTCGTAAGGAGTGGTTCGAACGCATGCAGGAGTCGTATGTCGTGCTCTGGTGGGTGAGCAAAGGACATCGTCCTGGCCTGGATGAAGCCATCGCAAAATTAGCGTTGCTGAGATCCGCAGGGCCAAGTGAGGCGGCATTCACTTTTAAGAATCCGTATGCGCCACCCGATGCTATCCAGAGCCGCACTCCCACATCGTTCGATGATACTTGTCCGACAAACTAAGCATGCATATGGAATCAGTTTTTGTATAAAGACTGATTCATCTCAAAGTGATCGCACAAACTTGCTGGCCAGCAAAAGTGTCCGGTTATACTACCGGCCTTATTCGCTTATGCTTTAACGCACTTTGAAAGAATGTATGTCAACACTACCAGCTTGCCCGCAATGCGCCATGGAAAATACCTACCCTGATGGCGACAACTATATCTGCGCTGACTGCGGTCATGAATGGTCAATGGTGGCCAGTACGGCCTCAGAGGACAGCGACGACCGGATCGTTAAAGATTCTAACGGTAACGTTTTGAGCGATGGTGACGCCGTTGTGTTGATTAAAGACCTGAAGGTCAAAGGCTCTTCGACCACCTTGAAAATGGGAACGAAGGTCAAAAGTATTCGTTTAGTCGGCGGCGATCACGAAGTCGATTGCAAAATGGATGCAGGTAGTTTTATGCTGAAGGCTTGTTATTTGAAGAAAGTCTAGCGCTTCAATCATTTCAGTATGTCCGAGAGTGAGCGCAATTTATTCTGAGATTAGCGTCGCCGATCCCATCACAAAGCATTCGCCGGAATAGAGGCATTATCTATTTTTAATTTCTAAGCTATCTTTTTTGTGTAAAAAAGAATAACATTTATTTGAACAATGATCTCATTGACCTGCCTATGCCAAATATTGACAGATGGTTAGCAATGATTATGGAGATTATTTGCTTAAGGAAATTCTGACAAAGTATAGAAGTCGACCTGATCGCAGCAGGCCGTGACTACACACACTTAGTGACTTAATCAGACGTTCCTCAACCTTGATATTGAAAGGCTTACGTCTGTGTATCAGCGCGCTTACATCTATTTTTCTCTGGCAACGCTTGTTGCCTTCCTCGGTTTTTTTCCTTCGTATTTTTCACGTTTAGGCTCCACAGATGTGGCTCACCATTTTCATGGCATCATGGCCTCGGCATGGATGCTGATGCTAGTGATACAGGCGTGGCTGATGCGGCAAAAGAACATGGTGCTACATCGCAGCATCGGTAAATTGTCGATCGTGATCGCTCCCTTGTTTTGGGTATCGGGTTTGCTGGTGATGCACGTGATGCTGGCGAGTGATAGTCCGTTTTCTAAGATGTTTGGTAAGCGCTTAGCTTTTCTTGATCTCACTACGGTCTTGTACTTTGCCTTTGCGTATATTGCGGCGATTTACTATCGGGCTAATATCCAGTTGCATGCACGCTTTATGGCGTCGACGGCGATACTGGTGTTACCTCCGGCGCTGGCCCGCTTCCTTGGTAATTATGTCCCAGGAATTAGTTCGTTTGAGATGGGTGTTCACGGTAGCTATCTGATCAGCGAACTCATCGTCGTATTGTTATTGCTAGACGATAAGCGACTAGGTCGCATCCGCTTGCCGTATGTCGGATTGCTGCTATTACTGCTCGTGCAGCATCTGGGCTTTATGAGCATCCATCATGTAGAGGCGTGGGTGCAATGGTGTAATTGGTTTGGCGCGCTTTAAACTACCTGCCATTCCATTTCGTGTAAAAAAGGTTTGATGATTCGATGGCATCCTGCTGACACCAGGTTCCAACTATTTTTATGCTTCCAGAAACTTTACAACTCCTTGTAACGCGCACGATGCCTTATGGTAAATACCAAGGCCGCTTACTGGCAGATTTGCCAGGGCATTATCTCGGTTGGTTTGCGCGCGAGGGTTTTCCTAAAGGTGAGCTGGGTAGTCTGATCGCCTTGATGTATGAGCTGGATCACAATAACCTGCGGTCCTTGCTGGATCCATTGCGACCAGCGTGATGGAATGTAATCTGGATTGATGCAAAAACCAGAATCGCTCAACGCTGAGAAAACACAAGACAAGAGCAAGCAGCGTTGATGTACTAACTTTAAAAACGAATCCGCAAGCTGGGTGCGCCTGCTGGCCCGAAATGCCTCCGGAAGCCGTATCCAGATTGCGGATTCATTATCTGGAAATGCTAAAAACCTTTCAATCGATATTCGATGGAGCTGCTTACGCCTGTTTTTCTTTGTGTCTCCCGGATCTCAATAGTTCTGTGGTGAGAGGTCTTGGTTTTTCCCCGGGTCCTGTTAATAAACATCGCGTCTGTATCTGCCATCATCCAATAATTGTTCCAAGACCTCGTCACCAATGATCTGTCTCAGTGCCCGGTCAACGCCATCTGCCATGCCCGCCAGGCTGCCGCAGACATAGATGGCGGCACCGTTTTGCACCCAACTCAGCAGCGTTGCTGCGTTGTCCAGCAGCTTGTCCTGAACATAGATACGTTCTTCCTGATCGCGTGAAAACGCCAGATCGAGTCGTTGCAGCAGACCTTGATTTTGCCAGGTGAGGATTTCTTCGCGGTAGAAAAAATCCTGATGCTCATTTCGCTCGCCAAAGATCAGCCAGTTCGATTGTTGTCGGTTCACTGCCCGCTGTTTGAGATGGGCGCGTAGTCCTGCCAAGCCGGTACCATTGCCAATCAAGATCATGGGCTGATCGGTGGCGGGCGGATGAAAACTGCGATTTTCACGGATACGTACAGCAATGTCAGAACCTACTCTGGCATACGCTGTCAGCCAGCCAGAGCCGATGCCGAGCTTGCCGTTTGCCTGCTTTACCTGGCGTACTAAAAGCTCAAGTGCGCCATCTTCTTGAATCGACGCAATCGAATATTCACGATGGGGTAGTGTGACCGGATCGCTGGAAGCTCTGATATGGTCAGGAGGAAATTCTGGACCAATCTCCACAATATCGCCCGCCTGCCACTGCGGCTCGCTGTCTGCTGGTGGTGTTAAAACGATGTGGAACGCCGCACCGCCAACACTATCCGGATTGAGTAACTGGCGTGCGCTAAGGGTCCAGCGCTCATAGCTGGGCTGGCTCCAGTCCGCCATGTCGGTATGACCGCTCAGGGTGCCGAGATGATGCTGCCAGTGACGCAGCGCTCCTTCATCGCCGTTATCGACCTCGACCAGGTCAAATAAACCGGACGCATGATGTTGCCTTAACCAGTGATCAAGCTGATGGCCGAATGCACAGTAATGCTGGTAATTGCGATCACCGAGCGCCAGTATGCCGTAGCGCAATCCAGACAGATCAAGTGGCTGGCTCATCGCATGGCGAGTGAATTTTGCTGCCTGATCCGGAGCATCGCCTTCTCCTGTGGTACTGACGATAAACAGCATTTGCGATTGGCTGAGTGACATCTGCCGGAGCCGCTCAGGCGTCAGATCTTTGATCGGTATGAGCTGCACGGACATGCCGGCGTCATGCAGGTTTTGTGCTGTCCGGTGTGCCAGTTGCTCAGCGTAACCAGTCTGGCTTGCGTACACAACGACGATCGCCGGATGAGCATGGTCGGATGTCAGTGCCGGTAATACATCGGGTTTGCGCATCTGATGTGCCTGTCGGATCGCACTACAAAACACCAGATAGGCGAGGACAACCAGCGCGGCGAGTGCATAAGCCTGTTGTGCAGGCATCATGCCCAGAGCATGGTGACCCAGATAGATGCCGCAACAACTCAGAAATAAAAAAAGTCCGGTCAGCAAGAATGGTTGTAATCGTTCAAACATAGAGATGAATTCATGCCTCCAGCATCGCTTGCATGGCGTTGCTCATATGCTCGGTAAAGTGATTGTCGGTATTGTCGTGGACTACGTCATAGGATAAAAACAGCGCCGCGACATGCAGTTGATTGGCGTAGGCTAGTCCTTGTTCTGCTCCCATAACCATCATGGCAGTTGCCAATGCGTCTGCCACCATACATTCCGCATGACATACCGTGACAGAGGCAAGCGGATGCGTGACCGGATATGCGGTGCGTGGGTCAATCGTATGAGAATAACGATGCCCATTTTTTTCTCTGTAACGACGATAGTCGCCGGACGTGGCGATGGATAAACCATGTAAGGCAAGGATCTTCATCCGGTCCTGCGCAGGCGTTGTGGCTGGTACTGTAACTGGAGGCTGCTCCAGTTCTACCCACCAGGGCTGATGGTCCGGCTTGATCCCGAAGCCGCGTAGCTCACCACCGACTTCGACCAGATAACATGGGATCGCTTGCGACTCCAGATATCGGGCAACCTGATCGACGCCGAAGCCTTTGGCAATCGACGATAAATCGATTGCCAGCCCGCCTGGCTGGTAAGCACGCTGTTGCACTCGATCCAGTTGAAGCTTCTGCCAGCCTGAGGATTGCTTTGCTTCTTGCAAGGCAGGATCACCCGGCAAGTCATCATGTTTATCCGGTCCAAAGCCCCAAAGATTCACGACCCGGCCAATACTGGGATCGTAGGCGCCGGCGCTTTGCTGTGCGATAAACACGGCGTAATCCAGTACCTTAAAAAATGCCGCAGGCAGGTGATGCCATGTACCCGCAGCCGCCTGATTAAATTGACAGAGATCAGAACTCGCCAGCCAGGTACTCATCTGCACAACAACCTGATCGAGTTGTGCCTGAATACCTTGTTCCAGCATCTGAAGCCTGCTCTGCAACTGTGGTCCACCGGAGACAACCAGCTTTACTGACCAGGTAGTGCCCATGGTGTGACCGGATAACTGCATAAGCTGCGCATCCGGCGGCAGTGCGGGCGGTTCAGTGAAGCTGAGTGGGATAAATACCTGTTTCATTAAAGCGGACTTTGTTTTGAATCTTGTTAGGGTCTGGACTTACACAAAAAACCAAGACCTCTTACCACATAGGCATGGAGGCCCAGAGACACAGAGGAAAGGCAAGAGTGAACAATGCCATGATGTATCGATTAAAGAGTTTTCAGACATTTTCTTAAAACGAATCCGCAAGCTGGATGCGGCTTGCAGAGGCATTTTGTGCCAACAGCCGCATCCGGACTGCGGATTCGATATACGTAGCGACGTGAGTGGCTACCGTCGGCTATCGTTTTTCGTCATTCCAGATGGCGATTATTGTGGCAATACTTCCAGCGTGGCGACGTAGCTTGCGCGTCGTTCTTTCGCCCCTTTCACCGTTGCTTTATCGTCCTTGACCGTGGCTTCCAGCCAGTACATGCCTGCGTTCGCTGTATTGATAGTGAACTTGCCGTCAGCATCGGTGGTCAGCAATTGCTCATCCAGTTTTTGACGATAGCGAATACCGCCCAAGATCACACTGACCTGAATTTTAGCCGCAGGTTGTCCGTCCAGCATCATGCGGAAATTCGCTTTTTCGCCCGCCACCAGATCATTCGGATGGCTGATTGCCTGCATCTCCAAGCCCTTGCCTGTGATCTCCAGTGACTTGGTGCTTGGCTTGCCGCTCGTGACAAAGGTATCGATACGCGCTTGTGCCTGCGTGACCTGCACGTCCTCTGCATCAGCGGGAATTTCTTTGCTCATGTTGTCTGCCAGGCCGCGCCAGCGTTTTGGCGTTCCTTTGTCTTTATAGCTTGCCATGACATTGTCGTTCAAGATACTCAGCTTATAAGTGCCGGTGGTTGCCAGGCGCAGATCAAAGGTGCTGCGGAGCTTGCTGGTATTGGCGTTTTCTTCTTTAATCATGCTGCCGTCGGGCGCAATAATTTTTAAACTGTCGAGTCTCAGCGGTACATGATCAAGATAAAACATATCACTGGCGACGGCGGCATCTACCGTGATCCAAGGCGCATTGGCCGCTGTGACGGTCGATGACGGCAACAAGAACGCGCGATGAGCCTGCGCTGCGAATGGTGCAGAGACGGCGAATGCGAGAGTGAGGAATTTGAGAGCGACGATGTTAAGATGGAATTTCATAATGAGGTCGGTGCCTTAAATTTTTATGGTTTGACAGTGAGACTGACCTGACCCAGCTCATGACTGCCTTGGGCTTTTGCCGTTTGTTCTGTTTTGGCATTCCATTGGAAAGGCAGCTTCACGACTTCACGGCCACCGCCTTCGCGGGCTGCTTCTACAACCAGCTGATACTCACCGGCAGGCAACTTTGCCAGCGTGCCCTTATCGCCGGAAAAACTCAAACTCTGTTCACCGACAACCCGGGTCGCACCGCTGACACCATCGACCGGCATCGCCAGATCGCGACCGCTACGACGCCACCATTGGCGCAAATCCTTCAACCATTTCGCCCCTTCGTTGTCGCGTTTTTTCAGGTCATACCAGACGGACAGATTGCCTGCAAAAGTCTGATCCGGACTCTCTATCCATACCGCCACATAAGGACGATGGTATTCCGCGACATTGAGGCGAGGTACTTCGATTTTGACGGTCAGATCCGCCGCCATGCTGCTTGTGCCAAGCAGGCTGGTGATCGCAAAAGGGAGCAATTTACGCATGAACAACACCTCACAAAATGAAAGAAAATAGAATCCGTATAAGCAGGAAAAACTCAAGAAACAAGTAAAAAAAACGGGAAGCGGCTAGTGCACAAACAGGATCGCCAGCAACAAGGGCAAGACCAGGCCAAGACCGACTATCGGCCAGGTGATGGGGCGATTAGCGGTGTGCATTTTTAAGAGGAATAAACCGGTAATACAAAAAATCAGACAGGCAATCGCAAACAGATCAATGAACCAGCTCCAGGCGTTCCCAGCATTGCGGCCTTTATGCAGATCGTTGAAATACGCGATCCAGCCGCGATCCGTCAGTTCAAATTCGAGTTCTCCGTGATCCAGGGCGATGCGCAGCCAGGCATCACCGCCGGGGCGCGGCAGGGACAGATACACTTCCTCCGGTGACCATTCTGCGGCTTGCGTATTGACGCGAACGGACAGCGTTTGTTCCAGCCATTGACGTACTTCGGCGGGTAGCGGATCTTTATCACTGTGCGGCGTTTGCTGATGTTGCTGAAGTTGCGTCAGTAAAGCTGGTGGTAACTCGGCAGATTTTTTTGTGATTTGCGGATGCGCTTCTATCTGCGCAGAATGATTCAGCGTGATGCCAGTCGCGGCGAATAACAGCATCGCGATCAGGCAAAGTGCCGAGCTGATCCAATGCCACTGATGCAGGTGGCGCAGCCAGAAGGCGCGCTTCTGCTGCTGACTCGGATCGGGGCGATGATGTGCGACTTTTGTCGTGGCACTGGTATTGGGCATGTCGCTTATGCTATCCGTCGCAAGGCAGCAGATAAACATTCTAAATGATAATAATTCTCATTATAGAATAAAACATGTCGTGAAAAGCAACTTATTCCGGTTTTTTTGTAACGGCTTGTTGATACAGACAAAAGCATTATCACCAATAAAAAACCACAAGCAGCGACTCATATTTTAGGGGTCGTTACTTGTGGTTCATATCGGTTCGTACTATCTCGTGATGCTTATGTTTCGTCTGGTGCTAATGCCTGGCGAATATCTTCATAAGTCAATTGCGGTGCAAATTGCACGATGAAATCGAGAATATAACTACGCAGATAAGCACCGCGCCGCACCGCCAGCCGGGTAACATTCGGTGCAAACAAATGGCTTGCAGGCAGCGCTTGCAACGCGCTGAAGCGGCGTGTATCGATCCCGGTTTCCACCGCCATTTCTGCCACCAGTCCCACACCTAATCCAAGCGCCACGTATTGCTGAATCACGTCAGAGTCCATCGCAGTGAGCACGATATCCGTACGCAATCCCGCTTGCTGGAAAGCCTGATCAATATGGCCGCGACCGGTAAAGCCGACATCATAAGTAATCAAAGGATAGTTCGATAAATCTTCGAGTGTGATCGGTGTTTTTCTCAACAAAGGGTGGCCGTCCGGTACCACGATCACATGGTTCCATTCGTAGCAAGGGAAAGATACCAGATCCTTAAACTGCGATAAGCCCTCTGTCGCAATCCCCACGTCTGCTTTGCCCGACAACACCCACTCAGCGATATGCTCAGGTGAGCTTTGTTGCAAGGCGATACGTACATCCGGGAAGGCATTGCGAAATCCCTGTACCACTTTAGGCAACACATACCGTGCCTGCGTATGAGTGGTCGCAATCGTCAGCGTGCCCTTGGTCTGATCAGAATAGTCATCGCCTGCCTGGCGTAAATTTTCTGCTTCGATTAATAAGCGTTCAATAATTTTCAGAATGTCTTTGCCCGGCTCGGTCAGACCGGTCAGCCGTTTACCGTTACGCTCAAAAATATCAACGCCGAGCTCTTCTTCAAGTTCGCGTATCTGGCGGCTCACACCGGGTTGTGAGGTAAATAAAACATTGGCGACTTCGGTCAGGTTATAACCGCAACGTGCTGCTTCTCTGATCGAGCGTAATTGTTGGAAATTCATAATTTTATCCTGCAGCCTGATCAACAAACACGGCCAGACGTCGTGGTTTGACCACCAGTGCTTCGCCGACTTTTAATTTGAGCTGGTGGTAACGCTCACTGGAAATCATTGCTTCGATCAGATCACCATTGTCATCACGTTCCAGCTCCAGTTGTGCCAGCGGGCCTATGCTATGAACGCGGCGCAATTGCACCATCAAGCCTTCGGCACCCGGTGAATAGCGATCAATTTCAAGATCGTGCGGACGCACATAACCAATGCCTGTGGCATCCCGCGTAGTCGCATGATCCGGCGCGTCAAATGCCACACCACCGGCATCGAGAATCCCCTCGTGCAAACGACCTTTGAACAGATTTACATTCCCGAGGAAGCCATACACAAAAGGCGATGCCGGATGCTGATACACCTCGGCAGGCGCGCCGATCTGTTCCACCTGACCATGGTTCATCACGACGATCTGGTCTGCTACTTCTAGCGCCTCTTCCTGATCATGTGTGACAAAGATACTCGTGACATGCAACTCATCATGCAAACGGCGCAACCAGCGGCGCAACTCTTTACGCACCTTGGCATCGAGCGCACCGAACGGTTCATCGAGCAAGAGAACCCGAGGCTCCACTGCCAGCGCACGTGCCAGCGCAATACGTTGCCGCTGGCCGCCGGATAATTGCGGTGGATAGCGATCCGCCAGCCAGTCAAGCTGTACTAGCTCCAGCAACTGTTTGACCTTTTCTCTGATCACCGTTTCTGATGGCCGTATAGCGCGCGGTTTGACGCGTAAGCCAAAAGCGATGTTTTCAAAAATCGTCATGTGCTTAAACAAGGCGTAATGCTGAAATACAAAACCAACCTGACGTTCGCGCACATGTTGGTCGGAGGCATCCTGACCGTCCAGCAATACCTGACCGCTGTCGGCATGTTCCAGCCCGGCGATGATGCGTAACAGCGTGGTCTTGCCGCAGCCAGACGGACCGAGCAGAGCGGTCAGCTCACCATTAGGAAAATCCAGCGTGACATCATTCAGCGCGGTGAAGCTGCCGAATTTTTTATGTAAGTGATTCACTGCGATACTCATTGTGTACTCCTATTCCTGAGGGATGGCTTGCGACTCATCGGTGCGCCATTCCACGATCATTTTTAAAGCCAGTGTCAAAAGCGCCAGCAAGGTCAGTAGCGATGCCACCGCAAAGGCGGCCGTAAAGTTATATTCGTTATAGAGAATTTCGACCTGCAGCGGCATGGTGTTGGTCTCGCCACGGATATGTCCCGATACCACGGACACCGCGCCGAATTCCCCCATCGCGCGGGCGTTACACAAGATCACTCCGTATAACAGTCCCCATTTAATATTCGGCAAAGTCACATACCAAAAGGTCTTCCATCCTGAGGCGCCGAGCACCAGTGCCGCCTCTTCTTCCTCGCTGCCTTGCGCCTGCATCAGCGGGATCAGCTCACGGGCAATAAATGGAAAAGTCACAAAGATAGTTGCCAGTACGATGCCAGGAACCGCAAATAAAATCTTGATGTCATGCTCACGTAACCAGGGGCCGAACCAGCCTTGCGCACCGAACAGCAAGACATAAATCAGGCCAGAGATCACAGGCGATACCGAGAACGGCAAATCAATCAGGGTCAGCAAGATGTTTTTACCGCGGAACTCAAATTTCGCAATCGTCCAGGCCGCCGCCACGCCAAACACCAGGTTTAGCGGAACCGCAATACCCGCCGCAATCAGCGTCAGACGAATCGCAGATAACGCATCAGGTTCGATGATGGCTTTCAGATAAACTTCCCAACCTTTTTTAAATGCCTCGGCAAATACCGCCGCCAGCGGAACAAATAAGAACAGGGTCAAAAAAATAAAAGCCGTGACGGTCAGTAACACGCGAACCCAGCGCGGTTCTTGCGTTGCGGCAGGCGTAATTGCCGGCTCAATCCGGCGTCGTACTGCCGGAGTCGCACGAGATGATTCTGTCGCCGTAGCATTGAGAGAGGTGCTGGTCATTATTCAATCTCACTTTTGTTTCTGTTGCGACTCCAGGCCTGCAATAAGTTGATCGTCAGTAGCAGAACGAATGACAGCAGCAGCATGACGACGGCAATCGCTGTGGCACCTGCATAATCATATTGTTCCAGCTTGGTGATCATGAATAAGGGCGTGATCTCAGACACCATAGGCATGTTGCCCGCGATAAAAATCACTGAACCGTATTCGCCGGTTGCCCGTGCAAACGCCAGCGCAAAGCCTGTCAGCAAGGCAGGCAAGATGGTTGGCAAGATGACTTTGACAAACGTTTGCCAATGGCTCGCACCGAGACTGATGGCGGCTTCTTCTAATTCTTTTTCCGCCTCTTCCAGCACCGGTTGCACGGTACGGACGACGAACGGCAAACCGATAAAGGTCAGGGCGACCAGCACGCCTAATGGGGTGAACGCGACTTTCAGACCGAGGGGGGCGAGTAACTTACCAAGCCAGCCATTCGGCGCATACAAAGTCGCCAGCGTGATACCGGCGACCGCAGTCGGTAAGGCAAACGGCAGATCGACCAGCGCATCAATCAGGCGCTTACCGGGGAATTTATAGCGGACTAACACCCAGGCAACGATGCCGCCAAAAACAACATTGATCAGTGCACCGAGAAACGAGGCGCCAAAGGTCAGCCTATACGATGCAAGTACCCGATCCGACGTGACCGTATTCCAAAAAGCTTCCCAGGTCATGGTAAAGGTTTTCAGGAAAATGGCAGACAGCGGAATGAGTACGATCAGGCTCAGATACAGCAGGGTAAATCCCAGGGAGAGCTGAAACCCCGGAATCACCCGCTTAAACCGTGATTTTGTGTGTAAAGCATGGGCCATGCTTAGTCCTTATTACGAAGATGACTATAGATGGCACATGATTGCAGGATTTTATTATATTAAAAACGAATCTTTTTGCATGTTTATAGATGAAAAACGCATAAACGATTGGTTCACAGTGAATTTTCTGTTGCGATTAGCCTGATCCGGGGCGGCAAAGTCACTCGGTTCAGGCGGCGATCAAGGCACTGTTGACGAGTGACGCCGCTGACAAGTCCAATGTATCGGCCAGGTTTCCGCGTGGCAGATCGAATAAAAAGCCTTGCAGATAATACGGATACTGATCCGTGTTACTGAGCTGAAGGGTATTAAAACGGGCGTCATTATCAATCCGTTTGAAGATGACTTTGCAGTTAAAGCGCTGCGCTTTTTCCAGCAACTCTTGCTGAGCTTCTGCATTGTTTGCATGAGTAATATCGATTTTGATCGAATCAGGCTGCACGCGTTCCAGTAACTCGCGCGCCTGATCCAGGCTCGCCGCATTGACGCCGATCCTGAAACCGTTACGCCGGTAATTGTCCGCCACATGCGTCAGCACCCAGCGCTGGCTTGGCGCGATCAGTGGCAGTTGCAGCACAACCTGCTGATGCGGCAAACCAAGCAAATCCAGAATGCGGCGAAACGCCATACCATGATTGCCCTCTATCGCCGCCAACAGACGCGTATGCACACTCAGATACAGATCGCGCTGCGCCGAATCCGGCTGACGATAAAAATTCACCGCATGCAAAATCCGGCAGAGCCGGTCAAGTTCCACCGACTCCGCATCATTCGCCGCATGATCCAGCAAGCGCCAGATATTCAAACCCTGATCGACACTAGAATAACTGCGCGCATACGCCTCATAGGCAACTACACACTGATCATCCGCAGAACGGATCGCCTGAAAAGCACTGGTCAGCGTCGAATTAAAATACCGCCCACGCGCCCGTCCTGTCTCATCGAGGCATATAGTGCTGCTCGCACTGTGACTGCTATTCAGGTGACTTAAATATTGTTGCAACGCTGGAGACGGCATAGTTCTTTCCTCATCTATCGACGATCAATGCGGAGTATCAACGATCGATATCCTGTAGAGGCGAAGAGTAGTGCGCGTGCTTAGAAATGAAAACGAATCGTTTCGCGTTTTAATATGAGGTTTTTGAATGATTATGCGTCTACTTGATTTGCATGCCTGTACGTGATTTTTGACTTATCAAGTCCTGCGCATACAAAAAATTAATGCACATCCTTTTTTCAAAGAGATGCGCATCAATTATTCAACCTCAGATGATCCTCAGTAAAAATTTATTTCTTACTAAAAATCTTATCGAACTCCCCGCCATCATCAAAATGTTTTTTCTGCGCTGACTTCCAGCCGCCGAACAATTCATCTACTGTAAATAAAGTGACGGGTTTAAATGAGGCCGTGTATTTCTTTGCGGCGATTGCCGAGCGCGGGCGTAAGTAGTGTTTGGCGATGATGTCCTGACCAGCTTCTGAATATAAAAATTGCAGATACGCCGTTGCCTGCTTGCGGATGTGGAGTTTGTCTACGACTTTGTCGACAACGGCAACCGGCGATTCGGCAAGGATGGAGGTACTTGGGTAGACGACTTCAAAATTGTCGCCAAATTCGGTGCGAACTAATTGCACTTCATTTTCAAATGTCACAAGCACGTCACCGATCTCGCGTTGCGTGAACGTTGTTGTCGCGCCGCGTCCACCGGCATCGAGTACCGGCACGTTCTTGAACAGTTTTTCAACAAACTGGCGAGCCTGAGCTTCGTTGCCGCCTTTTTTGATCACGGCACCCCATGCGGCAAGATAGGAATAGCGGCCATTGCCTGAGGTTTTTGGGTTCGGGATGATGACTTTGATGCCGGGTTTGACTAGGTCATCCCAGTCCTTGATTTGCTTGGGATTGCCTTTACGCACCAGATACACCATGGTGGAATAAAACGGTGCCGAGCCATTCGGGAAGCGCTTCGCCCAATCGCCCGTGACCAGGCCATGCTCTGCCAGAAAATCGATATCGTTGGCCTGATTCATGGTCACTACTGATGCTTCCAGACCATCGGCTACCGAGCGTGCTTGTTTGCTGGAGCCGCCGTGGGACTGATTGATGGTAATGGTTTCGCCACTGGTTTTTTTCCAATCCGCGATAAAGGCTGGATTGATGTCTTTAAACAGCTCACGTGTTACGTCATACGACACATTTAATAAATTAATTTCTGCTGCCTGAGTTGGTTTTGCCGTGAAAAAACATGCCATTGCTGCCAGCATGCTTGCTGAAATCAGGGTTTTGATCGACGTGCGTTGTGCAGATGCAGCAGTAAGGCTGAGGCTGCGCGCAGTGTGTGGGGAGTACGGGGAGAAAATAGAAGTTGATTGCGTCATGATGATATATCCAAGGGGAAAGTAGCGCTACACAGAATCATTAAGAGTTAGTAACCCGGATTCTTTCACAGGCACCGCCTGTTGAGAATGACTGCTTTTTCATATGCTTATGCAAAAAATAAGCGCAATGCAGCATTTATTATTAGAAATTTTCATCCACTTCATCAGCTAAAATCATCAGCATCTGCGATTCCTCATTGACAATATCTGCTTTTCTGGCGTGCTCGGCAGGGTGTACTATCTAACCACAGAGACCTGTTCGCAGGACATTATGCGCCTCTAAGCGATTGATGTTTTGTTGAGCCGGAATAGCGCCGGTGAACCGATAATCCGGACTAAACACGCTGTTTGCATGGATAGAGAATGATCATGAATTCTTTGAAACATGGCATCAGTATTTTGATCGCACTGCTCACTGGCATGTGCTGTGTAACTTCGTCGGCCATCGACACGAGTGTGGTCAATATTCCGGTAAAAAAATCAAACTGGGATGGTCCGGTTGACGGACCACCGAAACAAACCGGCAAAAAAATCACCTTTATCACCCAGGATTCACGCAACGGTGGCGTCTCTTCTGCTTACCGCGGATTTTATCTGGCCGCGATTGAGCTGGGCTGGTCCCTGAGTATTGTCGATGGGAAGAATGACAGAGCCACGATACGCTCTCTCTTCAGCGATGCGTTGCGCCAGCATCAGGACGCGATCATCCTCGGGGGTATCGAGTTTGACGACAGTTTTCAGGATCTCAGCATGCAGGCAAAGCAGGAAAAAGTCATCCTCGCAGGCTGGCATGCTAATGCGAAGCCGGGACCAACCAAGGATTTGTTCGTCAATATCACGACGCCATACGAAGAGGTCGGAAAAAAAGCGGCAGAGTTTATCATCGACAATAGCAAAGGCGAGATCGGCGTTATTATTTTCAACGATGATCGCTTTGGCATCGCGAACGCCAAGACTGCCGTAATGATGGACATCGTTATCCGCTGCGCCCGCTGCAAACTGCTCTCGGTCGAGAATATGCAAATTGGTCATGCGAACCAAGAGATGCCGGGTGCGGTACTCAGGTTGAACCAGTTGTACGGCAAGCGATGGACGCATACGCTGGCAATTAATGATGCCTATTTCGATGCGATCAACGTACCGCTGGTGCGAGCCGATCGTAAAGACATACAGAACGTCTCCGCGGGTGATGGCTCTTATAACGCGCTGAGCCGTATTAAATCCGGTATCTCGCAGCAGGTAGCCACGGTGGCCGAGCCTTTTGCACTGCAAGGCTGGCAACTAGCCGATGAACTGAACCGGGCATTCTCTGGCTGGCCACCTAGCGGTTACATCAGCAAGCCCATCGTTATCACGAGTCCGCTGATCAACCAGCTCAAAGGTGCTGAGATTGATTCCATCCTGAACTATAAGGAAAACTATTCTGCGATCTGGACTGGTAAGAACTACCTGAAATAAGATACCTGCCTGGAGAAAAACTGGCTGGTGTTTAATGCCGAGTTTTTGAAATTTTAAATTTTAACGCGCAATGTTCAGATACCAGTTGTCTGGCACCTGAACACCATCTGCTGATGTTCTTTAACTCCAACTCAGATCCGTGTGCGTCAGCGGCAATTGCCGCACACGCTTACCTGTCGCCGCAAAAATTGCATTGCATACTGCCGGTGCCAGCGGTGGAAAAGCAGGTTCACCCAATCCCGTGACAGGGAAATCTGTTTTCAAAAAATGTACCTCAACTTTAGGTGGCGTATCCGCGATGCGAAGCAGCGGATAGTCATGAAAATTACTTTGCGTAATACGTCCACGCTCTACCGTTAGCTCAGGATACATCAGTGTGCTGAGTCCATCGATGACGGATCCTTGTACCTGATTTTCAGCACCGCTGAGGTTAACAATTTGCGCGCCGATATCGGACACCACGACCACACGATCTACCTTAAGCTCACCTTTTTTAGATACGGTCACTTCAGCGACCTGGGCAATGTAGCCGCGGTGACTGAAGTGGAAAGCGATGCCCTGACCTTGTCCGCGAGGGAGAGTTTTTTTACCCCAGCCGGATTTTTCTGCAACTTCTTGCAGCACATGTTTCATGCGGCCGACGTGATACGGTTGTCCGCGTTCACCTGTCCCGGCAATAATCTCTTTGTCACCCAGAATCTCTAAGCGGAATGCCAGAGGATCGCGGCCAGCAGCATGCGCTAGTTCGTCGATAAAGCTGTGAAAGACCCAGGCAAAAACATTACTTCCCGGCGCACGCCAGGGTCCCATCGGAATACCGCATTCAATCGGGGTTTGCTCTAACAGGCAGTTTTCTACCCAGCGTCCCGGAAATTCATCGCCACTCAAACTACCACCGCTACCCGGCTGCAGAATGCTCTTGCCCTCACGATTCACCCGGTTTGCGAAGGTGACAAAATGATTATGCCAGGCGATCAGCTTACCTTTGGCATCGATGCCACCGCGCAGAAAATGGAAACCCCCTGCGCGGAAATGATCATGCTGGATGTCATCTTCTCTGGACCAAGTCAGCTTAACCGGTGCTTTAACCTTTTGCGCGATTGCGGCGGCTTCCACGACATAGTCCGAACTGAGCCGACGTCCAAAGCCACCACCGCTGCGCGTGATGTGCATCAGGATTTTTTCTTTCGGAATATTTAAAGTCGTCGCAACCAGATTCTGTCCTGAACCGGGATTTTGCGTCGGAGCCCATAATTCCAGACTGCCATCCTCCGGCTTCCACCAGGCGGTGCAATTTTGCGGTTCTATACTGGCATGCGAGATGAATGGATAGCTATAGGCAGCTTCCACCGTTTTGCTGGCATGCGCGAGTGCAGTGACAGCATCACCATCCTTGCGCAAGGTCGTTGCTCCGGCTTGCGTAGACTGGGTTTGCGCCTGTATGGCAAATTCAGCCCAACTCTGTTTGGCATATACGCCCTCGTCCCAGGTCACTTTGAGTTGTTTGCGTGCACTGAATGCGGCCCAGGTTGACGTTGCAATAATCGCGATACCGGGAACCAGGCCATTCAAATTACTGGTGCCTTCGATCATAAATGCATCACGCACACCGGGTAAGGTTTTGATCACGTCAAGATTGGCGCTGATCACTTTGCCTCCAAACACCGGACATTTTTCATATACGGCGTACAGCATGCCCGGTAATTTCACATCGATACCAAAGAGCGGCTTACCACTGACGATGGCGGCATTATCGACCCCGCCGATACGGGTTCCCAGTAGTTGATAGTTGGACGGATCTTTTAATATGACATTCTTAGGATCCGGTACCGGGAGCGTCGCTGCTTTTGCAGCCAGAGCACCATAGCCCAATGTGCGCTGGCTGGGCGTATGTAAAACTTTGCTACTGACCGCTTTGCATTCACTAACCGGGACTCCCCAGGTCTGGGCTGCGGCATCGACCAGCATGGTACGTGCAGTAGCGCCCAGTCGATGAAAGTCGTTATAGTTATTGAGTGTCGAGGTCGATCCGCCTGCGCTTTGATTACCGTAGGCGGGATTCAGATCGCCCTGAACGATACGTACGTCTTTCCAGTTCACTTCCAGTTCCTCTGCAATCACCATGGGCAACGATGTCTTGATTCCCTGACCGATTTCCGGTTGTTTCGAGATCAGAGTCACGCTGCCATCTGCGGCGATACGGATGAACGCATTCGGTGTGAAGTCGGCTGTCCCCGCTGTGTTTGACCGTGTTGCCGGTTTGGCGATCTGGTCGGCATTGCCTGCATTGACATAAAGGCCAAGCACGAGTCCGGTCGATGTCAGCGCGGAGTGACGTAAAAACCGGCGACGGCTTGATGATGCCGGTGTGGTGTTGCTTGATGTACTGATAGAGACACGCAATAATTTTTCCAGAGAAGAAGTTTTCATTTGTTGCCTTTCTTCGCTACGCTGATCTCCGCCGCCCTGTGTATGCCTGCCCGGATACGTATATAAGTCGCACAGCGGCATAAATTGCCCGCCATGGCGCTATCGATATCGGCATCACTGGGGTGGGGTGTGCTTTTTAACAGCGCGCAAGCGGTCATGATTTGTCCCGCCTGGCAATAGCCACATTGCGGCACATCGAGCTCTTGCCAGGCTTGCTGCAAGGGATGCATTGCTTTGGCATCCAGGCCTTCAATTGTCGTTATTTTTTTCTTTCCCAATGCAGAGACCGGTAACAAGCATGAACGTGTCGGTGCACCATCAATATGCACGGTACAGGCGCCGCATTGCCCGACGCCGCAGCCATATTTCGTCCCGACCAGGTTCAGACTGTCACGCAATGCCCAGAGCAATGGGGTATCCGGTTCTAATTCTAGCTGATGTGCCTGACCGTTGACGTTCAATGTGTATTTGCTCATGGCTAACTCGGCTGAAAAGAAGAAAAGACGATGTTAACTCAATACGGCTTATTACACATAAAGCGCTACGGCAGCAATCGTATATGCGTAAACCGCATATTCAACCGCGAAAGGATTCGTTTTATTTTAGGTGGTGAAGCTTTAGTCTATATTCCTCAGTCGTTCATTACTTTTCGCAATTTTTTTGTATTAAGGATATTCAATGAAGCTCAAGCACTTTGTCTCTAATCTCCGGAATCTCAGTATTGTCAGTGCTCTTGCTACTGCCGGATTACTATCCAGTGCCGCATTTGCCGCGGATGTGACTTTATTGAATGTTTCTTACGACCCTACCCGCGAGTTATATCAGGAAGTCAATCAAGGCTTTGCCAAGCAATGGAAAGCCAAGACTGGTGACAATGTGTCGATCAAACAATCGCACGGCGGCTCGGGTAAACAAGCGCGTACCGTCATTGACGGCCTCGATGCCGACGTGGTGACACTGGCTCTGGCCTACGACACAGACGCGATTGCTGAAAAAGGTCTGCTTGATAAAAACTGGCAAAAACGCCTGCCGCATAATGCATCACCCTACACATCCACGATCGTCTTCCTGGTGCGCAAAGGGAACCCAAAAGGGATTAAAGACTGGGCGGACATCGCCAAGCCAGGCGTCTCGGTCATCACAGCGAATCCAAAAACCTCCGGCGGTGCGCGCTGGGCTTATCTCGCTGCATGGGGTTATGCATTAAAAGCGCCGGGTGGTTCTGAAGCGACTGCCAAAGAGTATGTCCAAAAATTATTTAAAAACGTACCGGTACTCGACTCAGGTGCGCGTGGTTCGACGGTGACGTTTGCCGAGCGCGGTATCGGCGATGTCTTGTTGTCCTGGGAAAACGAGGCCCATCTCGCACTCAAAGAATTCGGCGCAGATAAATTTGAAATCATTGCTCCGTCCATCAGTGTGCTGGCAGAGCCGCCAGTATCCGTCGTCGATAAAGTGGCAGACAAACACGGTACCCGCAAAGTAGCAGAAGCTTATCTGAATTATCTGTACACCGATGAAGCGCAAGACATTATCGGCAATAACTACTATCGCCCTGCAACAGAAAAAGCTGCGAAGAAATACGCCAGCAAGTTCCCGAAAATCAAATTGTTTACGGTAGACGATACCTTCGGTGGCTGGACAAAAGCACAGAAAGAACACTTTGCCGATAACGGTGTGTTTGATCAGATCTATCAGCCAGGTAAGAAGTAATTTCAGTACCAAGGCGCTGCCCGGTCCCTGTTCAGGTACGCAGACTGAGCGGCGCAAAGACAATTAGCGTGAAAGAAATCGTATGACCATATTATTGCTCTCAGGAAGTCCGTCGCTGCCGTCGCGTTCTGCACGCTTATTGCATTATGTGGGCGAGCGTCTTACTGCGCTTGGCTTGCATACATCGACGGTCCAGGTCAGGGATTTGCCGGCGCAAGCCTTATTGCATGCGGACTTCGCCAATCCCGAGCTGCTAGCAGTAAAGCAGCAACTGGCAGAAGCGCAGGCAGTCGTGATTGCCACGCCGATTTACAAGGCAGCGTATAGCGGTTTGTTAAAAACTTTTCTCGATATTTTGCCGCAAGACGGACTGGCCGGTAAGCTGGTATTGCCTGTAGCGACCGGTGGCAGTCAGTCACATATGCTGGCGCTCGATTACGCTTTGCGTCCTGTGCTGGCCTCACTTGCTGCGGCACATATTCTGCCCAGCGTGTATGCCACTGACAAGCAGGTCGAATGGTCTGAGCAACAAGGCATCAAGATTGATCCAGCCATCTTGGAGCGTCTGCACGAGGGCGTGCGCCAACTGCATCAGGGACTGGCCGATCGTAACGACGCAGTAAATAATACCGACGCCATCAATTTACGCGGACGTGCAGACCGGCAGGCAATCCAAGAGTCACTGCGATGTAGTGTCTGAAGCAATGTCGCTCTGACACAGGATGATGATGGATTATTGAGTTAAATATTGAGTTAAATATTGAATTAGATAATTGAGCACTAAGTAACCAGCATCAGCAACGCACTGTCAGTCCCCTCATTCGTTTGATTGTTCCAGATGTTGCGCCTCCTGTTAAGCGCGACAGGGACGCTTGTCACTTTTCGGAAAGTACACATCATGAGTAACACATTATTCCAAAATAAAAAGCGCCGCACACTGGGCGTACTTGCCGCCATCGCTGCGGGTGTCGCAGGCGGTTTTCCTGCACTGTCACTGGCGCAAAACAAGGCAACTACCTTACGTATTGGTTATCAGAAATACGGCACACTGACTTTATTAAAAGGAACAGGCGCACTCGACAAGCGTCTCGCAGCGCAAGGTATTGAAGTGAAGTGGACCGAATTTCCGGCAGGGCCGCAACTGCTAGAGGGTTTAAATGTCGGCAGTATCGACTTCGGTACGACGGGCGAGGCGCCGCCGATTTTTGCACAGGCCGCCGGGGCAGATTTACTTTATGTCGGCAATGAGCCGCCAGCACCGGGCGGAGAGGCGGTGATCGTCCCTAAGAATTCGACGTTAAAAACTGCCGCTGATTTGCGCGGTAAAAAAATTGTCCTGAATAAGGGATCGAACGTCCATTACCTGCTGGTCAAAGTGCTGGAAAAAGCTGGAATTGCCTACAAAGATGTCGAGATCATCTACCTGCCACCCGCCGATGCGCGTGCCGCATTTGAGCGAGGTAGCGTGGATGCCTGGGTTATCTGGGATCCTTTCCTTGCTGCTGCCGAA
Organism: Undibacterium sp. RuTC16W; assembly: GCF_049339445.1. NCBI lineage: Bacteria > Pseudomonadati > Pseudomonadota > Betaproteobacteria > Burkholderiales > Oxalobacteraceae > Undibacterium > Undibacterium sp. RuTC16W. The sequence continues at coordinate 397,563 of NZ_JBMPPE010000001.1, read as the reverse complement.
AAGCAGTTGGGCGCACGCATCCTGATTGATGGCAAAGGAGTGGTCAGCAACCATCAGTTCTATCTGGCAGCACGTCCATATGCACAAAAATATCCTGAGGTCGTCAAAGTCGTGCTCGAAGAGCTGGCCAGAATCGACGAATGGGGTGGAAAGAATCTGAAGGAAGTCACCAGCATTCTTTCTGCTCAGGTTGGTCTTGATCCCGCCATTGTTGATATCGCGACTCAGCGTGCTACGTTTGGCGTGAAGCCCTTGACCGAGCAAGTGATTCGCGAGCAGCAAAGTATTGCCGATGTTTTTGCTGATCTGAAATTGATACCGAAACGTATCAATATCAAGGACGCCGTTTTTTCAGCCAAGCTCTGAGGTTAACGATGAGGTTGCTATTACGTCGTATGTCTCTGGCATTACCTGTCGTCTTGTTGACGTTAGCATCCTTATTGCCCGTTAGCGCTCTGGCGGCATTGCAATCTGCTGAGCAATCAAAAACACCAAAAGAATTACGTATCGGTTTTCAAAAAAGCTCGGTCAATCTGACCTTGCTCAAACATCGACAAGCACTGGAGCAACAATTAAAGGGCGTTAAAGTTACCTGGTTCGAATTCACTGCCGGACCGCAGATGCTGGAAGCCTTATCGGTCGGCAGTATTGACTTTGCGACGACTGGTGAACCTCCACCAATTTTTGCGCAGGCCGCAGGCAGTAATTTGGTGTATGTCGGTGCTGAACCAGCTAAACCGGCGGTCAGTGCGATTCTGGTCAAGCAAGATTCTGTCATCAAAAATTTACCGGATCTGAAAGGCAAGAAGATCGCTTTTCAAAAAGGATCGAGCGCCCACTATCACGTTTTGCGCGCCGTGCAACAAGCAGGATTGCAATGGTCGGATATCACGCCGGTGTATCTGGCACCCGCTGATGCCCGCGCTGCTTTTGAGCGCGGTAGCGTCGATGCCTGGGCAATCTGGGATCCTTACTGGGCCGCGATTGAACAAAATACCAAGCCGCGAGTGCTGGTGACAGGAGTGGGGCTGGTCAACAATTTGTCGCATTATCTGTCTAGCCGTAGTTTCGCCGATCAGTATCCTAAGCTCATCCAGTTATTGTTTGAAGAGCTGACCAAGAGCGATACCTTCGTGCAAAAAAATCGTACGGAAGCGATTGCGATTGTCGCAGCCAGTACCGGTCTTGATAAGCCAACGATCGCCGCTTTTCTGGAGCGTCGTCCGCGCTCGCCAGTGGTCTATCTGACCCAAAACATCATCGATGAACAGCAGCGTGTCGCGGACAATTTTTACCAACAAAAACTGATTCCTAAGTCCGTCAACGTGCGAGACGCAACCTGGACGCCACCTGCCAGCGTATCGACTGGCAAGCTGTCAATGTATTGAACAAAAGGGTATTGAACAGAGCGGTTACGCAAAACTAAAACCTCGCATCACGGAGAAGCAGAGTCACCGAGATACAGAGCAGGAACAGTAGCAGGAGCAGTAGCAGGAGCAGGAGCAGGAGTTAGCGGCCCCATGAAATATCGATACAGGGTTTTAGAGAATTTTCAAACGAATCCGCAAGCGGAATGCGCCTGTTGGCACGAAATGCCTCTGGAGGCCGCACCCAGCCTGCGGGTTCAATCTCTGCAGTGGCGGACAGTTTGTCGTTTTGTATAAATTCTGTTGAATATCAGATTAAAAAACCAGATTAAAAAACCAGATTAAAAAGTCAATTGAAAATACAGGAGCAATCATGAGTCTGAATGTTTTTTGGTTCATCCCTACCCACGGCGACAGCCGTTATCTGGGTACCACGAAGGGCGCACGCGAGATCAATTACGACTATCTGCGTCAGATCGCAGTAGCTGCCGATACACAAGGGTATGACGGGGTGTTACTGCCGACAGGTCGTTCTTGTGAAGATGCATGGGTGGTTGCTTCCAGCCTGATTGGTGCCACCAGGAATCTGAAGTTTCTGGTCGCAGTGCGACCCGGTCTGAGCTCTCCTGGTCTGGCGGTTCGCATGGCATCGACCTTTGACCGCTTATCGAACGGACGCCTGTTGATCAATGTTGTCACGGGTGGCGATCAGGGCGAGCTTGAGGCCGATGGTGTATTTGCCGATCATGCCGAGCGCTATGAGATCAGCGATGAGTTTTTGCGTATCTGGCGCGGTGCTTTATCCAATGGTGATCAGGGTTTTGATTTTGAAGGCAAACACCTGACTGTCAAAGGGGCAAAAACTTTGTATCCGCCGGTACAAAAACCGTATCCGCCCTTGTATTTTGGCGGTTCCTCCGAGGCGGCGCACGAGCTGGCTGCGGAGCAGGTCGATGTCTATCTGACCTGGGGTGAGCCACCCGCGGCAGTGGCCGCGAAGATCGCTGATATGCGCGCCCGTGCCGCTAAATTTGGCCGTACTTTGCGCTTCGGCATCCGTCTGCATGTGATTGTGCGTGAAACCAATGCCGAAGCATGGAAAGCGGCCGAGGAGTTGATCAGTCATGTTGACGATGCGGTGATCGCACGGGCACAGGCATCGTTTGCCAAGATGGATTCGGTAGGGCAAAAGAGAATGAGCGCTTTACATGGCGGCAAGCGTGACAAGCTCGAAGTCTCGCCGAACCTGTGGGCCGGTGTTGGTCTGGTGCGCGGTGGCGCAGGAACCGCGCTGGTCGGCGATCCGGAGACGGTCGCAGCACGCATGAAGGAATATGCGGATCTGGGCATCGACACCTTCATCCTCTCGGGCTATCCGCATCTGGAAGAATCATATCGTTTTGCTGAACTGGTTTTCCCGTTGATTGGCAAAGGCAGTAATCGAGAAGTCAGTAGCTTGACCGGTCCGTTTGGTGAAATTGTCGCCAACGAATTTGTTCCTCAAGCGTCACAAAGTTAATGAGGTTTTATGGGGCCTTTCATTACAGAAGTTACCGAGGTCATAGAGGAGCCTTCGTTGAGCAATCAATATTCATTTATAGGTCAGGTCGATGCTGTGCAGCACCCAAGCCAGGTAGGTAAATATACGAAAATAATCGTTCAGTCCTGGCCAATTTTATTACCCTGGACGGTGCCTGTATTGCTGATCATGTTCTGGCAAATTGCCGCGCAGATTGGCTGGTTATCGAGCCGGATTTTGCCAGAGCCGTTTGCCGTGGCAAAGGCCTTCTGGACACTGGCGGTCTCCGGCGATATGTGGATGCATGCCAAGACCAGCTTATGGCGTGCGATTTCCGGGTTTGCTGTCGGCGGTGGCCTGGGTTTGCTGCTCGGCTTGCTGACGGGGAGTTTTAAAACTGCAGAGACTTTGCTCGATACGACATTGCAGATGATCCGGAATATCCCCGCACTTGCGCTGATTCCTCTGGTGATTCTCTGGTTCGGTATTGATGAGAGCGCAAAGTTGTTTCTGGTCTCGGTCGGCGTGTTTTTTCCTGTGTATCTGAATACTTTTCATGGCATACGCTCGGTCGATCAGGGCCTGATTGAAATGGCACGTAGTTATGGTTTATCCGGCTGGGCTTTATACCGTGACGTGATACTGCCAGGTGCCTTGCCGTCAATACTGGTCGGCGTGCGGTTTTCTCTGGGTCTTGTCTGGGTATTGCTGATTGTTGCCGAGACGATTTCAGCGCAGGCTGGGATCGGTTATATGACCATGAATGCCCGTGAGTTTTTACAGACGGATGTGGTGTTGGTCGGGATCTTGTTGTATGCCTTACTCGGCAAGCTGGCTGACGTCTTGTCCCGTGCACTGGAACATTATTGGCTGCGCTGGCATCCCGGTTATCAAAGGAAGTCATCATGAGTTTTATTCGTGCAGAAATGATCGGTAGCGGCGTAGCGAATATCGTCGCGCTCAAGCAAGAACTGGATGCGGACTGGACTAGCACCGCGAATTCTGAATATCCGTCGCAACAACCAGACCTGTCTACGGCACCGCCGCCTGCTGATGCCGGCAAACCGGGCAGCACCGCAATACAGATACGCGGTTTGAAAAAATCCTATGTGGGTCGCACGGTACTGAAGTCCCTCGATCTCAACGTCCAGCCGGGCGAATTCATTGCCGTGATCGGGCGCAGTGGCAGTGGCAAAAGCACCTTGCTACGCTTAATCGCCGGACTGGAAACAGCAGATAGCGGCGACCTGAGTTTTGGCGCATCAGATACCAGGCCCGAGACACGCGTGATGTTTCAGGATTCACGCTTACTGCCCTGGAAAAATGTGTTGAATAACGTCGCCTTGGGTTTGACTGGTGATAAAGCACTGGCAAAGCAAGCACTGTCCAAGGTTGCGCTGTCCGAGCGGGCCAACGAATGGCCGTCCGTGTTATCCGGCGGTCAGCGTCAGCGAGTTGCGCTGGCTCGCGCGCTGGTGCATGAACCAGCCTTGCTCTTGCTGGACGAACCGCTGGGTGCACTGGATGCCTTGACCCGGATCGAGATGCAAAGTCTGATCGAGCATTTGTGGCAGCAACGAGGTTTTACGGCGCTTCTGGTGACGCACGATGTGCAGGAGGCGATTGCCTTGGCTGACCGGGTGATTTTGATCGAGGATGGTCAGATTACTTTGGATGAGCGCGTGAGTTTGCCGCGTCCGCGGGCACGTGGCAACCCGGCTTTTGCTGAACTGGAAGAGCGGATTCTGAGCCGGATACTCAAACGGCCCGCCTCAGAGCCAGATCAGGAGCTTGGTGATTTGTCGCTGTTGCGCAGCGTCAGTCAGGTGAGCTGGGCAGTCTAAAGGATTTACATACTTGGTATGAGTATTATTTAAAGCGCTAATAAATTATTGCGGATAAAGGCAGTTTTTATAAAAAATAGGGGGAGTATATGTATTTCTCCTATTGTTTTTTTGTATTTCACACTATCAGGAGTCATCATGAGTATTCAGGCAATCAATGTACGTAACCAGTTCCGTGGCAAGATCAAGGCGATTATCGACGGTCCGGTCGTCTCCGAAGTCGATGTAGAAACGCCCGCTGGTATCGTCACCTCGGTGATCACTACACGCTCCGTCAATGATCTGGGTCTGGTGATCGGTACTGAAGTCGTGGCTCTGGTCAAGGCCACCGAAGTCTCTATCGCCAAGTTATAAATTGGCGCTAATAAAAAACGCCTGCCGTATCAAGCGGCAGGCGTTTTTTTTGTGTCATGGGTTGACTCTGTATTGAGACAATACCCAGAAAATATTAAGGCCTAGAGCGTGCGGGCCGGTAGCAATGTTCCCGCCACCTCACCGAAGCCTATGCGCGGTAAGCCAGGTTTTTGTGCCCAGCCGCGCATGATGATCGTGTCGCCATCTTCGATGAAGACGCGTTGTTCGCCGTTCGCCAATGTCAGCGGCTGCTTGCCACCGGCGGTCAGTTCCAGCAGGGATCCTGCTTCTTCCGGCGCAGGCCCTGACTGAGTGCCAGATCCCAGCAAATCTCCGGCGCGTAAATTGCAACCATTCACCGTGTGATGCGTCACCAGTTGCGAGACGCTCCAATACGAATGACGGAAATTCGATAAGGACAAACGCTGCGCCGGCACACCTTGTTCATGCATGGCCTTGGTTTGTACCAGCACTTCGAGTTCGACATCAAATGCGCCATGGGCACGCAGGTCTGCCGATTCCAGATAGGCGAGTGGTTGCGGATCAGTTGCTTCACGTTGCCATTGATGACGGTAGGGAGCCAGTGCCTCCAGCGTCACGACCCAGGGTGAAATTGTCGAGGCAAAATTCTTGGCGAGGAAAGGACCCAGAGGCTGATATTCCCATGCCTGCATATCGCGCGCTGACCAGTCGTTTAACAGGCATAGACCAAACACATGGGATTCTGCCTGATCAATACGGATGTTCTCACCGGGCGCATTGCCATTGCCGATGAAGATGCCGATTTCCAGTTCATAGTCCATGCGTTTGGCGGGCCCGAATACCGGTGTTGTCGCATTCGGCGGCATGGTTTGTCCGACGGGACGACGGAATTGCTGACCCGATACGCCGATGGACGAAGAGCGGCCGTGATAGCCGATCGGTACCCATTTGTAATTGGGCAGCAGTGGATTATCTGGCCGGAATAATTTACCAACCGCAGTCGCATGATGGATTGAGGTATAAAAATCCGTGTAGTCACCAATCTGTGCGGGCAAGGCATATTCCGCCTCGGCTTGCGGGATCAGCGCCGCTGCCAGCTCCGCCTGCTGCGGACTTCCTTCGCGTAAAGCCCGTGACAACAGCAAGCGCAAAATACCCCAGGCCGTGCTGCCGATATCCATCAAGGCATTCAGGCTGGTACTCGTGATGGCATGATCAAATTGCGGTGACTTCAAGCTTGCAAAAATACCTGCTGCCTGCGCTGCTTTCAGATCCAGTATCTGATCGCCAATCGCGACGCCAATCCGGAATGCCTCTGCGCTACCTGCACGGCGAAACACGCCATAAGGTAAGTTCTGTACCGGAAAATCGCACTGCGCTTCATTCGCTGAGCTGATCCAGCTACGCAGTTGAGCATCATGGGTTTCGTTAAGTGCTAGTGTCATTTTATGCTTGCTCCGGATTAAAATTTTTCTTGATGCCCATCCAGCACTGGTAGTAATCCGGCTGGAGCTGCGGTGAGGTCATTGCGGCACGTGTCGGTTTGATGATGTTGCGGGTTTCAATCATAAACGCCATGGTATCGGCCACTTTATGCGGCACGCTGGTATCGCTATTGCTGGCTTTTTCAAAAGTCGGTGCATCTGGTCCGTGACCGCTCATGCAGTTATGCAGACTCGCGCCGCCGGGACGGAATCCGGTCGATTTGGCGTCATATTGACCGTGGATCAGTCCCATAAATTCGCTTGCGATATTCCGATGGAACCAGGGCGGACGGAAAGTGTTTTCCGCTGCCAGCCAGCGTGGCGGGAAGATGACGAAATCAATCGTATCGACCCCCGGCGTATCGCTGGGGGATTGCAGTACCAGAAAAATCGACGGGTCGGGATGGTCGTAGCTGATCGAGCCTATCGTATTGAAGTGGCGCAGATCGTATTTGTACGGCGCAAAATTGCCATGCCATGCGACCACATCCAGCGGCGAATGACCGATCTTTGCCGACCACAGATGGCCGCTGAATTTGGCGACTAAACTAAAGTCACCTTCTTTATCCTCGTAACTTGCCTTCGGAGTCAAGAAGTCGCGCGGATTCGCCAGACCATTCGAGCCGATTACGCCGAGATCGGGTAGCTTCAGCATCGCACCAAAATTTTCACACACATAGCCACGTGCGACGCCATTAGGCAGGTGTACTTCAAAGCGAATGCCACGAGGGATGACGGCGATTTCTTGCGGTTCAATATCCAGGATGCCAAGCTCGGTGCGCAGGTGCAGGCGGCCTTGCTGAGGAATGATCAGCATTTCGGCGTCGGCGTTATAAAAATAGCGCCCGTCCATCGAACGGTTTGCTGCGTATAGATGAATCGCGCAACCGCTTTGCGCATCCGCAGAACCATTACCCGCCATGGTGACCCAGCCATCGATAAAATCGGTCGCCACCTCAGACGGCGGCAGTGGCAAGGGATCCCAGCGCAATTGATTCGGTGTGCTGGGTACCTGATCGAACTGATTGGTTATCGCACCGTTATCGATTTGTACGAATGGCTGATGCATTGCTGCCGGACGAATGCGATACAGCCAGGAGCGGCGGTTCGCATGGCGCGGCGCGGTGAAGGCGGTTCCCGATACTTGCTCGGCATATAAGCCATACGCGCATTTTTGCGGTGAATTCTGATTTTTAGGTAATGCTCCCGGCAGAGCTTCGCTCGCAAATTCGTTGGCGAAGCCGGTTTGATAAGCACGATCGCTGCCGGTAGTGCCGAATGCCGGGGAGGGCTGAGATGATTGAGACGGGGTGTTCATAAAGACCTCATGACGAAGCGTGAACTCAAACAGACGACGTTATTAGCAACAATAACCGCAAGCTTATTAGCGACATCAGCCACAGCGTTTGAGCAGAGTAAGCCGCTACTGTAGTGGAGTCTAGTAAAATACGCGATAAGAATACAAAAATGTACTACATTGATTTTATGAATAATGGTAACGGTGGCCTCTTTTGACTTCAGCTGATTTTTGACTGGTTTACCTATGATAGAACCTAAAGATATTGACCTTAACTTGCTGGTAGTATTTCAGGAAGTTTTTCAGGATAAGCAAATTTCTTCTGTCGCAAAAAAACTTGGTCTGTCGCAACCCGCGGTCAGCAATGCCCTGGCACGTTTGCGCCGGACTTTTGATGATGAATTATTTGTCAGAACTGCACAGGGAATGCAGGCCACACCGTTCGCCGAATCGCTGGCAGAACCGATTGCCAATGCCTTGGGGAGCGTATCGCGCGCGCTGAATCAGCACGATAGTTTTGATCCGGCATCCAGCAAGCGCCAGTTCACGATTGCAATGACCGATGTCGGCGAAGTGTATTTCATGCCGGCTCTGGTTGAGTCATGCCGTCAACATGCGCCGTCTTTACAGATTTCAACGGTCAGGGCGAGCAGTATTGATTTAAAAACTGAGATGGAAGCGGGCAGGGTGGATCTGGCTATTGGTGCGTTTGAGACGGTTTCCGGTGCTTTGTATCAGCGTCGTTTATTTCAACAACAGTATGTCTGTATGCTGCGCAATGAGCATCCGCTGGCGAAAGAAAAAATTGAACTCAAGGACTTTATCGCTGCCCGTCACCTGATTGTCGCTTCGCAAGAGAGTCCTTACGACAAAATTAATCAATTGCTGGACAAGGCAGGCGTGATTGCCAGCGCCCAGTTTCGGGTGCCGCATTTTGTGGCGGTACCGTATATCGTGAGTACAACGGATCTGCTGGTGACCGTCCCGCAAAAACTTGCCGAACGCGCGGCAAGTCCGTTTAATTTGCGCTACATCAAATCGCCGCTGCGCCTGCCAGCGCTACAAACGAATATGTTCTGGCATCGCCGCTACAATCAGGATGAGGGGAATCAATGGCTCAGACACTTTATCGCAGAGCAATTTGCTGAATGAGGATGAAACCCGGATTAAATCTGCCCAAAGCAGACGTAGTCGTGAAAATACTTCATCCTCGCCTTGAATGCTTTTCCGCCATGAATGTGTGCTTTTGACCTACACTTTGCGCATTCTATTGGTCACCTGGGAGTTTCAGCATGCCCGTCATTACCTGCGTCGAAGATCTGCGCTTACTCGCTAAAAAACGCGTTCCCAAAGCTTTTTATGATTACGCCGACAGCGGCTCTTATACCGAGAGCACTTACCGCGCTAATACCGAAGATCTGGCGGCGCTCAAGTTGCGTCAGCGCGTGGCGATTAATGTCGACCACCGCTCCACTCGCACAACAATGGTCGGGCAAGATGTCACGATGCCGGTTGCGATTGCTCCAACCGGACTGACCGGAATGCAGTGGGCGAATGGTGAAATGCTAGGCGCGATTGCAGCGGAAAAATTTGGCATTCCCTTCACGCTCTCCACCATGAGTATTTGCTCAATCGAAGATGTCGCCAGCGTCACGACCAAGCCGTTTTGGTTTCAACTATATGTCATGCGGGATCGCGGGTTTGTGAAGGAGATGATACAACGGGCAAAAAATGCCAAATGCTCGGCGTTAGTCCTGACACTGGATTTACAAATTCTGGGACAGCGCCATAAAGATATCCGTAACGGCATGTCGGTCCCGCCAAAACTCACGCTCGCCAATATTCTCGATCTGGCAACCAAACCTGCATGGGCTTTACGTGCTCTGACCGGACGAAAAACCTTTGGCAATCTGGTCGGTCATGTCAAAGGCGGTGATGGTATTTTGACGCTGAGTCAATGGACGGCAAGTCAGTTTGATCCGACCTTGAATTGGGATGACGTCGCCTGGATTAAAAAGGAATGGGGCGGCAAACTCGTCCTGAAAGGTATCCTCGATGTAGAGGACGCCAGGCTCGCGGTAGCGGCTGGTGCCGATGCCATCGTGGTCAGTAATCATGGCGGGCGTCAGCTCGATGGCGCGATGTCCTCGATACAAGCCTTGCCTGCGATTGTGGACGCCGTCGGGCATCAGACTGAGGTGTGGTTCGATGGCGGGATACGTACCGGACAGGATATTTTAAAAGCGACTGCCCTCGGTGCTAAAGGCAGCATGATCGGTCGTGCATTTTTGTACGGACTCGGTGCGATGGGCGAAGAGGGTGTCACAAAAATGCTAGAGATTCTGTACAAGGAACTCGATGTCAGTATGGCATTGACGGGGACCAAGGATATCCGTGAAGTAGGTCGTCATAACCTGGTTGGCTTGAAATAGCGTATCTGAATTTGTTTGATACGACGGATCAAAAAGCAGAAGAGAATTTGAAAACAGATCTTAGTTAAATCTGGCTATTGTTTCAGACAAAGCTACTTGAAAAAATGAAGGGCGACATCTATTGCAGATGCCGCCCTTTTTTAATTACGCTGCCTGTAATTCAGCTTGTTTGATGATGGTGAGGTTGTCGCCATCAATCGCGATTTTTCGTGGTTTGTAGACTTCAGGTACTTCACGAATTAGTTCGATATTGAGCAAACCATTGTCGAGTTTTGCACCGACGACTTTGACATGATCCGCTAAGCGGAAGCGATGTTCAAAATCACGTGCAGCGATACCGCGATGCAAGAAAGTGCTTTGCGTTTCGGGCGTTACTTTTTTGCGGCCAACGATTTTTAGTGTGTCGTTTTCACTTTCAAGATCGAGTTCAGAACGATCAAAACCGGCAACCGCCATCGTGATGCGATACTTGTCCTCGGCGATCAATTCGATGTTGTACGGTGGATAACTTGGTGTTGCATCGGGGCGTTGCGCTTCATTAAATAAATGAGCGAGACGATCAAAGCCGATAGCAGAACGGTATAGTGGAGCAAAGTCAAAATTACGCATGATATATCCTTGATAAAAGTAAGCGATATGAAGTGTGGCAGGCCTCTCCTGAGCACCTGCTGTTACGGATATGGGCATACCTGTTTTGGATTTCAAGAGCTTTTTTTGAAGAAAATAATTACAATCTCGAACGCATTATTTTTGCTTTTATTTCATATAGAAAATTTATCAGGGAAGCACAGTGGCAAAACTTTATTTCAGATATTCCGCAATGAACGCAGGTAAATCGACGGCGATGTTGCAGGTCGCACATAACTACGAAGAGCAAGGCCAGGTGGTGCGTTTATATACGGCAGCGATTGATCATCGCTATGGACAAGGCAAGGTTACATCGCGTCTCGGACCGCAGCGTGAGGCGGAAGTATTTGACAGTGACTACAATTTTTTAACAACGACACCGAAGCTCAGTTGTGTTCTCGTCGATGAGGCACAATTCCTCACGGCGGAGCAAGTCAAGCAATTGCATCAGCTCGCGCAGGTCAAAGGCGTGCCGGTGATTTGTTATGGTTTGCGCAGTGATTTTTTGGGCGAACCTTTTCCAGGATCGGCATATTTGTTAACACTCGCCGACGATATTGAAGAATTAAAAAACATCTGCGCTTGCGGGAAAAAAGCGACCATGAATATTCGTATGGATGCGAATGGCAAACGGGTAAAACAAGGAGAGCAAGTCGCGATCGGTGGCAACGAGCGTTATCAGCATGTGTGTGGTCGCTGCTTTTATTCTTGAGAAATTTGCTAACAGAAATTAAATGGGATCCTGTTGTTTTTGTTGATGTCGTATCGTAACAATTCGCAACAATTTGTGTGTCAACAGAATCGCGTCGGGTGGCGTTCTTGGCATACGTAGATTGACTACGTAACACAAACCAAACATAGAACAGGATTAATCATGAACAAGCTGATCGCCGCCTCCCTCGTTGCTGCTACCTTCGCCATGGGTACAGCGTTCGCACAAACTCCAGCAGCAGCTCCGGCAAAGGTCGTTGCGCCAGCAGCACCGGTTGCTGCAGTCGCTGCCAGCGCTGCCGCTAGCGTGCCGGCAACGCCAGCACCTGCTGCCGCAGTCAAAGCAGTGAAAGCGGTGAGCGCATCTGCCTCCGCACACGCATCTGCTGCAACGCCAGCGAAATCCGCAGCACCGGCAGCATCCGCTTCCGCCGCTGCAGAAGCCAAGCCAGCAATGCCAGGTGATGAGCATAAAGCAGTCAAGCATGTGAAGCATGCCAAAGTAAAAGCTGAGGCGAAAACAGAAGAAGTGAAAGCCTCTCCGGCGAAGTAATTGCTTCGTCAAAAGGGCAGGCAATTTGGCAGATTTGCATGCGCTGAAAATGCGCAATAACTCAGCCATCAGCCATAACTTGAACTAAAGACGCGGTATCAAGACCTGTCGGATACACGCAATATCTGCAAATGTCCGCAAAAAAATCCGGTGTGATGAGCACCGGATTTTTGTTTTTTTCAACATCGCCTAGCTGGCTCAGCTTATTTTTGAATGCGCAGCATAGTAAAAGTGCGGGCAAGTATTTGTAAAAATAACAAATTATTTACCTTGAATACCCTCTAATTCATCGGTAATGTTTCTGCAAACTAGCTTTAATTTTTGATCATCATTTTTACAAGCTTCACAAATACTTACAAAATTATTTGAGAAATAAACAGAAAATATTAACTTAATTTCATCAAAAAACAGATAAAACGCGGTTTTTTTGAAAAAAATCAAAAAAAATCCACTTTATTTGTCAACCAAGCCGGGGGGATAAACGCTTTTAGCTGCGAGGGTAAGACATTTCTGAGAAAGGAATGCTCCGATAAAAAAGGGAGTACAACAAAATGATTTACGAATTATTAATCCGCTCTTCAGGTAAAAATACAATGACGTCCGACAATCTGGTCTGGATCGACGCGAACTTAACAACACGTGGTTTTGAAAAGTGGATGATGGATCGCTCGCTGCTGAACAAAACTGGCGACGCGCCGGTCGCACGCTGGAGCATCATGCAGACGGTATTGCCGGCGCAATTCATGTTAGAGACAGATACAGCAGCGCTGGAGCATCACATTTCTGACCTGATGAACGGCACCCAGGAAATCAATGCAGTACGTGACGCAGTCAAAGCCTTGCGCATCTTCCAATTGCCAGCAGAGAAAAAAGAACTCGCAGAAGCTTGCTAAGCTGGAAAATTTGAACTCGAACTGACAGTAGTTGTTGATTTGTCGTTCAGGTTTCAGGCTTTGAAAAGAGTATGGATAGTAGCGATAGTTCAAACAAAAAGCGCATTTCATTAATGATGAAGTGCGTTTTTTTAATGGCTCTTTGAAAAATATGGCTATAACAATACGTCAGGCTTTACGGCGTGACTCTACCGCGTCTCTGGATGCCCGCTTAGCTGAATGCCGGCGATCGGACTGCCCCAGTACATGCTGCGGATCACCAACCGGAATATCAGAAATCAGACGATCGAACTCCAGCTTTACAACGGCATAACATTCACAGACGACTTTTTCCAAACCGGGTCTGTCGATGACTTCGATATGACCACGACTATATTTGATGAGATGTTGACGTTGTAATTTACCTGCGGCTTCGGTCACACCCTCGCGTCGTACCCCCAGCATATTCGCGATTAACTCTTGCGTCATGATTACGGAGTCTGATGACAGCCGATCGAGACTTAGTAGTAACCAACGGCACAATTGCTGTTCTATCGTATGGTGACGATTACAGACTGCGGTCTGGCTCATTTGTGTGATCAGTGCCTGTGTATAACGCAACAAGAGACGCAACACCGGCCCTGCCCGGTTGAATTCATCTTTGAGTAATTGCGCTTTAAGCCGGTAACCAAAACCTGCGCTCTGTACTACTGCACGGCTTGGCGTAGTGTCGCCTCCCATGAACAGAGAAATACCTAGTAGGCCCTCGTTGCCGACAATCGCAATTTCTGCCGAAGAGCCGTTCTCAAGTACATACAGCATTGAGATAATCGCTGTCGTCGGAAAATACACATACTGTAATTTACCGCCTGACTCATAGATGGCCTCTCCCAGTTTCAATGGTGCCAATTCCAGATGGGGTAGCAAACGATCAAATTCCGCAGCAGGAAGTGCTGCCAGCAAATGATTTTGTTTGGGGGAATGGAGAGTGGACATTGAGGAATTTCAGTAACAGTCCATGTGGCAGACTTGGCGTGACGCATCAAGATCGGTTGATCTTAAATCAGAATAGCAGAAACGCCATGTTTGTATGTGCGTTATCGCTCATATAAGTCAGATACCCTCTTTTTGAAGAGGGGAAATTATCTTTTCTCATTGAAATTGGGGAGTATAAGCAAAATATAGCATAAGCTGCTTTAAGCACAGCGTTACTAAGATATACATCACCTAGTATGTATAAACACGTAGTAGTTTACCCAGCATTTTTCAAATCAGAGTCGACTATCTGAACCACCAGCACGGGTTCTATTTTTCCCTTGTTTGCGGTCAATCAAATGAACTAATGGTTCACTCTCAGAAGTCGAATCAGTCACCAGTAAGGGATTTAATATTCTGGATTGACTTGGGGGATATCTGCCAGAAGGCGGTCAAATTCCTGTTTGATTACACCGTAACATTCACACACGATTTTTTCTAAGGCAGGCCGATTCAACACCTCGATCGCACCGCGGCTATAGCTGATTAATCCGGCACGTTGTAAATTGCCGGCGGCTTCAGTGACGCGCTCACGACGTACGCCTAGCAGGTTGGCAATCATTTGCTGGGTCATCACAACCGAGTTTGATGAACGACGATCCAGACTCAATAACAGCCAGCGGCACAACTGCTGCTCTACCGTGTGGTGGCGATTACAAACAGCAGTTTGCGTCATCTGGGTAATCAAGGCCTGTGTGTAACGCAACAAGATGCGTAATACCGTGCCTGCCCGGTCAAATTCATCTCTTAATAATTGGCCGCGAAGACGATACGCATAACCCTCGCTTTGCACGACGGCACGATTCGGCGTGGTCTCCCCGCCCATAAACATTGAAACGCCGACGATCCCCTCATTGCCGACTACGGCGATTTCGGCACTGGCGCCATCCTCTAGTACATACATCAGCGACACAATGCAGGTGGTCGGGAAGTAGACATGCTGTAAACGCATGCCGGATTCGTACAGGGATACATTGTGCGTTAAGTGCACGAGTTCCAAATCCTTAGAAATACGGCCAAAATCGGCCTCAGGCAGGGCTGCCAGAAGATGATTTTGCATCGGACTATTTGTGGTTGATATCAACGATTTTTCGGGTGAAATCTTTGCCAAGAACTATTTGAAACAAGTTAGGCAAGCAAAGAAAATTAACGCAATGCAGCGTATCACGAAGATAAAAAAAACTATGCGCGACAGCGCACACATAAGTCGGTAAAAATAATAAATTCTTTAGGGCATGAGAAAAAGTCCGGCATAAGCCAGGCAATAGCCATGAAAAATGCAGCTAGGTTATATGTTCGATATCGCACAGAAGTTACTTTAAAACAAATGTAGCGTGAAGACTCGATCTCATTTCAAAGGGGAATTCAGATGACTACGTCAAGCTTGTTAAGTAACGAAAAAATGATTCGTGACATAAAGATGGTGATGGCGGACGCCGAATTTTTTTTGCGAGTGACGAGCGATCAGGTGAATACAGATGTCGTTGAGCTGCACAATCTGATCTCCGCTCGCCTCGCGGACGCGCGTTGCCGACTCAATCTGCTGGAGCAGACATCCACGTCTCAGGCGTTCGACATGAGTTATGTGCCACGGTTAGCATAAATATTCTTTGCTGCACTTGAGTCGCATGCGGGTTCTCCTACTACCTTCGTACCTGCTCCATGTCGCATTTTTATTCGTATTTTCACTAATAAAACTACACTCTGTAGCTGAAGGATTGACCCGACCATGACGAACCGTATTCTAATTATTACTAACGTTATAGTCGATGCTGATGTGTTAGAGGGCGTATTGAAAAAAGCGAGCGACGGGCCGTTTGACATAGAACGCGCAACCAGACTTGCAGATGGACTGAGTGTATTAAAGTCCCGGCATATCGATGCCGTGCTGGTTGATTTGTCCTTACCCGACAGCCGGGGTATCGATACTTTTTTTCGCCTCTTCGCTGAGGTGCCTTATCTGCCAATCCTGACGTTGAGTTCTGTTGAGGACGAGTCACTGGCACGCGAGGCGGTACAGCGCGGATCGCAGGGTTATCTTACAAAAGGACATTTTGCCAGCTACCTGGTACCACAATCTTTGCGTAATGTAATACAGCGTAAAGCGGTGGAAGAAAGCTTTTATATCGATAAAGTACGCGCTGAAATTACCTTGAACTCGATTAGTGATGCGGTGATCGGCACCGATATGGCCAATAACGTTGATTATCTTAATCTTGCTGCGGAGCGTATGACACAGTGGTCGCGTGAGGAAGCCCGCGGGCGGCCGATCAGCGAGGTGATGCCTCTGATTGACGGTGAAACGCGTAAGCCTGAAGCGAACCCTGTCACCGTGGTGTTAGCACAAGCCAAGCCCACAATCTTAGTGCCGGGAACGATTATGATCCGGCGTGACGGTAGCGAAGTTGCGATTGAAGATTCGACCTCGCCGATTCATGATTCCGCTGGTCGCATGGCTGGTGCAGTGATTGTGTTCCATGATATTACCGCCGCCAAAGCGATGGCGATCAAGATGGCGCACCTGGCACAACATGATTTTTTGACGAATTTACCGAACCGTGTTCTGCTGACTGACAGGATTGCGCAAGCCATTGGCCTCGCTAAGCGTCGCGGTACGCAGGTCGCTTTGTTATTTTTGGATTTAGATAATTTTAAACATATCAATGACTCACTTGGACATGCGACGGGCGACAAGTTATTACAATCGGTCGCTAAACGCTTAGTCAGCTGCGTCCGTGGATCTGATACCGTGAGCCGTCAGGGCGGTGATGAATTCGTGATCTTATTAACTGAAGATCAGGGAGGTGCTTATTCTTCACTAACTGCGGATAAAATTTTGGCTGCCCTGGCAGCGGTACATTCTATTGCGAACAATGAGCTTCATATCACAACCAGCATTGGGATTAGTATTTATCCGGCAGATGGCTCCGACGCGGAGACATTAATTAAAAATGCGGATACGGCGATGTATCAGGCAAAAGAAAAAGGCCGAAATAATTTTCAGTTCTTTAAAAACGACATGAATATTCGTGCCGTTGAACGACAGGTGATCGAAGCGAACTTACGCTATGCCCTGGAACGGAAAGAATTCGTCTTACATTACCAGGCTAAGATTAATCTGATGACTGGTGCCATTACCGGATCTGAAGCCCTATTACGCTGGATACATCCAAAGTGGGGAATCGTGCCACCAAGTCGTTTTATCGCAGTTGCCGAGGATTGCGGTGTCATTGTTGAGATCGGACGCTGGGTATTACGTCAAGCTTGTTTGCAGAATAAAAGATGGGAAGAGGCAGGATTAAATCCTGGATCGATTGCCGTGAATATTTCTGCGATTGAATTCCGTCGTCATGATTTTATCGACGTCGTGCGGGCGATCTTGACTGAGACCGGATTACGTCCGGAATGCCTGCAATTAGAGATTACAGAAAGTGTCTTGATGCGAGACGCCGAATCGAGTATTACGATTTTAAAGCAGCTCAAAGGCATGGGTGTGCAATTGGCCGTGGATGATTTTGGTACCGGCTATTCCAGTCTGAGTTATCTAAACCAATTTCCGATTGATGTCCTCAAAATTGATAAATCTTTTGTCCACGATATCGGATCAGTGAAAGGAAACGGGATCATTGCCAGCGCCGTCATTGCGATGGGTAATAGTCTTAAACAAAAAGTCATTGCCGAGGGCGTAGAAGATCAGGCACAACTGGTGTTTTTGAAAGAACAACATTGTGAGGAAGGACAGGGTTATATATTCTGTCACCCGATAACAGCAGAAAAATTTACCGCTTTATTGAGAAGTGGTGTCGGCGGTACCTCGATTCATTGATTTTTTATGATTGTGATTGATTGCTTAAGAAAAGGATCGATTACTCGCCTATTCAATTTCTTAGCGTATTTTTGGTTCGTCATCGTACATACGTCGAGCGATGAAGTACGTATCCTGACTAGTATATTGAGTCTGTTTGAACGCGTATTATCGTGTGCAGCTCATCAGGAGAATTTGATGAATAAGCTGTTCCGGCCACCTGTTGTCAATAGCTTGCTGGGACGCCTGTTGCGAACAGGATTAAATCCTCTCAGTTTTGACCAGGATCGCGTGCTTCTGCAAAGCGGACAAGTATTGCATGAAGCTGGTGAAGAGGTCAGCACGATCTATTTTCCTGAAACCTGCCTTGTCTGCCTGTCAGGTAAATTAAATTTGAATTCCAGTCACGAGTTAGGTTTGATCGGCAAAGATGGTTTGGTCGGTATTACAGCCATGTCAGGAAAAAATCCAGACTACACCAAGGCAGTCGTACAAAAACCTGGCAGCGCAGTCAGAATCAGTGCTGCCGTTTTACAACTAGAAATGCAAAAAAATCCTCAGGTGCAGATGGCCCTATTTGAGTACATCAATCAATTTTTAGCGCAGACCATACAGATTGCCGCGTGCAGTAAATTTCATTTGCTGGAAGCGCGCCTGGCGAGATATTTATTGACTACCAAGGATCATCTGGGATCAACAGAATTCCATTTGACGCACGAATTTATTGCCCAGTCACTTGGTGTGCGACGCGTCGGTGTGACAAAGGCTGCGGTCACCTTGCAGCGATTGCAGTTAATCAGTTATTCACGCGGTGAAATTAAAATCCTAGATGAATCAGGCCTGATGAATATGACCTGTGATTGTTATCGCCTGATCCGCGAGATTGGCCAGCGCGGTGGTAATAATTAAACATGAAGCTCAGATTGGTTGCTTATTCGTATATTGACTATGTACTACATTTTTAATCACGATCGTTGCGATCAGCGCATCTCTCTTGTCGAGGGAGATTGATGCGCTATCGGTCTTAGCTTTTTTTCTAATGCTTGCTGATCGCGTTCTTGATGATCTCTTTCGCATCGCCGATTTTTTTCTCTGCTTTGCCATGCGCCTGTTTCAATAAACCCTTGGCTTCCTGTTCTCGATTGCCTACCAGCTTACCCGCGCGTTCTTGTACCTTGCCAGACATATCTTTGGCAACGCCTTTGATTTGGTCTTTGTTCATGATCTTTTCCTTGGATGAGAGACAGATTACACATATCAGTTTCAAGGCAGGTCAATTGACATTACCTCGAAAATGCACTGCGCAGAGCGTCAGTGACATCAGAGTAGGCGCCCAGCCGATGCTGGTCTGTTCGATATCGTACATTGGTATATCTGATGCACTGTGTGCGCTGACGCACTGAGTAACTCCCTTTACTCGGCTATAACTATCCATCGCTGTTTTATTCACAGAGACATCTGCATTCTGTGTCCCGGGACGGCAGAACAGAACCGGACTCCCATATTGCCTAGGCATTGCGCAACACGTCGTTAGTTAAAGGCGAATGGCCTTAATGTTGCTTAGTCAGATGGCCACTTACAGGTTTCTCCTCATCAAAGTGCCATGTTAAAACTTACTAGTGGATCCCGTTCTTATTCGGAAGCTGAACCCCAGCTTCCGCCATTGAGGTCGGAGTTGTTCAGTGTTATCCAGATGGAGACACATGGTCGTGTTCTGGCAGGACGACATAAAATCGGTGTCGATAAATCTGCTGATCAGTTATTACCACGTCTGGCCGCTAATGAAGACGCTCTGATTGATGCCTGCGCCGCGCTGACGACTGCATTAAGAGAGAATCGCCAGATCACCCCCGCCGCTGAATGGCTGCTCGATAATTTTTATCTGATTGAAGAACAGATACGTATTGCCAAGCAGCATTTACCAAAAGGCTATAGCAAGGAATTGCCGCGGCTGACGAATGGACCATCGGCAGGTAAGCCGCGTGTGTATGACATTGCACTAGAGACGATTTCACATGGAGATGGCCGGGTTGATCCTGAGGGGCTAAGTCGGTTTGTTGCTGCGTATCAGCAAGTCACGATGCTGCGTCTGGGGGAGTTGTGGGCGATCCCGATTATGTTGCGCCTGGCATTAATCGAAAACTTGCGTCGCGTGGCGACACGGATTGCGACGTGCCGGGTGAACCGTAATCTGGCGAATACCTGGGCTGATGAACTGATCGATGCGGCTGATAAGGAACCCAGTAACCTGATCTTGCTTGTAGCCGATATGGCACGGTCTGAGCCTCTGCTTGATAGCTCCTTTGTCGCTGAGGTCGCGCGTCGTTTGCAAGGGCAGAGCCCGGCATTGACGTTGCCGCTGACCTGGGTCGCCCAACGCTTATCCGAGACCGGCCTGACGATAGAACAGTTAGTACAACTTGAGACACAGCAACAGGCCGCGGATCAGGTCTCCATCAGCAATAGCATCGGCAGTCTGCGTTTCTTAAGCGCCATGGACTGGCGAGATTTTGTCGAGACCATGAGTCATGTCGAGCATGTGTTGCGACGCGATTATGCCGGCGTTTATGCCGAGATGGATTTCGCAACGCGAGATCGTTACCGGCATGTGATCGAGAGCCTTGCAAAACATGCTGCGATCAGTGAAGTTGAGGTCTCAGAGTGGGCGCTGCGTTTGTCATCGCCGATGAAATCCGGCGATGCAGAACATAGTAGACAAGCCAGCGGCGCACAAGGGTCGTCGCGTAAAGAACACATTGGTTATTTTTTGGTCGGTAAGGGATTGCCTGCCCTGGAGCAGGCGATCGATGTGCAGTACGGCTATGTCAAAAAAATTCTGAATAAAAATAAGGACTCATCTGCCTCGTATTATCTTGGCCTCATCTTTACACTGACTGCTTTGTTCACCATCCTGCTAATTAAAAAATCCTATGACGACGGATTGCGTGAACTGAGCTTAGCGACACTAAGTGTTCTGGTTTTCTTTGCTGGCAGCCAGCTTGCCGTTGCTCTGGTCAATTGGGTAGCGACTATACTGGCTACGCCTAATCCTTTGCCCCGGATGGATTTCTCTCTGGGAATTCCTGGCAAAGCGCGCAGTATTGTCGTGGTGCCGACGATGTTGCTGCATGAACTGACGATTGATCGTTTGTGTGAAGCACTAGAGGTTAGGTTTCTGGCGAATCGTGATGAGAATCTATTTTTCTGTTTACTGACCGATTTGGCCGACGCGCCGACGGAGACGACCGCGCAGGATGAGATGTTGATTCATCTTGCAGCGACCGCAATTACTTTACTGAACCAGACCTATGGCAATGACACGCATAGCCCATTCTTTCTCTTGCATCGGCCACGCCGCTGGAATCCGCAAGAACAGTGCTGGATGGGTTATGAGCGCAAGCGCGGCAAGTTATCCGATCTGAATGCGTTTTTACGAGGTAGCACCGATGTCCTATTTACCCATATCGTTGGTAACGTCTCGCTCCTGACGGATATTCGTTATGTGATTACTCTGGACTCGGATACGCAGTTGCCGCGCGATTCTGCACGGTTGTTCATTGCAACGATTGCACATCCGCTCAATCAGGCAGTATACGACGCCAGCAAACAGCGCGTGGTGGAAGGCTATGGCATTTTGCAACCTCGTATAGTGTCGAGCTTGCCGAGTGCCAATGCGTCTTTATACGAAAAGTTGATCGGTGGTGAAGCAGGGATCGATCCCTATACACGCTCAGTCTCCGACGTCTATCAGGATCTGTTTCAGGAAGGCTCGTTTATTGGAAAAGGGATTTACGATATTGATGCCTTTGAACTGGCATTGGGTACCAGGCTGCCGGAAAACCGCATCCTTAGTCACGATCTGTTAGAGGGCTGCTATGCGCGCTCAGGCCTGATCAGCGATGTGCAGTTACATGAGGAATATCCGTCCCATTATTACGCCGATGTCAGTCGCCGCCACCGCTGGATCCGTGGCGACTGGCAAATACTGACCTGGCTCTTGCCAGGTATTCCTGTGGTTGAAAAAGCGGTTACTGGTTCAGGTATGAACGTAGACGCGAGCTTAGATAAAAGTCTAGACTCAGCCCTCAGTTCTGAGAGCCACAAGACCAATACACAGGTCCGACCACGTAAGATAGTGAATCCGTTGTCGATTCTGTCACGCTGGAAAATTCTAGACAATGTCCGCCGTAGTCTGATCGCACCTGTCCTGATCGCCTTGCTGGTTTTTTCCTGGCTGTTGTTGCCATCACCATGGGTTGGCAGTGTGGCTGTCGTGGTAATTCTGTTCCTGCCTTCTCTGGCGGCCTCATTACTTGCCTTGCTGAATAAATCCCGTGAAGTATTGATCCGGCAGCACGTGCTCGCCGCTTTACGAAATAGTCAGCGGCATCTGATGCATGTATTGCTACATCTGACATTTTTGCCGTATGAAGCGTTTTACAGTCTGGATGCAATCCTGCGTACGGTCTGGCGTATGGCAGTTTCTCATCAGCGCATGCTGGAATGGCAGCCATCCATCGAATCAAATCAGCATACCAATGGCAGCCTGATCGCTTCCCTGCGGCGCATGTGGAGCGCACCTGTTTTTGCCTTTGGCCTGCTCATCATTTTACTGTGGGGCCGCCCCGCGGCATTACCGGTTGCGTTTCCGTTTGCATTTCCATTTATATTGCTCTGGGTGATGTCACCGGTCATTGCCTGGTGGGTGAGCCGTCCGGTGATGAAAAAAAGCTCCGAGCTTGGTGCCGGACATCTGATATTTTTGCATCGTCTTGCACGTAAAACCTGGGCTTTTTTTGATAGCTATGTCGGCCCGGCAGACAACTGGCTGCCACCTGACAATATGCAGGAGCAGCCTGTCGCTGTGGTCGCTCACCGAACCTCACCGACGAATATTGGACTCGCCTTGCTGGCCAATTTGTCTGCCTATGATTTTGCGTATATTTCGCTGGGACGGCTACTCGATCGCAGCACTCATACGTTGACGACGATGGCGCGACTAGAGCGCTATCAGGGACATTTCTATAACTGGTATGACACGATCAGTTTATTACCCTTGCACCCCGTTTATGTGTCGACGGTCGACAGCGGCAATCTTGCCGGCCACCTGTTAACGCTGAAGGTGGGCTTGCTTCAATTGCCGGATCAGCCGGTTTTTTCAGCGACTGTTTTCCAGGGGATCAATCATACGTTCCAGGTGCTAATTGAGAGTATGGATGTCGAACCAACCGAGGAAATACAGGCTTTTCATCACTGCATTGAAGACGCTTGCAATGCTTCTACTTCCGTTCAGCAGGATTTGTATGCTGCGATAGCGATGCTTGATTTACTAGAGCGTAAGGCGGCCGATATTCTGGAGCAGATCGAGAGGCATAGTGGTCTGGTTGCGGACAAGTTGGTAGATAAGGCCGTTGTGTCGGTGATTATTCCTGTCAACTTTGTCCCAACTGCACCGGAGAAAAAACAGCAACAGCTGTATTGGGCTCAGGCGCTGGTGCGTCAGTGCGCGGATATCCGGGATGACCTATTGTTTCTTGCGCCTTGGTTGGCGGAGCCTGGTTTGAGACAAATGAGTAATGACATCGCCGTATTAACGCTAGCTCCGACATTGAGTGAGCTGGCACGCTTTGGCGTAGAGATACCACCGATGATCGCCCGTATGAGCGGTTCTGGTATCGCAGAAATAGATGCTCCCGAATTATGGGCAAGGCTTTCTGATCTGGTGACGCAGGGAAGCGTGCGGGCTAACGAACGTATTGCAGAGATCCAGCAACTGGCATTACAGGCGGTGGAGTTTGCACGGATGGAATATGGATTTTTGTATGAGCCGACCACGCATTTATTAGCGATTGGCTATAACGTAGCAGACCGTCGCCTGGATACGGGACGCTATGATCTGCTCGCATCTGAGGCTCGCTTGTGCAGTTTTGTTGCTATTGCGCAGGGACAGTTACCGCAAGAGACCTGGTTTGCCTTAGGTCGTCAATTAACACTGGCAGGCAGCGAGCCGATTCTCTTGTCGTGGAGCGGCTCGATGTTTGAGTACCTGATGCCTTTGCTAGTGATGCCTAATTTTGATAATACCCTGCTCGATCAGACATATAAGTCCGTCGTACAGCGCCAGATAGAATATGGAGCACAGCGCGCTGTTCCGTGGGGTATTTCTGAGTCTGGTTACTATGCATTTGATGCGAGTCTGAATTATCAGTACCGTGCTTTCGGGGTTCCGGGTCTGGGTTTAAAACGAGGCCTCGGTGACGATCTGGTTGTTGCTCCCTATGCATCCATGCTGGCGATGATGGTAGCGCCAGAACAGGCTTGTGAAAACTTGCAACGGCTGGTGCGAGACGGTGCCGAAGGTAGTTTCGGTATGTATGAGGCGATTGATTACACACCCTCACGACTGCCGCGCGGACAAACTCAGGCGCTGATCCGTTCGTATATGGCACACCATCAGGGGATGAGTTTATTGTCTCTGGAGTATGTGTTGCTGGATCGCCCTATGCAGCGACGTTTCGTCTCGGATCCTCTGTTTCAGGCAACCTTATTGCTGCTTAAGGAACGTATTCCAAAACC
Source organism: Undibacterium sp. RuTC16W (assembly GCF_049339445.1). Taxonomy (NCBI): domain Bacteria; kingdom Pseudomonadati; phylum Pseudomonadota; class Betaproteobacteria; order Burkholderiales; family Oxalobacteraceae; genus Undibacterium; species Undibacterium sp. RuTC16W. The sequence continues at coordinate 373,105 of NZ_JBMPPE010000001.1, read as the reverse complement.
TAGTGCGTTTTATTCCAATACGACAGAGCTTGCTGACATCCGTTCGGCCGCCAGTGAGCAAGAAATGCCGATGCGCATTATCACTAAGGTCGATTTACGGATACCCGAGGTGCAGTTGCTGTCGAATGGTCGTTATAACGTGATGGTCACGAATAATGGAGGCAGCTATAGCCGGTGGCGTGATCTGGCGATTACACGCTGGCGTGAAGACAGTACCTGCGATAACTGGGGTAGTTTTTGTTATGTGCGAGATTTGTCCGACAACAGTTTTTGGTCGAGCGCCCATCAACCGACTCTACAGCCATCAAAATCTTATGAAGTCATTTTTTCGGAGGGGCGTGCTGAGTATCGCCGTCAGGATAACGGACTAGAGACCTACACCACGATAGTTGTCTCTCCCGAAGACGATATTGAAATGCGCCGTACCCGTATCACCAACCGGTCGCGCGTAACCAGAACGATTGATATCACCAGCTATGCCGAGGTCGTGTTAGCACCGGCAGCGGCAGACAATATGCATCCTGCCTTTAGTAATCTCTTCGTGCAAACAGAAATTTTGCCGCAAGAGAGTGCCATCATCTGTCGCCGTCGTCCCCGTTCTGAGAGTGACTTTACGCCGTCAATGTTTCATTTAATGGCGGTACACGGTGCAGCAAGCGAAGCGACATCATATGAGACCGATCGGATGGCTTTCATTGGCCGTGGTAATACGAACCAGGCTCCTTTTGCAATGACGCAAAAAGCTTTATCCGGTAATCAGGGCTCGGTACTCGATCCTATCGTCGCGATCCGTCACCAGATCCGGCTGGAGCCGGAGCAAACCGTTATTGTTGATATGGTCACGGGTGTCGCAGAAACCCGTGATCAGGTATTAGGTCTGATCGATAAGTATCAGGATCTGCATCTGGCGGATCGGGTATTTGAGCTGGCCTGGACGCATAGTCATGTGGTCCTGCGTCAGTTGAATGCGAGCGAGGCCGACGCCCAGTTATATGGTCGTTTGGCAAATTCGGTGATTTATTCGAATGCTTTATTGCGTGCCGACGCCAGTATCCTGATCAAGAACCGGCGCGGCCAGTCCGGCTTATGGAGCTATGCAATTTCTGGCGATTTGCCTATTGTGTTGCTACAGATTAGTGATGTTGAAAACATCGAGCTGGTCCGTCAGATGGTACAGGCGCATGCTTACTGGCGTATGAAAGGCCTCGCTGTTGATCTGGTGATCTGGAATGAAGACAGAGCTGGTTATCGTCAAATCCTGCAAGACCAGATCATGGGCTTGGTCGCCTCCGGCATCGAGCCGCATGCTATGGAGCGACCTGGTGGAATCTTTGTCCGCCTGGCAGATCAGATACCGAATGACGATCGTATCTTATTACAATCCGTGGCGCGCGCCATCCTATCTGATACACGCGGCACACTGGCTGAACAGATTAATCGTCGCGCGCAAGTTGAAGTGCGTATGCCTTTACTGACCCTGAGTAAATCACATGCACCGATGCACACAGCAGTACCGGCGATGCCGGTCGCTCGCAACGATCTTGTTTTATTCAACGGTCTAGGTGGATTCTCTCCCGATGGCCGCGAATACGTCATCACCACATCGGCCAGCAATACAACGCCCGCACCTTGGGTCAATGTATTGGCGAACTCTCATTTCGGTAGCGTGATCTCCGAAAGTGGACAAGCGTACACCTGGGGTGAGAACGCGCATGAATTTCGCCTGACACCGTGGTCAAATGATCCGGTATCGGATGGCGGCGGTGAAGTATTTTATTTGCGCGATGAGGAGAGCGGTCATTACTGGTCGCCGACTCCCTTGCCTTGTCGTGGTCAGGGTGAGTATGTGACCCGCCATGGTTTTGGATACAGTATCTTTGAGCATGTGGAGGACGGCATTAAATCTGAGCTGTCCGTGTATGTCGCACTGGACGACGCCATTAAATTTTCGGTGCTCAAAGTACGCAATGACTCAGGTACAACCCGGCTGTTATCGGCGACGGGTTATGTCGAGTGGGTGCTTGGTGATGTGCGGCAAAAATCGGTGATGCATATCGTGACCGAGGCTGATCCTGCGACCGGTGCCATCTTTGCCCGTAATTCTTATAACGCTGAATTTTGTGATCGCACTGCCTTCTTCTATGCCGATGCGATGACATTGAGTATGAGTGGCGATCGTACCGAGTTTATCGGTCGTAACGGTAGCTTGCGACATCCCGCCGCAATGAGTCGTACACGCTTGTCAGGCAAGCTGGGTGCGGGTTTAGACCCGTGTGCGGCAATCCAGATTCCGTTTGATCTGGCCGATGGTGAGCAGCGTGAAATTATTTTTCTGCTCGGTACGGCAGGGCAGCGTAGTGCAGATGTCAGCAATTTGATACGACGCTTCCGCGGAACCAGTGCTGCGGCCGATGCACTCACTGTTATCAAGCAGTATTGGGAGAGGACTTTAGGCGCGGTGCAAGTAGAGACGCCTGATCTTTCTCTGAATATATTGACGAATGGCTGGTTGATGTACCAGACACTTGCTTGCCGGTTGTGGGCGCGTAGCGGTTTTTATCAGTCCGGCGGGGCATTTGGATTTCGTGATCAGTTGCAGGATGTGATGGCGCTGATTCATACGCAACCACAGCTCGCACGCGAGCATCTGGTGCTGTGTGCAGCCCATCAGTTTATTGAAGGGGATGTCCAGCATTGGTGGCATCCGCCGACCAATCGCGGCGTCCGCACACATTGTTCTGATGATTATCTATGGTTGCCGTTGGCGACTTGTCGCTATGTGAGCAGCACGCGTGACTACAAAGTGCTCGATGAAAAAATCAGCTTTCTAGAAGGGCGGCAAGTTAATTTTGATGAAGATTCCTACTATGACTTACCCGGCCAGTCTAACGATACTGCGACTCTGTATGAACATTGTGTCCGCGCGATTACCCATGGTTTGCGCTATGGCGTACATGGCTTGCCGCTGATCGGTTCGTGTGACTGGAATGACGGCATGGACAAAGTCGGTGCAGAAGGTAAGGGTGAGAGCGTCTGGCTGGCATTTTTCCTGTATCAGGTATTGATGCGTTTTGCCGGGTTGGCAGATCAGCGTCTGGATCAGGTATTTTCGGATCGCTGCCGGAGTGAGGCGGCGAGACTACAAAAAAATATTGAGCAACATGCCTGGGATGGTGATTGGTATCGTCGTGCGTATTTTGATGATGGCACGCCTCTGGGTTCTGCCACCAATGACGAATGTCAGATTGATTCTATCTCGCAAAGCTGGTCGGTATTATCCGGTGCCGGTGATCCCGTCCGTTCCCGTGCGGCGATGCTGGCAGTCGATCAGCGGCTGGTACGTCGTAAAGATTTGCTGATTCAGTTACTCGATCCGCCGTTTGACCACTCCGATCAGAATCCGGGTTACATCCGTGGCTATGTGCCAGGTGTCAGGGAAAACGGCGGACAATATACTCATGCGGCGATCTGGGCAGCGATGGCGTTTGCACAGCTCGGTGACAGTCAGCGTGCCTGGGAGTTATTTGACATGATTAATCCTGTCAATCATGCACTTACCGCCGATCAGGTATCACTTTACAAGGTCGAGCCGTATGTCGTCGCAGCGGATGTTTATGGTGTCAGTCCGCATATAGGGCGCGGCGGCTGGACCTGGTACACCGGCTCGTCTGGCTGGATGTACCGGCTGATACTGGAATCTCTGTTGGGAATTACGCTAGAAGGTGATCAGCTTCGTTTTAATCCTTGTCTGCCTGCTGAGTGGAGGCATTTCAAAATCCATTATCGCTACAGAGAGACTACCTATCACATTGCTGTCTCCACGAGCCACGGCGAGAGTGAGGCAATGTCGCTGACGCTTGATGGTGTCGCACAAAAGTCATCATTGCTTCACATGGTGAATGATGGTCAGGATCATCAGGTGGAATTACGCATTGACTACATGGTGAAATAGATTTTTTCTCTATTCAGATAGTCAGCGAGTTTATCCAGTTTGATCCTGTCGGTCTGGTCGATTCTATTGGTTTGTCAAAGACGCAGAACTCATGTCATCGACAGGGAGGAGGCCTGCGTATTGCGGCGCAGACATTACGAGTGCTTGTTAAATCCAGAGTAAACATGGCGATGAATTGCTACGGATGCCACCTACATTACCGATATTACATATCGAATTCTTTTACATCTATGTGAGTTACCGAACAGAGCCCCGGTGTGTCTGTCCGTAAGCTCCGTTCCCATGCGCTGTCATGAGAACGACAAGAGTTACTCCACTTTTTCTCTTTGAGCAGCAATGTATTGCTCGAATTTATTTCCTGTTTTGTTCATCATCTAAAGGTTTAAAAATGCAAAAATTCCATAAAATCGCACTCGCCGTGTCACTGTTATGCGGTGTCGTTGGCAGTAGCATGGCACAACGTTCGCCAGAAAATTATGAATACAATCCATCATGGTATGTCGCACCTAGTCTGGGTGCGATTGATGCCGATACCCATTTTGGCGTAACGGGTCATGGAGAAGCTGCGGCGATTCGTTTTGGTCGTGCGTATTCTCCTGACTGGGATCTGCAATTTGGCACCAGCTATGGTCGTCAGCGTGATAACGGTACGCGTTATCAGCAAAATACCTTGGGTGTCGATGCTCTGTATATGTTCTCTCGTAAGAGTTTGCGTCCGTTTCTCTTAATCGGCGCGGGTGCGCAGTACGACAAGATCAATACACCACTGGTAGAAAAATCACAGACATCGCCGTATATGAATGCCGGTGTCGGTTTTCAATACGGCTTTACTGATCAGCTAGCAATGCAGGCGGATCTGCGTCGTGTGCATGGTTTTATTCGTGGTGATGACCTGGGATTCAGTCACGCGAATAACAATTATCTGAACGTCGGTCTGGTTTTTAGCTTTGATAAGCCAGTACAACGTGCTGCTCGCGTCGAGCCAGCTCCTGCACCTGACGCCTTAGTCATTTCAGAGACTCGCCCTGCACCGATGCCGATGCCAGCGCCAGCACCAATGCCACCGCGCTTTGAGAAAGTGACCTTGTCGGCGACCGAATTATTTGGTTTTGACAGTGCTGCGTTGAATGGACCACAGCCAAAGCTTGACGAGATCGCGGGCGTCCTCAATACCAACGTGCAGATCAGTGATGTCGTGATTAGCGGTTATACCGATCGCCTGGGTACGGATAAATACAATATGAAGTTGTCGCAACGGCGTGCTGATGTCGTGAAAGCTTATCTGGTCGATAAAGGCGTGGCACTGACTCGCTTATCCGCGCAAGGCAAGGGCGAATCGAATCCGGTTGTGCAATGTACAGAGAAAAAACGTGCTGCCCTGATCGTTTGTCTGGAGCCGAATCGTCGCGTCGAAGTAGAGCAAATTACGATAGAACGCCGCGTGCAGTAATTGTCATTGAGTAAGAGCGGTCGTCACTGAGCTTAGTGACGATTTTCAGGCCTCGCTAGTTGGTCATAGGGAGGCTTTTTTTATTTGGTCACCGCGTAGATAGTCAGATTGTTGTAGACGGCAATCTATGAGTATAACTATTGCTTAAGCTACTGATTGCATCTATAGAGTAAATCATATACTCCCCTATAGTTTTAATAAATATGCTTGATTCCGTATTGTTTTATTAGGCACTTAAAATATACTGAATAGGAGTATGTTATTTTTTTCTGGATTGCAAACTACCAAATGCCAGCGCATATTGGCGCGTGAATTCCGCTCCCAGTAAAAAAATCTGTGCCGAATAATATACCCACAGCAGCAATGCAATCATCGATCCCGCAGCACCGAAACTGGTTGCGACACCGCTATTCCCGATGTAGAGACCAATCCCATATTTGCCGATAGAGAAAAGTGCCGCCGTACCCAGCGCCCCGATCCAGACATCGCGCCAGGATAAGCGCACTTGTGGCAGCATTTTAAAAATGACGGCAAACAGAGAGGCAATCACCGCAAAGCCGACCAGTGATGAAATCGGAATCAGGAGCAGCGCGATATCGATCTGAATACCGCTCCAGTAATGCTCAAGAAATACTAGTGCCGCACTGATGATGAGTGAGACCAGTAGTAAAAATGCTAGTACGAGTATCAAGCCAAATGACAGCAAGCGCGTACGCAATAATCGCCACAGGCCAGGCTGTCTTAGTTTAGGGACTTGCCAGATTTCATCCAAACTTTCTTTTAATTCGGCAAACACACTGGTTGCGCCGATTAATAGTAATAGTGTGGCTAACAGCGTTGCCAGCCGACCCTCCTCAGGATTGCGTGCGCCAGCTAATAGCAATTGGATCGCTTCTGCACCACTGCGTCCGACCAGGCTTTGTAACTGATTCAATATTTCGCCTTGCGCCGCTTTTTGTCCATAAAAAAATCCGGCGATGGCGAGTACCAGAACCAGAATCGGTGCCATGGAAAACAAGGTATAAAAAGCCAGTGCCGCACCTTTGCTCGCTGCACGATGATGTATCCATTGTTCGATGGCACGACCAATCACGGTGCACATGAGCTTAACGGAAGTCGGTAATAAAACAATGGTGTCACGCACGGTGCGCGTGAATGAAGTGAGCTGTTGTAAGAGGCGGCGATAGTGTGGCGTCATGGAGCTCAGTTTTAGGTGAATGATTCGTGTAGTCCGCTAACAAGGGGTGAATGTCAGCGCACGGTGAATGTGGAAAGGCATAGTGATCGCGTATAAGAAGCACGGACATATTGAGTGCATCTTCGCAGCATGCCAGAACTATTTCGACCGGTAGGTACGCTAGCGAACAGAGCGCCATGTGGAAAGCAGCGATCATAGTTGCAAGCTGAAGCACAAATTCCATCAAGGCTGCGATTGCGGGCAGCACTGTTTATTTCGGCCCGGACTTTTCCCGGCGATGCACATATTTATCATTGGATTTGGTATTGGATTTAGTACTATTTTCACCCCTGCTAGCACAAAGACCTCAGGTCACCTACCTCATAAAGATCGGACATACCGCGATGAAAAAATTAACTAAAGTACTTTCCTTCGGTGTTGCCAGTGCCTTGTTGCTAGCAACGACCGCGTGTAATAAACCGACGGATATCGCCGGACCTTCTGCACCGGCAATTACTGTCGGAACTCAGGTCGACGATACCGTAGTCAGCACAAAAGTATCCTCCGCGTTGATGGCTGATAGCGATATCAAGGGCTATGACATCAAAGTTGCGGTGCGTAAAGGCGAAGTAATGTTAAGCGGCTTTGTCGACAATCAGACGCAAATCGACAAGAGCGTTGCGCTGACCCGTGTAGTGGAGGGTGTGACTGGCGTTGATAATAAATTGCTGATTAAAGAGAGTCCGAGAACCATCGGTAACAAAATTGACGATGGCGTCATCACTGCCAAGGTGAAATCGGTATTACTCGCCGATTCTGCTGTAAAAAGTTTTGATATCGGCGTTGTGACTAGCAAAGGCGATGTGCAACTCAGCGGTTTTGTCGACAGCGAAACACAAATCGCACGTGCCACCGAGGTTGCCAAAGGTGTAGAGGGCGTGCAGAAAGTGTCGAATCAGATGAGTGTAAAAAAATAGTGGCAAGTAAAAAATGTTGATAGGTAGTCGCTACTCCGCCGATCAGTCCTGTGTGTCAGGCGGCGATCTCCGCCAACTCCGTCAACTATTGATTCAATGATTTATTCCACCAATGCTGGCCTGAATGCGGCGCTGCCAGATCTAATCGTTCGCCCATTTCTGGCGTGCTGATCTTCACTTGCTTCAGCTCTGCCAGTTCGACGATACGTTCAAACGGCTCTTGCCATACATGCATCGCCAGATCGAAGGTGCCGTTATGAATGGGTACGAGCTGTTTGCCGCGTAAGTCCAGGTGGGCTTGCAGCGTTTGCTCCGGTTGCATGTGGATGTCCGGCCATTCCTTATCGTAGGCACCGGTTTCAATCAGAGTGAGATCGAATGGGCCGTATTTATCGCCTATTGTTTTAAAACCGTCGAAGTAGCCGGTATCGCCGCTGAAAAATACGCGGGTATCGTCATCCATGATGATCCAGGATGCCCATAGGGTCTGGTTACCATCGAACAGTCCGCGTCCCGAAAAATGCTGTGATGGTGCGGCCACCAGCTGAACGCCATGCACCTGTGTGCTTTCCCACCAGTCCAGTTGTTGAATTTTATAGGCAGGAATGCCCCATTTGATCAGCGTATCGCCCACGCCCAGCGGCGTCAGAAAATGCTCAACTTTCTCTGATAATTGCAGGATAGCGTCATAGTCAAGATGATCGTAATGGTCGTGGGACAGAATTACGGCTTTAATCGGTGGCAGATCCTGAATGCTGATCGGCGTCTGATGAAAGCGTTGCGGCCCCATCCATTGCACTGGCGACGCGCGCTCAGAGAACACAGGGTCGGTCAGCCAGAATTCTCCCCGTAATTTCAGCAACATCGTGGAATGACCGAGGCGGTACAGGGAGCGATCCGGCGCTGTGAGCAAATCGTCGCGACTTAGAGCGTTCACAGGAATTGGCTGCGCTGGCACGGTACCGGCAGGCTTATGAAACATAAAGCGCCACATGATCTGCATGGTTTTGACAAATCCCGGGCGCACCATGGAGGCGGCATTTCTGAATTTGCCCGCGGCGCGTTGAGGCGATTCCGTGTAAGCGGGAGAGGTGGTGCAGACGGTCATCGTGCGGGTAGCCATAATCAATAATCCTGTCAGAGAGACGCTAGTTATTTATGTGTTGCTGGTCCGGTGTGTGTTGCCAGAGATAAAAAGGCGATCAGGATGATGGAAGCTGATTAGGCTTCACTAAGCTTAATCTACGCGATCTCAACCGGGCTTTACCTAAATTACACTACACAGTGTAGTTTCATTTTAAAAGCAAAATCACGAAAAGTAAACTAATCAGTGTAAAATATTTAAATCCCTGGTTAAAAAGCATTCAAAAACATTCTTATGTCGATTCCCCTGCGTCTGACTGACCGTAAGCGCGAAGCTATTTTGCAAGCGGCGATTGCCGAGTTTCTGGCGCATGGTTTTGATGCGACCAGTATGGACAAAATTGCGGCCAGTGCCGCCGTCTCCAAGCGCACGGTGTATAACCATTTTCCCAGCAAAGATGATTTGTTTGAGGCAATTTTGTTGCAACTCTGGGACAGTAGCGCCGCGCTCACCGAGATCCGTTATCAGCCGGGCCAAGCGCTGCGTGAGCAGTTGATGGCCTTGATCCAGCAAAAAATGAGCATGCTGAACGACAAAAGCTTTATGGACTTGGCCAGAGTAGCGATTGCCACAGCCATCCATGATCCGGTGCGTGCGCAAGAGATGATCGCCCGGATGGGAACCCGCGAAGAAGGCGTCACCACTTGGCTGCGCGCCGCGCAGGCCGACGGACAGATCCGGGACATTGATCCGGAATTCGCTGCCCACATGTTACAAGGGCAGATCAAGGCATTTGCGTTTTGGCCTCAAATCGCAATGGGCCAGCCACCTCTGACAGATACGCAACAGGCGGCAGTGATACAAACAGCCGTCGATATGTTTCTGGCTTACCTCGCTGTAAACAAGCTCGGGTAAGTTCAGCACCTGCCTGCTACCAGGGCAAGGATTCACCACGATAATCGAAGAAGCCGCCAGAATTCTCTGGCAACAGCCTATCAATCACGTCGAGAAGTCGTTCCGCTGCCAGCGCCGGTGTTTGCACGTCCAGACCAGATTTACTGAAGGCAGACGACAAACGGGTTTGTACTGTACCCGGATGCAGGGCGACACAAATCGACGCTGGCTGGCGACGGTGTAATTCAATTGCGGCTGTGTGAACAAGCTGATTCAATGCCGCTTTTGAGGCGCGATAGCTGTACCAGCCCCCGAGCTGATTGTCCCCGATACTACCGACCTTGGCAGACAAACTGGCAAACACGGCTTTGCCTTCGCGTGGCAACAATGGCAAAAAGTGCTTCATCAGCAATGCCGGGCCAATCGCGTTAATGGCGAATGACTCCGCCATCTGAACCGCATCAATTTGCCGCAAACTTTTTTCAGGCTGCAGGCGTTCGTTGTGCAGTAGTCCTGTGGCGTCGATGATCAGCCGTATCTCACCTAATGCCGCAACATGGTTCGCGCAGGACTCGATCTGCGCTTCATCGAGCAAATCCAGCGCTGGTGTGCTCTGCCGGCTCAAAGGAACGACCTGATCGAAGGCTGACGCGGCTTGCAGCGCTGTTAGCAGCGCATGACCAATACCGCCGGTGGAGCCGATGACGACACATACTCCACCTGCGTTGAAAGAAGACATGCCTGCCATATCAGGCTTTTTTATTCCAGGCACTGCACCAGCCTTTGGCATTTACTTGTTTGCCACCTACGGCACCGCAGACACCCCAGGCATCAACTGCTTTACCCTGAAACAACTGGCAGTTGCCACAGTTGCGCCCGGCGGCAAAAGTTGCATACTTTTTCGCATCTACCTTGCTGGCATCATGTTTGTAACCCAGCGCGGTGGCGATGGCATCACTTTCTTCAAGCTTGGCTGCTTGTGCTGTTGCCATGCCGGAACTGCCTAATAAAACGGCAGCGGTCGGGAGTGTCGTGAAGATGAATTGTCTGCGTGTGGTCATGATGCGTCCTTGGCGAGTGGCTTGAGGGTGGGTGGTTGTTCTGGGGCAAAATGAATTTGATGACGAAGATGAAACATCCTTGTCTCTGCTTTGTCCCTTAAAAATTCTTTATTCAAGAATCTTGTTCCCAATTTAAGTCGATTAACTTTTCATGTCCAGTCAATGAATCGAAAAATATGATATAAAGCGGTTCAATTGCATCTATTTTGAATGAATTGAACTGCTTAAACTGAATGGGATACGATGATGAACACGACAAATACAGTAAATGACCCGCATACGCCAACCTACCGCAGTGGCGTCGCCGCCCGTCTGGCAGGAGTGCCAGTGGAAACCTTGCGGGTCTGGGAGCGCCGCTACAAAGTCGTGGGGCCAAGCATGAGTTCCAGCGGACAGCGTTTGTATTCGTCTGCCGAAATCCGTCGTCTGGCATTGATTAAGCAACTGGTTGATATGGGACACCCTATTGGTTCTATCGCCACAATGTCTACCGACGCCCTGATCGCGATGCGTAGCGCAACCAAAACGCTGGAGGCACCGCGTAATAGCGGCGAGGTCGCGGCACGAGTTTCCAGAGTAGTCCTGGTCGGCCCTTTGTTATCCTCGCGTCAGTTTGAGAATACTTTGCACGACAGTACGCTGGTCATCGCCGAGCGTTATGTAAATCTGACGGATGCCAGTAATCCGCCGCAGCGTGTCGATGCCGATATTCTCGTGACAGAATTTCCTATCCTGAATGAGGCATCGCAAGACGCCATTGCCAGCGTCAAAAATGCCTGTGGTGCTACCCAGGTGATCGTTCTTTACCGGTTTGCGCCGAGCGCAGTGATACGTCGTTTGCGTATGGTGGGCTATGAGGTCGCCAGGGCACCGTCAGATTCGATTGAGATCGAAGCCCTATGCCGTGCCTTGCTACGGATTCCATCAGTTGAATCCAAATTGGCTGCTGCAACGCCGGCACCTTTACCTGGCAATCCGCGACCGCCACGGTTTGCGGAAGAGGAGTTAATTGCGCTGACGAATGCGTCCAATACGGTGTATTGCGAATGTCCGCGTCATCTGGTGGAGCTGGTACTAAGCATGAGTGCTTTTGAGCGCTACAGTGCCGAGTGCGCCAATCGCGGGCCGGAAGACGTGATTTTGCACAAAGACCTGGAACACGCTGCGGGACACGCCAGAGCGATACTCGAAGATGCACTGTTTCGTGTGGCTGTTGCCGAGGGGCTGGTTGTCCCGTAATCATTGCGGGACAACCACGCGTCATCTGGAAATAGAGCGCGCGCCCCCTCATCCGCTATTTATATTGCGGCCCGGTCAGTAAAAAAGCGCCGCCCTGATACGTCGTTGTAATATCGTCCGCAGCCGGATAAGTGCCGCTGTCAGGGAAATTCTCTGCGAATGCCAGTGAGCTGTCCTTCGCCTGAAAACCGAGATGTGCCGCTTTTGTGTTATCCCACCAGCTTGCCGGATTATTCGATACGCCAAATGTGATGGTGTGACCGACTTTCGGAGTGAAAATGGAACAGCGTAGCAGTTCAACCAGATCGTCGTAGCTAAAGTAGGTCACCATCATTCGGCGGTTTTGCGGCGCAGGGAATGAGGAGCCAATGCGAATACAGACAGTCTCAATACCAAAGCGGTCATAGTAATAACGAGACAGGGACTCCCCAAAACATTTACTGATGCCGTACATGCCGTCAGGACGAGGCGGCATATCGGCATCGATGACATCGGTGGTTTTGTAGTAGCCGACGGTGTGATTGGAGCTTGCAAAAATTACGCGTTTCACATTCGCCTTATGCACGGCCTCATAGATATTGTAGGTGCCCTGAATATTCGCATGCATGATGGCTTCAAAATTTGATTCGGTCGAGATACCACCGAAGTGCAAGACCACATCGACGCCGTCCATCATCGCGATAACCGCTGCCTTATCCGACAGGTCACATTGCACAATTTCTTCGCCAGGTGCCGCTGTGCCGAGATCGCTGATATCACTCAGGCGCACGACGTCAGCCCAGTCTTTTATCCGTTCCCGTAAAATTTTTCCCAGACCACCAGCAGCACCGGTCAGTAAAATGCGTTTAAAAGGTTTAGCTGAGCTAGGCGTAGTCATAAAAATCCCGTGCGATTCATTCATGGTCAAAGAAAGTAGATAAAAATAGCGGCTGTAGTTGCGGTCGTAGCTGCGGAGTGCGCTGATGCCGCATATATTCAGGTGATCGGTGCCGGGTTGAATAAAACCAGCGCATTGTGCAACTTCCAGTGTTCGGCCCAGGTTTCTTTACCGCTGGCGACATCGAGCAACAATTGAAATAATTCCCAGCCTACATCCGCGATACTGGCTTCGCCGCTAGCGATCCGGCCAGCGTTGATATCCATAAGATCATGCCAGCGACTGGCTAATTCATTCCTTGTCGCGACCTTTACGACCGGCACGGCGGCAAGGCCGTAGGGCGTACCACGACCTGTGGTGAATACATGCACATTCATTCCCGCAGCCAGTTGCAGCGTGCCACAGATAAAATCACTGGCAGGTGTCGCTGCATAAATCAGTCCTTTTTGTGTGAGCTTGTCGCCTGGTGCAAGCACGCCGGATATCGTGCTGCTTCCGGATTTGACAATCGAGCCCATGGCTTTTTCTACGATATTCGACAGGCCGCCCTTTTTATTGCCGGGAGTGGTGTTGGCGCTGCGATCGACGCCGCCGCGCTTCAGGTAATCGTCATACCATTGCATCTCCCGTACCATCGCCGCGGCAACTTCAGGATTTTCCGCGCGGGAGGTCAGTTGGTCGATGCCGTCGCGCACTTCGGTTACTTCCGAAAACATCACGGAGGCGCCAGCCCGTATCAGCAGGTCGGTAGCGAAGCCTACTGCCGGGTTGGCTGTCACGCCAGAAAAAGCATCGCTGCCACCACACTGCACGCCTACCACCAGATCTGATGCCGGACAGGTTTCGCGCCTGCGTTTATTTAATTCGCTCAGTTGTTTTTCTGCTGTTGACATGATCGAGTTGATCATTGATTCAAAACCGACATGCTCCTGATCCTGTAAGCAAACCACGACAGGGTCGCCGCCGTTATGTATGGGGATTGATCCTTTCGGGAACAAGCGGGTGGGCTGAAGTTTTTCACATCCCAGACTCACCACCATGGCTTGTCCGCCAAAATTCGGATTCAGGCTGATGTTGCGCACCGTACGGATAGGAATCATCGCATTTGGCGCATCGATAGCAACGCCGCAGCCATATGTATGCTCCAGGCCGATGACGTCATCGACATGCGGATAATCGGGTAATAGCTCCGCCTTGATGCGCTTGACGGCATGTTCAACGACCCCTGCTACACATTGAACAGTGGTCGTAATCGCCAGAATATTTCGCGTGCCGACTGAGCCATCGGCATTACGATAGCCCTGAAAACTGTAACCTTCTAATGGGTCTGAGGCAGGGGCTTTGCGTGTCGCGACAGGCAAATCCTCTAAGCCTCTTGCCGGTGGCAGCTGCACCAGAGACTCTTCAATCCAGCAACCCTGTTTAATTAGTCTTACTGCGTAACCGATGGTGACGTTATAGCGAATGATCGCTGCGCCAGCATCGATATCGGTTAAGGCCAGCTTGTGACCTTGAGGCACATTTTCTTTGAGTGTCAGGCCACAAGGGAAAATGGTGTCAGCGGGAAGCCCTCCATCGTTGGCCACAATCGCAACGTTGTCATTGCCATGCATCTGGATGTACAGAGGGGTTTTTCCGTTGGCGTTCGTCATTTTCTGATTCCCTTAGTCATAATTATTTCCTGATTTGCAAAGAAAATGTCTCAGTCACGCAATACAATTGTAGTAATTGGTCATACCAGATAAATTTTTCTGTCATTTTGTTTTATCTGGGACTAATTACAACAAATTTGCGTGCCTTGTTCATTCTTCCTATGAAAACCAAAAAATAACTCAGCGCAATAGACGTTTTTCTGAAGAAACGATGCAATAATCTGCGCGTTTTATTTTAAATATTGTGGCGAGTATGCCACCAAAAAAAATATCTGGCTAGTCCACATTGCAAATTTGGTCTGACCAAATTAGAATGGCCTGACCGGATGCATTCTTTTACTTTTTAAAAGTTGGAATCATGTTGAAAAAAAATAGTCTCCCTGGTGAAGCCGGTGTGCATGAGCCGCGTTTGTATCGCGTTGTCGCCGACCGGATTCAGGGGCTGATTGCAGATGAACAGATAGGGCCTGGTGAGCGCCTGCCGTCCGAGAGAGATCTGGCGGCCAAGCTTAGTGTCAGTCGTGCGTCGTTGCGGGAGGCCTTGATTGCGCTGGAATTGGGCGGAGTGATTGAAGTACGCGGCGGCTCTGGTGTGTATGTCAGTGAAAAACCTGATGTGCCCGCAGATCTGCTGGAAGTAGGACCTGGTCCGTTTGAGGTGTTATCCGCCCGTCGTCTGATTGAGTCTGAAGTTGCTGCGATTGCCGCCAGAGTGGCCACGGATTCAGCGATTGATGCGATTTTAAAAGCGGTGCTGGAAATGGAAAAAAATCACGCCAATTATTCGAGTAACGAACAGGCGGATCGTAATTTCCATTTATCAATCGCCAGAGCAACGGGGAACAGTGCATTAGTTGGCACGATTGAATATCTGTGGGATCAGCGTGGTCGTCTCTGGCACAAGTTGAAAGAACATTTTCAAACCGAGGAATTACGTCAACAAACACTGACCGATCACCGGAATATTCTGGAAGCAATCGCCGCGCACGATCCGGCAGAAGCCAGACGTGCGATGCGAGCCCATTTAGAAAGAGTGACGCGAACTTTTTCAAGAGGATGAACAAGCGTAAATAAAGAATACAGGTAGTAAGGCGAGAAGTCAGTCAAAGCAAAAATAGATAATTTGCGACAGATTTCCCGTGTAAGAATTTTCTATTTTGACCGGCTGCGACCTCGGTGAAACCTAGCTTTCATCCTCGTTGCAGTGGCACAGAGTACGCGAGGTGCTCCGACTAGTGATCCAGTGCTAACTGGACATAAGAACTTCACGAAGAAAATTAGAAGGAGACAAAATGAAACAATCTAACAACCGACAAAAGCCAGCCTTTACCTTGTCGGCAGTCACATTGGCTGTCCTGACGCTGGCCAGCCAGGTGCAGGCACAGGAAGTCCAACGTGTTGAAGTCACAGGCTCATCGATCAAGCGACTCGCCAGTGAAGCTTCTTTGCCAGTGACAATGATCAATTCGGACGAAATTGACAAGCGCGGCATGACGACGCTTGCCGATCTGATGATGGCCTTGCCTGAGTCAAGCTCACTCGCTCCGTCGAATGCCGGCTCCGGTACAAATATCAATTTGCGCGGCCTGGGTGTCAATCGCACTCTGGTCTTGCTGAATGGCCGCCGCCTGGCAAACGAAGCGATTGCTGACGGCTACGCGAATCTTGATGTATTGCCAATGAGTGCTATTGATCGTGTCGAAATTTTGCGTGATGGTGCGTCATCGATCTATGGTTCCGATGCGATCGGTGGTGTGGTGAACTTCATCACAAAGAAAACCTTTAAAGGTGCTTCTGTTTCTGCACAGATGGTGAAACCTGAAAAAACCGGCGGTGCCGATGAGCAGCGCTTTAGCTTTATCGTCGGTGCAGGGGACCTACAAACGGATGGCTGGAATGTCTTTGCGACGGCAGACGGACATCGCAGAAGCCGCCTGCTTGCCTCTGATCGTACCGATCTAAGTAATGCCGATATTCTGACAAGTATCGGTCGCGCTCCGACGCTTGCGAGCGGCGGTTATGCGTACCCGGCGAACTTCACCACGGCAACGAATAAGAATGCGGCAAATCCGTATTACACATCCGGTTGCGTAGCTCCTTATTCGATACAGGGAGCGAAGAACACTTGCGTCATCAATGCGAACCAGTACGGTACTGCTTTGTACGGTAATGAACAGGTTACCTTCTACGCAAGAGGCACAAAAAAACTTAGTGAAGATCACACGATCAGCATCGATTATTCACGCGGTCAGGAATTCATTCTCGGTACTAAAAATCCGACAACCAGTCTCACGGCAAACGGTGTCAGCGCATTACTGCCATCGACCAGCAAGTGGTATCCGGGCGGTAGCGGCGGTGTCCCGGCAGTCGCCGGCCTGAAAGGCGAACCTTTGACTGTCACCTGGAGTGTGGCTGATCTCGGTGAAGCGACAACCAGAGACATTCAGGTCAATCAGCGCATCGGCGTAAGCGACGAAGGTAGTTTTGCCGGATGGGAGTACAAAGCTGGTTTTGTGTACGGACATAGTCAACGCGATAATTACTATGAATCTGGTTATGTGAATGGTCCAGGATTATTAAAAGGTATCGCGAATGGCAGCTTGAATCCTTTTGGGTTGCAGGACGCTACCGGCCTTGCGTATTTGAACAGTATCTCGGTTGACGGTGCCCTCAACAGGCATTCCATCAGCACCTATACCGGCCTTGATCTGACGGTGACCAAGGAACTCACACAATTGGCGGGCGGTCCTCTGACCCTAGCGATTGGCGGTGATCTGCACCGTGATACAACCGAGGATACAAAAACTGACATTACCTCAGTAGTGACCTATGCCGCATCCGGCCCGTCACATGGTCAGGGTGCACGTAATGTCGCTGCGCTGTATGCAGAAATGGAAATCCCGGTAAGCAAGCAACTGAGTTTTAACGTGGCGGTGCGCGACGATCACTTCAGCGATTTTGGCAATACCATCAATCCTAAAGCCAGCTTCCGTTACGAACCAACTAAAACACTGATGTTCCGTGGCTCCGCTAATACCGGTTTCCGCGCGCCCACATTATTTGACCGTTATGGTTATCGTGTCGCTGGTGCAAATACGACGACGGCATCAAAATGGGATGATCCAGTGCAATGTCCGGGCGGTACGCCAGGGGTTGCCGGTACCGGTAAAGCCTTGCCGGGGCTGGTTGCATCGACGGTCTGTAATGTTGCCTTGCCACGCCAGACTGGCAGCAATCCTGATCTGGTGCCGGAGACTTCACGCGGTGCCACTTTAGGTCTCGTGATTGAGCCACTCAAAAACTTCACAGCGTCGTTTGATTACTGGCATATTGAAATGAAAGACATGCTGGCAAATTTGCCTGAGCAAGTATACTTTCTGAATCCAACTAAATACGCAGATCTGTTCGTCCGCAATGCAGATGGCTCACTGAATTACATCAAGAACATCACGATGAATCTGGGTGGACAAAAAGCTAGCGGTATCGACGTAGGACTCGCGTATAGCATTCCTAAAACTGCTTACGGTGACTTCAATTTCAAACTCGACGGTACTTACCTGACACAGTTTGATAATCAGCTTGAAAAAGACAGCGCTTATGTTTCTAATATCGGTCGTTTCGGTGTCGCGAGTAACGGCACAACCAGCAGTTTCCCTATCCTGACATTCCGCTGGAAACACACGCTGGCAATGCGCTGGAGCAAAGGCGACTGGACTGCTCAATTGACCGAGAACTACAACACCGGTTATCACGATCAGAATCTGGTTGCCGCACAATATTTCCGTGATATCGAGCCGTATTCTGTCTGGAACCTGACTGGCACTTATCGTGGTTTTAAAAATATGACACTGGCAGCAGGCATCACGAATTTGCTGAATGTCAAACCCCCACTGACAAACCATAGCGCTTATACATATGGCTATCTGAGCAGTGCAGCCAGCCCGATTGGCCGTGCCTTTAATGCTCGCATGACTTACAACTTCTGATCCATCGCTCGGACATCATTGAGATGTCCAGTCGATGTCCGAAGTTTGTACGATGAGCAGCAAGAGCCACCCCTTGAACTCCGGTTCGAGGGGCGTGGCGTCACAATGCAGAATGATCAAACGAAAAGTGTGCCAAGTATGAAACCAGGTATGAAATTGAGTATGAAGCGTAGAAATTTTTTACAAACCATGTCAGCCACCAGCCTGGCCCTGGCAAGTACTACACCGCTCAGTGTGATGGCGGCGACGGCAAAACAAGATCCGTGGAAGCAGGCGCAAGCCATTATTGATCGTGTGAGTAAGCCCTTAAAATTTCGTAACGAAGATTTTGTGATTACCCGCTTTGATGCGCAGCCGTGTAAAACGGTACCGGTCAAGGCCTGGGTCTCGTTCGTTGAAAAAGCAGCGATGCAGACGCCGGTATCCGGTGCGCACGATTGCTACCTTGCAATTACAGCGGCGATTAGCGCGTGCCATCAGGCAGGCGGTGGTCGTGTCGTGATTCCGAAAGGTGACTGGTATTGCGCCGGGCCTATCGTATTGCGCTCAAACGTTCATGTGCATTTACAGGCAGGTGCCCATATTTACTTTAGCAATAATCCCGATGATTACGCGAAGTATGGCAATTTTGATTGCGGTGCGAATGGCAAATTATCGATTACTCGGTGGGAAGGCAATGACTGCCTGAATTTTTCATCTCTGGTATATGCATATGGCCAGGACAATATTGCCTTAACCGGTGAAGACTGGACCAGCATTTTAGATGGCCAGGCCGGAGTCGACTGGAATGCGCAGCAAGAGTGCTGGTGGTCCTGGAAAGGCCGGCAAAAACCGAGCAGTTCCGGTGATATTGCCGCTGGTGATGGTGCACAGTATATTCCCCATCTGAAGGGTCGGACTGAAGAATCAGTGAACCCGAATAACCTGACATCACTAGCCGCTATTGCACCCCAACTCAGTGCTGAAGAAATGGCCATGATACAAGGTGAAGGAGATCGCTGGCGGCGTGATTCGGCGTATTTACGCGCCCTGGCAGAAGCGCGCGTGCCGGTAGAAAAACGCATCTTTGGTCATGGACATTATTTACGTCCGCACATGGTGCAGTTTATTAGCTGCACCAATGTCTTGTTCCAAGGCTACCAGACAACGAATACGCCGTTCTGGCAACATAATCCTGTCAATTGCAAGAATATGCGCGTCGACCATATCTACGCAAATAGTATGGGGCCGAACAGCGATGGTTTCGACCCTGAATCTTGCGATCATGTAGTGATAAACGGCTGTACGTTTAACACGGGTGACGATTGTATCGCTGTCGATTCTGGAAAAGGACCGGACATTCAATTTGGTCCCTCGCAGAATATCGTTATTCAAGATTGCAAAATGCATAGCGGTCACGGTGCAATGACCTTCGGCAGTATCATGTCCGGCGGAATTCAAAACGTCTTTGCACAGAATCTTGTGTTTGAGAATAGTCACTGGAAGACAGATCCGCTGAATATCGCCATTCGCCTTAAGTCGAATATGAGCCGCGGCGGTTTCTTGCGTAACCTGCATATCCGTAATGTGACGATCCCTAACGGCATACGGACGACACCGGCTTTTTACTCGACCTTGCCTGGCTCCCTGATTCCGAATAAATCGGTTGCTACTTCAGCAGGTGGCGTTATTACGATTGATTGCGGCTACGATCCGAATAACGATAACGTCAGAACGCGTCCACCTGTGGTGTCAGATATTCATATCTCTAATGTGAAGGTCGCCAACGTGGAGACAAAAGACGGGCAATTTTCCTGCTATCAGGCGATTGTGATTCTTGGTCCTGTCAGCTCGGATTACAACGGAAAATCCCAGCCTGCGCCGGTGATTCTGCCGGTGACCAATGTCACGATCAGCGACTGTGATTTAGGCAATCCTGTGAATGCGGCTAATCCGTATTACCTCTATAACGTCAAGGGTTTAACCCTGAAAAACGTCAAGATCGGCAATGCCGTCCTCAATAAAACATTGTCCGTCTAAATGCGGTGACGGGATTCTTGATTGTCTGGTCAAAAATTCCGCTACCTACTTTACGATCATCGAGATCACTATGAAACTGTCAGTTTATGCAGCCACATTACGCTTCATGGCGGGTATGGCTGCCGTATCCTTGTGCGCGTGTCAAAGCAGCTCGCCAATTAATTCACTCGCCAACTCACTTAGTAACTCATCCGCCGCGGTCGCCTCTGCCGCAGAAAAATCAGCTCGCTTGATTTTAGTCGGTGACTCCACCATGGCGACCAGGAGCGGTTACGGCGATGCACTATGCCAGACCTTTACATCCAGATTGACCTGTCTCAATCTTGCCAAGGGTGGCCGCAGTTCCGGTAGCTATCGCGCAGAAGGTTCATGGGAGCAGGTACAGAAATTATTGAAAGACAATGCCAGCTTTGCTCAGACCTATGTACTCATTCAATTTGGACACAATGATCAGCCCGGTAAACCGGGCCGATCAACTGATCTCGTGACTGAGTTTCCGGTCAACATGGCACGTTATGTCGATGAAGTAAAAGCCACTGGCGCAACACCGGTGCTGGTAACGCCTCTGACGCGTCGTAGTTTCCGCGATCAGGTATTACAAAACGATTTACGACCCTGGGCTGAGGCCAGCATCCAGATTGCGCAATCCCGTCACATCCCCTGGATCGACCTGAATGCGATCAGCTACCGTGCCGTGCAGACAATGGGCGAGGCAGAGGCGGATACTCTGGCGGTGGCACCGCCTGATACAAACAATGGAACAACTGCTGCTATGCCGAACTCGGATCGCAGCAAGACTGAGCCAGCAGGTGCGGCGCGCAGTACTTTTGATCGTACCCATGTCGGCAAAAAAGGCGCTGCGGTTTTTTCTGCCATGGTGGTGAAAGAATTACTTATCGTCGCACCTTCACTGCGTGCCGACCTGAGCACTGAGCTGAGCACTGAGGTGAAGCCATGAGCAAAATGAATCAGAGTTCAATTTTTAATTGGACAAAATCTACAGACACGTCACGCTATCTGACTATTTTGTGGGTGATGCTCGGTCTGAGCGTTGCATTCTCAGCAAGCGCTCAGGATGCGCGTCAGATCAAAGAGCCAGTGACACCGCCGGTATGCAAAGTGTTGTCTGCACAACTGAGCAGTCCAACAGCCACCACCATCAGTAATATCAACGACACTGCCCGCATACAACAGGCGATTGATCAGTGCAAAAGCGGGCAGGCAATTCGCCTTGCGAGCGCTCAGGCACAGTCTGCTTTTTTATCCGGACCGTTGCAATTGCGTGGCGGTGTTTCTCTGATCATTGATGCAGATGTCACCTTGTTTGCTTCAAGTAATCCCAAAGAATTTGATCGTGGTACATCGACATGCGGTAGCAACGACCAGCAAGGGCGAGGCTGCAAGCCTTTTATTTCTATCGATCAAACTAAATCCAGCGGTATTTATGGTGAGGGTGAGATTGACGGTCAGGGTGGTAGCCGTATTCTCGGACAGGAAGAATCATGGTGGCAAATTGCCCGTCGTGCACAAAAAGAGAATAGCCATCAGAACGTACCAAGACTGATAGAAATTAATCAGTCTCAAGACATCACCCTGCATAAAATTACTTTACGCAATTCACCGAATTTCCACGTGACGCTTAATCGTGTCGATGGCTTTACCGCATGGGGAATTCGTATCGATACGCCGGCTACCGCCCGCAATACGGATGGCATTGATCCCATCTCTTCCCGCAATATTACAATCGCACATAGCTATATTCGTACCGGCGATGACAATATTGCGATCAAGGCGGGTAATAGTGGTGTGACTGAAAATATCTCGATCTTACACAATCATTTTTATACCGGACATGGCATGTCGATCGGTAGCGAAACAAATGGCGGGGTGCGACATATTCTGGTTGATGATCTGACTATCGATGGAGCAACATCGGGTTTGCGTATCAAGAGCGACGTATCGCGTGGCGGTCTGGTTGAGCACGTCAGCTATAACAATGTCTGCATCAATAATGTCCGCGCACCGATTGATATTGATACCCACTACAACCGCAGTGCAGCAGGCAGCCTGATTCCTGAATACAGAGATATTTCTTTGTCTCATATTCATAGCGTGACACCCGGCCGGATTATTCTGCAAGGTCTTGATGCTCAGCACCCGTTGAAGCTGACATTGCATGACGTGGTGATAGGTGGTCGTAATGAGGATCAATATACGACGCAATTCGACCACGTTCAGTTTGCCGGATTGGATGCCTCGTCTACCGTCAATGTGAAGACGATGTTTTCCGGGACATCAGAATACTCTTGTCAGGACAAATTCGTCATTTTTCCTGATGCTGCTGTCGTGAAGAAAAGGCCGCAATTAGATGCGGCGCAGGCCAAGCAGTTTTCGCTTAACGAAGTGTTGAAATATACCGGTATCTCGGGCAGTGAGCGGATTGATCCCTGGGATCCGCTCTCGCATCCAATTGCAGCAGCCGAGAACGTAAAGGCCGATTACATTGTTGATGCCAGCGCGCAGGAAGATCGCAAAAAAACCTTCAGACAAGTGCAGGCTGCAGTCAATCAGGCTGTAATCGATTATGAAAATTCGCCTCATCCAAACGGGCGTATCACTATCCTGGTCAAGCCAGGCCTGTATCAGGAGTTGGTCTATGTTCCTGCACTGGCAACGCCTATTACCTTACTTGGTCTGGATGCCGCGACGACCAAAATATCTGCCAACCTTGATGCAGCCCTGCCAGGTGCGACATACACAAGTCAGTTTGGCGCACAGTTTGCGCAAAGCCATCCGACCATCGTAGCAATGTATGACAGTATCAAAAGCAAGCCTGCTTTAGGGACTTTTGGTACGGCAGTTTTATGGGTAAAAAATCCGGCGTTCGAAGCAAAAAATATTACGATAGAAAATGCCTACAACAAGGATAAAGGTAATGCGCGTGCTGAATGCCAGCCTGGTACCTGTCCGGATACCGGTGTTTATGCCCAAATGCTGTTGGTACACCATCAAGCGCTGGCGGTGATGCTGGACGGTGCTGATAAGGTGCATTTTGATCATGTCCGGCTGCTGGGTTTTCAGGATACCTTGTATATGCGTGCACCCAGAGCGGGTGAAACGACCCGGAATTTTTTTCAGCATTCCTACATCGAAGGCGATGTTGATTTTATTTTCGGTGATGCGACCGCGTATTTTTATCAGACTGAGATTAAATCTCTGGGTGACAGAAGCAGCTCCTATGTTGCCGCGCCGAGTACGAATGTGAAGACCCGCTATGGGTTTGTGTTCGATCAATGTCGCTTTACCCATGATGGCAGTCCGTATGCGCTCGCCGGAAAATTCTACCTGGCCCGTCAATGGTTTAATAACCAGAAATGTACCCCTTACGGTAAGGTACCGATTCCAGGGTATGCGTGCGAGCCTGGCGCAGTGGATCAATACACGCCGCCTAAAGGAACGATCAGCAAAACAACGCTGGAGACGGTAGGCAAAATGGTGGTCATGAATTCACGTATCGGCGTGCACATCAATGCCATACAACCATGGTCCAACTGGAACAAAAATGGGACCTTGCCTTTCCGCCCTGCCCAATTTTCTTCAGATGATTACTGGAACAATCTGATCTCCGCCAATATTGATCCTGTCGGTCAGCTGGGCTACTCAGGACAATGGATGCCGGATAGAGTTTTTCTTGCAGAGTTCAATAATACGCAAGAGTAGCCAGGCGAACGTGCCGGAAAAGTCTCGAATAAATTTTCGAACAAATTCTCGAACAAATAACTGAGACAAATTGGATGAAACAGATATCAGCGAAGCAGCAGAGCCGACGTTCTTTTATGAAAGCATTATCAGCGACTGGTCTGGCGGTGGCCGGTTCAGGAAGTGCGCGGGCATTGGCGGCGACACCGGTCGTGGATCCCTGGCAAAAGGCGCAGGCAATCGTCGACAGGCTCGCCAGGCGCGAAGCCTTTCGTGCCGTTGACTATGTGATCACTGACTTTGGTGCGGTCACCTGCAAGCTCAGAAAAACCATCGCGTGGATGTCATTTGAAGAACAGGCGGAAGTGGCGACTCCTGTAGCTGATGCCAGAGATTGTTATCTGGCGATAAAAAAAGCTATAACAGCTTGTCATGCCGCCGGAGGCGGGCGTGTTGTGATCCCTGCAGGTAACTGGTTTTGTGCAGGTCCTATCGTATTGTTATCGCATGTGAACGTTCATCTGAGTGCGGGCGCACATGTTTATTTCAGCAATAATCCAGCCGATTATGCCAAGTACGGTGACTATGCCTGCGGAGAAAATGGCAACCTCGTGATTTCTCGCTGGCAGAGTAATGATTGCCTGAATTTTTCACCAATGATCTATGCCTACGGCCAGGATCATATTGCACTGACCGGTGATGACTGGACCAGTATTGTGGATGGACAGGGCGGTGTCCCGTTTGATGACAGCGGAGATTGCTGGTGGACATGGAAAGGCAAACTGAAAACGATCAATGCAGTCGCTGCGCAGGGATCAACACCAAATTACAAGAAGGGCAAAGCCTCAGAGAATACGGCGAATCCGCTCAATAATCCCGCGCTGGATCAGCTCGCGCCCCAGCTTGATCGTCATTATATCAAGCGCATTCAGGGGGATGACGACCGCTGGCTGGCGGATGCCAATTATTTACCAGCATTGTCCGAAGCAGGCGTCCCGACGGGTAAACGTATCTTTGGTCTGGGACATCATTTGCGGCCGCCGATGATACAGTTTATTGGCTGTACCAATGTCTTCATGAAAGGCTATCAGGTCACGAATACACCTTTCTGGCAGCATCATCCTGTGCATTGTCGTAATGTCGTCATCGAGAACGTACTCGCCAAAAGCCATGGGCCGAACAGTGACGGATTTGATCCTGAGGCTTGTGACCATGTACTGATCGATACGTGTACGTTTGATTCTGGTGATGATTGTATTGCGATCAAGGCCGGTAAAAATCTGGATACACAATACGGCCCGTCGCAGAATATCGTGATCCAGAATTGCACCATGCAAAGCGGTCATGGTGCGGTGACATTAGGTAGTGAGATGGCGGGTGGCATACAAAATGTCTACGCGCAAAATCTTTTATTCGAAAACAGACACTGGAAAACGAATCCTCTGAACACAGCGATTCGCTTGAAGACCAATATGAACCGTGGCGGTTATCTGCGCCATTTTTATGTCAGAAATATCTCTATTCCACATGGTGTTCAAACCTCTCCGTCTTTTTATTCCTCGCTGCCTGGCTCACCGATACAATCTAAAACCGTAGCGACGGCTGCGGGTGCCATCATTACCTTCGACTGCGATTATGCACCTGTTAGTGACAATGTCCGCACCCGTCCGCCGATGGTGTCGGATGTTCATATCTCAAACATCACGGTAGGGAATGTGCAAGCCCGGAGCGGCCAGCACTCTTGTTATCAGGCGATTGTGATCCTGGGGCCGGTCGCTTCTGATTACAACGGTGATGAAAAATCACCGCTGATATTCCCGGTCTCGAATGTCACGGTCAGTGATTGTGATTTTGGTAGCCCAGCCAATCAAGAACAGGCTTTTTATCTGTATAACGTCAAAGGGCTGACATTGAAAAATATCAAAGTCGGCGATAAAACCGTCAATGCAGTTCTGTCGGCGTAGAGTGAATTGCGTTGAAGTTGAATGTAAAAAAACAGCAGAAGATTCTGCTGTTTTTTTTATGGGTGACTCAATTTAAATGGAAGCCGCATACTATATGCGGCTTCCAGAGACATTTCGTGCCAACAGGCGCATGCCGCTTGCGGGTTCATTTTGATATCGATATCTCACTGACCCGCTTACGCCATTTTCTCCGTATCTTCATCATGGTGAGAGGTTGGAGTTGTTGCGTCAGTCCTGATTAATCAAGACGGTGGAATAATCAGGCAAACCTAGTCCCTAAAAACAGTCTCCGGCATACCCTGGACTCCTGTGCGCACGGCAAAAATAGCACCCGCCAGATCATCGCCAGCGGGTTTGCCCGCGGAGATTGAGGTCACATATAAGGTGTCCAGATTGTCGCCGCCAAAAGCACACATGGATGGCTTTGTCACCGGTAAATCAATCTTTCTGTCTAGCTTGCCTTCCGGTGTAAAACGCAGAATACAGGCGGCATCATTTCCGCAGATCCAGTAGCAACCGTCGGTATCCATCGCCGCACCATCAGGGCGTCCTGGATAGTTGTTCATATCAACAAAGATCCGGCGATTGCTCGGGACTCCTTCATCGATATCGTAGTCAAACGCCCAGATCAGCTGGCGGCTGGCATGTGAATCAGACAGATACATGGTGCGACCGTCTGGCGACCAGCATAAGCCATTTTGCACGATGAGATCAGAGACGACAGCGTCGGAAATACCCGTGTCACAGGTATAACGATATAAGCAGCCTTCGGCTCTTGCCGCCGCCATGTCCAGAAACATGGTGCCGCTCCAGAAGCGGCCCTGCCGGTCACAACGGCCATCATTAAAGCGGGTGCCGACAGGCATGTTTGCCGGGCTGGCGAGCAGACGCTGAGTCGCAACAGACGATTGATGTGATCTATCTGCTTCGCTTGCTCTACTTACTTCGTCAGCCTCGCCAAGCTCAATGCTGAATAGCCCGGTCTCCATCCCCGCAATCAGCCCGCCGCTTTGCTTGAGGCTGATACACGCCACCATCTGATCGACTTGCCAATGACGATGAGTTCCCGACCTTGAGTCCCAGCGACCAATCGATTTAGCCGGAATATCGACCCAGTACAATGCCGCTTGCGCCGCATCCCAGACCGGACTTTCGCCGACGATGCAGAGTGTGTCCGTGATACGTTCTGTTGTAGTCATAAGCTGCCTGGTGTTATGAGCGAGACGCCAGCGTCATCTTGCCATCGATCAGTCGCGTCAGTTGCAGAGGATTAGCATCGCTTAAGGCGTCAGGTAACAAATCTGCCGGGAAGTTCTGATAACAGACAGGACGTAAAAAACGATCGATTGCCGATGCGCCTACAGAGGTTGATCTGCTATCCGAGGTCGCCGGATACGGGCCACCGTGAACCATGGAGTAAGCGACTTCGACGCCAGTCGGGAAGCCATTAAACAGGATGCGTCCTGACTTTCTTTCCAATACTGGCAGAAGCTGTCTGGCGATGGCGTGATCGTCTGCTGCAGCATGAATCGTCGATGTCAGCTGACCTTCGACATATTCTGCAACCAGCCTCATTTCTTCTGCGTCACGGCATTCGATGAATAAGGAGCTTGGTCCGAAAATTTCTTCTCCCAGGCTTGCTGTATTCAAGAAATGCTGCGCATCGCATAGGAATAACTGTGCTTGCGCGGAGCACGGATTTTCTTCGGTTTTTCCTTTTGCCAGATGCGTTACACCTGCTGCCTCCGCTAAACGATTGACGCCGTCGACATAGGCCTGGTGGATGCCGGGGGTCAGCATTGTCGTCGGTATTTTGGCCCGGAGTATGTTCGACGCTGCATCGACAAAGCTGTCAAAGGACTCGCCACGTATCGCGATGACCAGTCCGGGATTCGTGCAAAACTGTCCCGAGCCTAGTGTCAATGAATCGACGAAGCCTTGAGCCAGACCTGCTGCATTCGCCTGCAATGCCCCAGGCATCAGGAACACGGGATTGATACTGCTCATTTCCGCATAGACCGGAATCGGTTCCTTGCGCTGTGCTGCCGCGTGGACCAAGGCTAAGCCGCCGCGACGCGAGCCGGTAAAGCCGACGGCCTTGATCGACGGATTGCTAACCAGGCTCTGGCCGATCTGATTACCGTTACCGATCAGCAGAGAAAAAACGCCCTCCGGCATGTGGCAGTCTGCCGCTGCTTTCTGGATGACTTTAGCGATTAATTCCGAAGTGCCTAAATGCGCATTATGGGCTTTGACCACGACGGGACATCCCGCTGCCAGTGCCGAGGCTGTATCACCGCCTGCAACCGAAAAAGCGAGGGGGAAGTTACTCGCCCCAAATACGGCAACCGGTCCAAGTGCAATTTTGCGCAAGCGCAGGTCTGGGCGTGGTGGCGTACGATCCGGTAAGGCAGAATCCAGCGTGACGTCCATATAATTGCCAGATCGCAGCACCTCGGCGAATAGCCGCAGTTGTCCGGCAGTGCGGCCTCGCTCGCCTTCCAGCCGCGCCATCGGCAGACCAGATTCACTTGCTGTACGTTCCAGCAATTCTGCACCGAGGGCAATAATGCCATTCGCGATGGTTTCTAAAAATACCGCGCGCTGCTCTGGCGAGGTATCGCGAAACGCATCAAAAGCCTGGTCAGCTAATGCACATGCTTCTGCAACATCGGCCTCGGTTGCCATACCGAAAGCAGGTTCGATTTCTCTGTTGAGCGAGGGATCGACTGCATGAATACTGCCCGCGCTACCGAACAGATTACGTTGGCCGATGACCATTTCACCTTTGATGTGCATTACTGACTCCTTGTGTTTCTGAAATTATCAGAACCCATTAATTGACGTAATGAGTTCTGACGATGTTGATGTGTTACTGCGTAGTTTTGCAGATGATCCGGCCGCAATGATTATTGCGCGCCCTGAGCAAGAATCAAGGCACGTAACTGTTCACTCTCTTCTCCGGTCAAATCTGTCAATGGACTGCGCACGGGACCGGCATCATGTCCGACCAGTCGTGCACCTGCTTTGACAATGCTGACAGCATAGCCTGCTTTGCGATTACGTATTTCCAGATAAGGCAGGAAAAATTCATCAATCAGGCGATTAGTTGTTGCATGGTCGTCTTTGGCAATCGCATGATAAAAATCCATCGCCAGTTTAGGCACGAAGTTAAATACGGCTGACGAATACACCGGCACACCAAGCGCCTTGTACGCACCGGCAAAAATTTCTGCCGTCGGCAGGCCGCCCAGGTAAGTGAAACGATCACCCATGCGGCGGCGAATCGACACCATCAACTCAATATCACCGATACCGTCTTTAAAACCAATTAGATTCGGGCAGCGTGCTGCGAGTTTTTCCAGTGAGTCTGGCGTCAGGCGGCAAATCCCGCGATTATAAATAACGACGCCGAAATCCACCGATTTGCAGACCGCTTCGACATGCGCGACCAGACCGTCCTGACTCGCTTCAGTCAGATAATGCGGCAGTAACAAAATACCTTGTGCACCGATGCGCTCAGCCTCCTGTGCATACGCGATTGCACTGCGCGTTGCACCACCGGCACCAGCCAGAATCGGCACTTTGCCACGGCAGGTATCTACCGCAACTTGAATCACATCAGAGTATTCGTTCGGTGTCAGAGAAAAAAACTCACCCGTTCCACCCGCCGCGAACAATGCGCTGGCACCATAAGGGGCCAGCCATTCCAGACGTTCGGCATAGGTGCTGGCTCTGAAATTCCCTTGTTCGTCGAAATCCGTCACTGGGAAAGAGAGCAGGCCAGCTGACATGATGGTTTTGAGGTCTTGGTGATTCATGATTTCTCCATTAGGCAAAAAGGTATGGGTGTTTTTAATTGATTTTAGAATTTAGTGATACGTCATCGTACAACTAAAACTTCAATTGAACAAGTATTTATTCGAGGATTTTGTGCTGCGGGGATTTGTGGTGTTTATTTGTTGGTGAACCGGTGTGACTAAAGCAGAGTCCGGCGCTGAGGTGAAGGCTGAAGGCGGGAGTAAGCAGTAATGCCGTTCATTTAAGCCCGAGACCTAAAGTCGTCATCCCTGCGAATGCAGGGATCCAGCTGGAGGTTTTGAGAAGTCCCCTAAAACCGAATCCGCAATTCCCATGCGTCTCTTGGGGTGAAATGCCTTGGAAAGCCGCATCCAGCCTACGGATTGATGTTAAAAATTGCTAGAAGCACGATGAGTACCTGCAAGCAGCTTCCGCTTTACGCATGTCTTACCGGAGTAAATTCACACGATGGCAGAACCGGCCTGCAATCAGGCGCGTGCTGATTCCATCAGGTCATGGGCTTTTCTGAGGCGTTCGCGGCTGTTGCTGAGGTGTGTGCGCATTGCGGCACGTGCTGCTTCCGGATCTTTGCGCAGAATAGCGTCGTAGATATCTTCGTGTTCGCGATTGACGCGTTCCAGATATTTTTCGGCATCGTCCTGCAGCAGGCTGGCAGTATTGAGTCGTGCGCGAGGAATAATCGTGTTGCCGAGATGACTCAGGATCTCAACAAAATAGCGGTTGTCGGTCGCCTGAGCGATCAGTAAATGGAATTGGACGTCGGCATCAACCGAGCTGTTTTCGGTATTGGTTTTATGTTGCATCGCCTTGAGTGCATCATGGATCGCCACCATCTGTTCGTCAGTGCGACGGGAGGCTGCGAGCCAGGCGGCTTCTGTTTCCAGGCTGATGCGCAATTCGAGCACGGCTAAGACATCACGCATCGTGAGCATGGTGTCAGCGATTTTGCCTAAATTCGCACTGGCCTGATCCAGAATGAAGGTACCGATGCCGTGTCGTGTTTCTACCAGGCCCGATGCCTGTAAATGAGAAATCGCCTCGCGCACGACAGTACGGCTGACACCGTGCATTTCCATAATCGCTGATTCGGTTGGCAACTTGTCGCCGGGCTTGAGGCTGCCGATCTGGATGTTGTGACTAATATTCTCAATCACTCCCTGCGCGAGATTTCTCTGCTTCTTTCTTTGAACTGGCAGTGCTAGTGCGGGAGTGGTATTTGTCATGTTCCGGAGCGATCAACGGAGGTTGATAAGTGAGTGATTCGCTGCATTATACCTGCGTGCGTCATAGAGTTGCTGTTTCCGCTGGCCTTGCTCATATGGCGATTCAGGTATTTTTTCTCGCGTTCAACATGTGGTTTTGCCGCTAGTCTGGACGCGACTCAGACTAGCTCAGACTAGCGAATGGCGCTCACATAATCGGCTTGACGCTTAAAGATCCGTAATTTCTTTATAGCGCGGAACCAGCAATTTCATGACTGACCAGGCAATCAGGTAGGCCAGTGCACAGCCTGAGAACATGATGGTATAGCCGGTCTGAATTTGGCCAAGTGCGCCGTAATAATCAAACAGCCAGCCGCCTATTTTTGACACCAGCACACCGCCGAGACCGCCGGCCATGCCGCCGATGCCCACCACGGAGGCGACGGAGTTTTTAGGGAACATGTCTGACACCGTTGTGAACAGATTGGCCGACCATGCCTGATGCGCCGACGTGCCTATGCCGATCAGTAATACGGGTACCCAGAAGCTCAAGTAGCCCAATGGTTGTGCCAGCAATACCACCAGCGGGAACAGAGCGATCACCAGCATCGCTTTCATGCGACCGTCATACGGAGAGTGTCCGCGATTGATAAAAAAAGTCGGAAACCAGCCACCACCGATGCTGCCTATCATCGTCATGCTATAGAGAACCGCCAGTGGCAAAGTGATCTCGGTTTTTTGCATACCGTATTGGGCGGACAAATACTTAGGGAGCCAGAATAAAAAGAACCACCAGACGCCGTCAGTCATGAACTTGCCGAATACAAATGCCCAAGTTTGTTTGTAGCCGAGCAAGGCAAGCCAGGAGACCGTTTTACCTGAATCCGCTGTTGCCGCTGTCGTGGTAAACGACCCGGTCGTAGTGCTGCCAGTGGACGCGTCGGTTTCATTGATGTAGTTCAGCTCGGCTGCCGAAAGGCGCTTTTGTTCTTCGGGTTTGTCGTAGTAGATCCACCACGCCAGCATCCAGATAAAACCAATCGCACCGATACCGATAAATGCCGATTGCCAGCCCCAGTTTTCGGCAATCCAGGGCACCAGCAATGGCGCAAGAATGGCACCGATATTCGCACCGGAATTAAAAATGCCGGTTGCAAATGACCGTTCTCTTTTGGGGAAATATTCTGCCGTTGCTTTAATCGCCGCAGGAAAATTACCTGCCTCACCCAGCGCGAGAACTGCCCGTGACAACATGAAGCCGGCAACGGAGACAGACACCGCGGCGATGCCGAATGAACTGAGAATTTGAGCGATCTCGCTGCCCATCGGAATCGAATAAGCATGCATGATCGCACCGACAGACCAGATACTGATTGCCAGAATAAACGCCTGCTTGGTACCGATCTTATCCACCACACGCCCGGCGAATAACATCGAGATCGCATACACGAACTGAAATACCGCCGTGATATTCGCATAATCAGAATTACTCCACCCAAATTCCTTGGACAAATCGGGTGCAAGCAAGCTCAATACTTGTCGATCCAGATAATTCACTGTGGTTGCAAAGAAGAGCAAACCACAGATGGTCCAACGATATTTTCCTAGCGCTTGTGAATTCATAGTCATACCTGATCCTGATGTTCTGCTATTGAGAAAAAACCTGCGACGATCTCAATACGTTTGACAATCTAATGTGCCAGTTGCCGGATGATCATCTCAGTACAAGATCAGGCCGCATCGAACTGGTGTTTTTTCAGAGGCAGGCGGTGAGCACAACCTCTATTTGCTTGCTATGTGCTTACTGATTACTTGTGAATGACTGCTCGTTTAAGGCGAATGTTCTGGAGTCAGTATGGACAGGCTGGACGCAATGCGTCGATAGAAAGAGGTAATTCAGCATACAGTCTCCAGTTTTTAATGAGGTGCGATATTGCTTGCCCGTCGTTTTATTTATACGTTATCGTACAACTTATATTCCTGAAGTGCAAATAAATCTGATGAAGATAAATTGCGTCAATTAATTCAATTAAGACTAAAACCACGGCTTTTGTGCAAATGCAGGTAAGTAATGGGGATTGGGTGAGCCTGGGCAAATTCAGGCGATACCAGGCAGACATGCGTAATCGCGCAAGTTGAGAACTTCGTTGCCGATATCAAACTTGACCCATCTTTTTACGAATGGCGTTAACGAGCGGTGGCATGGTGCAGTTCTCTGATGGTCTGGATCAGCACACGGTTATCTTGGTGGGTACGCCACTCAAGGCGCATTGGGTGATGGGGCGCAGCGCAGATGGGACTGTCCAGCGTTGCTCAGACAAACCTGGTATCAACATCCGACTCATCAAATCAAAATGTCGATGTTGATTATTTTCGGGAGCTGGTGAAATAAGTCTGCATTAGCGAGGACTTAGACTGGATCTGGAATACTTCAAAAACATTTAAATTAAAACGGAGCTAAGCAACCGGATCAAAAAAGATAGTGGACGTGTAATTCAATGTGAAGCCACTATCTTTGTCGTTGATCGATCAATGACGGATCATTGATCGATCATGAATACCGGAAGCTTGTTGTCAAGCTCAAGGATTTCTTTTCGCGATCTCGTTACCCAGGTAGCCACCTCCCGCAGCACCGGCAATCGTTGCCAGGGTGCGACCATTGCCGCCACCTACCTGATTGCCTAGCAAGCCACCGATGACCGCACCTATGCCTATACCGAGCGGACTATTCGGACTATTCGAGCTATTACGGGCGACAGGTGCCTGTGTTGAAGACATCGAATTCGCGTAGCCAGAGTTGCCCTGTTCAGGCTGCTGATTAGATGCAGCATAAGATACCGGAGACCCAGAGTGCACGAGACGCGACTGATGTACGGCATGCGTCGTGTGTGCGCTTGGTACGCGCTGTGGCGCCTCGTACTGTGGCTGCGCTGCTGTCTGAGCTAATGGTGTGATACCGGATGCCGTAGCAGGCATTGCCGCAGGTGCCACCGTTCCATGTGAGCTAGGTAACAGTCCCGTAATCGCCGCAGCGCCCAGCAGGCTGACCAGGATCACCGATCCTGCTGCGGTAGCGACGATAGGGTGAAGGCGACTTACTGTGCGGCTCTGTTCCATGTTGTTCTCCATTTGATGACAAGTTCCATACTTGTAGTCAGATAACGCACTCGCATCGACAAATACCGACAGCGCAATTGTTTCAGAGGTAATCAAATGTAAGCAGATACGGAACGATGGCGCGGCTATTCGTTATAAAATGTTGCATCTGCAAAAATTTTCTTTACAAAAAATACATAAACTATGCAAAGGCTCACCCTGACAAAGCGCTCGTTGTGGCAAGCGCTTATTTTTGCGCTACTCGCACAGGCATCGAATCTGGCCATGTGCGATGAGACCATTGCAGAACCGATCGACAGAGCAGGCCGGGATCCGATCGGTATTGAGTTCGGATACGTCTATACCCAGGGCAAATACTCCTCCGCGGTTGAGAGCAAAAGTACGGTAAAAAATCTGACCTTGTCGTGGACTGCATTTGACATGGACTTTCAGTTCACAACGCTTTATCTCGAACGGACGGCACCTGCCGGTACCATTATCGCCCGAGTGAAAAAAGTGGTCACAGTCACGCCGCGCATCGTCTCCTCCTCCGGCGCTGGCGATCTAAGCCTGTCAGTCAATAAAGAAATATTCGCCGATCCGGCAACCGCCATCGCGGTGAATGCTGTTGGAGAAATGAAGATAGCTACCGCAGATAGCGCAAAGGGACTCGGCACCGGTAAGAACGACTATACCGTCGGACTGACCGCCAGCTATCCGTTTGAAACCGCAGTCGTCAGTGGCGGCGTGAAGTATTCTGTTCTGGGTGATCCGGGAAAAATTAAAGTCAACGGCATCATAGAAGACATCCGTTTTAATAATATCTGGTCCGGCTATTTTGCCTTCGCCACCGAGCTGACATCCAAAAGTAACGCCACGTTCAGCTTTAATATGGCGCAACCATCGGGAACCGCCACCAATTATTATCAGGTACTGGAACTCGCCACGTCATACCGGTTCACCGAGGCTGTAAGCCTGCGAGTCTTCACCTCAAAAGGCACAAATCAAAATAGCCCGGACTGGAGCGCCGGGATGGCATTGTCTGGGATTTTTTGAGTTTTTGCTCAAACTGCCTGTGCGGGTCAGAGTGAACAAAAAACCTTATGCTGGGCCAGCACCATCATGAATAATTAAAAAATCAACCGTCACAAAATTCTTGATGCAGAAAGAGTGCAGCCCAGCGAGTCATCTCGTTGCATCGCTGTTATTTGCGCAAAGATGTGTGACGTAGTTCAGATGCATAATGCGATAACAGTATGATTTTTCAACCGGATGACAGATTGCTTCTGATGAAAAATCACCGGCATCAATCCAGACGATTAAGAAGATTTATCGTTAATAATTTTATTCATTAATTCGGGTGGAATGGGTTGTCCGTTCTGACTCAACAGTCGTACTGTTTCATGCAGCATATTCAGGCGTGTAATTTTCAGAATAACCCAGGCAATAATGCTGACAATCGGAATCAGCAGAGCCGTTATCGGAATGAGGATTGGTGATAGGTCAGTGAGTGGATTCATTTATTTCTCCCCTTAAATTAATTACTGTATTGTAAATTAATAAAAACCTAAGTTGCGATCAATTTTTAGCCACATTTCTAATGAAGTCTGTTGGCAGAGGGCCGCTCACTCTCGGCACAATCGTTCGTTCGGTTCTTTTTTATTTTCCACTCAAACTTTTAAGCTTTGCCAACTCTGGGCGCTGAGTTGCGTGAGGTAGGCTAATCCCGTTGTGTCACAAGCAGGCGTTCGACCTGGGCAGCATTCGCTCGGGAGATAGACCTGAATTCCTCGCTGATACGTTCATCACATGCGGCTCGATGCCAGAACACCGCGGCAGCCTCTGCCGCTTGCAGCCAGGCACTGCGTTCTCTCGGTATCGGTAAGGCGGGGGCAAATTTGCGCTCGATCAGCTCAACTCCCCGTTGCGGCGCATACAACATAGGTAGCATGTCATAGGCTGGCGCCAGGCCAAGACCTGGCACGAAGGCTAGGTTGCCATCATGCATATCGGTGTTGGCAATCAAGCGCCCAAAATGTTCAAAAAGATGAATATGTCGTGAGGTTTCCTCGGAAATGTAGCTTGCATCAAGCATCGCCTTTGCACCATCTGACCAGGAGCCCGTGCCGCCAAACAAGGCAAAATTCAATTCATGCCATGAACACACCCCTGAGCGTCCGAATTCGCCATGACGGTCGAAGCGGTCGACTTCAAAGAAGGTACGGTCGCCAAATTGATAGAGTCGACTTTTTGCTGCGCTGAGTTGTAGCGTGTCGGCAATCGTGGTCAGCGCCAGATGCTCGCACACGAGCAAATCAGACCAGCGTTGCTCTGGCGGTGAGCCATCAGCACCCGAGAATTTGACGATGACATGCGTCGGCACGCCCATCAACCTGTGCTCAGTGAATTTAGGAAATTCCCCTGCAGCGGAGGAGCCGGCAACACCGAAGTTAAGCGCCTGCATAGCACGTAGCGGATAGGTCGTCTCGATCTCATCATCGCGAAGAAAGTGACTACCTTGCTGTTGCGCCTCTAAGAAACGGCGCAGAGCCTGCTCGCCTAAAATGTAATTACCTGGCTGATCCCAGCCAAGCACACTCAATACATGTAGTACATCATCCTCACTCCAGCGCTTCACGTCCTCATCTACCTGCAAGATAGACGCAAACTGATGTGCGAAGTTGCGTCCTAAAAATCCTTGCGGTCTCATGTCCGCCAAGGGATAAGGTAATCCGCGAAACCAACCATCGACCATCTCGTCATCCATTGGCCAAGGAAAATCCTTCGCAAAAGTCATCGCGCAGCCTTCCGGATAAACAGGCTCAAGCAGCCCGGCCTCGTGCGTGCGGCCAGCTTCATCAACGTAGTACAAAGGTATCGGAGCCACCTGACCCCGAACCGACCGGCGAGCCGCATACGTGGTTCGCCGTGCGCGGCCACGTGAGACCACCTGACCATCCAGCCCGGCAATTGCCCGCATCAAAGTTGGACGGCTAACCCCGAGGCGCGTCAATAACTCTCCGGATTGTTGCCGGTGCCAGGTGCGTAGCGTTTCCAGGATTGTTTTAGAAATTTTCATGTAACGACTATTCTATGATTTATTTTATTAAATACATAGGTAAAAATATTAAATAACACAAAAAATCGTAACAATTTATGTAACGATTAATTGTATTAAATAAGCATAATCGTGTTCGTCCCGGATTTCCATTCAAACTAACTAATACCCAGAAAAAAGCTCAACCACGCTCTGAGGTGCATCTGCGCCAAAGAAGCGCTGATGGTTCCGAAACGTTTGATCTGCTGCGGCCTCGCTGCGAGTGAACAAAGCCCGCTCGTATTCTTCTAATGCGGCCTCGATGTTGTCAGGAGAGGCGCAGAGAGCTTTTCCCAGTTCAGCGCCGTCATAGATGGCAAGGTTGGCACCTTCACCGGCGAATGGCGACATCAAATGCGCTGCATCACCCAACAATGTGACGCCAGGCACTCGTCCCCATTGGTGCTTGACTGGCAGAGCGCATATCGGCCGGATAACTGGCTCGGACTCGCTATCGGTAATCAGCGCTGTCAAATGAGGCGGCCAATCGTCAAATTCGCTTGCGATACGTTGTAGCCCCGTGACCGGTTTGCTGAAATCAATCGTGCTGATCCACGCCTCTGGCCGGTTCAACGCAATATAGGCGTGTAAAGTCCCGTTCGCATAACGGTGTGCCAAGATGCCTTTTCCCGGCTCCACCGCCATCAGCGTGCCCGTGCCAATTGCCTCCGCGCTCGCTTTATGCCGAGTGTCGCCATCGAACAAACGGGTTTCTATAAACGTGGTGCCGACATACTCCGGCTTTGCTGCAGAAAGAAGCGGACGCACTCTTGACCATGCACCGTCAGCACCCACCAGCAGATCACAGGTGACCGAAGAGCCATCGGCGAACAGCAACTGATGCTGTCCGTCACCCACATGCATTGTTCTTGCGAGCTTGCGCCCCCACTGGATGGCATTCAAAGGTAAGGACTCAATGAGAAGCTGGCGAAGCTCGCCTCTGTCCACCTCGGGCTTCGCAGAGCTGCCTAGCCCGGGCTTATCCAGCAAGATATTCCCGTACTTATCGACCACCCGTTTAGCATCCTCACTCGGAAGTATTAGTTCAAGAAACTGCTCGTAAAGACCTGCGGCCTTTAGCCCGATTTGGCCGTTGTAGTCGTGAATATCCAGCAAGCCACCCTGCGCACGTGTATGCGGCGATGCATCTGCTTCATAGATGGTCGACCGGATGCCATTGACGTGTAAGACGCGGGCGAGTAGTAAGCCGCCCAGACCGGCACCGACAATGATGATGTGAGAATGGATTAGTGACTTCGACAAGCTGAGAGGTTGGTTCATGGCGCGTTCCAGTAAATACGGGCAAGTCGGGCAAAAGCACGACAGCTCGCAATAAAATCCGACAAATGTCGGGGGAAACGCTGGCCGACCTCACACAAGTGCTGGTTGACGTATATGCGGTCGCCTGATCGAGTGGCTCAAGAGCCAAACTGATACAGAGACCGTTTTTCGCGATGTTTGGTCAGGGGAGTATTACACAAGACGGCGTTTTGGTGAAACTGGAATTGTTGTTACTTGGGTGTCGTCGCCTGGTTGAAAGTGACCTATCGCCAGAGCTCAGATTACGCGTTGTATGCCAAACAAATTAGCTTGTAGGTTGTGCTACAAAGCTCAGCATTTCAATTCACATTGAGTCAGCAACATGAGTAATTCAAATTGCTCATATCGAGTCCGTTGCAAATAAAAAATCAAAAATAAATACCGCAACCGCGTAATATCCACGCGCCTTACAGGCCAGAGTGGCGGCAAACCCGCATGGATAGTGCGTGAACGGGCAGTACTGTTTTAAAAAATCTTAAAACTTGTTTACTTAATAATCACAAATGTGCCGTCTGTCGTCTGTGAACAATGTCATACGATGCAATACGCCTGCGGCTATTGACGTATTGAGTGCGGGTTACTGCCTTGCTTTAGCCCGGACATCGCTATAGAAAGCTTTTGTCGACGGCGGAATTCCATCGGTGTGCATTCAGCCTCGCGCTTGAAGAACTTGCTGAAGTTGGTAGGTTCGTCGAAACCCAGCTTTTCTGCGATGGTCACTAGGGAAAAATCTGTGTGTACTAAAAGCCGCTTTGCTTCCAGAACTATTCGTGCTGAGATAAAGGCTTTTGCCGTCATGCCCATTGATGCCGTTATTGCGCGCGCCAGGGTCTTCTCGGTGTAACCGAGTTGATTGGCATAGTCAGCCAATTGATGCCACTGTGCGAAGCGTTCCTCAACAAGTTGCTGGAACCGCTTGAAACGCTGCGATGCGGGAGACGCCGTTGGCTCCTGTGCTTGCCGTCTGCCTTGCAGAATACTCAGCCGCGTCAAGAGCGTATGGAGTTGATGGCGCATCAATGTGTGCACATCTTCCTGCGGTGCATCGATCAGCGTGTCCTCTCGCATTTGCTGAAGCAAGTCCGTGACCTTCCGCTGCTCTTGGCTACTTAGGATCATATGTTCAGGAAGTCTCTCTAAGTCGAGCGCGAGCTTGAGATCGTGCGAAGTCGTCGAAGTGGGTAAGACGAATTCAGGACGAAACAGCAGGTTCCAGCCGTCCCAATCTTCGTCCTGTCCGTAGTTGTGGGCCTGTCCTGCTCGCAACACCAGCAGCGACCCCGTCTCACAGGATATTGACTTGAAGTCGACCATCTGGGTGCATTTACCCTGTGTGACGCACACCAAAGTGTGGAACTCGTACCTATGGGTTATTCGTAATTGTTCTTTGCCCCGATGTCTAAGGTCCGTCATAGAAAAGACTTCCAGGTCGAGTTGGTAGGGCGCTTGCGGCCGATAACCCAGTCGCTGAATATCCATGTTCACTTTCATGCTTCTTGACGCGGACTATGTCGCTTTGATTGTCCTGTGGGCGGGGCGGAATGTCCTAAAAGTATCATTTTTTGTCGCAAAATTACCGTTTAAATCACCTTAAGATGTCCAATAATAACCATATATAAATTTTTTTGAAAGGAAACGATGATACAGAAAACAGCAGTGAAATCGACGGAGCCTTCTTTAGGTAATCCGTAGGAACGATTAGCACAGATTAAATCAATGTTCTTTCACTTAATTTAGGCAAAAAATAATATGACTCAAGCAGAAGCAAACAAACAAACAGCCGCTGCAGCTTACCAAAGAATTTTTGGTGATTTAGATATCACTGGTGTAGATGAGTATATGAGTAAAGACTTCATACAACATAATCCAACAATAGCGGATGGCCCAGAAGGCGTAAAAGCACTTGTACGAATGCTTATCTCGCAAGGTGTGCCAAAACAAAAAAGTGTCTTTAAGCACGTTGTGGCAGAGGACGATATCGTCATCCTTCATTCTCGTTATGAAATGGCGGGAAAGGAATGGCGCTTTATCGATATTTACCGCATAGAGAATGAAAAGTTAGCTGAACACTGGGATGCCATGATGCCAATGCCTGATGTTCGGGGAAATAACAATCCGATGTTTTAATTGGACATTAAGCTTGTTAACTATACGCACGACCAAATAAATTAAACATAAAGGAAAAACTAAAATGACAGCAAAAGATGTAGTTGTGGCTTATTCAATCGCCCTTTCAAAAGGTGACATCCCTGCCGCATTTTCGCATTTCAGCACGGATGCAAAATGGCACCAACCCGGAGATAACAAGTTTTCTGGAACAAAAAGCGGACTCGATGCTATTGGCAAAATACTTGGCAGCATGATGGAAATGACACAAGGGACATTAGTCATTAATCCAGCGGGAGCAATGATGGTTAATGGAAATTTTGTCTCTTGCCCTGTTCGTTTCAGTGCTAAAAATGGTGCTAAAACAGTTGATATGAATGGTAGCGATTTGTTTGAGGTTATCGATGGGAAAATCGCTCAAGTTTGGCTTTTTTCTGAAGATCAATCTGCTGAAGACGCGTTTTGGAATTAATTATTTGAAAGATACTCGGGAGGTATCAAGGAGTTACCGATTCTCTGTTTGATATCCTTTCGTTTGCCAAGGGATTGAATTAGAGGTGACGCTGGCAATATGCGCATCTTTTGGCGCGACCATGACTTGAGACATTTTTTTAGTGATTAGTGCCTTAGGATAAGCTTCCGTGGGAATGCAAATTTTGATGCTCACTCCAAGCTGATCGGGTAATGGGATCTGATGTTGGTCCCATCACACTTCGTTTGCTTGAAAGTAGCTCACAGCAATCGTTTTCAGCTTGCCATCAAGCCAATATACTTTGCGGTTTCAAGAACCAAGTCCGCCAATTAGTTGCATTAATTTGTTCCATTTATTCGCCACTTATTTTATTTCGACGAAAAAAATGAACATCATCAATTCATGGAAAAAACCAACAGTCATCGGCAACGCGTTCTTATTCTGGCGCATCAGAAGGGGCTGCTACGCCCAAACGACCTTGATCAGATTAATGTTCCTCGTGTCGTACTGACGCGCATGCCTGCTCTCGGCCAATTAGAAAAAGTCAGCAGAGGTTTGTATCATTTGCCTGATAACCAAGGATCTGAACACGAGGCTTTACTCGTTGTTGCAACCAGGGTGCCACAGGCCGTATTTTGTCTGCTCAGTGCACTACAATTCCATGAACTGACCACGCAGTTGCCGCTCCAAATATGGATTGCGATGCCACGTGGTAGTCATGCACCAAAGATCGACTATCCCCCGATTAAAATGAATCAGTTCACAAGTGAAGCCTATTCCGAGGGGATAGAAATTTTTGAGCGTGACCGCGTGACTTTTCGGGTCTATAGCGTGGCAAAGACAATCGCCGACTGCTTTAAACATCGCAAAAAAATTGGACTCGATGTGGCACTTGAGGCACTTCGGTAGGCACGATCCGAAAAGAAAATTAATAGTGACGAGCTATGGCACTTCGCTAAAATTTGTCGCGCCGCCAATCTCATGCGTCCCTATCTGGAAGCGATGGAATGACAAAAGATCTAACGGCCTCTGTTCGCACCCGGTTATTGGCGATAGCTAAATCAGAGAATGTTGATTTCAATCAGATACTAGTGCGCTTTGCGTTGGAGCGTTTTTTTATCGTTTAGCCTGTTTTTTAAAATTGAGAAATGAAAGAAATTCGTAATGCATGACTTTCCGCGAACTCCGCAAATTTACTTTGCTCGTAGTAAAAACTCAAACTCACGATTGAATCCAGGTTCCATCTTGATTTCTCCAGTCGATAATAGCTGGAACGATTTCGGTTACCAGACCCTATTCGAATATACCCTTTTTATTACAAATGAAAAATCGATATCAAATGAATTTAGATTGGCATTTCCAGGTGAGGCAGAGCTATCTCAGAATAAGATAGTTCAAGATATTTTTAACCAACAATCATCGGAAATACTCGCAGTCGATAATTTTCCGCAATTTTTCACACTTCAATTGAACATTGAAAAGTACGATTTCTTGGTTGAAGAATTTGGATTACTGCTAGCTTCAGATATTTTACTTTCGATGAATGATCTTGTTATTGTTGAGAGGGAAAAGGTGCTCCCTGTTTGGCTGGACTCGGCACTAAACTCCGGTGCCTTCAATATGTCTTTCCTGAGATCCGCTGAAGGTTTTATCGCTTACTCATACGGCTTCCAATCTTTTTCTGTATCGAACAGGAAAGAACCGAGTTATGCACCTTCAGAACTTAAATTTTCTTTTGACTTGCCTGGATTTAAAAATAGCCACGACTTCAATTTCTTTTTTACCAATGATGGGCTCTTGCCTAAACGGATTGCTGTAATTATTGGCAAAAATGGTGTTGGGAAAAGTAGAACCTTACATGAATTAACCAAATCAATATTGAGCCACAATGAAAAGTCGGCATCGACGGAAATTACAAATACAATCATTCGGACCTTAATTGCTGTTTGTACTCCTGGTGAAACGGAAGCGACTTTCCCACCTATTCAAAATGGCAATGAGCTTGTGAATTATATTCGTTTGTCGGCTTTGCCAGGAGAGCGCGCTGGTGGAGATAGGGAACCGTTATCAGTTGTTTTGCAGAAGTTATCAAGGCGTGCCGAGTTTGAACCCGGACGGTTACGTTGGGATATATTTTACAGGGCAATATCCAACCTACTTCCATTTGATGAGCTTGTCGTTACTCCATCAAATATTGATTCTGCCGGATTAAATAATATCGAAGTAGGTGACGTGACCTTGAAGGAATTGAATTCGCGAGGGGAAAAAATTCGACTTGAAGCAGCGAAAAGGTTGGATAAAAGCGGAATATTGATGCGAAATGTCAATACTCAAAAAATGCCATTAAGTAGTGGTCAGCTTTCTTTCTTTCGATTGGCCGCCCAATTGTGTTTACACATCGGGCCAGGGTCGGTAGTCTTAATTGATGAGCCTGAGACTCATCTTCATCCTAATCTAGTTAGTGATTTTATCGTGATGTTGAATCGTATTTTAGAGGTGACACATTCTGTCGCAATTATTGCGACGCACTCGGCATATTTAGTTCGAGAGGTACCTAACACACAAGTACATCATATTTCAGTTGACGATGAAGGGTATGTCTTTGTTGATCGACCTAGACTTAAAACATTTGGCGCTGATGTAGGAGCGATATCAAACTTTATTTTTGAAGATGGATTTGTAAATCGATTTAGTGAACAAGTCTTAGAGAAAAT
Organism: Undibacterium sp. RuTC16W; assembly: GCF_049339445.1. Taxonomy (NCBI): domain Bacteria; kingdom Pseudomonadati; phylum Pseudomonadota; class Betaproteobacteria; order Burkholderiales; family Oxalobacteraceae; genus Undibacterium; species Undibacterium sp. RuTC16W. The sequence continues at coordinate 329,245 of NZ_JBMPPE010000001.1, read as the reverse complement.
TAGGTCAACATCCGAATTCTCTTCTTCGTGGGAAGGAGAGCTTGCTGAAGAACTCTCAACAGAAGCTTTAATGTATTTTAAGCGGCTACTAAGTACAAAAAAAGGTAGCTAAATATGAAATATTTAGGACTTCCAGAATACGATGACATTGATATCATTAGAGAGTTGGCCAAAAAAGACAATCTAGCCAGTTTCCCTCTGTTGGCTAATGCATTGAGCGAGGTGGAAGCTGAGTATAAACACTATAAAAAAATTAACGGAAACGTCTTGGCATTAAATGAGCCCATCGAAATGGATGCAAATTTGAAAGAGGGAATGCGACAAGATTACAAAAAGAAATTGGTCATTCTTAAATACATTAGCGAGATTAGAAAAAAATTATCACCAACTGTTTGTCCAATGTGTGGGAGTCTTGGGAGCTCTCAAGTTGATCACTTGGCTCCTAAAGCGATTTATCCAGAATTTGCCTTGTTTTCGCATAACTTGGTTCCTGCTTGCTCTTGCAATGGAAAAAAAAGTATTGCGTTCAAAGGAAATGGTGATGAAAGGGTTCTGCATCCATATTACGACATGGAAATTCTTTCGACGAGACTTTCCTACATCGCGTTTTCTGGCGATGTCAAGGAACCAGACTTAACTGTGGAATTGACTTTGAAAGAAATGACTAATTCTGCGGTTAAATTTCATATTGATACAATCGTGCGTAAGACGAATATTTTGGAATGGGCGTCAGCCAAATGGGAAAAAATGAAAGAAGACCCCGAGAGTTTGATATTTTTTGATGGTCATGACGGTTTAGTAAACGCTGCCGACGTACAACTAGCGCTGTGTAAGAGATTTGAAATGTCAGACAAAGAGCACGGCACCAAAAATAATTGGTTTTCAATGTTTTTCTATGGATTGGCGTTACGTGAAAAAAACGAAGAACACATTTATATACGCAATCGAGTTAATGAATTAAGAAAGGCCAGATCGTAGGCTGAGCTACAAAGCCCAGCATATCAATTTACATTGCGTCGGCAATATGAATAATTCAAACTTAAATTCGCCAAATTTGGCAGGCAACCCGCATCGAATAAATGTGAGCGGGCTTGTGCCATTTTTAGAAATCAAATCCCCGCTCACTCCACCGTCACACTCTTAGCCAAATTCCGAGGCTTATCAACATCCGTACCCCTTGCCAGCGCCGTGTGGTACGCCAGCAATTGCAGTGGTACTGTGTGCAAGATCGGTGACAGCATGCCGTAGTGTTCTGGCAGGCGGATGACGTGTACGCCTTCGCTTGGTGTGATGCGGGAGTCGGCGTCGGCGAAGACGTAGAGTTCGCCGCCGCGGGCGCGGACTTCTTGCATGTTCGATTTAAGTTTTTCGATCAGTGCGTCTTTGGGGGCGACGGTGACGACCGGCATTTCTTTGGTGACGAGCGCGAGCGGGCCGTGTTTGAGTTCGCCTGCGGGGTAGGCTTCGGCGTGGATGTAGGAAATTTCTTTGAGCTTGAGTGCGCCTTCTAATGCGATCGGGTAGTGCAGGCCGCGACCCAGGAACAGAGCGTTTTCTTTGCGGGCGAATTCTTCTGCCCAGGCGATGATTTGCGGCTCTAGTGCGAGGACTGCGGCGATGGCTACGGGTAGGTGGCGCAGTGCTTTGATGTGTTCTGCTTCTTGCTCTTCACTGAGGCGACCTTTGCTCTGGGCCAGTGTCAGCGCGAGTAAAAATAGTGCGGCCAGTTGTGTCGTGAATGCTTTAGTGGAGGCGACGCCGACTTCGACACCGGCGCGTGTGATGTAGGCGAGCGCGCATTCGCGCACCATGGCGCTGGTGCTGACGTTGCAGATGGTGAGGCTGTGCGGCATGCCTAGTTCGCGTGCGTGTTTGAGTGCGGCGAGTGTGTCGGCAGTTTCGCCACTTTGTGAAATAGTGACGACCAGGCTGTTAGGATTGGGCACGCTGTCGCGGTAGCGATATTCGCTGGCGATCTCGACATTGACCGGGATTTTGGCGATCGATTCTATCCAGTATTTAGCGGTCATGCCGGCGTAGTAGCTGGTGCCGCAGGCGAGGATCAGGACGTTATCGATTTGTTTGAAAACGCCAAAGGCTTTGTCGCCAAATAATTCCGGCATGATGCCGGTCACGCCTTCGAGCGTATCGCCGAGTGCGCGTGGTTGCTCGAAAATTTCTTTTTGCATGTAGTGGCGATACGGGCCGAGTTCGGCTGCGCCGGTGTGGGCATGGACGGTGCGTACTTCGCGTTGCACTTGCTTGCCTGCTGCATCGATGATCCAGACGCGTTGCAATTGCAGATCGACGACGTCGCCTTCTTCCAGATAAATAATCTGATCGGTGGTGCCTGCCAGTGCCATCGCATCGGAGGCGAGGAAATTTTCGCCCTGACCGACGCCGACGATCAGTGGTGAACCCTGACGTGCGCCGACGACGCGATGCGGTTCGTCACGGCAAAATACGGCAATCGCAAACGCGCCGGTCAGACGTTTGACAGCGATCTGCACGGTCTCAAACAAATCGCCGCTATATAAATGATCGACCAGATGCGCGATGACTTCGGTGTCGGTCTGGCTCTCAAATATATAACCGACCGCAGTCAGCTCGGCGCGCAATTCTTCGTGGTTTTCGATAATGCCGTTGTGAACCAGTGCAATGCGTGCATTGTCGCCATCACGTGAAAAATGCGGATGCGCATTGGCCGATGACGGCGCGCCGTGCGTTGCCCAGCGGGTGTGGGCAATACCGGTAAAACCTGCCAGACCAGTTTGCTCGACTTGTGCCTGCAATTCGGCGACGCGAGAGGTGCTGCGTGAGCGTTGCAGATGACCGTCGACATGCAGCGCCACGCCGCAAGAATCATAGCCGCGGTATTCGAGGCGCTTTAAGCCTTCGAGCAAGATAGGAGTGATATTGCGTTGCGCTACTGCGCCGACGATGCCGCACATAAGGACCTCTGAATGACGATGTGGATAAAAGTGAAGATGCGTACACTTTGCGGTTCAGGTTTTGCTGTCCTGGTGATAATGATTGCAAAATTACTAATCTTCTGAATTTTTATCATCGTAAGTCATATCGAATGAAATTAACTGTCAAAATTATGAATAATTTGAATTAAAATGAATATGCAATATCGACGTGAAATTTTATTTCAATAAATAACTATTTGTGGTGAATTATGTCGGATCAAAACACGCCTACGCTCCTCGATGAGCTGGATAAACGCATACTTCAACAGTTGCAGTCGGATGCCTCACTGAGCAATCAGGCCTTGGCAGAGCGGGTGCATGCGTCGGCACCGACTTGTCTGCGCAGGGTCAAGCGCCTGATTGACGAGGGGGTTATCGCCCGCCAGGTCGCGATTTTATCGCCAGAAAAAATCGGACTCGGACTGACCGCGATTGTAGAAATCACGCTGGACAATCAGGCCAGCGAGCAGTTGGTCGCGTTTGAAAAATGGGTGGGGCAAGAGCCAGCGGTGCAGCAATGTTATCGGGTGTCGCCGGGCCCGGATTTTGTGCTGGTGATACAGGTGGCGGATATGGCGGCCTATCATGTGCTCGCGCACCGCTTGTTTGCGGGACAGGCGAATGTACGGAACGTGCGGAGTTTTTTTTCTATTTTGCGTAGCAAATTTGAGACGCGGCTGGCTGTGTAAGCTCGACGCTTGTGATGCGAGCCGGACGTCAGCGCGGTCGGGCGCTTTCTTTTAATACGGCGGGTGAATAGTAAAGCTGAAAGGCTTTCCAGACAGAACCGGATTTTGCGGCGCGCTCCAGCAGGTCTTTGAGAGTTGCTGAGTCTTCGGCGCTGAGTGAGGATTTAGAAATATAGATACCGCTCTGGCCCCAGGGGATTTCGTTGATGGGCTCAAAGCGTAATTTATCCAGCATGTCCGAGATTTTTTTATTTTCTTTGATCGCCCCGACAAGCACTGTAGGAGCCATGATCGTGACATCGGCGACACCCGCTTTTAGCACGCGTGCGATAGAGACGGGATCCGCCTCCATGGTCAGACGACCTCGCTTGCCCAATTCTTTAATCAGATCCTGATAGGTGGTGCCATAGTCATAGCCACGGACGACTGCGACTTTAATATCATGGCGCTCCAGCAGTTCTTGCACGCTTTTGACAGCCGGACGCGCAGACGCAATAGAAATCATCGTGGCGCGGATTGCTACCGTGGGAATAAAAATACCGATGTCATCACGTCGCGGAGTGCGGCTGGCGGGGACCAGTAAATCGGCGCTACCGTTTTCAAACATTTTTTCTAGCCGGGCTCTTGGCACTGCCATAAATGCGAATTCACATTCATCCTTCAGTTCGCGCAACATGTCCGGATAGATGCCGGCGACCACATTGCCATCGATGGTGACGCTTTGTCCCACCGCAGAGACCGGCACCTGAATGACTCGCGAACAGGCGGCAGAGACAGGGCGATGAGCAAGCATGCCCGCGATCAAGGCAGTAGCTAGAAAAACCTTTAGATGTAAACGGCGGCGCATCGGACACGGCCTTACTGGTTGAACTGGATAAAGTCGGTGGAATACCATTGAAATACCATTGAAATATCATTGAAATATCATTGAGAGATCACTGAAAATTCGCTGGAATAACTTAACAATACCTGAAAATTTACCGTTGGGAAGAGGAAATTTGTTGCTAGTGAACCGGCGCAACGGTTGATGAACAGCCGGTGTTGCCTCCTGATCCATGTGCAAATTGCTGTAAAGCATGAATGCCGAGCTGCATAGTCATGCGTATTCATGACTGGCGCAAAAAAACCAAGACCTCTCACCACAGAGACACTGAGACACAGAGAAAAGCCGGAGTAGCAGGAGTAAGCGGTTCCACGACATATCGAATAAAGGGTTTTAGAGGTTCCTGACATAGGATCTGCAGGCTGGATGCGGCTTGCGGAGGGTTTTCGTGCCAACAGGCGCACCCCGCTTGCGGATTCGTTTTGGAGGAACTTTAAAAACTCTTTAATCAATACTCCAGAACAGCTTACCCCTGCTACTTCTCTACTCTTGCCTTTCTCTGTGTCTCAGTGTCTCTGTGGTGAGAGGTCTTGGTTTTTAGGTAAGTCCTGCTATGAGTCGTTACATCCTCAAGTCGTGCCTTTAAGCCATACCGCTTTGCCGAGCCAGGTCATCGGGGGACACGATCTCAATGGAGCGATAGCCCAGGCTGATCACGCCTTGTTGCACCAATAATTTTAGTTCCTTGGATAAAGTCTGGCGCGTAATTCCTAGCATCATGGCCAGCGCCTCTTGCGAGACGGGCACACGTGGCCGGGCGTTGCTGGATAGCGAGGCGTCGCCGTGCGCGAGCAGCAGCAGGCGACGAGCAATCCGGCCGCGGGTTGAGCGCAAGGTTGCATCCTCGACGATCCCATACAGCAAGCGTATCCGGCCTGCCAGCATCCGTGCAATCGCTTGTGAAAAAGCGGTTCTTTGCATCAGTGTCTGAAACACATTACTGGGCAAGACCAGTAGTTCGGCCTGCCCCAGCGCTGTCGCATCATGGGTGCGCGGCTGATGATCGATCAGCGAGATTTCGCCAAACCAGGTGCCGCTTTCCAGCACGACCAGGATCGCCTCTTTGCCATCTTCGCTCAGGGTAGACATCTTTAAGGTACCGCTCAGTAAGGCATAAAAGCCACCCGGCGCATCGCCCTGCCTGAACAGCATTTCGCCCGGACGCAGCCGTAATAACTCGGCAGCATTGAGCATGACTTTTCTGTCCCGCAGAGGCAGAGAGCCAAACCAGGGATGCGCAGACAGGTCGCTCATCAGATCGAGATGGGATTTCATTGGCGGTGCTACCGGTAAGAAAAACTGAATTGTAAAAAATTTGACAGTTGTTAGTGTAACGTGGCTGTAAGGTGTAGGCACAATATGAAACCGATACGGTTCAAAAAAACTATCCTTATCCACGGAGTGAGACACATGGCAAATCACGCAAATTTTGTCCGCATGCAGGACAGCACGCAGCAGGACTGGCAAGTTATCGGTGCCGAGTTCATGCAGTTTTCTAAAACGCTGCCCGATCGCGTCATACGGCATCTGCAAATCCTGCAAGGCGATTACGGCGGCTTTCCGATCGACCGGTATACCCATTCATTGCAAACCGCTACCCGTGCCTGGCGCGACGGACGAGATGATGAATATGTGGTCTGCGCCTTGCTGCACGATATCGGCGATACGCTGGGGTCCTTCAATCATCCGGATATTGCTGCGGCGATTCTCAAGCCTTTTGTCTCTGAGGAGAACCTGTGGATGGTGCAGCATCATGGGATTTTTCAGGGTCATTACTTCTTTCATCACATCGGCATGGACAGGGATATGCGCGAGCAATTTCGCGGCCATGCGCATTTTGACCGGACTGCCGAGTTTTGCGAGCTGTATGACAATCCGGCGTTTGATGCGAATGCCGAGACGCTGCCGGTCAGCGAGTTTGAACCGATGCTCGGACGTATTCTGGCGCGGCCACGCAATACGATTTATAAAGTAGCACTGCAAGATTAGTCTCAATAAGTCCTCTTAAGTCCTCTTTAGGGGACTTAAGCAAAAACTAAGACCCAAGACCTCTGGCCACAGAGACACAGAGACACAGAGGCGCAGAGAAAAACCAAGAGAACAACTAGCTGCATCGCAGTTTGATCGTCAAATATCAAATGAATCCGCAAGCCGGGTGCGCCTGTTGGCACGAAATGCGCCTGAAAGCCACATCCAGAAAGCGGCTTCAATTTACATTGCGGTAAGTGGTCTGTCGTTTTGCGTCAATCCTAAGCTTCAATACATCGTCAATACATTTTAAATACATCAGGAGACACCATGCATATTCCCTCAGTAAAAGATCAGGTCAGTGCCGAAGAATGGCAAATCCGCGTTGACCTCGCGGCCTGTTATCGCCTTGTCGCCATGTACGGTTGGAGCGATCTGGTGTTCACTCATATCAGTGCGCGTATCCCCGGGCCTGAGCATCATTTTCTGATCAATCCTTATGGCTTGATGTTTGATGAAATCACCGCCTCATCACTGGTGAAAGTTGATCAGCAATGCAACAAGATCATCGATAGTCCGTTCCCGGTTAATCCTGCCGGTTTTGTGATTCACAGTGCAGTGCATGAAGCGCGTGACGATGTGCAATGTGTCCTGCATACGCACACCCGCGCCGGGGTTGCCGTCAGTGCGCAAAAATGCGGTGTCCTGCCGATCTCGCAGCAATCGACTTTTGTGCTTGCGTCTCTGGCTTACCACGAGTACGAAGGCGTGGCGTTTCGGGATGAAGAAAAACCGCGTCTGCAAGCCGACATGGGGCATGCGAATTTTTTGATGCTGCGCAATCACGGTTTGCTGGTAGCCGGTAAATCGATTGCCGACGCGTTCTTGTCGATGTACACCTTCGAAGCGACTTGCCAGATCCAGTTGGCGGCGCAGGCGGGTGGTGAATTGACGCAGGTAAATCCGCTGATTGTCAAAGGTGTAGCAGAGGCGATGCGGGTGCAGACGGGCGGGCTTGGCGGCGCCTTCGTCTGGCCGTCGCTGATACGCAAACTCGACCGCGCTGATGAAAGCTACAAATTATGAGCGTGCAGCGCAGGGTCATCATCATCACGGGCGCCTCTGACGGGATCGGCGCAGAAGTTGCCCGCCAGCTTGCGCGCAGCGGTGGCAGTCACTTAGCGCTGGTGCTGGCAGCGCGTAATACCGACATGCTGGACGCCGTTGCCGCGACTTGTCAGCAATCCGGTTGCTCCACGCTAGTGGTGCAAACCGATGTCGGTGTACAAGCCCAATGTATCGCCTTGATTGAAAAAACTGTCGCGCAATTCGGACGGATTGATGCGCTGATCAATAACGCAGGCAAGTCGGCGCAAGCCTTGTTGGAAGATGTCACAGATCTCGGCTGGTATGAGGATCTGATGCGCATTAACCTCTGGGGCAGCGTCTGGTGTACTCACGCAGCACTGCCACACATCAAGGTGGCACGCGGCAATATCGTAGCGGTCTCCTCACTGGCCGGACTGATGGGTGTGCCGGGACGTACTGCGTATTGCACGACCAAGTTTGCGATGAATGGATTTTTTGAGGCGCTACGTGCCGAAGTCAAAGACGCAGGCGTGTCGGTCACGCTGGCTTATCCGGGTGTGGTCGCGACGCAAATTCGCTATCGCGGTTACAACGCCTCAGGTGTTGCCGCCGGTAGTAGCGGGCTGAAGGAAGATGACGCGATGTCGGTCGAAGAATGCGCAGGGTTGATCATCAAAGGCATGGAACAAAGACAGCGCGATGTCGTCATGTCCGCTAAAGGCAAACTCGGTCGCTGGTTGAAATTATTAGCACCGGGGCTGGTCGAAAAGATGACGATGGCGGCCTTGAAAAAAGAAGTCCGGCCGCATTAATTTCTGTTGCCGTAATACCTGATGTGAGGTCGGCGTATTGATAAAAAAAGCCGGAGGCGATAAGGCATCGCTCCGGCTTTTTTTGATCAATCTCGTCATCGGTTCAGACTAACGAGGCTAACGAGACTAACTAAACTAACGACAGCGCATCATCAGAAACGGTGTTGAATACCCACAGTCGCTGCATTTTGCGATGAGCCAAAACCTGCATCGTCACGGGATACGCCGACCAGTTTATTGTTAGACGCTTTAGAGTAAGCGCCGGCAATGTACAAGTCTGTGCGCTTGGATAAGGCATAGCGCGCACGTAGCACGGCCATACGCGGATCAGCGTCGGTGCCTGCTGGCAGATTCTTGATGTCCTGATAGTAGTACACGCCTGTCAGTATCCATTCTGGTGTCAGCTGATAGTTCACGCCAGCCCAGAACAAATCGCTGCGCAGATCAGTGGCGCCGGATGCCAGTGTCTTTTTGTAGTTGCGATACGCGAGGAACAATTTTGCTGCGTCGATCTGGTATGAGCCTGCCAGATGGATTGTCTTTGCTTTATCGATATTGCCGTTTGCTGTCGGCGCGCCGTTGACCTGGTCATACACCGCGACGGCGGCTAAAGGGCCACTCGCCATGCTGGCTGCCAGAGAATACTTGGCGCTGGCAGTCGTGTCGCCAGCAACTTCGCCCAGACCATAAGTCGCACCGACTTTAAAACCATCGCCATCAAACTGGTATTTGACCATGTTGGATGTGCCGGTCAGCATGCCGTCTTTACGCGCACCGGTCGCACCGGCTGAGGTTGCCCATGAATATTGCGGCGCATAGCCCATTGGGTCAAACGGCAAAATAAAATCATACGTCGTGCTGTAAGAGCGACCAGCGACAACGCGACCGAAATCACCCTGCAAGCCGACATTGGCCTGACGACCGAAGATGTCGCCATCTGCCGCGCCAGTATCCAGAATGACGCCGCTTTCTAATTGCCAGACCGTTTTCAGTCCGCCACCCAGATCTTCTGTGCCGCGAAAGCCCAGACGTGAGGTGTTCATACCGCCGCTGTTGACTTTGAATACGCTGCTTTTCGTGGCATCGGCGTTATTGGTGTAACCGATATTGGCATCGATCAAGCCATAGATGGTGACGTTGCTTTGCGCAGATGCTGCGCTTGCCGCGAGTGCCAGCATGGCAACACTGACAGCTTGGAAAATGGCCTTACGTTTCATATGAGGAGTCTCCTGATAATTATGAGTGACAAATCGGTGAATGACGCCGAACTTGCTGAAGTGCTATGACGGTAATGACTACGATAACTATGATGTCTAACGAGGTGACTGGTCGCGGATGCCGGATTCCACGCTGGGTAAGCGCGGCGCCTGACGCCAGTGTTCAGCAAGGATAGTGTCGTTATAGGTTCTGATGCGCGACAGTCAAGGCAAATGGTAGCGATCGCAAGCTTTCAGTTTGCTTTCGACTGCTTTTAGTGGTCTGGCGGGCGGGCGTGGAAACAACAGATGGGATGCTGCGCTGCGGCAATCATCTGGTGGAGAGCCAGAGCCGGTTCTGTCGCATTGAGTCGGCGTGAAGCGGTGATATGGGGGATGTGGGTGATGTGAGATGGATGAGGCATGACACAATGCCGCTAACAAATGCAATGCATCGCATTGGTAGCGGGCGTTTTATGCGCAGATCCTGATTATTTGTCCGTCTCTGGTTTCCAGTCTGCTGCCAGTTGCTTGGCTTCGGCGATTTGCTCTTTGCTCATTTTGCGCTCGGCATACTGGCGATAAAACACGGCGTCATTGTAGCTGCCCGCCAGCGTGAACCATTTATAGGCGTCGACATAATCGAGTTTGACACCATTACCTTTGAAATACAGCAGGCCAATATTGTATTGTGCGCTGGCGTTGCCCTGATCGGCCGCTTGCTGAAAGTAGTACAGGGCCAGGCGAAAATCCTGCCGCGCACCGATGCCGCCTGCATAGACCACGCCAAGACTGTATTGCGCATCGGCATAGCCCGCCTCGGCAGCTTTTTTATACCAAGAGATCGCCTTGCCATAATTTTGCGGTACGCCCAGACCTTTGGCGTACATACGCCCCAGATTCACTTGCGCCCGCACATTGTCTTGCTCTGCCGATTCCAGATACAGCGCCATCGCCTTTTTATAATCGCGCTGGGTGCCTTCGCCATTCACATACATCAGACCGAGGTTGAATTGCGCATCGGCATTGCCCTTCTCGGCGGCCTTGGTAAAGGCGGCGAAGGCGGCGACGTAGTTTTCTTCCTCATAAAAAGCGACGCCGTCCTCAAAGTCACCCGCCAGAGCAAGCGGGGCGCTGAGGCTGAGGATGCACAACAAATTAAAAAAACGAAAAAACGTCCGGACAACTGATCTCATGGCGGGCTCACGAAAAAAAACGAAAGAATCGCGTGGTAGTGACAATCTTAATGGTAATCGCAACGACAGCGACGATGCAAAAAACGGGCAAGACATGGCAGGCAGTCTGGCACTTTATCAGACCATAATCTGCGCCCGTACGCCTGTCAATATACCTTCAAAATAAATATACTCACCTCTAGTATATTTCAACGCATCAATTAAACAATGCGGGTAAGCCTGTTTTTTTTAAAAAATAGGGGGAGTATATGACTCCCCCTGGGGTGCTGATGTTTTGATGGCGACGAGGTACTTCTTACGCTTATACCTAACTTAATGTCTAACTTAATGCCGAATTTTAATCATCAATTTTACTTCTTGATTTTGACCGGACGCTGCCAGTTGTCGATGGTGACTTGTCTGGCGCGGGACACCGTCAGTTTGCCTTCCGGCGCATCTTTGGTCAGGGTTGTGCCTGCTCCCAGCGTTGCGCCTTTGCCGACGCGTACTGGCGCCACCAGTTGCGTGTCGCTGCCGATGAAGGCGTCATCTTCAATGATAGTGCGCGATTTGTTCACACCGTCGTAATTGCAGGTGATAGTACCGGCACCGATATTCACGCGGCTACCGATAGTGGCGTCGCCGATGTAAGCCAGATGATTGGCCTTGCTGTGCGCTGCGACCTGGCTGTTTTTGACTTCGACAAAATTCCCGATATGCACGTCTTCTGCCAGGGTTGTGCCCGGACGCAGGCGTGCATAAGGGCCGATCTGCGATTGCGCGCCGACAGTTGCATCCTCAATGTGGCAAAACGCCTTGATCACGGCACCGGCGGCAATATGTGCATCCTTGATCACGCAATGCGCGGCAATCTGCACACCGTCTTCGATACTGACTTTGCCCTCAAATACGCAGCCGACATCAATCGTCACATCGCGTCCGCATGTCAGGCTGCCGCGGATGTCGATGCGATTTGGATCCAGTAGCGTGACCCCTTGTTCCAGTAATTTTTGTGCCAGATTGCGCTGATAGATGCGCTCCAGTTCGGCCAGCTGGACTTTGCTGTTTACACCCAGCGTTTCCCATACGGCATCGGGCTGCGCCGACACCACGTGCACGCCATCGGCCACGGCACGTGCGACGATGTCGGTCAGGTAGTATTCCCCTTGCGCATTATTGTTCGATAGCGTCGTCAGCCATTGTTTCAGCTGCACCGTCGGCGCGATGATGATGCCGGTATTGATCTCGGTGATGGTTTTCTCCGCCTCGCTTGCATCTTTTTGCTCGACGATACGAACGATTTTGTCACCTTCACGGACGATACGACCCAGACCCGTCGGATCGTCCATTTCTGCGGTGAGAATCGCCAGCTTGTCCTGACCCGCCGCCGCAATCAGTCGCTGCAAACTCGCGCTCGTGGTCAGCGGTACGTCGCCATACAAGACCAGCGTCGGCACGCTCTCATCCAGCACCGGCACCGCCTGCGCAACGGCATGTCCGGTGCCGAGCTGCGGCTCCTGTTTCGCAAAGCGCAAATCATCCGCCGCAATCCGCGCAGGTACCTGATCGCCGCCATGCCCATAGATCACACAGATATTGCTGGCCTGACCGTCATTCGCGAGACTACGCGCCGTATCAATCACATGCGACAACAAGGGTTTGCCCGCCAGAGGATGCAAGACCTTAGGCAGAGCAGATTGCATGCGCTTGCCCATACCGGCAGCGAGAATAACGACGTTCATGGAAATTCCTGTGGGGTGATAGTGTGATGTTGAAATTTTAACATGAGGTAGTCGTATTGGCTAAGTGGCGTATCGATGCGAGGTGATGTTTTGCAGACGCAATTTGCCTAGTGCATTGTGCTGTATAGGTGGCCGTGAATTATTTGTACTGTTCTTTTGAGATTGCCGGCCGGGGGTAGCCCGGTGGCTACTTACTTTTCTTGCTTCGCCAAGAAAAGTAAGCAAAAGAAGGCGACCGCACAGTCTTGCCCTGCGGGTTCAGGAGCAGGCTCCTGAACAATGTGCGCCTCCCAAAAAATGGAAAATGTCCTAAACTCGCTGCGCTCAGACAACGGACACTTCTGATCCATTTTCTGGAATGCACAAATTGCTGCGCCAAAGCGGGAGGGGTAATTCAGAGATGGTGGTAGTTTAAAAAATTATCATGCTTTTAACATCGCTATCGCCGTCTCTGCGGGAGCGCAATTTTCGGTACATTTCTCTCATATTTTTGCTGAATCAAACACAATCCGCAATATCCATGAGGCTTACATGCCATTTTTGCGCTGAAAGTCCCATGGATACTGCGTTGTTCTGTTTGGGAGTTTCTAAACACTCTTTAATCCATATTGCATAGAACCGCTCACTCCTGTCTTTTCTCTGTGCCTCCGTGTCTCTGTGGTGAGAGGTCTTGGTTTTTGCGACAGTCCTATTAGCGCGATTGTTCAATTTGGATGTTTTTAGAAGTTCCCGTTTGAATCATCAGCCCTGAATTACGGCGAAATTATATTCGCCGCCAATATCACTCGCTCCACATTCAGGTCAAACATCCCCTAAATCTGCAACCAGTTCCCTTTAAACACAATCGGTCCGGTCGGTTTGTCAGGATTGCCCGAGCCGCCTTTTGGTTCTAGCGTGACTGCCAGCAGCGGTGTCGCTTCTGCGTTCATGTACTCAGGCATAGGCAGGGTGATGCTGCCGTTGTCGGCGACCAGGCCCAGGGATTTGACTTTGCCTTCTTTGCTGACTGCCCAGAGTTCCAGGCTCTTGTCGGCGGCGATGTTCTGGGCGCTGACCATGCGTACTACGAGTTGCTTGCGCTTGGTGTCGCCAGTGATGACGGCGATAGGTTGTGCTTTGTCGTCAGACAGTGTGGCGACGTAGTTGCTGGCCGGTGGTAAGGCCTGATCTGGCTGTTTCGACATCAGTACCGATACCAGCACCACTGCGGCAGTGGTGGAGACCATGCCGAGGCCGCGCCAGAAGGCGAGGTCTTCGCGCAGGTTGCGCCAGTAGGCCCAGCGTTCGCTGAGGGACGACGATGATGATGATGTGAGTCCCAGACGTTTTTCCAGGGCGTGCCAGACGCTGGAGGAGGGCTGCGCTTTTTTGGCGAATTCGGCCATGGGTAAGAGGTTGCTTTCCCATTGACGCACGACTTGTTGCAGGTGGGCGTCGCGGTTTAGCCAGCTTTCAAAGCGGCGGCGTGCGCCACCGCGTAAGGTGCCTAGTACGTATTCGGCTGCCAACTTCTGTTGCAGGTTGGGCTTGTTCTGGATATTCATGCTAACTCCATTTTGCCAAGGCAGGTGCGCAGCTTGTCTAATCCGCGGCGTATCCAGGTCTTGACGGTACCCATCGGTAATTTCATCTGTTCGGCGACTTCGCTATGAGACAGGTCGTGATAAAACGCCAGTGCCATGGCCTGACGATGCAAGCCTTCCAGCCGTGACATGCAGGACGCGAGTGCCTGGGCGTCTTGTGTCATTTCCAGTGACTGTATCGGGGTGAGTTCGCCGCTTTCCAGTGCGTGCACGACATCCATATCGAAGTTATCCGCGTCAATTTCTACGTCATGATCGAGTCTGCGTAACAGGTCAAAGGCGCGATTGCGCACGATGGTTGTCATCCAGGTCATGGGCGCGGCCAGACTTGACTGGTAACTGGCGGCATTGTTCCAGATGTTGACAAAACTCTCTTGCAACACTTCTTCCGCCAGTTCGCGCTTAACTAATATACGTAGCGCAAAGCCAAACAGTTTCGGCGAAGTTGTTTCGTAGAGCGATTTAAATGCCGCGGCATCTTTGCGCGCTACGCCTGCCAGCCAGATGTGAAGCTGGCCTGAGTCTAATTTGGTGGTGGACAATTGAGGATCCGTTTCGTCTGGAAATAGAGGGAGTTGGAACAAATCATACGATAAGGTGAAGAAATTTGTTATCCAGTCATCAAGGATTGTTCAATTATTCCTTATTGCGCAACAATTCATTGTGATTTGTCGCCTTTATTGATTGATCCGGCTTGTATAGACTTGCTTCATCGATGAGCACGACACCGCAGTAAAAGTAGCAAACAGTGCGCGACTCACCGAGGCAGAACATAGGGACTGTGTCCCACTGCCTAGAGTCATTAACCTAATTTATCGGAGAATTATTATGAATGCGAAACAATTAATTGCTGCTGTTGCCCTGATCACTGCTGGTGTTACTACTGGTTCTGCTGCATTTGCAGGCGACTATCAAGTCGGTGGTGAAGCGTATGTCAGCTTCCCTATCCCTAGCATGACTAAATCGACTGCTGAAGTACGCGCTGAGTTGGTTCAGGCACGTGCCGAAGGTCAAAAAGTCGGTGGCGAGTCGTACACAACGATCGCAACCAGCAATGCGACTAACGGTAAAACACGTTCAGAAGTACTGGCAGAATTGAGCCAGGCACGTCACGACGGTCTGGCTGTCGGTGGCGAATCTTATGTCGCTTTTGCTCCTGCGACGCCAGCACGTGTGAGCGGTGATGTAGTACAAACTGCGAAAAGCAAATAATTTGTACCGGGCTATATCATTTGTGTGACGCTTGCTTTGTCCGTGAATAAATAAACGGAGCAAAGAAGCAAAGAGGTAAATAGCATCAAATAACAGCATCCAATAAAAATGCCACCGCGAGGTGGCTTTTTTATTGAATGACTGCTTAGTGTAGGCAAAGTAATGTCGCCAGATATGGCGAACACGCCGTTGATTGGCTATGTCATTAACGACGTAATGAGCTGCGTGTCAGCTTAATCGTCATTACCAAAATGCAGAGAAATCACATTCTTGCCCGGTGTTGCACAGGGTTCATCATCAAAGGCGATGTCGCCGTCAGGATTGGCGACGCCGTCGATTGTCAGGTCCTTGAAGTTGAATAAATTCTTGTCCATCAGATGGGACGGCGCAACGGTAGCCAGCGAAGAAAAAATACTTTCTACGCGACCCGGGTTGGTTTTTTCCCAGCCGCGCAGCATGTTCTTGATCTGCTTGCGTTGCAGGTTCTCTTGCGAGCCGCATAAATCACATGGAATGATAGGGAAGCCCTTGACCTGCGCATAGCGTTCGGAGTCGGCTTCTTTCACATAGGCCAGCGGACGGATCACGATATGTTTACCATCGTCGGATTGCAATTTCGCTGGCATGCCTTTAAGTTTGCCGCCGAAAAACATATTCAGGAAAAAAGTTTCCAGGATGTCGTCACGATGATGGCCGAGCGCAATTTTGGTCGCGCCGAGTTCATGGGCGACGCGGTACAAAATGCCGCGACGCAGGCGTGAACAGAGCGAGCAGGTCGTTTTGCCTTCGGGGATCAGGCGCTTGACGATACTGTAGGTATCCTGGTTCTCGATGTGATACGGAATGCCGAGTTGCTCCAGATATGCGGGCAGGATGTGATCCGGGAAGTTCGGTTGTTTCTGATCCAGATTGACGGCGATGATCTCAAAATTGATCGGTGCACGTTCACGCAGCGTCATCAAAATATCCAGCATTGCATAGCTGTCTTTGCCGCCGGACAGACAGACCATGACCTTGTCGCCTTCTTCGATCATGTTGAAATCACCGATGGCCTGGCCGACCTGGCGGCACAGGCGCTTGTGCAGCTTGTTGTTCTCGTAGGTGATTTTTTCTTGCGACTTCTGACTGGCCGTTACGTTAGTTTCAGTGACGGCGGTGTCGGGATCGGCAAAGCTGGTTTCTTGTACTTGCATGATGGTGCTTCAGTTTCTGTAATAAACGTTTTTGTAATAAACAATAGAACAATACGGACAATACGAATAACAATAAGTTGATGTGGCGGACTGAGTGATCAGATGTCTGCTTTGATCTGGAAGACTTCCACGCCGACGCCTTCGCAATCCGGATAGACATCTGGCTTCATCGTTGAGACGCGGACTGCGCGTACACGCGGGTGCGTTAGCATGTGTTTGGCGACATCGTCGCACAAGGTTTCTTGCAGATGTACGTGACCTTGCGCCATACGCTGGGCGATGGTCTCGCGGATAAAATCATAATCCACCACTTCGTCGAGATGATCAGCAGTCGGTGTAGACAGCGCCAGCGGGATATACAGATCTACGTTGATGAGAACGCGCTGCTCGCCTTTTTTTTCAAAATCATGCACGCCGATATTGATCATGACTTCGTAGTTGCGCAAAAACAGGCGGCGGCAATCGGCGAGCTGTGAGTAGTGGAGGACAGATAACATAAGATGGTCGACTCAATTAAAGGGGTGATAGGGTATTCGGTAATGCGGTATCTGCCGTGACGACATACATGATGTCACGTGCTGATGGCAGCAGATGCTGGCCGCCATCGACCGTAATCGTGGTGCCGGTCATTGCGGGCATCTCCGCAACGAAGCAAATTGTTTGTGCAATATCTTCCGGGGTGCTGGAGCGACCCAGCGGCGTGACCTGATGTGCCTGAGCAAAATCGGCAGCAGTCTGATGACCCGACACCATTGTGATGCCCGGCGACACGCCGACGACACGCACCTTGGGCGCCAGCGCTTGCGCCAGTGTCGTGGTCGCACATTGCAAAGCAGCTTTGGATAAGGTGTAGGACAAAAAATCAGGATTCAGATTTTGCAGCTTTTGGTCTAGCAGATTAATCACGCAGCTTTGCTGACCGTCCGGTGTCGCTGCGTGCAAGGCTTTTGCCAGCATCAACGGAGCGAGCAGATTCGCATGCATGTGCTTGTCCAGCGATTGTTGCGTGAGGCTATCGATCTGGTCTTCTTCAAAAAGTGAGGCGTTATTGACCACGCAATGGACACTGCCGAAAGCGGCGATCACTCGCGGTAGTAAAGCCTGAACCGCATTTTCATTGGCTAAATCACATTGCAGAGCGACCGAGCGACGGCCCAGTGCCTTGATCTCGGCAACCAGCGTCAGTGCATCTTCTTCTGATTGTCCGTAATGGACAGCCACGTCCCAGCCGCGCTGCGCTAAGGTCAGTGCAATCGTGCGGCCTATGCGTTTTGCCGCGCCGGTCACGAGTGCGACGCGCGGCTTTTCGCCGGTGATTAAATTAGACATGGAAATGCGTTTTCACTGGTTTCTCACTTATTGATCCTGTAATTATCACCTGCAATGGCGACGATTTTTATACAATGCGGGTATGCGACTACCTCATTCTCCACGACCACCACTTTCACTCCCTGTCCCCGGTGACGATGCCTTGGCGGCGTCGCAGGCTTTGCAACAACTGATCAGCGAAGACATCAGGGCACAGGCGGGCTGGATCTCGTTTGCCCGATACATGGAGCTGGCGTTATATGCGCCGGATCTAGGATATTACAGCGGCGGTGCCGCAAAACTCGGTAAAGACGGTGATTTTACAACCGCGCCAGAGATGTCACCGCTTTTCGGTGCGACTCTGGCGCAATTGGCAGGCGCTTTATTCGCGCAAACCAGTGCCAATGTGATGGAGTTCGGCGCAGGAACCGGGCGGCTGGCCTTCGATTTTTTGTCAGAATGTCAGGTGTCAGGCATTGCTATTGAACGCTATTTTATCGTGGAATTGTCCGGTGAGCTCAGAGCAAGGCAAGAAGATTTGCTGAAAAATTTCCCGCAAGTGCAATGGCTGCAACAAATGCCGGCCTCGTTCAATGGCGTCGTGCTGGGCAATGAAGTGCTCGACGCTATGCCAGTGCAACTGGTGTGCAAGACAGAGCAGGGCTGGCGCGAGGTTGGCGTCAGCCTGGCTGATGAGCAAAATACTCTAGCGCCTGATGCTTTAGCGCTTGATGCTTCGGCAACTGAATCGGTGGCATTGATAGGATTGATGGCATCGACGGCAGCCTCTTTTGTCTGGAGCGAACGCGATTGTGATGCAGCGTTGATGGCGCAATTACAGGCGCAGATTCCGGATCACGACGAGCTGCCGCTGGGTTATCTGACCGAATTGCATGCAGTCAGTAGCGGATTTATGCGCAGTCTGGCAGGAATGCTGACGGCAGGAGAACAAGATTCGCAAGGCGCCTCAGTCGACGCAGTAACTACAGCAGAGCCAGAAATAGCAAAGCCCGGCAGCGCAGCCGTTGCGATTTTGGTCGATTATGGTTTTCCGTCGTATGAGTATTATCTGGAGCAAAGAGCGCAAGGCACCTTGATGTGTCACTATCGGCATCACTCGCATCCCGATCCGTTTTATTTGCCGGGTTTGCAAGATATTACTGCGCACGTTGACTTCACGGCGATGGCACTGGTAGCGCAGGCCGGCGGGCTGGACGTTCTGGCGTATATGAGTCAGGCGGGATTTTTGCTGGAAGCGGGGATTGCGCAACTCCTGATGCGGACCCCGGCAGACGATCCCATGCAGTATCTGCCGCAGGCGAATGCCTTGCAAAAGCTGATTTCGCCAGCGGAGATGGGGGAATTGTTCAAAGTGCTGATTGTTGGCAGCGGCGTAGAACTGGATCCGCAGTTATTGCGCCATGATCGCAGTCACCGGCTGTGATTCTTGATTGAATTATCCATACTCACCCTTAGTATATTTTAATACACTAATGAATATGAGCGGATTGAGCCTTTTTTATCAATATAGAAGGGGAGTATATGAATAATGAATGCGCCTTAGTCATGAAGGCAGGCACATGATACGTTGGGTATTCACCATATTTCTGGCCCTGATTGTGTTCACCACTCTGCTGCCCTGGCTGGAAAAATTAGGCATAGGACGCTTGCCGGGGGATCTGCGATTTAAGCTGTTTGGCCGGAATTTTTCATTTCCCTTTGCCTCGACGATTCTGCTCTCGTTGTTCGTCCTGTTGATTGCGCGTTTTCTGAAATGAGTTTGCGAAAAAATAACAACGTGGCATTTTGGTAAACCGCGACGCAAAAAACGCTGCAATTTCTATTCACGATTTGCCTGAATCGGTTAAAGTTTTAGCATAATTGCGACGACACCTTATGTATTGGCATGGTTTGACGTTGCTAAGAAAACGAATTGCTTGAGACGGATGTCGCCTGAGCCTGATGCAGGCAAGCGCATGAGTAATAGATATAAACAATATATAAACAATAGATACAAATAATAAACATACATAACAGGCATTACAGACATTACAGACCTTCATCATCATAATGGGACTGATACAAAACTGCCTCCTATGTGGCGCATCTCCTCGCCGGACTCCTTGCACTGTCTTCGTCGATGCGCTTTGCGGAAACAATTTGCATCTGTGTTGTAATTAGCTCTGTAATGAGTTCTGTCAATAACGATACTCCCGAAAGTGCCCATGAGCGACCTGGCTGACATTAGAGCACTGCTCATTGAACCGCATGCAGGTATGCGTGTCAGTTTGCACAATATGCTGAATTTATGCGGCATCAACAAAATTGAACATGCCCTGACTGCGGGCACGGCGATCCGCACGATCCAGGCTAAAGTATTTGATCTGGTTTTATGTGAGTACGATCTCGGTGTCGGCCAAGACGGACAGCAATTGCTCGAAGATGTCCGCCACCACAAGCTTACGCCTCTCTCCACGATTTTTATCATGGTCACTGCGGAGCGTGCCTACGCCAAAGTCGTGAGTGCGGCGGAGCTGGCGCCATCCGATTATCTGCTCAAACCGTTTACCGCAGACATGCTGCTGGAACGAGTGATGAAGGCGATTGAAAAACGTAAAGCCTTCGTCGAAGTTTATAGCCTGATGGAGCAGGGCGCGCTGGTCGAGGCTATCAATGCCTGCCATCACGGCGAACGGGATTTTCCACGTTATCTGGTCGACTTCATGCGCATACGCGCTGAGTTACATGTGATCCTTGGCGAGGCTGCCGAAGCCGAAGAACTCTATACCGCCTTATTTGAAATGAAGGCAGTTGCCTGGGCCAGACTCGGCCTGGCAAAAACCTTATTCATGCAAGGCAAATACCAGGAAGCAGAGGCGATTCTCAAGAATCTGGTCGCAGAGAACAGCAAGTATATGGACGCCTACGATTGGCTGGCCAAGACCCACGAGGCAATCGGCGAATTACCAGAGGCGCAGACGGTACTGACTACCGCCGTCGGCGTCTCACCGCATGCCGTGCGCCGCTTGCGCAAGCTCGGTGAAATCGCTTTAGAAACCGGCGATGTAGAGACGGCCGAGCTGACCTTTAAAAAAGTTGTTGCGAAAGCCAAATTTTCAGAATTCCGTGATCCAGAAGATCATGTCAAGCTAGTCGATGCGCTGGTAAAAAAAGGCGATACGGAACAAGCTAAATCCGTGATCCGCGACATGGAAAAAAACATGGTTGGACTGAAGAAGACAGCTGCTTGCAGAGCGATTTCGGCTGCCAAAGTCCATGCCTCGACAGGTGATGCCCGGCTGACAGAAGAACTGGGTGCCGCCGTTGCAGCCAGCAAAGAAAACATCGGTCTGTCCACCAATCTCAAGCTGGGACTGGCTAAAAGCTGTCTCGACAATAATCAGGAAGGTGAGGCCTCAGAGGTTATTCTCGATGTGATGCGCAATGCGACGAATCAGCAAGTCATGGCGCGGGCTCTGGGCGTATTCGAGAGTGCAGGCAAAGGGCATCTCGGCAAGGAACTGGCGCAACAAAGTCAAAAAGAAGTGATGGACCTGGTGGCGCAAGGTGTGCAAAAAGCCAAGCAGGGTGATTTCCGTGGCTCAGTAGAATTGTTGACCACCGCAGCACGCAAGTCGCCGGATAATCCGCAGGTTGTGATGAATGCGGCACTGGCAACCCTGAAATGTTTGGAAAACCTGGGTTGGGACCATCAGATCGGTGAGCAGGCAAAACACCTGATTGAGTCGGCACGCCGCCTCGATCCGATGAATCCGCGACTTAAAGCGATACAAGGTCTGTATGACGATCTGCAAAAGAAATATGGCATTAATGTGATACGTAAAACTAATTAAGGTCAGCGCGATACAAAATAAGGAGATCTTCAGAGCACATTTGCTCCGGTGATGATCCTGATAAAAGTATTCCACTACCAGAAGAATATTCCCACAACAGCCAGCAGGGTTCGCCAGCGAATATATTCATGTCTAATGACACTTCAGTTTATTTAGGTCAGCATACGCCCGAGTCGCCGCGTGACCGGCTGATGCGAAAAATCAGCGAGGACATGGCATTGCCGACGCTGGGTGCTGCGGTTACCAAAGTGGTTGAGATTACTTCCAGCGGTGAAGATTCGGTTTCCAAGCTCGCGCATTTTGTTTTGGCCGATGTTTCTCTGACCCAGAAAATTCTGCGGCTCTCCAATACTATTCATTACCGTACGGCTGCTGGCGTACCGGTTACGACCATCTCCAGAGCGATTTTTTTGCTGGGTTTTAATACTGTCAAAACCAGTGCGCTGGCAATGTTGCTGGTTGATTGTTTTAAGGATAAAAGCCAGGCACAAAGTGTGCGCAAGGAACTCATGCATGCCTTGTGCTCAAGTATTATCGGGCGTGAAATGGCGCACCGTGGCAGGTATCAGGACGCAGAAGAGGCGGCAGTTGCGGCCTTGTTCAAAAATATCGGACGCCTGTTGGTCGCCTCGTTCGATCATGTCCTTTTCGGACGTATTGAGGCCATGCTGCTTAGCGGTCATGCCGATGCCGGGAATGCAGCAAACTTGTTGATGGGATGCAGCTACGACAGGTTGGGTGGTTTGGCGCTGCAGGAATGGAAAATCCCTGAATCGATTATTCAGTCGCTCGGTCCGTTGCCGATGGGCGAGCAAAAAAAAGCGACGCACCGCAACGAGTGGTTAAAACAGGTCGCCAGCTTCAGCGACGAAGTGGCAGGACTGGTACTGACGACCGGTAGCGACAATCTAAGCGCACGTTGTAAGCCTCTGTTACTGAAGTTCGGGAAAGTACTGGAGCTTGATCAGCACAAGCTCGACGAACTGTTAAGTAAAGTCGTGCAGGAAACCCGGCAGCTCGCCGAGAGCATGGACATAGCCCTGCCTGCCGAAGGACAGGCGGGCGATGCTGCCGCGGATGACGAGGGAGTTCCTAGCGAATTTCTGTTGAAGACCTATGACTCTGAACAGATGCAACAAGCTGAGCGCTATGCCAGCGGCAAGCCGCATAATGCGCGCGATCTCTTGCTGGCGGGCGTGCAGGACGTCACGCAGATGCTGGCGTCGGATCAGATCAAGTTGAACGATATGATTTTGCTGGTGCTGGAGACCTTGTATAGCAGTATGGGTTTTCGTTTTGCCACGGCTTGCCTGCGTGAGCTACAAACCTCGCGCTATGTTGCGCGGGTGTCGGTCGGCGAATCCTATGCTGAGCGACAGCGAGGCTTTGTGTTTCCGATGAAGAGTGAACAAGATGTTTTTCATCTGGCGATGAGCAATAACGTTGATCTGATGATTTCAGATGCGACCGTACCGAAGATACAAAAACTGCTACCCGCCTGGCACCACCAGCTCTTGCCTGATACGCGCAGCTTTATTGTGCTGCCGCTGGTGATTCAAAAAAAGCCGCTGGGATTCTTTTACGCTGACCGCGCCGTCGCCGCGGAAGAAGGCGTACCACCTGACGAAACCGCATTAATCAAAACCCTGAAGAGTCAATTACTGGCCGCGATGATGCGCCCTTAGTTTTGCTCTGTAATCATCAGTGTGGTTTTCGGTTGGCACCACTCAGCGCAAGTCAGCACTAACCAGCATTGATCAATGTTAAACAGCATGAATCAACGCGAATGCCGGCGGCCAGTTAAAATGAGGGTCTGATTGACTTTGGGATGCATTATGTTGTTGACTACCTGGCTTACTTTCTTCTTCGCGGCTTGTCTGATCGCGATTTCTCCCGGCTCTGGTGCTGTTCTGTCCATGTCGCACGGATTGTCATACGGCGTCAAAAAATCCAGTGCCACCATTATGGGTTTGCAGGCTGGATTGTTGCTGATATTTGCTATTGCCGGTGCTGGCGTGGGTTCTATACTCATGGCTTCCGAGCTGGCGTTTAATGTCATCAAAACCGTGGGCGCTTTGTATTTAATTTATCTCGGTGTCAGTCAGTGGCGCGCCAAGGTTGATGCGGCTGGTAGCGACGGGGAGACTAACAACATCGCGGCTGATAACATAGCGGCTGACAATATCGTGGCGGCGAGCCAGGTAATACCTGATTGGCGCAAACGGTTTTTGATTGGATTTTTTACTAATGCGACGAACCCGAAAGGGATTATTTTTATGGTCGCCGTGCTGCCACAATTTATCAGCCACGATGCGCCGTTGTTGCCACAGCTTCTGATACTCGGTGTGACGATGTGCATGGTTGATCTGGTCGTGATGCACAGCTATGCATTTGCCGCATCATCGATGCAACGATTTTTCCGTGACCCGCGTTTATTAAAAAAGCAGAATCGCTTTTTCGGTGGTGTCTTGATGGCGATCGGCGCGGCTTTGTTTTTTGTAAAGCGCAGCCCCGGTACCTGATGCATTGGTCACCGGGACTGATAGCGTTGATTGCCAAAGATCCCGGGGGTGACTTTCCCTCGAACTATTTATCCCAACGGGATTTCCTGTTTCTTCGCCAGCGCATCCAGATCCTGCCAGATACTCATCTGATTCAATAAGCGTGTCGCCGGATCCAGCATCGCGTTCAGGTTAAAGAAGCGCTCCAGCGCGGTATCGGTAAAGGCACTGCTTTGAGAGAAATTCGTGTGGCCATATTGCTTTTTAAAGGCGAGCAACAAATCTCCCGGCGTATCCTTGTGCCACGACTGCATCAGGCCGCCGACCATCAGGGCGCTGTCCGTGGTTTGCTCCAGCATGCGCGGATTGCGCGAGCTGCTGACATCTTTGTAGTCGAGTAAGCGTGGGAAATAAAATTGCTTGATCCAGCCAGCGGGGATACCACCTTCCCGCACGATCGCTACGCTGCGCCATTGTTTCCAACTTCTTTCGGCTTTGTCTGCATCGACAAATAACTCATCGGCATGCACTGCACAGTCCTCTGCGAGTTCGATTTCCAGGATCACGGGCAAGCCTGCCTGCAAGGCAATTTCTTCCAGCTCCGGCATATGTGGTTTTTGTCCGTGCGCGTCTTGCAGTGCCTGGACAAAATTCCCCAGCGTTGCCTCATGTGCTGCATGAAGACTGCTGGTTGCCTGACAGAATGCGGCACAGGCGGCAAAGTAAGCCATCAGCTCACCGACATAAATACCATTGGCGACACTGTTTTTATCCGTGTCAGCATGCAGACCGGTGCGTAGGGTATCGGCATGAATGCCGTTTCTCAATATGGGGTAGAGGCTGGTGGAGATGCTGCCGTATTTCACCAGAGTGCCGGCAGGTAAGGTAAATGATGTCATAGAATTCTTTATTAAAAAAAGCGATTACCCAGACCAAGCAAGACGATGATGCCGAGTATGGCGAAGATCGTGGCGGCTATCCAGCGCACCAGCTTGAAGGGAAAATTTGGTGCAGCGATCTTACCAAGAAACACTGCGGGCACATCGGCAATCAGCATGCCCAGTGTGCTGCCTGCGACAACCCAAACCAGGCTACTGTATTTGGCTGCCAGGGCGACGGTTGCAAGCTGGGTTTTGTCGCCGATTTCAGCCAGAAAAAATGTAACACAGGTCAACAGGAACACGCCGTAACGACTCTCGCTGAGTGTGCTTTCTTCCATTTCGTCCGGTTTCAGGGTCCAGGCGGCAATCGCCAGAAACGACAAACCTAGTGCCCACTTCAAAATATCTGGCGACACATGGGATGCGACCCATTGCCCCAGCCAGGCAGCCAGCGCGTGATTAGCAAGCGTGGCGACCAGGATCCCCAGAATAATCGGTAAAGGTTTTTTATAGCGGGCGGCGAGCAGCAGCGCGAGTAATTGCGTTTTATCGCCAATTTCACCGATAGTGATGGCTAAGGCAGAGACGAGGAAAGCTTCCATGAGATAGGCGGATCGGGCGAGTTGAGCAATGATAAATGCACCTCTCGCCCTATCCCTGGTCAAAAAGCTGCATATATCAAAGGTCTTGCCGGACTGGTGTTGAAAAAAATCTTCAAACCTTCAGTCAAACGCACCATGACGGCTGTCAAGTATGTTAATGCGTTTACTTCAATATCGTTAAGCTTGCCGATGATTGAAGCGGGCTACTCCCCAGTGAAATAAGTAGTAGATTATACCTCATGCATGCCAGTGACTATTGCTAAGATGCGTCCCAGCCATTTTTATGCGCGACTTCGCGTGCTTCGCGATCTCTGGCAAACATCTCTTCGAGTTCATCTCTTGCCTGTTTGGCCAGTGACACCATTTGCTGCTGGTCTTTGTAATGAGGATACACGGCATGCATGGTCTTGACATTGTGTTCACGAAAGCGCAAGGCAGTCAGGCGCGCCTGATAAGCTCGGAAGCCCAGTTGTTGCAATACCTGGCGGCCAATTTGCAGAGAAGATTCAAATGTTTCCCGCTCAAAAATACTCACGCCTCTATCCATTAACTGGTAACAGTGACTGATATTGCGGGCGCGTGCCACGATGGTCAGGTGAGGGAAATGTTCTTTGGCGATGTCGACCAGCGCGAGACTATCTTCGACATCGTCAATCGCGATCACCAGAATTTTTGCTTTGCCCGCACCTGCTGCATGCAGCAAGTCAGCACGGGTAGCATCACCGTAAAAAATTTTAAAACCAAATTTACGCAATAACTCGATCTGGTCCGGGTCGTGATCCAGCACGGTAGAGCGTATGCGATTCGCGTAGAGCAAGCGGCCTACAATCTGACCGAAGCGGCCGAAGCCCGCAATAATCACGGGGTTGTCCTGTGACGTGATTTCATCCTCGGGCGGTTTTTCCAGATTGCGCAAGCGCGGCTCCAGCCATTGATCGTATATCACCAGCAGGAGCGGTGTTGCGACCATCGATAAGGCGACCACCACGACCAGCAATGCGGAGGTCTCGGCAGAAAAAACTTTGGCACTGGTCGCCGTAGCGAACACCACAAAGGCAAATTCACCGCCCTGTGCAAGTAAAAATGTAAATAGGGAGCGTTGCGCTTTCGGTATCGAGAAACGACGGCTGAGAAAGTACAGCACGCTCATTTTGATCAGCAAAAACAGCAGGACGATACCGATGATTTGCAGAGGCTTTGTCAGGAATAAACCGAAATCCACCGACATGCCGACAGCGATAAAGAATAAGCCAAGCAGTAATCCTTTAAACGGTTCCAGATCGCTCTCCAGCGCATGGCGATATTCGGATTCGGCGAGCAAGACGCCCGCTAGAAATGTGCCTAGCGCCATGGACATATTGACGGATTCCATGAGTAGTGCAATCGAAATGACCAGCAATAAGGCGAACGCAGTAAAGATCTCGCGCATTTCGGTTTTAGCAATGATGCGTAATATCGGACGTATCAGGTAACGACCACCTACAATCAATGCGGCAATCACGCCGATGACTTTGAGGCCGGCCAGCCAACCCTCCGTTTCCCCCTGAGTCTCTGCTACGCCCAGCAAGGGAATTAAGGCAATCATAGGAATGGCCGCAATATCTTGAAATAGCAGAATCGAAAAACTTGCGCTACCGGCCGGCGTCGCCATCAGGTTGCGCTCATCCAAGGTTGCCAGAGCAATTGCGGTAGAGGACAGTGATAAACCCAGTGCGGCGATCAGCGATGTTTTCCAGCCGACACCCAGTGCGATACCAGCCAGGCTTAATGCGATGGTGCAGCCGATGACCTGCGCGCCTCCCCAGCCAAAAATAGGGCGTCGCATCGACCAGAGACGTTTTGGCTCAAGCTCAAGTCCGATCACGAACAGTAGTAATACCACGCCGAATTCTGAGAAGTGCAGGATCACTTGTACATCTTCAATCAGTCGTAACCCCCATGGGCCGATTGCCATGCCCGCCAGCAAATAACCGAGTACGGCGCCCAGTCCCAGACGTTTTGCTACCGGTACGGCAATGACTGCCGCCAGCAAATAGATCAGGGCGTTGAACAATAAATTATTTTCCATCACGATTCCTTTATTTCTGGCATTGGTGTTGATGGCGGTGGTGACGCTAATGTCGATGTCGATGCCGTCCAGTCTGGATAGCTTTGCAGCAGATCACGATAACGTTGGCAGTGCGTCTGGACACTCGCCTCATCAACTTGCAGGGCGCCGAACAGCATGAATGGCGGAAGCCAGTTCATCCCGCATAAATTAGCGGTTTGCTCCAGCGGCGGCAAGAATGCATCAAACGCGTGGCGATGCGTTCCCTCACTACTGTAGTCATTCAAGCCGCCTCCGGTGGTAGCCGCGAGCCAGTAGTCTTTTCCCTGCAACGCCTTACCGTCTTTGCCGTAGGCCCAGCCGTATTCCAATACGACATCCATCCATTCTTTTAATAACGCGGGCATGCTGTACCACTGGATAGGATGCTGAAAGATCACCAGATCTGCGGCCTCAAGCAGGGCTTGTTCATGTCGTAAATTGATATGAAAGTCTGGATAGGTCTCATACAAATCATGTACGTGAACATGCGGCAGATCGCTGACGGCGGACAGCATGCGGCGGTTGACGCGCGAGCGGTGTAAGGCTGGGTGGGCGCAGATGAGTAAAATCGATTTAGGTGTCATGGGTAGGTTAAAAATCAATGACAAGACCAGACTGTCTGGTCGATGGATGAATGCATGCTAACGCATCTGCCGGTCTGATTGTTAACTCACAACTGTCCTGTATGATCTTCTGCATTCTTTTTTGTAATCCAATTTTATGAAATCTGTTTATTCCATCGCGTTATTGAGCGTGTTATCGCTTGTTTCTGCCTGTAGCTCATTTGCAGGCAGTGCGGGCAAGGGAAGTGCTGCCGAGCTGGTGTTGCTGGAGACCACCGATTTACACGCGAATGTACTTAGTTATGATTACTACAAACTCGCAGCCAATCCAGGCATCGGTTTGGAACGTACCGCGAACCTGATACGGCAAGCTAGAGCGGAGTTTGCCAATACTATGCTATTTGATAATGGTGATGCGATTCAGGGTACTGCCCTGGCAGATTTTCAGCTATCGGCACAGCCTTTGACATGTCGAGAAACTTTGGCGATTTATAAAGTCATGAATGCTCTGGGCTATGACGCCGCCGGACTAGGTAATCATGAATTCAACTTCGGTCTGCCTGTGTTGGCGCAGGTGACCGGGCAGCAGTTCAACCTGCCTGCCTTGCCAGATAAGCAGCAGGAGCGTTGTGCCGGGCCACAATTTCCTCTTGTGCTGGCGAATATTCTGAGCGTCAAAGATCACATGCCGATTTTTCCGCCTTATGTGATTTTAGAAAAAGAGATACAGGCAACCAGCGCTGATGGCGTGACTTTTAAAAGTCATCTCAAAGTCGGTGTTATCGGATTCACGCCGCCGTCTGTGCTGCAATGGGATAAGCGCTGGCTGGACGGTCAGGTAGTTGGCCTTGGTATCCGGGAGCAGGCTGAGAAATATATTCCCGAGATGCGTGCACGTGGTGCGGATCTGGTGATTGTCATTTCTCATGGCAGCTTTGATGGGGCAGCTTACTCAGCAGACATGGAAAATGCGAATTACCATCTTGCTAAAGTGCCGGGAATTGATGCTTTGCTGCTGGGACATGCGCATCAGCTTTTTCCTGATGCGAAGAGTCAGGCCGTGCAATTTAATTTGCCTGGTGTTGATAAAGTCAGCGGCTGGGTGCATGGCGTGCCTGCGGTGATGGCGAGTTTTTGGGGACAGAATTTAGGTCTGATCAAGCTTGGCTTGAGATTTGACGGGCAGCACTGGCAAGTCGATCCGCAGCAAACTACAGTGCAGACACGAGGAATTAAAAAGCCTGACGGATCCTACGTCACTGCCGAGCCGGACATAGCGCTCATGGTGCGGTCTGAGCACGAGGCGACTATCGCGTATGTGAAAACGCCGATAGGGCAAACAGATTTTCGGATGTCGACTTATTTCGCAGATCTCGGCGATGTGTCTGCGCTTCAGATTGTGAATCAGGCACAGACAGAATATGTTCGTTCATTTATCAAAACGAATTTGCCGCAATACAGGGATTTACCCGTGTTATCGATGAGCGCACCGTTTAAAAGTGGCGTGGCAGGTGCGACAGATTACACCGATATTACGGCAGGTGAGCTTGCTCTGAACCATGCGGCGGATTTGTATTTGTACCCGAATACCGTGAGCGCGCTTAAAGTGAATGGCGAAGAATTAAAAAACTGGCTGGAACATGCTGCCCGGCGCTTCAACCAAATTGATCCTGAGCAGACCGCGACACAAAATCTGATTGCTCCGTGGCCTGGCTATCACTTCGATATGCTGAGTTCTCCGGATATCCGGTATGAGATTGATGTGACGCAAGCGCTTGGGCAGCGTATCCGTCATCTGGAATATTTGGGTAAGCCGGTTTCTCCGGCGCAGGAATTTATCGTGGCGACGAATAGTTACCGGGCTAGTGGCGGCGGAGGCTTTCCGGGAATTGATAGTACTAAAGTAATTTACGCCTCACCCGATGCCAGTCGGGATGTGTTAATCCATTACATAAAAACGCATCCGCTACTCAGCCTTAAAGCAAACGGCATGGAGCGGAGCTGGCATTTCAGCAAAGTTCGGACTGCCGGTCCTCTTACCTATATCAGTGCAAAAAATAAACTGGATCTGGCGCGGCAACTTGGCTTGATCAACCTGAGTATTTTTTCGGAGGATGACGGAAGTGGGAAAAATTTGTCGGTTTATCGCATCGATTTGAGTAAATGATATATATCAAATAACAAGACTTTACCTGCTTCGGAGTAAACTGAATTCGTCAATAACAAGCACGGGATCATCATGACGATCAACTTGGCCAATTTAATGAATTACTGGTCAGCGGCAGAGCTGGATGCCAACTTCATCATTTTTTTGAATTTGGCAGGGGCAATGTTGTTAGGATTTGTAGTTGGCTACGAGCGCTATTATCACGGACGTGCTGCGGGTATGCGAACGTATGGTTTGGTGTGCATGGCGTCCGCCGCTTTAGTCGTGATTGCCGGTTATCCTGAGTTCTGGTTCGGTGCCCGTTCGCAATACCCGGTTAATCTGGATCCTTCCCGAACGATTCAAGGTATCGTTACCGGCATCGGTTTTTTAGGCGCTGGCGTCATTATGAAGGAAGGCTTCAGTATCAGTGGACTGACAACTGCAGCGTCTTTGTGGGCGTCATCTGCGATTGGGATATTGGTTGGCATTGGCTTCTATGCTGCAGCTATTCTGCTTGCCTTATTGTCCGCCGCTTGCATGATCTGGGTGTCGAAGCTTGAATTGCTATTGCCGTCCCGCCCGGCGATTGCGATCACGATGCGCTTTAAGGATGGATTTGTGCCCGATGAAAATACCTTGCGCGCGATTGCCATTAAGCGCGGTTATGAGATTGCGACAGGTACCATCATGATTTCTTGCCAGGAACAAAAAACCGAATGGCGTTTTGTGGCAGTCGCGCTCAGCCGCAAACTTGGCGTGCCCTTAAGTGTATTGTCGCAGGAACTCACGAAATTCGAGGGCGTTGAGTATTATCATCTTGCTCATGCACGCAACTAATATGCAGCCAACATTTACATAACCAGTCCTTCAATATGATTAGAAATTAATCTGCTACATTCAAAAATTAAGAAATAATTCTTTTAAATCAATAATTTGTCGACTTGTTGCCGTATTGAGACAGCAAGGGGATTGTCATTTTTGATTCGATTCACTGCGAAATTTCACGTCTTTTCGTAAAAAGGTATTGACAGTGAAATCGAACATCTCCATAATTCGGGGTTCCCTACGGAGGGGTGGCCGAGTGGTTAAAGGCGACAGACTGTAAATCTGTTCTCTCTGAGTACGCTGGTTCGAATCCAGCCCCCTCCACCATAGGAAAAGAATTGCTTAATCGTGTGCGTGATTGATGCGGCTGAAGTGGTAGCCCCTGCGGGTGTAGCTCAATGGTAGAGCTGAAGCCTTCCAAGCTTATGACGAGGGTTCGATTCCCTTCACCCGCTCCAGTTTTATGTTTGTGCAAGAGTTTGTGCACAAAACAAGCTGCCCTTGTAGCTCAGTGGTAGAGCACTCCCTTGGTAAGGGAGAGGCCACGTGTTCAATCCACGTCAAGGGCACCATGTACGCAGGTGTTTTCAAAGTTTTCAAATCTAAAAGTTGTCGGGCGCGTGCCTGTACATTCTCATCAAAATCGTTAGGAGTCTAAAATGGCAAAAGGTAAGTTTGAACGCACCAAGCCGCACGTCAACGTAGGCACAATTGGTCACGTTGATCACGGTAAAACCACTCTGACAGCAGCGATTGCGACAGTATTGTCCAAGAAATTCGGCGGCGAAGCCAAAGCATACGACCAGATCGATGCAGCACCAGAAGAAAAAGCGCGCGGTATTACCATCAATA
The DNA here is from genome assembly GCF_049339445.1 of Undibacterium sp. RuTC16W. NCBI lineage: Bacteria > Pseudomonadati > Pseudomonadota > Betaproteobacteria > Burkholderiales > Oxalobacteraceae > Undibacterium > Undibacterium sp. RuTC16W. The sequence continues at coordinate 297,107 of NZ_JBMPPE010000001.1, read as the reverse complement.
CAGCCCACGTAGAATACGAAACAGCCGGTCGTCACTACGCCCACGTTGACTGTCCAGGCCATGCTGATTATGTGAAAAACATGATCACTGGTGCGGCGCAGATGGACGGCGCGATCCTGGTCTGCTCCGCAGCAGACGGCCCAATGCCACAAACTCGCGAACACATCCTGTTGGCACGTCAAGTTGGCGTTCCATACATCATCGTATTCCTGAACAAATGCGACATGGTCGATGACGCTGAATTGCTGGAACTGGTTGAAATGGAAGTTCGTGAATTACTGTCCAAATACGAATTCCCAGGCGACGACCTGCCAATCATCCAAGGTTCCGCAAAGCTCGCCCTCGAAGGCGACAAAGGACCACTGGGCGAAGAAGCCATCATGAAACTGGCAGATGCACTGGACTCCTACATCCCGACACCAGAACGTGCTGTTGACGGCGCCTTTCTGTTGCCAGTAGAAGACGTCTTCTCCATCTCCGGTCGCGGTACAGTCGTCACAGGCCGTATCGAACGCGGTATCGTCAAAGTCGGCGAAGAAATCGAAATCATCGGCATCAAAGACACCGTCAAAACCACCTGTACTGGCGTAGAAATGTTCCGCAAACTGCTCGACCAAGGTCAAGCAGGCGACAACGTCGGTGTGTTGTTGCGCGGCACTAAGCGTGAAGACATCCAGCGTGGTCAAGTGTTGGCAAAACCAGGTTCCATCAAGCCACACAGCCACTTCACGGGTGAAATCTACGTCTTGTCCAAAGACGAAGGTGGTCGTCACACACCATTCTTCAACAACTATCGTCCACAATTCTACTTCCGTACAACGGACGTTACTGGCTCGATCGAGTTGCCGAAAGACAAAGAAATGGTCATGCCAGGCGACAACGTCTCCATCACAGTGAAGCTGATCAACCCGATCGCGATGGAAGAAGGTCTCCGTTTCGCGATTCGTGAAGGTGGTCGTACTGTTGGTGCTGGTGTCGTTGCTAAAATTATTGAGTAATAAAAATAGCGGTAATTAGTTCTAAATAAATATAGCGACTTGCCAAGGTCGCTATATTCATCAAGTGGTTCTAAGCTGTAGGGGTGTAGCTCAATTGGCAGAGCGTCGGTCTCCAAAACCGAAGGTTGTAGGTTCGATTCCTACCGCCCCTGCCATCATCAAGGCCGCAGGGCGCCGAAAGTAAATAAAGTATGTCTAACCAATCTGTACAAACAGTCAGCACTTCGAATGATAAGTACAAAATCATTCTCGCGGTAGTTGCTGCGGTTGCTGGTGTTGCTGCTTTTTATGTTCTTGTTAGTCAGCCGGCATATATCCGCGCTGCTGCATTGATTGCAGGTTTGTTGGTGGCAGTTGCTTTGATCTCGATGTCTGAAACAGGTCGCAATTTCGTTTTGTTCGCTAAAGAAGCTGTGCGTGAAACGAAAAAAGTAGTCTGGCCGACTCGTAAGGAAGCTGGTCAGATCACTGCTGTGGTGTTTGGTTTTGTGTTGGTGATGGCTATTTTCCTCTGGGGTACTGATAAGTTTCTCGAGTTTCTGTTGTATGACGTAATTCTTGGATGGAAAAAATAATGACTGAGCACATTCAGGAAAATCAAGAAGGTACAGAGCCGGTGGTTTCTGTGCCTAAAAGCGCTAAAAGATGGTACGCAGTTCATGCCTACTCTGGTATGGAAAAAAGCGTACAGCGCGCATTGACTGAGCGCATTGAGCGCGCAGAGATGCAAGATAAGTTCGGTCAGATTCTGGTTCCTACCGAAGAAGTCATTGAAGTAAAAAATGGTAAAAAAGCAGTAACTGAGCGTCGTTTATTTCCTAGTTATGTATTCGTTGAGATGGAGATGACGGATGACACTTGGCATCTGGTAAAAAATACAAGCAAGGTTACTGGCTTCATCGGTGGTAAGTCTAACAAGCCGTCGCCAATTCCTCAGCATGAAGTCGATAAGATTTTGCAGCAGATGCAAGATGGTGTTGAAAAGCCAAGGCCAAAAGTATTGTATGAAGTAGGTGAGGTTGTACGCATTAAAGACGGCCCATTTACTGACTTCAACGGCAATGTAGAAGAAGTGAATTACGAAAAATCAAAAGTTCGTGTAACGGTAACTATTTTCGGTCGTGCGACTCCGGTTGAACTTGAGTTTGGTCAGGTCGAAAAAGTATAAAGAATTAGCGCTTTTCAGTGCGTAATGCCGTTGTAGGTAAGGTATTTAAACTGAAATGAAGTAACAGAGGAGCCCAGCAAAGCAGTAATGTCTTGTTGGGCGCTACTACTCAATTAATGAAGGAGCCATCATGGCAAAGAAAATCATCGGTTTTATCAAGCTGCAAGTGCCAGCTGGTAAAGCAAACCCATCTCCACCTATCGGTCCAGCATTGGGTCAACGTGGTCTGAACATCATGGAATTCTGCAAAGCGTTCAACGCACAGACTCAAGGTGTTGAGCCAGGTATGCCAATTCCTGTTGTGATCACTGCGTTTGCGGATAAGTCTTTCACATTTGTGATGAAGACACCTCCAGCAACTTATCTGATTAAAAAAGCTGCTGCGATCACAAAAGGATCCGCTAAGCCACATACAGATAAAGTCGGTAAATTGACACGTAAGCAAGCAGAAGAAATCGCGACTTTGAAGCGTCCTGATTTGACAGCCGCTGATATGGACGCAGCAGTGCGTACAATCGCTGGTTCTGCTCGCTCCATGGGTATCACGGTAGAGGGACTGTAATGGCTAAGTTATCCAAAAAAGCAAAATTGCTTAAAACTAAAGTGGATCGTCTGAAAGTATATTCTTTCGATAACGCGATTGCTTTGATCAAAGAATGCGCTACTGCGAAATTCAATGAATCCATCGACGTTTCCGTACAACTCGGCGTAGATCCTAAAAAATCTGACCAGGTTGTTCGTGGTTCCGTTGTATTGCCTGCTGGTACAGGCAAAACTGTTCGCGTAGCGGTGTTCGCGCAAGGTGCTAAAGCTGAAGAAGCTAAAGCTGCCGGCGCTGATATCGTTGGTATGGAAGATTTGGCAGAGCGTATCAAAGCTGGCGACATGCCATTTGATATCGTGATCGCATCCCCGGACACAATGCGTATCGTTGGTACGTTGGGTCAGGTCTTGGGCCCACGTGGTCTGATGCCGAATCCGAAAGTTGGTACCGTCACTCCTGACGTTGCTACTGCAGTTAAAAACGCAAAAGCTGGTCAAGTGCAATATCGTACTGATAAAGCCGGTATCATTCACTCGACAATCGGTCGCAAATCTTTTGCTGACGCGGATTTGAAAGCGAACTTGCTGGCATTGGTTGAAGCTTTGAATAAAGCAAAGCCAGCTTCCAGCAAAGGTGTGTATCTGCGTAAAGTATCCCTGTCGTCCACAATGGGCGCCGGTGTACGTGTAGATCACGGTAACCTGGCTGCGTAATAAAGAATTAAGTCCATACATTGCAAAATGTATGGCGAATCTTTGGGCTGTCCGACCAAGTAATTGGGTGGGCAGAGAGTCAAAGACCGTTGGGCTTTATGTGTCGAATTCGTTCTAAAACATAAAGTTAAATCGCAAGAGAATTTTCTCAAGTACCCAACGCAGATGGTGTACCCGATCAAGTTTTGTAGTTACATACTGGCCTTCCAGTAAAACTCCTAACTTCGGACGCCGTGTTCGAAACGATATGAGGGCTTTACTTCATCCTGATGTAAAGACTGAATATCATAATTGGAGGTTGACCGTGAGTCTCAATCTGAATGATAAAAAAGCTGTCGTCGCTGAAGTCTCTGCAAAAGTTGCAACTGCACAGACTATCGTCGTAGCTGAATATCGTGGTATCCAGGTCGGTCATTTGACGCAATTACGTGCTAACGCACGTGCTCAGGGCGTGTACATGCGCGTGTTGAAAAACACACTCGCACGTCGTGCCGTTGAGGGAACTGCATTTGCAAGCCTCGCTTCTGAAATGACTGGCCCGTTGATCTATGCGATCTCGGAAGATGCTGTTGCTGCTGCTAAAGTTGTACAAGACTTCGCAAAAAGCAATGACAAGCTGGTTGTCAAAGCAGGTAACTATGCTGGTAAATCGCTGGATAAAGCTGGCGTTATCGCATTGGCAAGCATTCCTAGCCGTGAAGTATTGTTGGCGCAAGTGTTGGGCATGATGCAGGCTCCTGTATCTGGCTTCGCACGTGCTCTGGCAGCTCTCGCAGCAAAGAAAGAATCTGATTCACCTGCAGCGCCAGTAGCGGAAGCTACTGAAGCGGTTGCTGAATAAGATTTTTCGTCAAATACCGTATTAATGTAATTTATAAATTGGAGTTTCAAATGGCAATTAGCAAAGACGATATCCTGGAAGCCGTAGGCGCGATGTCCGTAATGGACTTGAACGACCTGGTTAAGGCATTCGAAGAAAAATTCGGCGTTTCCGCTGCTGCAATGTCCGCTGGTCCAGCTGCTGGTGCTGCTGCCGCTGCTGTTGAAGAGCAAACAGAATTCAATGTCATTCTGTCTGAAGTTGGCGCAAACAAAGTTGGTGTTATTAAAGCAGTTCGCGAAATCACTGGTCTGGGCTTGAAAGAAGCTAAAGATCTGGTTGATGGCGCACCAAAAGCTGTTAAAGAAGCCGTTGCAAAAGCTGATGCTGAAGCAGCTAAAAAGAAATTGGAAGATGCTGGCGCGAAAGCTGACATCAAGTAATTTCGCAGTATCATGGCAAGTCTCAGGATTTGCCTAAGTCAAAGACAGGAATCCTCTCGGAAGAGAAGGTTCCTCTTTGGCTTCTTTGTCGTTCATGTTTTGTTGTTTCGGTAATATTTTTTTGCCGGTTCTGAAGTTCCCGAGGTTAAGGGCTGAGACTTGAGGTTTCTTTTGTAATGCTGAATTACCATTGGAATCCTGAATTCTCCATCCTTCCTTGTCACTAACGGAGTGTCCATGCACTACTCATTTACTGAGAAGAAGCGCATTCGTAAGTCTTTTGCGAAACGCGCTAACGTTCACAACGTTCCGTTCCTGCTGGCGACCCAGCTCGAGTCATATTTGGGCTTTTTGCAAGCCGACAAAACAGCGTCAGCACGCAAAAATGAGGGCTTGCAGTCAGCCTTCACGTCCATTTTTCCGATCGTGTCGCATAACGGGTTCGCACGTCTCGAATTTCTATCCTATGTTTTAGGTGATCCTGCTTTTGACGTCAAGGAATGTCAACAGCGTGGTCTCACTTTTGCATCTCCTTTACGTGCCAAGGTGCGTTTGGTGATTCTGGATAAAGAATCTCCAACCAAACCTGTCGTCAAAGAAATGAAAGAGCAAGAAGTCTATATGGGCGAATTGCCGCTCATGACGACAACTGGTTCTTTCGTGATTAACGGCACTGAACGCGTTATCGTGTCTCAGTTGCATCGTTCCCCGGGTGTGTTCTTTGAACATGACCGTGGCAAGACGCATTCTTCCGGTAAATTGCTGTTCTCAGCACGGATTATTCCTTACCGTGGTTCCTGGCTCGACTTTGAATTCGATCCAAAAGATATTTTATTCTTCCGTATTGACCGCCGTCGCAAGATGCCAGTCACTATTTTGTTGCGTGCTATTGGCATGAATAATGAGCAGATTCTTGCTAATTTCTTCGTGTTTGATAATTTCACCCTGCATAACGATGGCGCTGAAATGGAATTCGTTTCCGAGCGTTTGCGTGGTGAAGTTGCGCGTTTTGATATCGCGGACAAAGCTGGCAAGGTGATTGTTGCTAAAGATAAGCGTATCAATGCAAAACATGTACGTGAAATTGATGCTGCAGGAATCAAGCATATTTCTGTGCCTGAAGACTACCTGCTCGGTCGCGTTATTGCGAAAAACATTATTGATGGCGACACTGGTGAAGTGATTGCTAACGCTAATGATGAGCTGACCGAAGAGTTGTTAGGTCGTCTGCGCGATGCAAAAATCAGCACGATTCAAACTCTGTACACGAATGATCTGGATCAGGGTTCTTACATTTCCCAGACTTTACGTACGGATGACACCGCAGACCAGATGGCTGCCCGTGTCGCGATCTACCGTATGATGCGTCCTGGCGAACCACCAACAGAAGATTCTGTTGAAGCCCTGTTCAATGGCTTGTTCTACAGTGAAGAACGTTACGATTTGTCCGCAGTCGGCCGTATGAAGTTCAACCGCCGTATCGGCCGTGATGAACTGACAGGCGCCATGACTTTGTCGAACGAAGACGTATTGGCTGTGATTAAGATTCTGGTTGAGTTGCGCAATGGCCGCGGCGAAGTCGATGATATCGATCACTTGGGTAATCGTCGTGTGCGTTGCGTCGGTGAATTGGCAGAGAACCAGTTCCGTGCTGGTCTAGTCCGTGTTGAGCGTGCTGTCAAAGAGCGTCTGGGTCAGGCTGAAGCCGACAACCTGATGCCGCATGACCTGATCAACTCCAAGCCGATCTCTGCTGCGATTCGTGAGTTCTTCGGTTCTTCACAATTGTCCCAGTTTATGGATCAGACCAACCCATTGTCAGAAATCACGCATAAGCGTCGTATTTCCGCCCTGGGACCTGGTGGTTTGACACGTGAGCGCGCTGGCTTTGAAGTCCGTGACGTTCATCCAACCCACTATGGCCGTGTTTGCCCGATTGAGACACCAGAGGGACCAAACATTGGTTTGATTAACTCGCTGGCCTTGTATGCACGTCTGAACGAATACGGCTTCCTGGAAACGCCATACCGTAAAGTGGTTGACAGCAAAATCACTCAGCAAATTGATTACCTGTCCGCGATTGAAGAAGGTCGTTACATCATCGCTCAGGCGAATGCAACAATTGACGGCAACGGCACACTGGTTGATGAACTGGTATCCGCGCGTGAAGCTGGCGAGACGATTCTGGTTTCTCCAGAGCGTATCCAGTACATGGACGTGGCAACCGGTCAGGTAGTCTCTGTTGCGGCATCGCTGATTCCTTTCCTTGAACACGATGATGCGAACCGTGCGTTGATGGGTGCCAACATGCAACGTCAGGCAGTTCCTTGTCTGCGTCCAGAGAAAGCATTTGTCGGTACTGGTATTGAGCGCACTGTTGCAGTCGATTCCGGTACAACCGTACAGGCATTGCGTGGCGGTAAAGTCGATTACATTGATGCGGGTCGTATCGTGATTCGCGTGAACGACGCGGAAGCACAGGCTGGTGAAGTCGGTGTCGATATCTACAACCTGATCAAGTACACACGTTCCAACCAAAATACCAATATCAACCAACGTCCTATCGTTAAGGTTGGTGACATGGTTGCGAAGGGTGACGTATTGGCTGACGGCGCTTCCACCGATCTGGGTGAATTGGCGCTGGGTCAAAACATGCTCGTTGCGTTCATGCCGTGGAATGGTTACAACTTCGAAGATTCGATCCTGATCTCTGAAAAAGTTGTTGCTGACGACCGCTACACCTCGATTCATATCGAAGAATTGTCGGTTGTTGCCCGTGATACTAAGTTGGGTGCAGAGGAAATCACACGTGATATTTCTAATCTGGCTGAGAATCAATTAGCGCGTCTGGATGAAGCCGGTATCGTCTATATCGGTGCCGAAGTCACCGCTGGTGATACCCTGGTTGGTAAAGTGACGCCAAAAGGCGAAACTCAACTGACACCAGAAGAAAAATTGCTGCGCGCGATTTTCGGTGAAAAAGCTTCTGACGTCAAAGATACATCCCTGCGCGTGCCATCCGGCATGGTCGGTACTGTTATCGACGTGCAAGTGTTCACTCGCGAAGGCATCCAGCGCGACAAACGTGCTCAACAAATTATTGACGATGAGCTGAAACGCTATCGCCTTGATTTGAACGATCAGTTACGTATTGTTGAAGGCGATGCATTTGAGCGTCTGGAACGTATGTTGATAGGCAAAGTCGCTAATGGCGGCCCGGCTAAATTGGCAAAAGGTAGCAAGATCACTAAGGAATACTTAGCTGACTTGGATAAATATCACTGGTTTGATATTCGTCCGGCAGATGATGATGCGGCTAAAGCATTGGAAGCAATTAAAGATTCCATCGCTGAAAAACGGCATCAGTTCGATCTGGCTTTCGAAGAAAAGCGCACCAAGCTGACACAAGGCGATGAACTGCCGCCTGGCGTACAAAAAATGGTCAAGGTTTACCTAGCTGTTAAGCGTCGCCTTCAACCTGGTGACAAAATGGCGGGTCGTCACGGTAACAAGGGTGTGGTTTCCCGTATCGTTCCTATCGAAGATATGCCTTACATGGCTGACGGGACACCGGCTGACATCGTGCTGAACCCATTGGGTGTTCCATCACGGATGAACGTTGGTCAGGTTCTGGAAGTGCATCTGGGCTGGGCAGCTAAAGGCCTGGGTTTGCGTATCGGCGAAATGCTGAAAGCAAAAGCCAAAGTTGAAGAGCTGCGTGGTTTCCTGAAGCAGATCTATAACGAGTCCGGCAAGACAGAAGATATCGATGGCTTGTCTGATGCGGATATTCTGGCGTTGACTGCCAACCTGAAAAATGGCGTGCCTTTCGCGACGCCGGTATTTGACGGTGCGCATGAGTCCGAAATTCGTCGCATGCTGGATCTGGCTTACCCTGACCATATCGCCAAACAACTCGGCATGACGCCATCGAAAAATCAGGTCACCCTGTACGATGGCCGCACTGGCGAAGCGTTTGAGCGTAGTGTCACCGTTGGTTATATGCACGTTCTGAAATTGCACCATCTGGTTGATGACAAGATGCATGCGCGTTCTACAGGTCCTTACTCACTCGTTACACAGCAACCACTTGGCGGTAAAGCGCAATTCGGTGGTCAGCGTTTCGGTGAGATGGAGGTCTGGGCTCTTGAAGCGTACGGTGCGTCTTATGTGTTGCAAGAGATGTTGACAGTGAAATCCGATGACGTGAATGGTCGTACCAAAGTGTACGAAAATCTCGTCAAGGGTGATCATGTTATCGATGCAGGCATGCCGGAATCCTTTAACGTTCTCGTTAAAGAAATCCGCTCGCTGGGTATCGACATCGATCTGGAACGCGAATAAGCGAGTATGCGGTAGGAAAAAATCAACCACGGGTATGATCGTGGTTGATTTGCAAGCCTGGTTCAGTAACAAATTTTTCACACCAACTGGAGTGATACATGAAAGCCCTGCTCGATTTATTCAAGCAAGTTCAGCCAAATGAACAATTCGACGCGATCAAAATTGGTCTTGCGTCACCAGAAAAAATCCGTTCATGGTCCTACGGCGAAGTTAAAAAGCCGGAAACCATCAACTATCGTACTTTCAAGCCAGAGCGTGATGGTTTGTTCTGCGCCAAAATTTTTGGCCCGATCAAAGATTACGAATGCCTTTGCGGTAAATACAAGCGTCTGAAGCATCGTGGTGTGATCTGCGAAAAATGTGGTGTTGAAGTGACTCTGGCCAAAGTGCGTCGTGAACGCATGGGCCATATCGAGCTGGCTTCGCCTACAGCGCATATCTGGTTCCTGAAATCCCTGCCATCCCGTCTGGGTATGGTATTGGACATGACTTTGCGCGACATCGAACGCGTGTTGTATTTTGAAGCCTACGTTGTGACCGATCCAGGCATGACTCCGCTGAAAAAGTGCCAGATCATGTCGGAAGACGATTACGCTGCAAAATACGAAGAACACGGTGACGAATTCACCGCGTTTATGGGTGCTGAAGGTATCCGAGAATTGTTGCGCTCCATCGACATCGACCGTGACGCAGAAACCCTGCGCACAGAGTTGAAAGAATCCAAATCTGAAGCCAAGATCAAGAAATACGCAAAACGTCTGAAAGTACTGGAAGCATTCCAGCGTTCAGGCATTAAGCCAGACTGGATGATCATGGAAGTGCTGCCGGTTCTGCCGCCAGAACTGCGCCCATTGGTTCCGCTGGATGGAGGCCGTTTTGCGACTTCCGATCTGAATGATCTGTATCGCCGCGTGATCAACCGTAATAACCGTCTGAAGCGTCTGATGGAATTGCGCGCTCCGGAAATCATTACGCGTAACGAAAAACGTATGCTGCAAGAAGCGGTCGATTCATTGCTAGACAATGGCCGTCGCGGTAAGGCAATGACAGGTGCGAATAAACGCCCTCTGAAATCTTTGGCAGAAATGATCAAAGGTAAGGGCGGTCGTTTCCGTCAAAACTTGCTGGGTAAACGCGTCGATTACTCTGGCCGTTCCGTTATCGTGGTTGGTCCACAGCTGAAACTCCATCAGTGCGGCTTGCCAAAACTGATGGCGCTGGAACTGTTCAAACCATTCATTTTCAATAAACTGGAATTGATGGGTCTGGCAACTACGATCAAGGCAGCGAAGAAACTCGTTGAGATTCAAGAACCTGTGGTCTGGGATATTCTGGAAGAAGTCATCCGCGAACATCCTGTCATGCTGAACCGTGCGCCGACTTTGCATCGCTTAGGTATTCAAGCGTTTGAGCCGGTCTTGATTGAAGGTAAAGCGATTCAGTTGCACCCGCTGGTCTGCGCCGCATTCAATGCCGACTTTGACGGCGATCAAATGGCGGTTCACGTTCCTCTGTCTATCGAAGCACAGATGGAAGCGCGTACCCTGATGCTGGCATCGAACAATATTCTGTTCCCGTCCAACGGCGAACCGTCTATCGTACCGTCTCAGGATATTGTGTTGGGTCTGTACTACGCGACTCGTGAAAAAATCAACGGTAAGGGCGAAGGCATGATGTTCCCTGATGTTTCAGAAGCGATCCGCGCCTGGGACAACAAGGAAGTCGAACTGACTACCCGTATTACTGTTCGTATTACAGAATATCCAAAAGATCTGGAAACTGGTGAGTTCGTCAAAACGATCAAACGTTACGAAACTACAGTAGGTCGTGCGATTCTGTCCGAGATTCTGCCAAAAGGCTTGCCTTTCACCGTGCTGAACCGCGCGTTGAAAAAGAAAGAAATTTCCAAGCTGATTGATACGTCTTTCCGTAAGTGCGGTCTGCGCGCAACGGTGGTATTTGCCGACCAACTGATGCAGTCAGGTTTCCGTTTGGCGACACGTGCAGGTATTTCTATCTGTATCGATGACATGTTGGTACCGCCGCAAAAAGTCACTCTGGTAGCGAATGCAGAACACGAAGTTAAACAAATCGAACAGCAATATGCGTCCGGTCTGGTGACTGCGGGTGAGCGTTACAACAAGGTGGTGGATATCTGGGGCAAGACCGGTGATGAAGTCGGTAAAGCCATGATGGAACAACTCAAAGTAGAAGACGTTGTCCGTCGCGATGGTACTAAAGGCACACAGGAATCGTTCAATGCGATTTACATGATGGCTGACTCCGGTGCGCGTGGTTCTGCAGCCCAGATTCGTCAGTTGGCAGGTATGCGTGGTCTGATGGCGAAACCGGATGGCTCGATTATCGAAACACCGATTACTGCAAACTTCCGTGAAGGTCTGAACGTTCTCCAGTACTTTATTTCCACTCACGGTGCGCGTAAAGGTCTGGCCGATACGGCCTTGAAAACAGCGAACTCCGGTTACCTGACACGTCGTCTGGTTGACGTTACACAAGATCTGGTCGTCATCGAAGATGATTGCGGTACAGCGAATGGTGCGTCAATGAAGGCGATTGTTGAAGGCGGTGAAGTGAATGTGCCTTTGCGTGATCTGATCCTGGGTCGTGTGGCAGCCAATGATATCGTCAACCCTGAAACACAAGCGAATCTGTACGATGCCGGTACTTTGCTGGATGAAACTGCGGTCGAAGAAATCGAACGTCTGGGTATCGACGAAGTCAAAGTTCGTACGCCATTGACATGCGACACACGCTACGGTTTGTGCGCGATGTGCTATGGCCGTGATCTGGGTCGCGGTTCTCTGGTCAATGCGGGTGAGGCAGTTGGTGTTATCGCTGCGCAGTCCATTGGTGAACCAGGTACACAGTTGACAATGCGTACGTTCCACATCGGTGGTGCAGCATCCCGTGCAGCGATCGCTTCTTCTGTTGAAGCTAAATCTAACGGTACGATTCGTTTCACAGCAACGATGCGTTACGTCACGAACGGTAAAGGCGACCAGATCGTTATTTCCCGTTCAGGCGAAGTCCTGATCACGGATGATCATGGCCGTGAACGTGAACGTCATAAAGTACCTTACGGTGCAACCCTGATCGTCAAAGACGGTTTGGTGATTAAAGCCGGTACTGCGTTGGCAACCTGGGATCCGTTGACACGCCCGATTATCACTGAGTACACAGGTACCGTGAAGTTTGAAAACGTCGAAGAAGGCGTTACTGTTGCTAAACAGGTTGATGAAGTAACAGGTTTGTCCACTCTGGTGGCGATTGATGCGAAACGTCGTGGTAGCGCAGCAGGTAAAACACTGCGTCCACAAGTCAAGCTGTTGAACGAGCAAGGTGAAGAGGTCAAGATCTCTGGCACTGAGCATGCAGTAACAATTGGCTTCCAGGTGGGTGCGCTGATTACCGTGAAAGACGGTCAGCAAGTTCACGTGGGTGAAGTATTGGCGCGTATCCCGACCGAATCACAAAAGACTCGTGATATTACCGGTGGTCTGCCACGCGTTGCTGAATTGTTCGAAGCACGTTCACCAAAAGATGCAGGTATGCTGGCTGAGGTCACAGGTACCGTTGCGTTTGGTAAAGAAACCAAAGGTAAGCAACGTCTGGAAATCACCGACATGGACGGCGAGAAACACGAATTCCTGATCACCAAAGACAAACAAGTCCTGGTACATGACGGTCAGGTCGTGAATAAAGGTGAGATGATTGTTGACGGCCCGGCCGATCCACAAGACATCCTGCGCTTGCTGGGTATCGAAGCACTGGCACGTTACATCGTTGATGAAGTTCAGGACGTGTACCGTTTGCAAGGCGTTAAGATCAATGACAAGCACATTGAAGTTATTGTGCGTCAGATGTTGCGTCGTGTTGTTGTAGTTAATCCGGGCGATGCGAATTACATCGTCGGTGAACAGGTTGAGCGTTCTGATCTGTTGGGTGAAAATGATCGTGTGGCTGCTGCTGGCGGTATTCCTGCAACGTATGAAAATATTTTGCTGGGTATTACTAAAGCGTCTCTGTCGACAGATTCCTTCATCTCGGCAGCGTCCTTCCAGGAAACAACACGCGTTCTGACAGAAGCAGCGATCATGGGCAAGAAAGATACCCTGCGCGGTCTGAAAGAAAACGTCATCGTGGGTCGTCTGATACCGGCTGGTACAGGTCTGGCATTCCATCGCGCTCGCAAGTTGAAAGAAACTTGGGAAGCCGATGAACGCACAGCCTTGTTGCAAGCTGAAAAAGCGGCATTCGCGCCAGCACCGGAAGTTGCCTCTTCCGATGTTGCAGACGGTGACGCGTAACATCGTTTGACGAGATAATCGTCAGCAAAACGGCACCGCAGCTAGTCTCCGGTGCCGTTTTTTTATCTTTATCCAGCAGATTAAAAACTCAATGAACTGTATTTTTAATACCGGCCAAATTCTGTTACTACGTGATCACTACGGATCGCAAGTGGATGTCGAAGTCGTGCAGGAAACAGGTTCAACCAATGCGGATTTGCTGGCCAGGATTGGCCATTTGTATGCACCTGTCCTGCGTGTCGCCGAGAATCAGACCGCAGGACGCGGTCGCGCCGGACGCGTCTGGCACTCGGTATCCGGTGGCATGCTCACCTTTTCCCTGGCGTGGCGTTTTACCAAAAGCGCACAAGCTTTGTCTGGCTTGCCGCTGGCGATAGGCGTGGTCATCGCCGAAGTGCTGATTAGCTTAGGCGTACCAGTGCAATTAAAATGGCCTAACGATGTTCTCAAAGAGAACAAAAAACTTGCCGGGATCCTGATCGAGACCGCAGCGGACCATGTGGATGACGATGCGATGTGGGCGGTCATCGGCATAGGCTTAAATTTACGTGTACCAGATGCCTTGGAAGAGGCAATCGGACAAGCCGTAGCAGATGCACCCTGGCTGGCGCAAATGGACCGGAATCTCTTGTTAGCGCACTTGCTAAATGCCTTAGCAAAAGCGCTTGGTGAATTTCAGCAGCAAGGATTTGCTGCGTTTATGATGCGCTGGAACGCTCTGCATGCTTATGCGGGGCAGGCTGTCAGAATCGTCGATAGAGGCGAGGTATTACACGAAGGAACGGTACTGGGTGTCGATGAGTCAGGATGTCTGTTGCTGCAAACGGAAGCCAGTCAGGTCACCGTACTTGCCGGTGATGTATCCTTACGTCCGCTTAGTTGATTACGCCTTTTAGCGACAAACATATTGAATACGCAGGCCGGACGCGGCTTTCAGAGGCATTTCGTGCCAACAGGCGCATCTGGATTGCGGATTCTTTTTTGGAACCTATAAAAATCTCCACATTGGAATATTAGATTGATAGGGCTGATACAAAAACCAAGGTCTCTCAACATAGAGACACAGAGACACGGAGACATAGAGAAAAGATAGGAGTAAGCAGTTTCATCGCCTATCGATTAAAGGATTTTTACAAGCTCCCCCTTTGGAAATTTCTGTTGGTACGGCTTAGGTTGCCAACCTGTGGGAACGGACATCATTTTCGCTTTCCCGCTTTCTCCCATCCGGGTAAAAAATTTTTGGTTTATATGTAAGCCCTGATAATGACAACATACTTAAAGGTCATGCCACCATGCTGTTATTGATTGATGCCGGCAACACCCGCATTAAATGGGCAATATCGGAGCTGCCCGGCTCACCGGCGACGCTGCCGCCTGTTTGGCAGCATCAGGGTTCTGTCAGCCATGCCGAACTCGACAATCTGGCCGTGATTTTGCGCCAGTTTGTCATTACACAGATACTCATTTCCAATGTCGCAGGAGCTGAGGTCAAAAGCCGTATTGCCGACCAGTTAGCCTTAGCCGCCCCCGCTGTAGAGCCTGACTGGTTCGCGTCATCCAGCGATGCAGCAGGTCTTCATAATGCCTATCTTCAGCCCGCTCAGTTGGGAACAGACCGGTTTGCTGCCGCAATTGCCGCGCACGCTTTATATCCAGGTCACAATCTCATCGTAGCAACCTGCGGTACGGCGACCACGATTGATGCGATCAGTGCCGATGGCGTATTCCATGGAGGGATGATTTTGCCCGGACTGAAACTCATGGCAATGTCGCTGGCCAAAAACACCGCCCAATTACCACAAGTCGCAGAAAGCATCACCCTGGACAATCTGTTTGCCAACCACACCGAGACCGCGATTGTCAGCGGTTGCATCAATGCGCAGACCGGTGCGATTGAGCGAGCGGTCGCCAGATGGGCAATACAGCGCCAGCAAGACGTGATCTGTCTCATTTCTGGTGGGGCGGCAACATATCTGCTGCCCCATCTTGGCATCTCTTGTCAGCATGTGGATAATCTGGTCTTGACCGGATTGGCGCTTGTCGCCTCATCGACGAGCGCTCCCGGCGACGTGCCTGCTATTGCTACTCTCCCAACCGAGAATTGATAAACCTATGCTGAGATTTTTTTTCTGGAGTTTGCTGGTACTCAACGCAGCCCTGCTGGCCTTCAATCTAGGCTATCTCGGTACTTGGGAAATGGATACCCACGAGCCGCAGCGTATGACGAAGCAGCTCCAGAGCGATCAACTGCAACTGATCTCGGCAAGTCTCGCCATGGCACCTTCAGAAGTCCCTGCTGAGAAAAAGAACGATATCGTTGCCTGCCTGGAGATCGGTAATTTCCCGCAAACAGATGCCCCAAAAGTCGAAGAAAAATTAAAGACGCTCGCCCTGGGTGACCGGCAATCGCGTATTAACGTGGCGGATGTCGCAACCAATATGGTCTTCATTCCATCGCAAGGCAGTAAAGAAGGTGCAGAGAAAAAAGCCGGTGAATTACGTCGTCTCGGCATTACCGATTTTTTTATCGTACAAGATCAGTCAAACCTGCGATTTGGTATTTCGTTAGGTGTGTTTAAAACAGAAGAAGCCGCCAAAGCACACCTTGCCAATTTAAATAACAAAGGCGTACACAGCGCCCGCATCGGCCCGCGCACCATTACCACCAACAAGTTCGCCTACCAATTGCGTGCCCTGAACGCGGATGAAAAATCCCGCTTTGATGTCATCAAACTTGATTTCGCAGGGCAAGAAGTCCGCAACTGCCAGGCCACACCGTATAGCCGTAATTAAGCTCTGTGCGGGTCATGAGATTATTGAAGATATGAATTTTATTCATGCGCTGGATGTGTTGCAGCGTTCTCGTTTTTACTGATGCAAAGCCAGATCGCCATTGGCTTTTAGATGAAATTAGCGTACATGCCTAATTTTGCATAGTTGCACCACTCCCTTGGCGCAGATTCTGGCATCAGTCTTGCCTTACAGCATTCATCTGATCATGCTAGGGGCTGGCGCGTTCAATTTCCGTGCAATTTTCACTGACATGTCATAGAGCTTGTCCGATCAATGGCGTTTCAATTCACATCGCACAAAAAATCTGTACAAATAGCGGCTTTAAGTGTTGCTGGAATGATCAGCATCAGTGATACTTTATTGCACACAAAAAATATTTATTTTTATGCCCCACCATACTGTCCTGATGTCTTAGCCCGATTCTGGATTTGCTAAAGAAAAATTCCAACAAGGTAAGGTAAGTAAGATGAATAAACTCCTTTCTCAAAAAAGCCGGATTAAGCATTTTTCCAGACAGTTTCAGCACTCTGTGAAGGGCGAGATCAGGCTGGACCGGACGCAATTAATTGAGGTCGGAGGACGTTTAACGCCGGTGTTGCAACATGGCTCTGCCGTCATCAACATGGATTTTTCCCTGGTAGACGGATTCTTTAAACAGACAGGCACTGCCGCTACCGTTTTTGTCAAAGACGGCGATGATTTTGTGCGGATATCTACGTCGATCAAAAAAGAAAACGGTGAACGGGCGATTGGTACGCCGCTGGACCGTGCTCATCCTGGTTACAAGCGCTTGATCCAGGGCGAGTCGTATACCGGTTACGCGACTTTGTTTGGTATTCAGTACATCACACAATATAACCCGATCAAGGATCCTTCTGGGGTGATCATCGGGATTCTGTTTGTCGGCATCAATGTCAGTAACCAGGCGCAGATGGGTATCAGTACCAAGGTATCCCTGATGGCTTTTGGTTTGGTCATCTTATTAGTTCTCATTTTCATCGCCGTTCTCAGCGGGAATCTGCAAGAACTGGTCCCTCAGCAAAGCGAAAAAATTGCCAGCCTGCGTAATTGGGCAATGCTGGCAGCAATCGTTGCCGTGGGCGGATTGTCCGTGCTGATGAATAGCCTGATCAAGGTAATGGTTAGTCGCCCGTTACGGGATGCGATGAAGGGGGCGCAAAAATTAGCTGCCGGTGATTTGACCATGTTATTACACATAGGCCGTCGTGACGAGATCGGTCAGCTGATGCAATCGATCAACGGCATTGGTACAGGATTGACCGGCGTTGTCGGGAGCGTACGTAGCGGCACTGATCAGTTGACGGTCGTGACCAGCGAAATTGCCAGTGGCAATAACGATCTGTCAGCCCGTACCGAATCACAGGCCAGTTCGCTAGAAGAAACTGTTTCCACCATGGAGCAACTGACTACCACCGTGAAGCAGAATGCGATCAACGCACAGCGCGCCAATCAGCTGGTAGCATCCGCATCGCAAGTTGCCACTCAGGGGCAACAAGTGGTGTCGCAAGTGGTCGATATGATGAGCACGATACAGCAGAGTTCGCGCAAAATAGGCGACATCATCGGGACCATAGAGAGCATCGCGTTTCAGACGAATATTCTGGCCTTAAATGCCGCCGTAGAGGCAGCCCGCGCCGGTGAGCAAGGTCGTGGCTTTGCCGTTGTCGCGTCCGAGGTCAGGAGCCTGGCGCAGCGCTCATCCGGTGCCGCGAAAGAAATTAAAACGCTGATTGATGAATCGGTGAGTCAGGTCAACACAGGTAATCAGCTGGTAGAAAAAGCCGGGAAAACCATGGGCGATATTGTCGTGTCTGTGCATGATGTGGCAGAGATCATGACCCAGATTACCGCAGCCGGACATGAGCAGAGCGTCGGTATCAGCGAGATCAATCTCGCCATCGTTCATATCGATGAGATGACGCAGCAAAACGCGGCCCTGGTAGAACAAGCCGCAGCAGCAGCCTCCAGCCTGCACGAGCAAGCCGCCAAATTATCACAAGTGGTGGGCACCTTTAAACTTGCGCACGCAGTCCGCTAAGCGACTTTACTCCTGCGCTGAGCTACCGCTGTTTCTTCAATTATCCGCGATCTGCCCTCCTGGCAGACCGGATATTTCACGTTCTCTGTCACTCCTCAAATCTCAAATGCATCCTCTTTGTGCTCTGGCCCATGAGCATTGAGTCACTTTGCCATAAGAAATCAGAAGAAGTTTGTATCCCTGTCGGCTATGGATTATGCTGAAATCGCCAGCAAATAAAGGCGACTATCCAGAACGATAAAAAGGAGACGACATGAAAATAGCATGCAGATATATTGTTACGGTTTTACTCAGCTTACTCTTCACTCACACCGCGTTCGCCGTAGAACATGGCTCCGCGCAGGAAGCAACGGATCTGGTGAAAAAAGTCATCACGTATTACAAGGCAAACGGCAAGGATAAGACCTTTGCGGAAATCAATGACCCTAAGGGACAATTTATCGTTAAGGATTTATATATTTTTGCTGGTGCACTGAAGAGCGGCGGACCAACCATGGCACACGGCGCAAATCCTAAGCTGATCGGCAAATCGCTGGGCGATCTGAAAGATGTCGACGGTGTCTATTTTGTCCGCAAAATGAATGAGGTCGCCAATAGCAAAGAAGGCAAAGGCTGGGTCGACTATAAATGGCCGAACCCGACTACCAAAGAGCTGGAAAAGAAAAGCACCTATGTAGAACGGATCGATGATCTGTACTTTGCTTGCGGTATTTATAAGTGACTCCGCAATAGCGACGCGGCTTCCGGGCCGAAATGCCTTGGGAAGCCGCGTCAATGCTGCGTGTGTTTCTGTGTGCTCCGCTTTATATTCGAATTTGCTTTTCTCTACCATTCAATTCCCCTGAATTCCTGATAAATCCCTATCCCACTGTGTCAGATCGTCTCTGTGATCTCGCTGCCGTAACTATTTATTCGTTTTAAATTCTCACATAGCGGGAATCGATCCTTGAAATTCTGGAATACACTGTTAGGATGAGATCTTCATCTGGCGTGTAATCCTATGAGCGTTCATCCAATTCATCAGGCGGCATTGAGTGCGATCCCATCAAGCGAGCGGTTGTTGCAGGTGCTGGTTTGTATTGCCCGGGCGGGGCAGAGTATTGCCGCACGTGACATCGCGGCGCAGACGGGTATCCCGCTGAGCACGGTGTATCGCCAGCTCACGCCGTTGAAAAAATGGGGGCTGGTGCAAGAACATGGACAGAGTGGTTTGTATGAGCCGGGTCCGCTGGCAATGCAGCTTGCCTGGGGTTTTGATCATCATTCGTATCTGATGGCGGAGGCGCGCTCAGAAATCGAGCAACTGGTGCAGCGTTCTGGTGAAAGTGTCGGTTTGTTGGTGCATGTGAACGGTCAGGTGATTTGCCTCGATATGCAAGAAAGTCAGCAAGCCCTGCGCTGCTCATTTACAAAAGGCAGTGCGAACTCACTGCTGCGTGGCGCATCAGCCAAAGCCTTGCTGGCCTATTTGCCGCAAGCGGTTCAGGATGATCAGATGCGCTCGCTTCCGGAAAAAGAGCGGGAAGTATTGCAAGCGCAATTGCTGCTAATACGCCAGCAACATTACGCCATCACTGAGAACGAAATTGATGAGGGAGTCTGGGGCGCCAGTGTGCCGGTTTTTTCATCGAAAGATAAACTGGAAGCGAGCCTGTCTCTGATGGCACCCGTCAGCCGTGCCCAGCAACGCCAAGCTGACTATATCCAGATGACCATGGCAGCGGCAGCGCGCATTGGCCAAAAATTACGTGATCACTAGCCGGAATGATATGGAGTGGAGCTTCTACAAACTCTTGAATCGATATTTTTTGGAAACCGTACTCCTGCTTTTCTCTTTGTTCCTCTGTTTTTATGTCTCTGTGGTGAGAGGTCTTGATTTTTGCGGCAGTCCTATCGGTACGATTTTTTAATTTTGAAGTTTTGAGAAATGCCTAAAATAGAATCCGCAAGCAGGATGCGGCTGTTAGCACGAAATACCTTGGGAAGCCGCATCTAGTCTGCGGATTGGATGTGGGGTGCTGAGAGAAGTTGTTCGTCAGTTCTGACTAAGGAGTGGCATAACAAGCTTATCAATAAGCCGAATAGTAACTCTGCCAACAAGCAGCAACAACAAACGCAATATGATTTTTTTAGAGAGCATGACATCATGAATCCAGTTTTTCATTTTCATCAGGGCAGTGTGCCTTTATTGATTTCTATGCCGCATGCAGGGACGAATATTCCACCTGAGGTCAGCGCGCAATTGCAGCCGGTCGCGTTTGAAAAGGCGGATACGGACTGGCATCTGCCCTTGCTTTACAACATGGCACAAGCGCTCGGAGCCTCGGTGATTCATGCTGAATATTCTCGTTACGTGATTGATCTGAATCGCTCCCCTGACGATAGCAACCTGTATCCGGGACAAGATACGACGGGCTTGTGTCCGGTCGATACTTTCGACAAACAAGCTTTATATCCTGTGGGTCATATGCCTGATACTGCCGAGGTGCAGCGCCGTATCACTCGCTACTGGCAGCCGTATCATCAGCAGTTGCAGCAGGAACTGGCGCGGCTCAGAGCGCAGCATGGGATCGCTATTTTGTGGGATGCCCATTCGATTGCTTCGCAGGTACCGCGTTTCTTTGAGGGGAAATTGCCGGATCTGAATTTTGGTACCGCCGATCAGCGTTCTTGTCATATCGGCTTGCAAGAAGCGCTGGCAGATTGCCTGAATCAGTCCACGTCAGCACAAGTCTACAGCCATGTATTTAACGGACGATTTAAAGGTGGCTATATCACACGACAGTATGGCCGGCCCGATGATCATATCCATGCGGTACAACTGGAAATGAGTCAGTGTATTTATATGGATGAGCATGCGCCTTTTGCCTACCGGCCTGATCTCGCCGCACAGATACAACCCACGCTGACGCAATTGCTCACGACCTGCGTTGACTGGGCTTCGCAGCAGGCAGGAGCGGGTGTATGAGTGGACGTATCTTTGCCCGGCATGCTTATCTGCCGGACGGTTGGGCGCAGAATGTGCGCTTGTCCTGGAATGATGCGGGCGACCTGACCGCGGTCAGCCCGGATGTGCAGGTCGAGCCGCATGAGATGCAGGAAGACTATATCGTGCCCGGCATGATTAATCTTCACTCACATGCATTTCAGCGTGCCATGGCGGGGATGACAGAAATCGCAGGAGAAGGGCCGGATAGTTTCTGGACCTGGCGCGACCTGATGTACCGGACAGCATTGCGCATTACGCCGGAGCAGATGCAGGCGATTGCAGCGCAGCTTTATGCCGAATGTCTGCGTCATGGCTACACCTCGGTATGTGAATTCCATTATCTGCATCGCGCACCTGACGGTGCTTTTTACGCAAACATGGCGGAGACGGCAGAGCGCGTGATCGCTGCGGCAAATGAGACGGGTATGGGCATCACCATGTTACCGGTGCTGTATAGCTATGCCGATTTTGGCGAGACAGCATTGCGTGATGACCAGCGCCGTTTTTCGACCAATCCCGAACAGATTTTGCAATTGGTACAGCAGCTTGAGTCGGCACGTAATGCTCAGGTGGAAGTTGGTGTCGCACCGCATTCTTTGCGCGCCGCCAGCACGACACAGATACGGGATCTGGTTGCTGCCTTACCCGCTGATCGCCCGGTGCATATTCATATCGCTGAACAACAAAAAGAAGTAGACGCCTGTCTTGCGTACAGCGGTCAACGTCCGGTGCAGTTGCTGCTCGATACGCAGAATATCGATCAGCGCTGGTGTCTGGTGCACGCGACGCATCTGGATAAGGCAGAACTGGCTGCAGTAGCCGCAAGCCGGGCAGTCGCAGGTATTTGCACGACCACGGAGGGAAATCTCGGAGACGGTTTTTTTGATCTACCTGATTTTATTGCTGCCAATGGACGCTTCGGCATCGGCAGTGACAGCCATGTATCGCAAAGTCCCATAGAAGAATTGCGCTGGCTGGAGTACGGGCAGCGCTTACGTCTTCAAGGCCGCAATATCGCCAGCCAGCTTGGACAACGACGTGTCGGCGATTATTTATGGCAAGCTTGTTTGCAAGGTGGTGCACAAGCGGCGGGGCGTCGTGTCGGGCAACTGGCATGTGGTATGCGAGCTGATTTTTTGGTGCTGGATCATCTGCATCCAAATCTGCAAGGTTTGCCCGCTACGGAGGTATTGAATACCTGGATTTTTGCGGGCAACGACAATCTGGTCAGGGATGTACGCGTCGGCGGTCGTCTGGTGGTGGAGCATGGACGGCATGTGCAGCAGGCATCGATACAGGCTGCGTATCTCGATTGCATGCGCACCTTGAGATCTGTGTAGATTGTAGTTTCAGGTGATAGGTAGTACGGGTGAAGAATATGTTACCGCCACCCGAACTACCTATCACGCTGCCGTATCCGGAGTTTGCGCAGGTGTCTGCTGTGGTGAGGTTGTTGGTGCTGTCGCAGCCTGCATTGGTGATGTTGCCGGTAGATTGAATTGCGCCAGATACGTCGATTTCAGCGAGCCGGTTAAACCCATTTGCAACAATTCAAACGGCTGTACAGATTGCGGCACTGGCAGCAGTCGCTGCATGCTAATCGCTTGTCCCGGAGTTGCTTTGATAGAAAATCCTCGATGAATCAAGCAGGCGGCAATCCACTCTTCTAAAATCTCCAGTACATGATTACGCTTGCCCTGTGGCGATAAGAAACTTACGCCTTCAGGCTTGAGTCTCTCCCAGGAATCTTCGGGACGTAAGGCCATTTGTACCAGTTCGGTGAAAGGCAATTTTTCAGGATCCATCCAGCTACCGGCAAAGCGTTGCTGTATCTGGGGTTGCATGACTGTTTCGCCAAAAGTATCCCAGTCTGCCGGACTTAATTTGCTCTGGTCGAACAGAAGATACCAGGCATCCTCAGTCGCTTTTTCTCCACCAATCAGATGCATACATTGGGACAGTGGCGGGTAGCTAGGTTTCGCGCCAGGCACCAGTGCGCTGACCCGTTCCGCCAGTGATGGATGTGTGTCAAATTCTGAGCTCTTATGCGACTCTGCGTGCTTGATGGCATTGTGAACCGCAGCACGTTTTACCCCGGGGCGGCAAAAGCGACGGAAACCATCAAAAATCGGCATCCGTGCGCCGCGATTAATGGCCGGACCGAGCTCATGATCGAGATAGGTCGACCACATAGGATCAATCAGATGGACTTTTTCCAGTGCGCTGCGGGTCGCTGCTGTGCCGAAATATTGTGCTGCCTGCGCATCGGCGGCATATTCTTGTTCACGCGATACGCTGGCGGATAAACGTAAAAACCATTTGCCGTAATAGCGGAACAGCAGGTCCAGAAAAAACAGAGAATTATCAAGATCGGTTACCGTATTAGCAATCGACATGCGAGTCCGGTATACCCATGGACCCAGGGACAGATCACCGCCAACAAAGTGACCGAATTCATGCGCAATAACGGACCCCAGTTCTTGCTCAGACAGCGTGCCCAGCAAGGGTAAACCCAGTCCGACTTCCAGCGATTTTATTTTGCCTTGCCAGTTACGTTTGCCGCTGATAAATGCGCTGGCAGCACCGATCAGGTGGATATTCACTGGCGCCTGGATGTCCAGTTTTTTTGCGATGTGTTCAACCATGGCATACAAGTCAGCTGCAGTGTCGCGTGACAAAGGTTTGACGCTGGACGCACTCTCTTTGGCACGCCGGCGCGGACGTAGTGAATAGGCCAGACTCAGTCCTGCGATGCCAGCCACAATGCCGGTAAATTGCAACGACGAGCGATACGATAACTGGGCGAAGGGTATCCATAGCAAGCCGCAAACCAAGCCGATCGCGAGTAACCAGAAACCTAACCACAAGGCCAGAACCAGGCTCGCACGCTGTGCGATATTGGCGCGGCTGGAAGAATTTTTTTCATTTTTTTTCATAGACTTGAATACTGTAACGATCATTTAATCTGGGATTTGCATGGCTTCCGTTAAACACGGCTGGTTACCTTACAGTTTCTCGCTGGAACAATTTTTATACGTGCTGAATGGACCTGAATTGGTCTCAATTGATCTAAGCAGTAGGTGCGACATACATTCATGACTCATTAGCCTGGCCATTGGTTTAACGCCGTACTGACGGTGCCATGCAGAAGATCGGTTCTTGCTGCGCGGGCACGCAGAGCCGACCGTTCTGCCGCGGGCAATTGCGGATTCCGTGAGCGGATCAGGTATGCCGCTGCCTGCACATCCAGATCAATGTCCGCTTCATCGAGCGACACCGAATCACCGCGCATAAACTGGCGCAGCAAGTCGTCTTCGGATTTTGGCAAGCGTAACAAACCCTTGGTTTTGTCGAGCACGATTTTGTCATCGGTACGGACGGCTTCTCCATACAGTAAAGTCAGCTGGTCGGTACCTAGTGCGCCGATCTGGTAACGGGTGACGTCATGCGCTGCCAGCAAGGCTTTGGCAGGTGCATTGCGCAAAGCAAGCGCCAGTTTGACGGTCGGTGCCAGTGTGTTTTGCGGCAGAATCGGTGCCAGTCCTGCACGTACCCGGTAAAAATCTAAAGCGACAGAATTTTTTTCGTCACCGGGTAAGGCTTTGAGATACAGCTCAGGGTCGGCACCGAAATATTTCGCGACCAGGCCAAAGTCCGCTGCATGGCCAGCACGGTTATTTGCGGTCTTGTCGCGCACTACCGCATTGAGCAGATTCATGGCATCGAATCCTTTGCGCTGCGCCACCAGCAAGCGTACTTCCAGATCGATTAAGCGGTCTGCGTCAATGGCTGAAATCTGACGCAGGCGAGCCATGTCGCGGATCGCATTCGGATAGTCGCCATGGACTGCCCGGCGCCAGATCAGGCTACGCAGAATGTTCGGATCTTTCGGGAATCTTTGCGCCAGTGCCTGCATTGTGCTGATACCTTCGACCCCTGACATCAGCGAGGCGTACAGATATTGTTCACTTGCTGAATCGGGCTGTAGCCGAGCGCGCTCGGCATATTCTGCCAGCAGCACATCATGCTGACCGGCCTCGTCGCGCATGTCTTGCACCATCCGCTCATAGATTACCTGGCCGGGTTTTGCTTGCATGACGCGCTGTGCAACACGCATGCCTTCTTTGCTAGACACGGCCTCTGCAGCAAGGATCGCGGTACTCGCATAACGCATGTCCCAGTCATGTAATTGCGCCAGCGCTTCTGCCGCCTTCGCCATATCTTTTTCGTGTCCCTGATCAAACGCATAGCTCATGCACGCCATCACGCCGGGTGTGTCGCCGCTGTGAATGATCGTCAGATGATTCACGCTGACACTGGTCTGGTGCTTGCTCATGCTGATGGTATTGGGCGGTTCTTCAAACGCATATTTGATGTTGTCCAGCTCCAGAAAACGCTTGCCGCAATACACGGTTTGCGCACCGCCTGTATCGGGACTGGCGGGCGCAGTTTTGCTGTAGACGATCGTGTTTTGGACTAACGGAGCGGCACCGGCAATGTTCCAGATCGTATAGTGGTCGCTGCTGTTGAGAGTTTCGTCTAAGGTGTCGATAACACCTGAGGGACCTGCGGTGGCGACGCCGTGTACCCGCCCTGCCTTTAGGTTGATCGTGGCTTTTGCCTGTGGCGCCAGGTTCAGCGTCTGCCGGTCAAAACTCACGCTGACAGGGACATCGAAACCATTCAGTATCATCAAATCCTGCGTATTCGATTCATGATAGCTATGCGCTGCACCGGATAACACCAGGACGACAGCCAGCAGTGCGAGTCCGCGTGTATACAGCCAGCCCAGAATGCCCAGAGGGGCGCGCGCATAAATTTGCCACTGACGGGTGCCAGTACTTTTCACCACATACGCACCCAGTGGCACTAGCGGAATCGCGAACAGAATGACGAAGGCGTGCAGGGCGATATAGCTATCATCCAGATCTTTTTCTGCTTTGCCGATAAAACCAAATCCGACGGAATTAATACTACCCAGCGAGGGTTTGCCTTTTAGCGGTTTGGCAAACAGGCGACGCTCACTAGTCAGCAGGCGCAAGACATCGCTGTGCTGCGGCAGGCGACGGAATAGTTTTGCCAATACCAGCGCCCGATAGACTTTAAAAGTGTCGCCAGACTCGATGGCGCGACTGATTTTTGGATCGTCAATCAGGGCGTGTAGTTCTGGAACACGTTGTAGTAATTGGGCAGGATCTGCTATCGACATGGACTTGATCGGTAATGAAGCGTTGGAAAAACCTTAAACATACCCCTTGGACGTCACACTCGCCTCACCTGGTCGGGAAGATCAAGTATCAGAAGTGTGATGCAGAGGAGGGACGGAGTTATTGCTCATGATGCAAGCTGTAACAAAGTATCAGCAAGGTACCAACAAGCAACAATTTACACAATAGGCCAGCACCACGATTGCTGCCCGGATAAGGGTTTTTGATGTTGCAAAGCGATAAGAGATTTCGCCGCTGAGCGCGACATGCCTTATTGACGTGCCCCGGATTGCATCAGATGGGTAAGATAAATAGGCACTATCTGCCTGATGAACCTTGCCAGGAATGCAAAGTGGTTCTATCACTACGCCGGCCGCTGCGATTCCGGTGGCGATTCGTTTGTATCAGTTTCACTAGCTTTGCAGATTAATATTTATGTAGATTAGTTACATTTAATCCGCTAATTTCCCCATTTTTTCGCATATGCAGCATGGAAAGTTCGTCCTAGCCAATAGAATTTATTTGTAGTTATGCTACATTAATCTCAGGAAGTTGCTAATTTTTTTACGGGTAATCCCTCCTGCCATCTTCCTTGACGATCATGCTGGCCTCATCCGCGCCACGCATTTCTTCGTTCTCACTGTTGCATACCGCAATCTGCACACCGCAAAGACGGCTGGCAGCTGACGGTGCTTTATTTATATTTTCCACACATTGATAAAAATTTTGGAGTAGACATGAGAATCGATACAACTGCAACACCCCGCCGTCGCTTAGTCAGACGCACTGTGCTTGCCAGCGCTTTGGCAATCAGTAGCCTCGGCGCGTCTTTGCCTGTTCAGGCGGCGAATTTTAATGCCAACGATACGTCGGTACAGATGTTCCGCTGGAAATGGAATGACATCGCCAAGGAGTGTACGAATTTTCTCGGACCGCAAGGCTACGGTGCGGTGCAGGTATCGCCGCCGCAAGCCTCTGCGAGCCTGAGTGCCTGGTATGACGTGTATCAGCCGGTGAACTTCACTTCACTGAAAAGTAATATGGGTACCGAGGCGGAATTTCAGAGCATGGTCAATACCTGCCATACCGCTAAAGTTCGCATTTATGCGGACGTCGTAGTGAATCACATGGCGGCTGGCTCCGGTACGGCGACCGACGGATCGACCTGGAACTCGACGACGCTGCAATATCCTAATTTCAGCAGCAGCGATTTTCATCCAGCCTGTGATATCCAGGGCAGTGACTACGATAACAATCGCAACAACGTCATCGTGTGTCGCCTGGTTGGCCTGCCTGATCTGAAGACCGATGGTACCTATGTGCGCGGTCAGGTAAAAAATTATCTGAATAAATTGCTCGCCATGGGGGTTGACGGCTTCCGTTTTGATGCGGCGAAGCACATGCAGCCAGCCGATCTGCAAGCCTTTGTCACCAGCGTGGCCAGCACGACCAGTTCAGGTGAGCCGGTCTGGGTAACGCAGGAAATTATTTCTGACGGTACCGTGAATCGTGGTGATTACTTCCCAGCGGGGACAATCAATGAATTCAAATTCGCCGCGGCGATGCGCGAAACCTTTCGCTCGACAAACGGCAACCAGTTGTCCCAAATCCGTACCTACATGGGGACGCCGGGTAATTGGGGCGGAACCTGGGGATTCGTCGATAGCACCAAGGCGACCGTATTCGTGAACAACTGGGACACTGAGCGCAATGGCGACTCAATGAATGCCAGCAATTTTACCGGCGTGACCAATGACACGCAGGGAACGAAGCGCTATGATCTGGCGAATATTTTCATGCTTGCCTGGCCTTATGGACATGCCCAGGTTCACTCTGGTTTTCGCTTCAGTAACAAAGACCAGAACGCGCCATCTGCCAGTCCCTACGATGCCAGCGGCAATCCTAAGATCAACGTCGATTGGGACTTTATCCATCGCTGGTCTGACATCGCGAATATGGTGGCATTCCGTGCTGCGACTTCCGGACAAGGGGTTGGTAATTTTACTAATGGCACGATCAACCAGATCGCATTCAGCCGCGGTGCTAACGGTTTTGTCGCGATCAATAATGAGGCTTCTGCATGGAATCCATCGTTGCAAACAGGATTGCCAGCAGGGACCTATTGCAATGTCGTGCATGGTCAGCTGAATGCAGCGAAAACAGCATGTACCAGCGATAGTGTGACGGTTGGCAGCAACGGTATTGCCGCACTAAATATTGCCGCTAACGGAGGTACTACCGTGCCTGCGGTGGCTTTGCACATCAACCAGAAAGTCACCGGAAGCGGTAGCGGCGGTGGCACAACGTGCACGACGGTGGATGTTAAATTCCGCGTAGCGAATGCGAATACGGTAGTCGGTCAAAATGTGTATGTCGTCGGTAACCGCAATGAGCTCAACAACTGGACGCCGGTTACCAGCATGACGATAGAAGGCAGCGGTGCCAATGTGCCCTGGTCACGCACCGTACAGTTGCCACCGTCGACCGCCATACAATATAAGTTCGTGAAACATGGTGCCGTCGCTGATGTGTGGGAAAGCAATCAGACCACAAGCAGCGGCAACCGTGAAGCCGTAACACCTGCCTGCGGTGCAGCGACTCTAGTGCTGGACGCCGGTAACTTTAAGTTCTAAGTAGCAGATTATTTCCAGTTCACAGTCACCGCCTTCATGGATATGAAGTTTGTATTTAAGGTCGTGACTGTTTTTTTCTCAGACTTACCTGAGCTTCAATTGCCTGGCATTGTGGCCCGGAGAACTGGGTCTCCAGCGCATCCAGAAACACGCGGGTTCTGGCTGGCATCAGGCGGCGCCCCGGGAACACAGCTGATATCGTGACCGAGGGTAAAGTCCAGTCGCCCAATACTTGCACCAGCTCACCGGTTTTGACGAGTTGTTCTGCAAAATAATCGGATAGCATCGTAATGCCGACACCTGAGCGTGCCAGACGGATTAAGGTCTCTGGCGAGTTGGCCGTGGCACGAGCCGGTGGCGAGCCGCGCCAGTTTTCTTCTCCGCGACTCAGTGACCAGATTTCCGGCTCGCCGGTACGCATCAGAATACGCAGGCTGTCGTGTTCCATCAATGCTTCGGGTTCGTAGGGCGTGCCACGTTTTTGCAGATAGGCCGGTGCCGCATACAGACCGACAGTAAACACGGCGAGTCGTCGCGCTGCCAGAGTGGCATCATCTGCCAGTTCGCCTACCCGTATCGCCAGGTCAAAATTCTCACCGATCAGATCAACGCGCCGTGCCGACAGATCAAGCTCTAAAGATATCGCCGGGTAACGGCCAATGAATTCCGCCAGCAAGTGAGCCAATACATCATTCGCAAAATCGTTTGGCATGGAGATACGCAAGCGACCGCTGGGTTGAATTTGCCGGTGCTGCGCCAGAGCCATAGCTGATTCGACTTCGGCAGTAACCTGATGCGCATGCAATAACACGGCATGACCAAAATCCGTCACGCTGAGTTTGCGTGTTGTTCGCAAGAGCAGGCACTCACCTAACTGAGATTCCAGCTCAGTAATCCGGCGTGATAAGGTCGACTTCGGCAAGCCTAGCCGCTCTGCCGCACGGCTAAAACTACCCTCATCCACGACGCGGGCGAACAGCAATAAATCATTGGCTTCGAGTTGCATGTGATCTCCAAAGTGCGTTTGTATCTCCTCTATTGTGCCATTAATGGGACAATCATATCCATTTTATGGTCTTCTGCTTTGATTTCGGAACGTATAAAGTGAGTCCATCGCCTCTCCGCGACTACATCAGCGAACGAACACACTGACAAACGAAGCTACCGAAGCTACCGAAGCTACCGAAGTTACCGAAGTTACCGAAGTTACCGAATTTACCGAAAAGGATTCCATCATGAACATCTTGCAAATTAACTCCAGCGTCCGCGCTTCTGCTTCCCACTCCAGCAATCTGGCTAACACGGTCGTTGAGCGCTTGCGTGCTGCTGCGCCTGACGCCACACTGACTGTGCGCGATCTTGGCAGCAACCCGCATCCGACATTGGATGGTGCTGCATTAGGTGCCTTGTTTACACCGGCTGATCAGCGGACAGCAGAGCAAGCCGCTCGCGTTGCGCTGGATGATGCACTGATTGCTGAAATACAGGCGGCCGATACGGTTGTCCTCGCCGTGCCTATGTATAACTTTGGCGTGTCCGTCCAACTGAAAAACTGGATCGACGCTATTTCTCGTGCGCAGGTTACGTTTCGCTATACAGCAAACGGCCCTGAAGGCATGCTGACAGGTAAAAAAGTGATTGTGGTATTGACCCGTGGCGGCTTATATCGCAACACGCCGAATGATACGCAAACACCGTATTTAAAAACCTTCCTCGGCTTTTTGGGCATGAGCGATGTACAGTTTATTTTTGCCGAAGGTCTGGCGATGGGGCCAGATGCAGAGCAGGCGGCATTGACATCTGCCCGTGAACAGATTGCAGAAATTGATGTAGCCGTAGCGGCATAAATCGGCCAGGCGCGACTTTAGGGATAGTACTCATCATCAAACGTCGCGCTGACCGCAACACAAAGGAAATCATCATGACATCAGCAACAATCGATACAGTAACAACTAACACACTGCAGCCAGAGATCGTGACGCAGGCGCGTGCGGTCGAGCAATTAGTGCTGGGACAAGCGACATCGGATGGTGATGGTGTCAAGCTGACTCGCGTATTAACACAAGGCTTGCAATACCGGCTTGATCCCTACCTGATGTTGGATGCCTTTGGTACCGATGACCCCCAGGATTATATCGGCGGCTTTCCCGATCATCCGCATCGTGGTTTCGAGACCATCACTTATATGCTGACAGGTCGCATGCGTCATCATGACAGTGCCGGTAATGAAGGTCTGCTGCAAAACGGTGGTGTGCAATGGATGACCGCAGGTCGCGGCGTGATCCATTCTGAATTGCCTGAGCAGGAAGATGGCCGCATGGAAGGGTTTCAGCTCTGGCTCAACCTGAGTGCAAAAGACAAGATGATCGCACCCTGGTACAAAGATATTCAGAGCGACAGTATTCCGCAATTCACCACACCTGACGGCGCGACAGTCAGGGTGATTGCCGGTGCCAGTCATGGCGTCAAGGGGGCGATGCAGCGCGATGTTACCGAACCGCTGTATCTGGATTTGCATCTGGAAGATGGCGCAGTATTTTTGCAGGCAATGGCTGCCAGCATGAACGCTTTTGTCTATGTCTACCGCGGTGAATTGCAGATTGGTGAAAAGGCCGTGCCACAACAACGTATGGCAATTTTGCGTAATGAAGCTCATAGCGACGGTGTGATTTTGCGCGCAAATGGACCTAGCCGCGCTTTGTTGATTGCCGGTCAGCCTTTAAAAGAAACCATCGTCCAGTACGGGCCGTTTGTCATGAATAGCCAGGCGGAGATTTTTCAGGCGATCAATGATTTCAGAGCAGGGAAACTGGCTGCGTAATTTAAGTATTATCAGCTTGAGAAATTTTTATCAATTTTTTTGAAAGTAATAACTATGAACACATTACATCGTTTTGGCCCCTTGCTTGGACGTATCCTGATCGCCCTGATTTTTGTTGCATCAGGTGCTGGCAAGATCGCCGGTTTCGACGGAACAGTCGCTTATATCGCCAGCAAAGGCCTGCCTCTACCGCAACTGGCAGCGATCGCTGCCATTATTGTTGAGCTGGGTGGTGGTATCGCCGTGATTGTAGGATGGAAGGCGCGTTGGGCCGCTGCTGCGATGCTGGTATTTACGGCATCTGCTGCGGTGATTTTTCATAACTTCTGGGGCGTACCGGCAGACCAGGCACAGAATCAAATGATTCACTTCATGAAAAATATCTCAATGATGGGCGGACTGCTATTTGTCATCCTCCACGGCAGCGGCGCATTGAGTCTGGATGGAAGTGGCAAAAAATAAGACGATCAAACGTAGCACCTAAGAGATAAAAATCCCTTGAAGAGCATTGGCTGTTCAAGGGATTTTTGCTTTATTGGGCAGAACAGCTTATTGTTTGATTTTTTACAATCAACAAAGTCAATAGCATGCCCATTACTTACCGAGACGCCACCATCGACGACATCCCTGTCATTATGGAAATTCGCTTCGCCGTCAAAGAAAATATTTTGTCCAATCCAAATGCGGTTACGCCAGCGATGTGTATCGATTATCTGGATCAATTGGGACATGGCTGGGTAGCGGAGATCGATCAGCAGGTAGTCGGATTTTCTTACGCCGCATCGCAGGATAATTCTATTTGGGCGCTATTTGTTTTGCCTGAATTTGAAGGTCAGGGTATCGGTAAAAGCTTACTCACGCTTGCTACCGGCTGGCTATTTCAGCGTGGTGCAGACCACATCAAACTAGGTACGCAAGCGAATACCCGCGCAGATCGCTTTTATGGATTGCAAGCTTGGGTGCGCGGTGATATGAAAAATCACAGTGAAGTCAATTACACGCTCAACAGACCAGTCAGTATTTCTTGAGTGATCAACCATCCTAATTGCCTCAATCGCCTTAGATATTCCGGAGTGTTTATGACCCTGAAAGAGCGTGCAATTCATTTCCTGACTTTGGTGGCAAGCGGTGATGTACATCAAGCGTATGTGCTCTATGTCAGCGATCAGCTGATTCACCACAATCCCGCCTTTCCTGCTGGCGTAGCAGCGTTGAAGCACGCAATGGCGCAGAATTTGGTAAGCCATCCACATAAGACAGTTGAGGTGCAGAGAGCGCTGCAGGATGGGGATCTGGTCGCTGTTCATTCAAAAATTAAAATGCATGACCTACACTCCGAGGTTGCGGTTATGCATCTATTCAGATTTGCAGATCAGCGTATTGTCGAGCTATGGGATATAGGGCAAGCCGTACCCGAGACGTCGCCTAACCTACATGGTATGTTTTGACCTCTTCTTCCGATATCAAACTTAAACAATGTTATGACTGAACGTACGATGAAAACCTATCAGGGCAGCTGTCACTGCGGCGCAGTGCGCTTTGAAATCACCACAGATTTTCCGGAGTTAACTCAGTGCGATTGCTCTATTTGCCGCAAGAAAAATGCACTCATGGTGAAAGTGCATGAGAGCCAGTTCACGCTACTTGCAGGTGAAGACTATCTGACTGAATATCAGTTTCACACCAAGACGGCACGACACTTTTTTTGTAAAACCTGCGGTATTTATCCCTTCCACCGCAAGCGTGTCACGCCTGACAATCTGGGCATCAATGTGTTTTGTCTTGACGGCTTAGATCCAGACGCGATACCTGTACGCAGGGCTAAGGGTGCGGCGATGCTTTGATAACTCAGCCTTGGTAATCGGTTGGATAAGCTGATGAGATGAACTACTACAATACATTTATTGCTGTCGCCACGGATACCAAAGCATCTCATGGAATGCTGCCACCAGTCCGCTCTGAAAAAAAAACGATTGCGGTTCTGGAATATGAATTGATTTTCCCTCGGCCATATCTGCTCACCCAAGAAGACGTACAGTTTGCTGTGTACGCGCAAAGACATGGCCTGACAGCTAAGGTGCTCAAAGAAAAAAGCGGGCAACTCTGGCAGGATTTTTTTGCCAGACCGATGGCATGCATGCGCACCTCTCCGCTTGCTAAGAGCTACGGATGGGGTTTGCATTTCAATCCGGTGGGTAAGCTGGCGCTGGTGCCTGTGGAAAGTGCGGAGTATCAAAAACTCATTGCCGATCAGTCGATGACGCAGACGCGGGCGATGCGTAGTAAGCGTGAATAATAGTTACGAATAAATAGTTGAACTAAGGTGAAAGCGCTGGATGAATACAGAATTACGCAGAAAAATTATTGCGATATGTGAAGCAAAAATTGCGGCCAAAGGAACTCGTGTCGGACTATCTTTTTACGCTTTTTTTGCGAATAAAAATAGTAATCCGGCTTTGTTAATGGAGGTTGCTGAGTGGTGGATCAAGACGCATCAGCTTGATCATTTTGAGAAAGCAGTCAAAATCAAGCAGATGGTCGAGACGATGGAATAATCGTCTGATGGTAGAAAAAGACGGCACATGATTGCCGTCTTTTTTATAGGTCGATCAATAAATTCTGGTTATTTTACGCCTTATGTGTACGCAG
Source organism: Undibacterium sp. RuTC16W (assembly GCF_049339445.1). Classification (NCBI taxonomy): domain Bacteria; kingdom Pseudomonadati; phylum Pseudomonadota; class Betaproteobacteria; order Burkholderiales; family Oxalobacteraceae; genus Undibacterium; species Undibacterium sp. RuTC16W. The sequence continues at coordinate 262,598 of NZ_JBMPPE010000001.1, read as the reverse complement.
TTTTTCTGCTGCCTCACGTATCATTATTTCTGTCGTCGCCCAGTCTACGCAGGCATCGGTGACTGAGCAGCCGTATTTGAGCTGCGACAGATCATCGGGGATCGCTTGATTGCCCGCCACAATATTCGATTCAATCATCACACCGACCAGCGCTTTGTTGCCGTTTACTACCTGATTGATAACGTCGGCCATGACCAGTGGTTGCAGCTCCGGCTTTTTGTAGCTGTTTGCATGGGAGCAGTCGACGACGACGTTTGCAGGCAGCTTTGCTTTGGTCAGGGCTTGTTCTGCCATGGCGACAGAAACCGTATCGTAGTTAGGCCGACCATCGCCACCGCGCAGGACAACATGGCCATGCGGATTGCCGCTGGTGCGGACGATGGAAACACGACCCTGACCGTTCAGGCCGAGGAAGGAGTGGGGATGCGATGCAGATAAAATCGCATTGATCGCGATACTGATATCACCATCGGTTCCATTTTTAAAACCGACCGGGGTTGATAAGCCAGATGACATTTCTCGGTGGGTTTGCGATTCTGTGGTCCGTGCACCGATGGCAGTCCAGGCAATCAGGTCACCCAGATATTGCGGAGAGATTGGGTCCAATGCTTCGGTGCCGGTTGGCAAACCAAGTTCGCAGACATCGAGTAAAAATTGACGCGCTTTTTCCATGCCTTGGTCAACGCGGAAAGAATCATCCATGTACGGATCATTGATATAGCCTTTCCAGCCTGTTGTTGTGCGTGGTTTTTCAAAATACACACGCATCACCAGCAGTAACTGGTCTTTCACTTCATCTTGCAAGGCTTTCAGGCGACGGGCGTAATCGAGTCCAGCGACAGGATCGTGGATGGAACAGGGACCAACGACGACGAACAGACGCGGATCTTTACGCTCCAGAATATTGCGCAATTGCTCGCGACCTTCATTCACGACGCTGGCGGCGAGTTCTGTCAGGGGGAGACGGGCATGCAGATCCTCCGGCGTTGGCATCGCATCAAAGGAGGTAACGTTAATATTTTCTAAATCTTGGCTGTTCATAGGTGTCAATGGGGAAATAAATAAGCAATAGTTAGCCCTATTATCGCCCATGTTTTGTGCAAGGCACAAATTGCCTCAGCATGATCCCGTCAGATGTGGTGTCCGGTGCACGGGTTTCAGGTAAGTGATTGAGGCAAGTCCTCGAGATAGACCTTCATGCTTCGGCTGTAACACGCTGTCATTCTCCAGCATGATCACAGTCGCAAATCAAGGACGCACTGGAAAAGAGGCTTGGCCGATCCATGTGCAAAGGAGTGTGATACCGCTTGACGTAGCAGACCCACGCTACTAAAAAAATGGCTGAACACGCAGATCGAGCGCTATATTATCGACTAAACTTAAAGGCTATAAGCCGAGAAATACAGGGTGAAATATGTCCACGGCCATTTCACCCAATTCCTGCAAGTCTGACCGACCAATCAATCACTGGAACTAAGCACATGATGACAAAACCCGGACGTTTGCCTGCTATCGATGTATTGCGCGGTTTGGTGATTGCTTTGATGGCGCTTGATCATGTGCGCGACTTTTTTGCACCGACACCGTTTAATCCACTGGACTTGACGCAGACCTCGGTCGGCTGGTTTTTTACCCGCTGGATGACGCATTTATGCGCGCCGACCTTTGTTTTGCTGGCGGGGGTGTCCGGGTTCTTACGGGCACAAAAATTTGACCGGCCGGCGATGGCGCGTTATCTGCTGAGCCGTGGGGCGATGCTGGTTGTGCTGGAGCTGACATGGATTAATTTCAGCTGGCAATTTGGCTTCGAGAGCATCATGTTGCAAGTGATCTGGGTTCTCGGTGTTGGGATGATGAGTCTTGCTGGTCTGATCTTTTTACCGCGCCCCTTGATTTTGCTGATCGCCGCTGCTTTGCTGTTGCCGCATAATTTACTTGATCAGTTTCATCATCCTGATCCGAGTTTGTGGATGAAATTGTGGCACCAGGGCGGATGGATACCGCTGGGCGAACATTTTGGTATCTTTGTTCTTTATCCTCTGATGCCATGGATAGGTTTGATGGCTGCCGGTTATGGCATAGGCCCTTTGTTTTTGAAATCGCCTGCCGAACGTCAGCGTGGCTTATGGATTGCCTCCGTCGGCTTATTGTTGCTGTTCCTTGCTCTGCGTAGCGGTAACTGGTACGGCGATCCCGAACCATGGACGATGCAGGCGGGTGGCTGGATGCTGAGCCTGATGTCGTTTTTAAAGGTGCATAAGTATCCACCGTCAGTGCTATATCTTTGCGTGACTTTGAGCATCAGTTTTGCGTTGCTGGCCTTCATGGATCAGCGAGTCAAAGGGGAAGTGCCCGTTCTGTCTTTATTCGGCAGCCATCCGCTGTTTTTTTATTGCGTACATGTGGCACTGATACATGCTCTGGGCTGGATCACGATGCAGACTTTGTACGGCGGACAGGTCCAATTTGATGGCGGTAAGCAGATTGTCCCTGCCGGTTACCATGCCTCGCTGCTGATGTGTTATGCGGCCTGGTTTGTTGTCCTGGTATTGATGTATGGGATTACGCATCGCTGGGCGATCTGGCGTCGTCAGCCAGGCTAATCCTGCTACCAGCGACTACGCTTTCCAGGTTCTTTGTAAGCCTGTATCGGTATGAATCCAGCCGCCTTTTGCACTGGGGCGGTAGTAGAAGCCGACGCCGCCCTGGCGGAAACTGCGTATCAATTCTCCCAGCGCCTCTTCATGCAATTTGGCGATACGGATATCGGCAGCCCGGCCTTCCAGGTGCAGGGATTTTCTTGCTGCCGGTATGCCTTCCTCGATCAGGCGCTGATTGGATTCCGGGGTGCGATATCCTGACAAGACTTCGAGCGGATTTGTCATCCCAAAGCGGGCGATAAACGCCTGAGTCGCCCACAAGGTTTCAATTAATTTGGGATCAATGGGCGCGGTTTTTTTGCCATTCACGTCGCGCAAAATATGGCAAAGTTGTTCATATGCGGAGGCCTGAACCTCGCCATCTTTCCAGTACAGCAGTTTGGTACGCTCACCGCTGGCTGGGCGGATCAGATCAATCGTCCGTGGCTTGACCCAAAATTCAATGTCCAGCGCCTGCGAGTCAAACAGATCTGGTGGTGGTTCCATCTCGTGCGGCTTTTCCTTCGGCTTGTCTTCTGCCAATCCACTCAGCGGGCGGGTGCCGATTATTACGCCGGCAGCGGTTAGCATGAGAGTTTTTTTCAATAAATCACGTCGGGATTGCATAGAGTCTTTATATGAATATGGGCTGGGAATAACACGCTATGAATAATATGCTACGAACGTCAACGACCCGGAAGACTTAGCGTAGTTCTTGATTCAATATTTTATCGACCCTGCTACAACGCAGTCGAAACGCATCTGGCATACCTGAGCCCAGTAAAGGGCGTAAATACAGCCGGAACGCATCAGTCACATCAGTCCCCTCCGGCGTAATGAATTCATCTTCCATGACCCGTGTTTTACCTGCGACGGCCTCCAGTGGGATTAGCTCATAATCAACAGAATAAAAGCCAGTACGTTTGATCGCGACGGAGCCATCTTGCTGACCCCACATCGCAAACTGCACCGCTTTTTCACCGACTTCGCGCGCTTCACGCTGATCAACATCCGAGACGCAGCCAATAAACGAGCGTTGCAGATAGCCAAAGGTATCGCCACGGACGCGTTTGATATTCAGCTTCGATTTGATTTCTTCACATAGCAAATCTGCCAGTGCGCCTGTGCCGGATAACTGCACGTTGCCATGCGCATCATGCTCCAGTTCTTTGGCGAGCAGGCTTAATATCGGCGTACCCGAGGCATCGTGTATCCCTTCAGAGACCGCAACAACACAACGGCCGTGACGCGCATAAGTGCGTTTGACGTCGGCTAAAAACTGGTCAATGCTAAAGTCACGTTCTGGCAAGTAAATCAGGTGAGGACCGTCATCAGGAAATTTTTTTCCCAAGGCCGAGGCGGCAGTTAAGAAGCCCGCGTGCCGCCCCATGACCACGCCGACATACGCACCGGGCAGCGCCGCATTATCCAGATTCGCACCGGCAAATGCCTGAGCCACAAAGCGCGCTGCCGAAGGGAAACCAGGGGTATGGTCATTGCCAACCAGATCGTTATCAATCGTCTTGGGAATATGGATGCAGCGCAGCGGATAGCCTGCTTTTTGCGCCTCCAGACTGACGATGCGCACCGTATCCGAAGAGTCATTACCGCCGATATAAAAGAAATGCTCGATCTCATGCGCTTGCAAGACTTTAAAAATTTTCTGGCAGTACTCTGCATCCGGTTTGTCCCGGGTAGAGCCCAAGGCAGAAGACGGCGTACCGGCAACCAGCTCCAGATTGTGACTGGTCTCCTGGGTCAGATCGATAAAGTCCTCATCGATAATCCCGCGGACACCGTGAAGCGCGCCGTAGATGCGCTCGACCTGTTTGAAGCGCCGGGCTTCCAGTACGACACCGACCAGCGATTGGTTAATGACGGCAGTCGGGCCGCCGCCTTGTGCCACCAGAATCTTGCCTGACGCCATGAGATACCTCTTCGTTGGTTGCTATTTCTATTGCAAATATACTGGCCAATCTTGCCACTGTGGCTGGGAGGGGGAAGACATTTATATGTGGAGAATTATGCTCGCTAAGACATCATTTAGCCATCAATCTAGCGAGGCAGCAATCTTCTGAAAGCGCTATTTTAAAATTCTTCCTCAAAATTTCTCGGTATTCAGATTCGCTACCAATAATATATTCAGTCCGCTTATTTTTGCCGGATATGATGAAGCGGCCATTCGATATTGTTTTCCTTCCATATTTCGTCGCAATTGAACACACAGATTTTTGTGTAAAGTGAGACTTGGGAGAGGTCTGTTGAAAGACGCACATAGTATGGAATGCAAGAACTTGATGGGTATTCAAAGTGAAGCCGTATTGCGGTGAACGAGCCATACCGATTTTCCGCCGGTATAAAATAAAGTTCAAACCATGTTGCTCAACATCGTAAACACTGTCGAGCTGAATTGAATGACTAATGTCCAAAAATACAGGCTCTCGGAACGAATCTCCAAAGCCAACATCCATAATCACTTGCTTGTCATTCACCGCTACCGTCAACAGCATATGGTCAAAGTCTGGCCCATAGGAGCTTCCGTTGAATACCTTTGCGGAAAGCATATGGACTTGAAAGCCTAATGCGGTTAGAAGCTCAAAAAAAAGAGTATTTAATTCGTAACAAAAACCGCCTCGGTATTTGAGCACCACCTTATCAAAAAGCGCATCGACGGATAAGCTAACTGGTTTACTAAGGAAAATATCCAGATTCTCAAATGGAACATATTGCATGTGCGCCAGATGAAGTCCTCTTAACGTTGATAGTTCAAGGCTTGTACTGCCTCGATAACCGATTCTTTCGAGATATTGCGCTACCATTACGTCATTTAGCATGTGATTTCCTGATAAAAGTATTGATCGCTAAGTGATGCTTATAAATCTCTATATCCTCAATACATGGGCAATAGAGCATCTCTCGATAACAGATACCTAGATAACGGAAAGTTAACTGGAACATTTGTTCAAAGCACAGAGGTGGTACCTGATCGCAACCGGTCGCAATCACCGATCCACTCTTTTGTCTCAGTTGACGGCCCAGACTCTTCTCTATCGTGATTAAATCAGACAGTCGGTCTAAAAAAACTTTCATCACACTACTGGGTGCATACCAATAAATTGGTGAAGCCAAGACAATGTGCTCAAACTTCAGGACTTCGTTCATTAAGGGTAAAAAATCATCACTTCTATTTCCATGGTCATAGTCATAAGGACTTATTTCATAGTCCGATAAATTGAATAGAGCAGCCGCTGTGTCGTTGGCAACATAATTTGCTAATTGATGGGTATTTCCCTGATTGCGGGCGCTACCAAGAATAATGACTGTACTCATATCGGCTTTCTTAATTGAGATTGAAAATCAACGAGAATTAGTGTAAAACCTCAACTTAACTTTAGGTCAAGAGTATTTTATGTCTACAATTCATCCTAGCGATATTAGTCACTGTCTTGCCGTCGGCGAAGTGGCAGCACGTAGTGGTGTGGCAATTTCTGCGATTCATTTTTATGAATCTAAAGGTTTGATTAAAAGCAAGCGTAGCGCAGGCAATCAGCGTCGATATTCCCGCGACGTGCTGCGCCGTGTTGCGGTGATAAAAGTCGCACAGCGAATTGGGATTTCACTTGCGTCGATCAATAACGCCTTGATGGCTTTACCAGAAGGACGTACTCCCACGGTTGCTGATTGGGCCAGACTGTCTGCGAGGTGGAAAGCTGAGTTGGACGAAAGAATTGCCAACCTTACCCAATTGCGTGAGCAATTAAGTGGTTGCATAGGTTGTGGCTGCCTATCGCTGGTAGCCTGCAAACTACGCAACCCATTGGACGAATTATCTGAACTAGGTTGTGGACCAAGATTGCTACTCTCCGAGCATAAAATTGTCCCAGATAGAGAGTAGGCATGTTTTAAATTGAACGTGTGCCATGCACGTATTTCACAACAATTTTAACCAAACTGTTTTGCGCTTTAGTAGCAGACTGTATCTGTTATCAATCCCCTCCTTCATGTCACAATAAGCAATCTGATTTTCATTTGGCTTGTTAGGATTATGCTCTCTCAAGAACAACTTCAGCAGTTTCACCATGATGGTTACCTGGTTTTACCAGCGCAGGTTGATGCCGCTACGTGCGAAGCGATCATCGCTTTTTCGCAACAGCAATTGGACGATGATATCGCGCCGATTGAATATGAAGCCGATACACGTTATCCGGGCGCACCTGTCTCACGTAATGCCGAGGGTGGTCTGACGGCACGGCGCTTATTGCAGGCGGTTGCCCGTAGCAAGACTCTCGCTAGTTGGGTGACGGGCGATGTACTGGTACAGGTTTTGCGTCAGTTGTTAGGCGATGGATTGAGATTGGTGCAGGCGCATCACAATTGCATCATGACCAAGCAGCCGCGATTTTCCAGTCTGACGGGGTGGCACCGGGATAGTCGTTACTGGCATTTTCAGCGTGCTGAACTGGTATCGGTCTGGCTGGCGTTGCGCAACGAAACGCTTGAAAACGGATGTCTGCTAGTGATCCCCGGTTCGCATCGTCTGTCTATCGATGCAGATCAGCTCGATGCCGCACAATTTTTACGTACGGATTTTCCGGGCAATCAAGATTTGCTCGCGCAGGCGCGTCCCGTGATATTGGCGCAGGGTGACGTGTTGCTCTTTCATAGCAATCTGTTTCATGCCGCAGGGTGTAATCAGACGCAGCAAATTAAATTTTCTTTCGTGACGACTTACCGGGCTGCGGACAATCCGCCGGTCGCGGGATCTCGTTCGGCCAGTATTGATGAAATTATGTTGTGAATAGAAACTGGGGTCAGCAGGAATTCAGTGGCAGCACCTGATTAATTGAAGATAATGGAAGATATTGGAAGACGATAATTCCACAACTGAATCTGCAATCCCTATGCGCCTTCCGGCACGAAAACACGCCAGAAGGCGCATTTTTATTGGGTATTGCTACGCTATAATCAGATTTTTTGTCCTCATCAGGGAGCTAAGATGACCCCCTTATTCAAGAAGCTGAATTGGAAAAATCAGCCTGAGATCGTCATTCTGAATGCGCCTGCCAGTTTTGAATCAGAGCTGACCGTATTGAGAGAGGCTGAGACTGCCACAGACCTGACGATACTGCGCAGCGTCAAAGAGGCAGGCGGCATTCACTTTGCACTGGCATTCGTGATCGCTCAAAAAGAACTGGATGAACTGTCCGCCGCAATCGCTGCCAAAGCACAGGGCGACGCGATTATCTGGTTTGTCTATCCAAAAAAATCATCGAAACGCTATCAGTGCGAATTCCATCGTGATACCGGTTGGGACGTGATCCGCACGCTGGGTTATGACAGTGTTCGTATGGTTGCGATTGATGACGACTGGTCAGCGCTGCGTTTTCGCAAGGTCGAGTTCATCAAGGCGTGATGTGCAGCACGTTATCGCAATTGCTGATAACCACTGCTCATAGTAGAACTTACACATAAAGGCTAATGAATGATCGCCACTTTTCCCTATCAGGTCAGCCATGAAATTCCCTCTGCTGATACCTACCGGCATTTACGTGTGTCCGCTGGTCTTAGCCCTAAAACGAGCGAGGCGGCGGCACGCGGCTTGCCTGCGAGTTTGTTCGCGGTACAAATTCTGTATGAAGGTTTAGCCGTTGGTATGGGGCGCGTAGTGGGTGACGGCGGCTGTTTTTATCAAGTCGTTGATATTGCGGTCTTGCCCGCTCATCAAGGCAAAGGTCTGGGCAAAATAATCATGCAAGAAATTCGCCACTACATTGACACGACTGCGCTACCGAGCGCGTATGTGAGTCTGATCGCCGATGGAAAAGCACAAGACTTGTACGCGCAATTTGGCTTCGTGCATACCGCACCGGCGTCGGTTGGCATGGCCTTGAAAAAGCCCAAGTAGAATGCGGCTTGTGGCATGAAAACATGCCGCAAGCCGCATCAGCAGTGCGGTATTGATTTTAGATTATTCCTGCTAATGAATAAGCTGATTCGATTTAAATTGAATTTTCTGTATTAAATTTGTTCCAGTCTGATTAACTCTTCTACCGTCTGGCGCCGGCGGATTTGTTTAATTTGTTCCCCATCGATCAGTATCTCGGGAATCAGCGGGCGCGAATTGTAGTTCGATGACATGCTGGCACCGTAAGCGCCGGTATCATGAAATACGAACAGGTCACCAATCTCACAAGCCGGTAAATCCTGGGTGGTGACTACGCCGCCGTCCTCTTGTGTAAACACATCGCCGGATTCGCATAATGGCCCTGCCACGACGGTCGGGCGTAAAGCGCCGGTACGTGGCGTGCCGTCTGTGGCATAGGTAGTAATGCGGTGATAGCTGCCATACATTGCCGGACGCGCCAGATCATTAAAGCCTGCATCAACCAGCGCGAAGAAATTATTGCCGACTTGTTTTTGTGCCCGCAATTCGGAAATCAGCAGGCCCGATTGGGCGACCAGAAAACGACCTGGTTCGATCTCCATACTAATCTTGTGGCCTAGGTGCGCTTCGATCTCTTTACGCGCTTTGTCCCAGATCTGGAAATAATGATCGGTATCGACTACCGCCTCTCCATCGCGGTAAGGGATCGACAAACCACCACCGATCGAAATCGCAGACAAATCGCGGCCACAGGTTTTGACCTGCTCTATCATCGCGTCACAGACACTTTGCAAATGGTCGTAATCAACTCCCGAGCCGATGTGCATATGCAGGCCGACCAGCGTTAATTGATATTGCTCGATGATGGCCAGACTTTCACCCAGATGTTCAAACCAGATGCCGTGCTTGCTTTGCTCGCCGCCAGTATTCGTTTTGCGACTATGTCCGTGACCAAAGCCGGGATTGATACGCAGCCAGACCGGATGTCCGGGATGCGCTTTGCCCAATTGCTCCAGCATTTGCGGTGAGCCGCAATTGACCGGTATGTTTAGCTCGGTTACGCGCTTCAAGGCAGTTCTGTCGAGCAGATCGGCGGTGAAGACAATCGGCGCATGCTCGCTGCTGCCTGCCTGCGCATTCGGCGCATAGCCTGCTGCCAGTGCGCGCTCCACTTCGCCGAGTGAGACCGAATCCACCATGACACCTTCTTCGCGCATGAGTTTGAGCAAGTGGATGTTGCTCGATGCTTTTTGCGCAAAACGGATCACATCGAATTGGCGCAGACGTGCGATTTGCTGACGGATGACCGTGGCATCGTAGGCCCAGCACGGGGTCTGGAATTGTTCGGCGATGCGAGCGATTTGCTGGTGGGTGATCATGATTTCTCTACTGGGCATAAATGGGACTTACAGGATTAACGCCAAATTGCCTCGGCTATGTTCCAGCGAGTCGTACTAAAAGTGCTGTCTTCATTGCGATGTTTTGCCGGGATAATTTTTCGTAAGCCCTGATAAGGTCAAAAAAGTACCTATAATGTAACAAGCAATCCTGGTGACATAAATAGCTTTCCATAAGCAAAAACGGGATTGACCATGGGATTGCCTTGAATTTTTTACTGAATGCTTATGAATCCAAAAATCGACAATTTCGACCGTAAAATCCTGCAACTCTTGCAACAGGATGCACGTATGTCGCATGCGGAGATTGGTCGTCAGGTGCATTTGAGCCAGCCTGCTGTATCCGAGCGCATCAAGCGGCTTGAAAGCACGCAAGTGATACGCTCATACCGCGCCGAGATTAATCCCAAGGCCTTGGGCTATCAGATCACAGCGATGATACGCCTGTCCACCCAGCAAGGCCGTCCTTATGCGCAATACGTAGCAGACTGTCCGGAGATTATCGACTGCTATACAGTGACGGGGGAAGATGGTGCGGTGATGCGGGTGCTGGCGACAGATGTCGAACATCTGCAAGCGATCATCAATGAGCTCAATACCTTTGGTTCAACCTCGACGGCGATTGTGCTCACTACGCATGTATCAGGGAAAACGATTTCTGCGCCAGCCGAACGGTCTGAATGAATTCTGAACCGGTATCAAGCAATTTTTAAGCGGATTTAAACCTGATATTTTCGCGGAAAGAGTAACACGCCGATCAAGGTTAATACTGCGAATCCGGCACCGGCATAAAAGGTAAATGCCGCACCAAGCTGATCCCATAGTAAGCCCGCCACCAGGCTAGCCAGCAGCAGTCCAGCGCCACTGATCAGATTAAAAAAACCAAACGCGGTACCACGTAAGTCAGCCGGTGCTGTAGCTGCTACCATACTCGCCAGCAGACCCTGCGTCATCCCCATATGAACTCCCCACAGGGCAACGCCAGCGAACAGGCCTGTCCAGCTGCTGTTGTGTGCCAGGATTAGGTCAGATGCGATCAGCACCACCAGGCCTGATGCCAATAAGCTGCTGTGCGAGACACGATCCGAGAGTTTGCCGAAAGGATAAGCAGATGCTGCGTACACCAGATTCATTGCGACCATGATCAGCGGTACCCATGCTACGGGTATCGAGAGTTGTTGCGCGCGCAGGATCAAAAAAGTTTCGCTAAAACGCGCCAGTGTGAATACGCCACCGACCACCACGACCCACCAATAACTTGCGCCCAGACGTTGCAGATTCTGACGGCTAATTGGATTGATGGCTGTTTTAGCAGCGCTTGTTTTAGGCTCGTGTACACCGAAAATCAGTAAGCCAGTTGCCAGCAGTCCAGGGATGACCGCCAGCCAGAATACCCGCCGGTAATCATTTGCCCATAACAGCATCAGAACAGTTGCCAGCAGTGGTCCGGCGAAGGCACCGATGGTGTCTAAAGTCTGACGCAAGCCGAACGCCGCACCGCGGATACCGGCGGGCGTAATGTCGGCGATCAGTGCATCACGTGGTGCACCACGTATGCCTTTACCTATCCTGTCCATCAGTCGCGCAGTCAGCAACAAGCCCATGCCTTGCGATAACGCGAATAAGGGTTTAGTCAACGCACTCAGACCATAACCAAAGACCGCCAGACCTTTACGTTTCCCCAGGCGATCACTCCATACGCCGGAAAATACTTTCACGAATAAAGTAGTTGATTCAGCCAGCCCATCAATTAATCCGACCACCAAGACACTGATGCCCAGCGTGCCCACCATAAACATCGGCAGCAGGCTGTGGATCATCTCAGAGGAAATATCCATCAGCATGCTGACGAAACCCAGTACCCAGATCGCGCGTGGAATGGTGGTGGTTGTTTGGCTCATCTGCGGGCTTGTTTTATCTCAATGAAGTTGTAGGGTTGAATGAGAGCTGACTGAGGAGTGACTTAGGAATGAGTGACACTGAATCAACGAATAAACTGATGAGGAGTGCGCTCAATGTATTGGTCATATGTTCAGGAACTCACTCAAGGACGCCAGATTTTTTTGCGTTGCGCAAAGCAGCATTGATTCTATCGATGATGCCCTTATCTTTGTTGGCGGCAATCGCAAAATGGATGTGATCGACACTAAATGGTTTTGGTATCACTGCAAATTTAACGCCGGCAGGCAGCGAGGGTTCCAGCATCAGTTTAGGAATCAAACTATTCATCAGTGTTTCCACCTGCGCCGGATCTGCACTCCGGTAACCTAGCAGCATGATGTCGGTTCGCCGCAGTATCAGTTTTTGTAAGCGCGATACAATCGAGTAGGTATCCTCTTCGAGTGTTAAACCATTTTTTTGCGCTTCAAACTCCTCGCCATAACTGGCGCCGCGTACTACGCCGATCGTCTTGGTTTTCAGGTCCTGAACTGACTTGAAAGGAAATACGCTGTCGCTTAAGGTGACCATCCAGATATAGGTCGTATAGGCCGGAATCGAAAAATGCAAAGTACGAAGTCGTTCTTTGGTTTTGGACAAACCAAATGCCAATCCTTCACCTTCGACGATATTTTGTATCAAGCGGTTTGACGGGTAATGCCGGATCTCGAAATCGGCATCGAGCTCTTTTTGTATGTAGCTCAGCGTGGCATTAAAACCAGTATTGGTTGGGATCTGTGTGTTTTTCTCAGGATTGGCTTCTCCGATTAACAGAACGATGCGCTCTCTGGCTGACCAGGCCATCGCTGGGGTGCACAATGCAGCGATGGCTGCAACCAGTCGTCTGCGGGATTGATTCGGCAGTGATGGTAGCGACGCTGCTAGAGAAGTTTGCTGTAGATATTGCGGTAATTGTCCCGATTGCATGTTGTACCAATAAGAGTGTTACAAATTAAGTATAGCGAACTAAGTGTGGCGAATTAAGTATGCAGATGTACCAGCGGTACTGGTCTCTGATGCGTCTATCCCCAATAAGTTCTTGATTTTCACGCCAACGATATTACCGCATCCTCTGTATAATCAAGGGCTTGAATCAAATTATCTGATCGAGCCTCTATGTTAGCGCCGTCTTCCCCCCGTAAATTCAAGATTTTTTCTGTCTTTGCCGCTGTGGCACTGGTGACGCTTGCCGCCCTGTTTTATCAGTCCTTGTCGAACAAGGCTCCGGTGCCGGATGTGACCTTCGTCAATCTGAAAGGCGAAAAAATCAGCACCCAGAGTCTGCGTGGCAAGGTCGTAATGGTGAATTTCTGGGCGACGTCCTGTACGACTTGTGTTGCTGAGATGCCGCGCATGATAGAGACTTACAATAAATATCACCAGCAAGGTTTGGAATATGTCGCCGTCGCGATGAGCTATGACCCGCCAAATTACGTGCTGAACTACACCGAGACGCGTCAGTTGCCATTTCAGGTGGCACTGGATGTCGACGGTAAACTAGCGAAAGCATTTGGTGACGTTAAGCTGACTCCGACTACCTATGTCATCGACAAGCAAGGCAATATTTTAAAACGCTATGTCGGCGAACCCTCTTTTGCAGAACTCCACGCTTTGCTCGAAAAAGCGCTGGCGACCTGAATCAAACCACTTCCTCAGATGTGTTAAAGCGTTACAAAGCTTAAGCGAATTGTGACGCTTGCTTACATTTGTTCTGTCGTATTTCTACTCTGCTTTTTCCATTCCACCATTCTGATGTTGTGAAGCCGGTGATACTTTCTTGATGCTATTAAGATTGCTGTGCGGCTAGATAAGCGAAACATTTCCTTACGCTTTTGTACTTGCTGATACTTTCTGTTCTTCCTACTCTTGACACCTCACAGGGAGGCGGATATGGGCACAGATCTGGTGCAGGATGCGATACAACATGGACCGGAAAATGCGAGGCGAGACAGTTCGCCAGCGGCTGCATTAACGGATCAATCGTCGGTCGCAACGATTTCGCCTGATTCTCCGGTCAGTCCGGTTTCACCCTTCAGTCTGGCTGCCCTGAGCGCGCTGACAACATTGTCAGCCTGCGGTGGTGGCAGTGGTGGAACAGCCACCGCAATTGGCGGCACCATTAATAATCCCGTCACTGAATTACCGCCTGTGACCACTAATCCACCGACCAGCCGCGACGCTGCCCGCTTTCTGACGCAAACGAGTTTTGGCATACGCTCTCCCGATGAAGTCGAGCAAGTCCGCAGCAATGGATTCGAGCGCTGGATCGCGGATCAGTTTAATAAAAGCACCGATTCGCATCTCGCATATCTGGAGCAGCAGCGACTGCGTGAAAGCAATCAGCGCGCGACTGAAGAGATGAGCTATGAAGCAATCTGGCAGCAATGGCTCACCAGCGATGCGCAATTACGTGCCCGTATGTCGTGGGCGCTGCTGCAATTATTTGTGATCTCGAATATTGCGCCGGATATCCGTCCGTATGCGATGTCGAGTTACATGGATATGCTCAATCGCAATGCCTTCGGCAATTATCGTCAATTGCTCGAAGACGTGAGCCTGCATCCCGCCATGGGTTATTACCTGAATATGCAAGGCAGCGAGAAGGAGGATACGACGTCCGGCATTCATCCCAACGAGAACTATGCACGTGAAGTCTTGCAGTTATTTTCGATAGGACTGGTCAAGTTAAATCAGGATGGCAGCCCGCAAACCGACAACGCTGGCGTCGCCATAGCGAGTTACGACGAATCGGTTGTTAAAGGATTTGCCAAAGCGTTTACCGGCTGGAGCTTCGGTGCGCTGGACAATAGTAAGCCCGCGCAATTTCATGATTACAATCCTGACGATAATGCTCTCTGGATTGTTCCGATGAAGGCCTGGCCAGGCTTTCACTCAGCGGACAGCAAGACCTTACTGAATGGCCGCAGCCTGCCTGCCGGACAAACCCCGGAGCAGGATATGAAAGACGCACTCGATAACATCTTCAATCATCCGAATGTCGGGCCCTTCGTGGGCAAACAACTGATACAGCGTCTCGTCACCAGCAATCCCAGTGCGGCATATATCAGTCGTGTTGCCAGTGTATTCAACAATAATGGCAGTGGCGTGCGCGGTGATTTGCGTGCAGTGCTACGCGCGATTTTGCTTGATCCCGAGGCACGTGGCGACAACGCGGCAAGCCAGTCACGTTTTGGTAAACAGCGTGAACCGGTGATCCGGTTTGCCAATTTTTTACGTGGGCTTGGTGCAAAAAGTAAAAACGGCATCAACAATATTCATTACCTCGACAGCGCCGATGACGCTCTCGGACAAAGCCCGTTACTGGCACCGTCTGTATTCAATTTTTATGCGCCCGCATATCGGCCTGCGGGACCTCTGACTGTCGCTGGCATGGCGGCACCTGAGTTCCAGATTACTAGCGAAACCACGATTGTCGGGTCACTGAATTTCTTTGCTTCGCTCTTTAACAGCGGCGGTTATGGCTGGGGAGATTCGCGTCTGGAGTTCGATTACACGCCCTTAAAGACGCTAGCGAGTGATGTCAGCAAACTGATAGACCGGATCGACCTGCTATTTTTTAATCAGCAAATGAGCGCCAGTAGCCGCGATCGTTTTACCCGGATGATCGGTGCGATCTCTGCCAAATCATCGGAGCAGCGCGTACAGGCAGCACTGACGCTGACGGCATTGTCGGCGGATTTCGTTATTCAGAAATGAAAAATCAGTAATGAAAAAATCAGAAACTAGACATCGGAATAATTCACCGATAACAGCAATGCCGGTAACAGGTAGCGGTTGCAAGCACCAGTAGCACGCAGCGGCAAGCCAAGATCGCAACATCAGCAGCACGTATCCATAAAGAGAGACCAGGTGACATCATGCAAAGACGCGACTTTCTCCGCCATGCAGCAGCAACAGGACTCGGTGCCGCGTTAGGTCCGTGGGCGCAGATGCAGGCGCTCGCCCAGTCGACGACCGGCAGCGATTATCGCGCGATGGTCTGCCTGTTTATGTTTGGCGGTAATGATGGCAATAATCTGATCGTACCGACCGACACGACACCCTACAGTCAGTATCAGAAAATACGCCCCAACCTGGCGCTCGACCGCAATGCAGTGCTGCCGGTCAAGCCGTCCAACACGGGTGGTGCGACCTATGGCCTGCATCCTGCAATGGGAGGTATACAAAAATTATTTAACGATGGTCATGCCGCCGTAGTGGCGAATGTCGGGCCGCTGATCGTACCGACCAGCAAAGCGCAATGGGATGCGCGCAGCGTGCCCCTGCCCTCGAATTTGTTCTCGCACTCTGATCAGCAATTAGCCTGGCAAAGTGCGCTGGTCGATGCGCCTGGCCGCAGCGGCTGGGGCGGTCGCCTGCTGGAGCGCACCGTTGCCGAATCCAGCGCCAACCGCGGTTATAGCGCGATCAGCGTGACAGGTAGCAATCTCTGGGAAACCAGTGATAGGAACCTGTCGCCCTACCGCGTCTCTTCATCCGGTAATTTCGGTTTTGATTTTTATAATCCTAATGGCGGTGATCCCTTGTCCGCAGCGATCTCCGAAGTATTAGCCGAAAAACGCAGCGATCCATTTGAGCAGACCTGGCTCAATCTGATGGGACGCAGTATTGATAATCAACGTATTCTGACCGGAGCCTTAAGCAGCAGTCAGGTTGCCACGATATTCCCTGATACCGACCTCGGACGTCAATTGCGTATGATCGCCCGCCTGATCAGCGCGCGTGGCAGTCTGGGTCTGACACGTCAATGTTTCTTCTGTTCTATCGGCGGATTCGATACGCATGGCGACGATCAGCTACCAAGGCAGAACGATAATTTTAATGAGATCAGTGCAGCGGTCGCCGCGTTTTACGCCGCAACTACGGAGCTGGGTCTGGCGAAGAATGTCACGCTATTTACCGCATCCGATTTTGGCCGGACCCTGACATCGAACGGTGGCGGTACCGATCATGGCTGGGGCAATCATCATATTGTGGTCGGCGGTGCGGTTAAAGGAGGCCGTCTGATCGGACGTTTTCCTGAGATGACGATCGGCGGCAGGGATGATGCAGGGCAGGGCTCTTGGATACCAAGTACCGCAACCGATCAGATCTACGGCGAACTGGCGCGCTGGTTTGGTGCGGATGCCGCAACCACTGATACGATCCTGCCCCGCTTGCAAAATTTTGACCGGAATCTTGGTTTGATGGAGATATAGCCGGTTGTGCGGTGTACTAGAGCATGCGTCATACAAGCATGCCTCCGGGAGCTTCTAAAAACCCTGTAGTCGATATTCGATAAAATTTTAGAAGTTCGCATGTCATAACGCGCACTATTCATGCGGGTTTCCAGCCTATTGCCTTGGAAACCCGCATGAATAGTGCGCGTTGGGCATGCCTGCTTTTTAAATTCAGCGTTTTTTTACAACGACACAACCGATTGAATAGCCTGCGCCGAATGAACAGATCACGCCGACTGCACCTTTGGCTAAGTCAGCCTGATACTTGTGGAAGGCGATGATGGAGCCTGCTGATGAGGTGTTGGCATAGGTGTCGAGAATCGTCGGGGATTCTTCGGGTGTTGCGTCGCGGCCGAGGATCATGCGGGCGATCAGCAGGTTCATATTGAGGTTGGCCTGATGTAGCCAGAAGCGCTGGACTTCGGGGATCTGGATGCCGGCATCTTGGACCGTGGCGGTGATCGTGGCGGCAGCCATCGGGCAGACTTCTTTGAATACTTTGCGACCTTGCTGACGGAATAATTTATCCGGTTTGCCTATGCCGGATTCATCGGCACGGTTCAGGAAACCGAAGTTATTACGGATGTTGTTGGAAAATTGCGTCTTCAGCTTCATGCCGACAATATCAAACTGGTTGTCGGAGATGGCGAGGTCGGCGCGCTCCAGCAAGATCGCCGTGCAGGCATCGCCGAAGATGAAATGACTGTCACGATCACGCCAGTTAAGATGACCGCTGGTGATCTCGGGATTCACTACCAGGACGGCACGTGCTTGTCCGCTCTGGATCGCGGTGACGGCGGCCTGGATGCCAAAGGTTGCTGACGAGCAGGCGACATTGATGTCGTAGCCAAAGCCCTCGATGCCCAGTGCCTGTTGAATCTCGACTGCCATCGCGGGATAGCCGCGCTGCATATTGCTGGCGGCACAGATCACTGCATCGACATCGGCAGCGGTGCGGCCTGCGCGTTCTAAGGCTTGGGTGGCGGCAGCGACGGCCATCTCGCACATGACGGATGGCGTATCATCGCTGCGTTCCGGGATGCGCGGCACCATGCGGTTGATGTCGAGCACACCTTCTTTGTCGATGACGAAGCGTGATTTGATGCCGGAGGCTTTTTCGATAAAGCCGACACTGGATTCTTCGAGCGCAGTCACTTCACCGCTGGCGATCGCCGCAGCGTTTTGGATATTGAATTGGTTGACGTAGGCATTGAAGCTAGCGATGAGTTCTTCGTTGCTGATGGAGAGCGATGGGGTAAATAAACCGGTACCGCTGATGACGACTGTATTCATCTCGATGTCTTTCTTATAATAAGGGAGGCGCAGCAAAAAAATTGCGCGACGATGTCGCTCAATTCTACACAAAATTGCCTCCCTTTAAGGAATTGCATGCCATGAATAGAGCGCTTGTTCCACATGGCAAGTTATAGTCCCGTTCACATAGCGACTATATTGGTGAACTGATTGTGGGTTGTTGACGGATCTGTAAGCTTGCATGAATACCTTGCCTTATTTGAGTTGCCGTATCATGGCAAGATGAGCAGGTTTTTACTGTCTGGGTCTCGGTCTGGCATTCGGGATGCGAATGCCATTGAGCTTTAAGGAATTGAGGAAAAATTACGATGTTAAGTGCTGCACAAAAAGAGCAATTCGTCCAAGACGGTTATTTGATTTTGCCTGATTTTAAATCGTTGTCAGAGATCGCTGTATTGCGTGAGCGTGCGGGTCTTATTGTCGATGAATTTGATCCGTCTAAAAGCAGATCGATTTTTACGACACAGGAACAGGAGAAGGCGACCGACGATTATTTTTTACAGTCTGCGGACAAGATCCATTGTTTTTTTGAAGAAGAGGCCTTTGACGAGCGCGGTGAACTGAAGCAGGCAAAAGCATTGTCGATCAATAAGATCGGACATGCTTTGCATGATATTGATCCCGTATTTATCGCTTTTTCACGAGATGAAAAACTCGCACAGATCGCAACGGATATCGGCTTGGCAGAGCCGCAGATCTGGCAGTCGATGTATATCTTTAAGCAGCCCGGGATTGGTGGCGAGGTGCGCTGGCATCAGGACGCGACATATTTCGATACCACGCCAGTCAGCGTGACAACTTTTTGGTTTGCGCTGGAAGATGCCTCGCTGGAAAACGGTTGTCTGTGGGCGGAGCCGGGCGGTCATCGCACGCCTTTGCGTGAACGGTTCATCCGTGAGGGCAATCAGGTCAGTGTGGAGAAACTGGATGCCATGCCCTGGCCTGATGACAGCACTGCCGTGCCGCTCGAAGTCAAGGCAGGTAGTCTGGTGTGTTTTCATGGATTGCTGCCGCATTACAGCGCACCGAACCGCTCGCCCGTGTCACGTCATGCCTATACCTTGCATGTGACCGACGGGTGCACCGCGTATTCAGCAAAGAACTGGATACAGCGTAGTGCTGAATTTCCGGTGCGGGGATTTCGCTAAATTGTGTGGTTACATCCTGTATTGAGGCAAGCAGGTTAACGTTGTCATTTCGCCGCCACGATCAATAAAAAAGCCGTTAATGCGTTTTGCATTGACGGCTTTTATTTTTTTCAGGGTGTACGCAAAACGATAAGTGATTTACCACCACAAATAGTGAATCCGCAGGCTGAATGCGGCTTTCCAAGACATTTCGTGCCAACAGGCGCACTCCGCTTGCGGAGTTGTTTTGAGAATTTTCTAAAAACCATGTAATCGATATTTCGTGAAATCGCTTACTCCTGCCTTTTCTTTGTGTCTCTGTGTCTCCGTGTCTCTGTAGTGAGAGGTTTGAATATTTGCGTAAGTCCTGTTTTTCTGGTGTCTGATCATCCCATTATTTGAATGAGATGATCAGCGCATGGCAATTACTGTGCGATCAGACTGACATCATCCACCAGGAATGAAGTTGCGGTGACTGAACCTTCAACACCGAGGAAATAGATGCGGATGGTTTGACCTTTATAGGCGCTCAGATCAAAGGTTTTGTTCAGATAGGTGCTGCCTTTGTTCAGATTGGAATAGGTCGCCAGTGTTGCGAGTACGGTATTGCTGCTGTTACGTACCTGTACTTGCAAAGTGTCATAGGCCTGCGTTGTCGTTGTTTCATCCGAGACGACTTTCAACCAGAAACTCAGCGTCGCCGATGTGCTGGCGGACGGGATCGTTACTTGCTGATAGATCGAATCCGTATGCGTCGCGCCGTAGCCGTTCATCCATGCTTTATAGGTTCCTGCATGTGATGCTTGCGTGGTATCGGAGCTGACGACGCCGCTGGTGGCCGTCCATGATGTGCCGCCACTTTCAAAACCACCATTGAGTATCAGTTGCGTGGAGGTGGTGTTGTTGACAGTGAAGCTGACGGCGCTGGAGGTGCCGACATTATTTGCCGCATCATAGGCTTTGGCAGTCAGGCTGTGCGTTGCATTGCTCAGCGTTGAGGAGGCCAGTGTCATTGAGTAAGGCGAGCTTGTGCTGGAACCTTTTAAAGTACCGTCGACATAGAACTCGACCTTGGTGACGCCGACATTGTCTGTCGCTGTTGCTGACAAAGTGATGGTGCCGCTGCTGCCGCTTTCCGAGGCGCTGACCGTCGGTGCTGTTGTATCTGCTGTAGCGTTGCTGACACTGAAGCTGACTGAGCTGGAGGTGCCGACATTGTTTGCCGCATCATAGGCTTTGGCAACCAGTGTGTGCGAGCCATTGCTCAGTGTTGCCGAGTTCAGCGCCAGGCTATATGGTGAGCTGGTTGCTGTTCCGGTTAAGCTGCCATCGACATAGAACTCCACTTTGCTGACGCCAACATTATCCGTGGCAGTAGCAGCCAAGGTGATCGTGCCGGACGTACCGGTTTCGCTGGCGCTGACGGTCGGTGGTGTCGTGTCACCGCTACCGGTCGTTTGCGTTACCCAGACTGGTGCTGACCATAAAATGTTACCGTCATCCTGGGTAATTTTAGCGTAGTAAAAATGTTCACCGACGGATGGCGTAATGGTCGTCGATGCAGTACTGGACAAGAGACTGACCGTGCCGTTGCGGCCTGGTACACCTTCGTACACCGCAACCGTCGCTGCTGTGCGGCCTGTGCTGCTGGCGAAGTTGGTGACCAGGTTCAGGCTGCCGCTATTGGAGAAGCGCTCACCCATGACATGACCATTTGCGGTCAGGACAAGTTGTGAATTTTTATCCATGGTCGCAAACACACGACGGGCTTTTAAGGCAGCAATAAAGTTGGCGCTATTGAGTGCGCTACCGTTTGGCAAGAGAACGCCGGTACGGTTGGTATAAGACGCACCCCAGTTGGCGCAGTGATTATCCTGATCGGTGCTGAAGGCCACGTGATAACCGGCTTCCAGGGCTTTGTTACAGGCACCTTCGTAACTGCTGCGGCTGGTTTCCGTTTCGGTGGTATTGGTTGAGAACGCTGAGGTATTCAGCACTTCGCACAAGACCATGGCTTGATCGCCGTCCGCTGTGTAGCCGAGGTCAACTCCGCCCGCATTGAACTGACCGCTGCTGGACGGATGGTTGAATTGACCGATCCAGCCGCGTGAGCGCATCAAGGTGTACAAGGCGGCGTAATCGCTTTTGGCTGTGTAGGTATCGCCAATCAGCTGATTGCTACTGTTGTATTCCCACTCCAGCAATTCCGTTGTATTGAAAATATTCATGTGACCGCCATTGCTGATCACACCCCATTCCAGGCCATAGATACCGAGGAAGTTTGGATGAGATGAGTTAAAGCTGGTCGCGGCTGCCAGGCCGGATTGGAACAGATTTTTGGCGGTAGCCGGGCTGGCCGAGGCATTGGTACTGTCCGAGCCATCGTACATGTGGTTATGTTCCGAGGTCATCAAAAAGTCCAGACCGCGATTCAATGCATATTGATACGCATCCGTCGGGCCGAGGGCTGCCGACTGCGGATTTTGTGCGCCGGTACAGGAGCTCAGTGCGCCGCCGCCATCGCTATGATTGGTCTGGCTGTGCAGATTGCCGAAGTAGACTGTGTATGGCAATGAACTTGGTGCGGCCGCAGAGAATTGGCGCGTTGTTGCGCTGGCACTGCGCGCAGTATTACTCGTACTTACTGCCGCGACCTGAGCTGCTTTTGCCTTGGTCGGTAAAGCACTGAAGGCAGGCATGACTGGCGCAGCTTTGGTGCCGACCAGCATAGGCCAGCTTTGCGTGATAATTTCTTCCTTGCCTTTGTGCAGAACGTTTTCGACAATTTTTTCCGGTGTGCTGGCACCCGCGGTGAGTGCTGGTAATTTCGCGGTGTCGTTTGCCGTTGCAGTCAGACGTACTTGGTAGATGCCATCGACCATACTCGTGCTGCCGAAGCGGCGGCCAGCCCACAGGACTTTGGCGGTGACGGTTTGTTTCAATAGTTTTTCTACGCCATACCAGCGGTCGACAACTTTACCGTCCGGTGCGACCAGTTCCAGGCGCCACGTAACGGACTGCTCTTTTTGCAGCAGAGGAAAGTCGAATTCCATGGTGAAATAACGTGATTCGTTACCGGCACGGAGTGCGGTATCCGCACGAAACGGTACGTGCAGTGTCGCTTCAAACTCGTGATGGTCCGCGATTGACGCGTAGGCGGTACTGCCTGCGCCGAGTCCGAGTGCACACACCAGGCTGAGGTGATATGCCAGCTTTTTGAGCTTACTGCCTCGTACCGGATGTTGTGTTAAACCTTGTGTTGGATGTTGCATGAATTGTTTCTCCCTGAAAGCGATTTATAAATAGATCCGGGATCGTCCGGACTGATTTTGTTTCTACATGGGTAAATCTGAAGCAAGTTCACTGCTAAAAACTGCAACAAGACCAATACTGCATGAGGGAGAGCAAGCGATCCCGTAGCAGACTTTTCTTGTTGTGGACTGCGTTCCTTTTGCCGGAACTACAGACCGATACCGACCCTATGAAACCGGTAGTGATAACGCGGTAGTCATAACGCACTGCAAATAGCGCTGCACCGGATGTCATAGTGGTGGTCCATAGGAACCTCATGACGGCCAGATAAAGAGCATGGCGTTATCAACGTTTGTGTGAAAGTCTGTGACAGCGGATGGATCAGCTAACTTCTTTGGTGCAACTTAAAGAGGATTTTTTATCCAAATACGCAATCGCTTGCGCAAACGTTTGCGTATTAACTGATGTCTAAACAGGCAAGTCAAGGGTTTGCGTTTTATTTAAGAAAAAGTGTTAAATATTGTTGCGTATTTCAAACGTTTTGTTGTGATGCACAAATTTGTGACATCTCAGTGACCATTATTTGTGCGCAACCGGCACTAACTTGGTGCTAAAAAACATAAAAATCGTTTAAACGATTTATTGGCGTAGTTTGGGACGTGATTGCGTATTGACGACGCAGGCGTTAGCTATCCCGCCTGTCGGATCGTCGAATCAAGCGGATTTACGATGTGGGCAATACTTTTTTATTGAACCGGGACGTGAGTTTTTGCAGCAGATCATCGACATAGGTAAACACCACCGGCACCACCAGCAAAGACAATAATGTCGATGTGATCAGGCCACCGATCACCGCAATCGCCATCGGTGCGCGGAAGCTGGGGTCGATGCCGATACCGAGTGCAATCGGCAGCATACCGGCACCCATGGCAATGGTTGTCATCACGATAGGGCGTGCCCGCTTGTGACCGGCATCGAGTAATGCCGCCCGGCGTGACATGCCGTTACGACGGGCGACGATGGCGTACTCGACCAGCAGAATCGAATTTTTCGTCGCAATACCCATGAGCATAATCAGTCCGATCAGCGACGGCATCGAGAAGGCGCTACGCGTCACCAGCAATGCGACAAACGCGCCGCCGATAGACAGCGGGAGAGCGGCGAGAATCGTGACTGGCTGCATAAAATCATGGAACAGCAATACCAGCACCATGTAGATACACAGGACACCGGTGAGCATGGCGAGGCCGAAGCTGGCGAACAGCGTTTTCATTTCTTCGGCATCACCGATTTCCATGCGTGTAACCCCTGCAGGCAGATTTTTTAAACTACTTAGCTGATCCACGGCGTCACTGACTTCACCCAAGGTCTGATCATTCAATTCGATATTGAATGTGACGTTACGAGACCGGTCCATTCTGCTGATCTGGGTAGGGCCGCTGCCCATGCTCAGATCAGCAACCTGACCCAGCATAACGTGAGTATTTTTACCTGGTACAGAAAGCTGTGCGAGCTGATTAATATCCGATCGCGCAGTGACCGGAAAGCGCACCACGACCGGTATCTGCCGTTCCGGCAAATTCAGTTTCGCCAGACCGGTATCGTAATCGCCGACGGTAGCGATACGGATCGTTTCGGCAATCGCGACCGTGCTGATACCGAGATCGGCAGCGCGTGCGCTATCAGGGCGGATCACAAGCTCGGGACGTAGCAGGCTGGCACTGGAGTTGATCGCACCGACGTTTGGCAGTGTGCGCAGATCACGCAATACGGCCTCTGCCGCGCTATTCAACGTCTCCGGATTATCACCGCTCAGCGCCAGCTGGAATTTTTCACCACTACCGCCCAGACCAATGCTGGTGCGTACCCCTGGCAAGACCTGCAAGCTCTGACGAAGTTGGGCTTCGATCGCGGTTTTGCTCTCGCTGCGCTGGGAGCGCGGGCTTAAGGTCAGCGTCAGATTTGCCTTATTGACTGAGCTGATACCGCCTTCCCCAAACGGATCTGAGCCTGCGCTACCGCTACCTACGGAGGTATAGATTTTGACGATATCTTGACGTTTTTCGAGTAATTTTCTGGCTTGCTCGGCAATCGCCAAGGTGTCCTGGAAACTACTCCCTGGCGCCAGCTCGAGTTTGACGACCGTTTGTGAGCGGTCATCCGGTGGTACAAAGCCGGTTGGCAAGAAGGGGACTAATGCCAGCGAGCCAAAGAAAAACACACCTGCCAGTATCGACGTCATCAGCCGGTGTTCCAGACACCAGTCAGCAAGTTGCATATAACGCTGCATCAGCTTGCTGTCACTGGCGGGGTGAACAATTGGTTTTAAAAAATACGCTGCCATCATCGGTGTCAACAAGCGTGCAACGACCAGCGAGGCAATCACCGCTAGTGCCGCGGTCCAGCCAAATTGTTTAAAAAATTTACCGGCGATACCGCTCATGAACGCCGTTGGCAGAAATACCGCAACCAGGGTGAAGGTGGTTGCAATTACCGCTAATCCTATTTCGTCTGCGGCTTCCATCGCGGCCTGATACGGCGTCTTGCCCATGCGAAGATGACGCACAATATTTTCAATTTCAACGATCGCATCATCGACCAGAATACCAACCACTAGGGCCAGCGACAGCAGTGTGACGGTATTAAGCGTAAAGTCAAAAAGATACATGCCCAAAAAGGTCGGGATAACCGACAGCGGCAAGGCCGCCGCAGAGACCAGCGTTGCGCGCCAGTCCCGCAAGAACCACCAGACCACCAGCACCGCCAGCAGAGCGCCTTCAAACAGCAAATACATAGAACCATTAAACGATTCCTGAACCGGTTCCACCATGTCGTAGGCTTCGTCCAGCTTCAGATCGGGATGTGATAGCAGTAATTTGTCGAGTGCCTCTCGAACACCTTTGGCGACGGTGATTTCGCTAGCACCACGGCTTCGTGTGACTTCAAATCCGACTACGGATTTACCATCGAGCAGAGCGATGGAGCGGCGTTCTGCTACGCTATCTTTTACTGTCGCAATCTGTTTGAGCTGGATGCGACGACCGTCGCTTAAATTCAGTTCGAGATTGGCAAGTTCATTGGCACTGGCGACGGTAGCAATGGTACGGACAGCCTGTTCCTTATTGCCAACGCCGGCTCTGCCGCCAGATGCATCTCGCTGTACTTGCCATAGTTGACGGGAAATTTCTGTGGCGGATACATTCAGTGCTGCCATGTCTGTGGGATGTAATTCGACTAGCACTTCACGACTCACGCCACCGACGCGGGCGACTTTGCCCAGACCTGGTACTGACATCAATGCCTTGGTCACCTGATTGTCGACCAGCCAGGATAAAGCTTCCTCATCGAGCTTGGATGAGGCGACGGTATAGACCAGAAACGGTACGCCTGAGAACTCAAGCTTGCTGATGACGGGATCTTTGACATCGCCAGGTAATTCACCGCGCACAGTGCTGACGGCATTTCGTACATCGTCGAGCGCTTCGATGATCGGTTTTTCAAGGACGAATTCTATCGTCGTCAGCGATACGCCATCCTGCACGGTCGAATATAAATGCTTGACGCCCTGCAGGGTACCGAGAGCATTTTCCAGCTTGCGGGTGATCTCGGTTTCTATCTGTGCCGGTGCCGCACCGGGCAGTGCGGTCGATACCGTAATCATCGGTAATTCGATATCCGGGAAATCCTGTACCTTCATCGCATGAAAGCCGAGCAGACCTGCCAGCGTCAGCAAGATGAACAGCAACAGCGCCGGTATCGGTGTCTTGATCGACCAAGAAGAAAAATTAATCATGCGGTATCCCTGTACTTCCTTTTGTGCGTCTTCTGAGCGTCTTCAGTATGTTTTCAGAATGTCTTATTTACCGCTGGCGGATGGGTTGTCATTGATCTTCATGGTCGCAGCATCGACGACGCGTACAGTGTCACCATCGGCGAGGAAGCCAGCGCCGCTATCAATGACTTTGCTCAGTTTATTGACGCCTGAGGCATCACCGGCAGCGCTCAGGATTTCGGTGCGGCCAGCCAGCGTCCGGCCTGTAGTGACGCGGACTTGCCGGGCTTTGCCTATGCCATTACTGTTCAAGGCATCAACGACGAAGACGCTGGCATAGCCATCGCGCAATACCAGTGCGGCACTTGGCACGGAGGCTGCATTATTTTCACCTAGCAAAAACTCTCCTTTGGCAAACATGCCTGCACGGATGTTTTTAGTGTTTCCTATTTCGGGCAAGTCAACGTAGACGAGAGTTTTACGCGTTTGCGGATCGATCGTGGGCGCTAGCATGCGGACTTTACCCTTGATGCTGCTGCCATCATTGGCACTCATCGTCACATTTTGTCCGATACTGATCCGGCTGCTTTCTTCTGCGGTCATTTCAGCACGCCATTCAAGCTTGCCCTGACGTATTAGACGAAACAGCTCTTGCCCGCTTTGTGTGACCGCGCCGACTGTTGCGGACCTGGCTGAAATGATGCCGTCATCGGGCGCGGCCACATGAGTTTGTCTGAGGCGCAGCCTTGCCGCTTGCAGGCCGGCCTTTGCAGCGGAGACTCTTGCCGATGCGGTGTTCCTCAAGGTGGCATATTGATTGATTTGCTGGATGCTGATGGCGCCGCTTTCTTTTAATTGCATGGCACGACGGGCATTGCTCTGAGCTTCTGCGAGATTCGCTTCCGCTTCGGCTAATTGCGCTTCTTGCTGTGCGACCTCCGTATTGATCGCGTCTGTTGAAAAGCGGGCGAGTACCTGGCCGCGTTTTACCTTATCACCGATCTGCGCCGATATGTCACTCAGACGGATGCCATTGAGTTCCGCGCCGATAACCGCTTCTTGCCAGGCAGCGATGCTGCCGTTGGCAGATAAACTGCTGGCCCAGTTTGCTGTTTGTACCGGCGCGAGCGTGACGCTCAGCGACGGACGTCCGACGACGCCTCTGGCACTTTGGCTGCCAGCGGATTGGTCGGCCGTCTGCGCTTTTCTGGCGAAGACAAACAATGACAATAGCAAGACGGCGCTTGCGATGGCGATCAATTTAATATGCTTGAGTGCGTACTTCATATGCAGACTCCGGATGAATTTTCTTATTTTTGTACGTTGCTTGCGATGGGCGAGTCTGGTGAACCGGCCGCCTCGGACCAGTCACCACCAACCGCTTTATACAAGGCGATCCAGGCACTGGCCTGATCGCGTTGTAATTGCAATTTTTGTTGTTGACTGGCGAGCTGCTGTCTGAGTGCATCTTCTTTTTCCAATGTGCTGATACTGCCCGCTCGCAGACCGGCTTCTGCACTTTGTAACGCTTGTGTCCGTGCTGTATCGATTGCCTGATAATGCAGTAGCAGTTGATTCGCTGATTCCAGTCGGACTAGCGCTTCCTCGACTTCTTTGACGGCGACTAAACTTTGCTGACGAAAGCCAGAGAGATTTTCTGCATAGCGAGCCGAGGCACTATCCACCGCGGCTTTGCGCTTACCCGCATCAAACAAGGGCAAATCCAGACTTGGCCCGAATGACCAGCTATTATCCCGCACCGTCTGACCGGCAACGCGTACGCCAAATACATTGATTGATCCCAGTAGTGAAATCGAGGGATAACGCTTGGCTTCTGCAACACCAATTTCCGATGCGCTGGCAATCAGTGTCTCTAAAGCTGCGCGTAAGTCAGGACGTTTCAGCAATACATTTGCCGGGATAGCGGCGACGGTGAAGCTACGGACCTGCGGTAATTGACCATACCATTGACCATGTGAGCGGGTCAGTAAATCCCTCAGTTCTGGCTCTGGCATTGCTGTCAATACGACCAGCGCTTTTAGCACGATGGTGCAATCGCTCGTTTGTTGTTGCCATTGTGTTTGTGCACTGGCGAGTACCGCTCTTTGCTGTGCCAGATCAAGTGGTGAGACAAAGCCAGCAGCGGCTTTTTGTGCAATCAATTCCAGCGCGAGCCGTTGCGATTGGAGGGTTGCCTGCTGTAAACCGGTTTGCGCTTCGCAATGACGCAGGTTGATGTAAGTATTTGCCACCTCGGCTGCCAGGCTGATTCTTGCATCATGCCATTCGAGTTCCCGGGCATTGAGGCGTGCCAGTATCCCGCTGCGGGCGATCGATACAGCGCCAAACAGATCAATTTCCCAGCGCGCGTCGAGGCCGGCGATGGAGGTCGTTTGTTTTGTACTTTGCAGTAATTGCGGATTACGGCCATTCGTCACGCTGGCAGTCAGATTCAGACTGGGCCAGAGTGCCGCACCTGCTGCGCTGGCATCCGCACGCGCTTGCGTGATACGTGCAGTGGCTTGCGCCAGCGTATGGCTATGTTGCTGTGCATAGGTTTGTAATGCGCTGAGTGTGGGGTCATTCCAGCTTGTCCACCAGTGGCTGAGTTCTGCCAAGCGAGAGTTGCTCGTTTCTGCTGGCACCGCTGTAGTGGTATCGGTGTTAGCGTCGGGGGCTTTTGCATACCATTGCGGGGCACTCTCGTGAAAGAGTTGTTGATCCGGTTTTGTTGCATTCAGGCCGCATGCAGCAAGCATCCCGCTCATACATACAGCAGCTAGGGCGGTGCTCGCAAATCGTCTGGCATGACGTGCCATGTAAAACCTTCCGGAGCATTCTGGTGCGAATACTTAGTTAATGCTTGGCAATATTTAGTTAGTTCGGGAGTCGTCTTGCCTACTGGCATGCAGTGAAGCCCAAATGAGCCATCTCGCTTCACGCAAAGTCTCTTGGCAACGGCTCTTAGCAGGACTTCTTGTTTTTGGGCAATGATGATGCCCTCGTGACACAGAGATTGTGTATTGACCAGAAGCTAAGGTCAAATTTTTTGATGCAAAAATGACCTTAACGTCCGAATAGTGCGGAATTTGTCACGTATCGGTGACAGGCACTTGATACGTGACGATGTTGCCCGGAAAATATAGCGGGCAAGACAGGCTTAGCCGCGCAGGGTTTTTAGTTGTGTTTCGGCATCTTCTTTCATGCGTTTTTGCAACTGTGGTTTGAAGTTCAGTGCTTTTTCGAATGATGCAATCGCCTTCACTTTATCGCTGATCGCTTGCCAGCATTGCGCCATCCTGTAGTAGGTGTGAGCATGCGTTTCAACGGCGAGCGCTTTTTCAAAATAACTTAAGGCATCTTTGTGTAATCCTTGTTCCTGCAAGGTTCTTGCCATGCCGTAAGCACCGGTATCCTTATCCGGAAACCGTTGTTGAATCTCTTGAAAAATCCGCGTTGCCTCAGTATATTTTTTTTGTTGTACATACAGCCCGCCGATGTTTTGTAATACACCGCGTTGCATGTCGCTGAGCATGTCAGATCCCGATACATTGACAGATAATGCAGAGGATTCGGCGCGTGCGAATTTTTCGTCAGATAAATCAAGTTTAGCCTGCATCAATGCGCTGGCGGCAGGACTGATCTTTGCGGTTTCGTTGATGAAATTTTGCGCTTTACCCTTGCCGCCACCAGCGATGCCCGGTGCCTGCATGTAAAACTGTAAAAGTCCGTCACGGGCCGAGAAATTTTTCGGATCCAGTTCGACGGCTTTCTGGAATGCATCACGGATTTTTGTTGCGTAACCGATCGCGGACATAATGCCACCCATCATTGCCTTGGTACCGAGTACTTTCCCCAGGCTTTCCTGACATTCTGAATTGCTTGGATTGGCGCTGATACATTGTTCAGCAAGCTTGCTGGCATCATCCAGGCGACTCTCTTTATTCTCCATTAAAATCAGGTCGATTTTCGCCAGCAAGGCATCAGGATTGTTCGGCTCCGTACGCAACTTTGTGCTGGCAAGGCGCTCCACTTCATCATATTTCTTTGCTTTAAACAACGCGCTGTAGTCGTTGGCGAATGCGGTTTGCGAGGCAAGCAGTGCGATGGCGAATGCGAGGCTGCTGCGGGTAAGTGCGGTCTGGTGCAATTGCATGGATGATGCCCTTATGGTGTGAGCAAAAAAGAGAGGCGGAGGATAATGACCATCCGATTCAGATGATCATCGTTTGTGATTAACGCGCCAGAGCTGGTCATGGTTGACTCTCAGGCGTGCCGTGATTGTATGGCGGCCCGGTGAGTTAATGCATGCTGCTGAGCAGGATTTGCATAGGATGTTGATTGACAGTAATCAGGCCACGTTGCGGCCGGTCGAGGTCAATGATGGAAAAAATGACCAAAGCTACCAATAAAGCAAACACACTGGTCGCCATCAGATTACGGTTGCCGATGGCACCGCAGGCATAACCACTCAGCGCCGCAGTCAGCAAGGCCGAGATAAAGAGCAGCCAGAATACGGACTCCGGCACATGATTTTCACGGGCATCGTTTTGCTCTGCACTGATGTCGATGGTGTCATTAAGTGCTTGCACAAAGAGGGAATGATGGATTTGCCGTTCGCGCCGTAATTCACTGCTGGCGATGCTCCAGATATCGTCTTGCAGCTTACTGGTGAGCTGACTGATGTCTTGCTGTTTTTTTGCATCGATACCGGTCTGATGTGCCGCAAGCCTGACTTTTGCATACGCTTTCAGTTTGGCTTTGACTTGGTCTTTCACTGCCGGATCGAGCAAATCACTGCGCAGATAGCTTGTGCCAATTGCGTTGGCCTCTTTCAGAATGACGCTTTTGCGTAAATCATATCGGGCTGATGCCATGGCAAATGAAAAGGCAAGCAATAAACCGAGTAGCGCTAACGCAGCCCCCATCAAGGTAGCAAATACCGAACTGGATTTTTCATACGCCAGAGGATCACTACGGGTACCTAGCCGATAACTTAATTCAATCACGACGAATAAAAAAATCAATAAAGTGATGGCGATTTTCCATGCGTCGATCTGATACAAAATTTCCATGCGATTGGTCCTGATCAATAGTCAAGGTGATTGCGACAGATCCATTTAGCGGGGTGGCTTGTCGTTCGTTCTTTCTGTGGATTTTGCTGGTATGTCCGCCACCTCAGCGACCAGATCCTTTGGCGGTAGGAAGAAATCTCTGGTGCCGGTAATGAAGCGTTTCCAGAGCAATCTGTTCAAGGTGTTGCCCTGACCAAAACTGACTCGTCGAGAGCGTAGAGCTACCATCATCGCCAAGCTAAAACTGACTCCCAGATTTACCACCCCGATCAGCATAATGCCACTCAGCGACGTGGCAACGACTTGCCAGGACATCACATGATCCAGCCCGACCAGAGAAAAAGCGAAATTCGCGCTCGAAAAAGTAATGTGCCGTATATCAATCGGCAAACCAAAAAACACACCGAGCTGACCTATCGTGCCCAGCATCACGCCAAAGAAAAAATTACCTGCCAAAGCCCCGAGGTTGTCGCCGATATAGTCGGTAGTGCGTTGTAGCCGCTGCTCTCCTAATAATTTTTTGAGCCAGACGAGTTGACGCAGGCGTGCCGGAATATTCGAATAACTCGCCTTGTTATCGTAGTAACCCGAAATAAGTCCCGATAAAAACAGACAAACGCCTGCAATCGCCGCATGCGGTAATGCGAGGCTGTGAAAGGGATCAATATCCTCCAGCAAATGATGTGCTTTATCTGGCGAGACCAGGTGATGACCATTGATCGCATACCAGGTCCAGGCAATTGCGTAGGCTGTAGGTATCGCCAGGCCGATATTGCCGATGATTGCAATAAACTGTGAACGCAAAACCCGGACGATCAGCTCGACCAGTTCATCGAGTTTTTGTTTGCCCTGATCAATCGATCTGGCGATCAGTGCTGCCGTCATCGCGGGTTGCTTGGTTGCGATCGTCATGTGCAAAACATGTACCAGCATGAATCCAAAGGAATAATTCACACTGTACAAAACAGCATAACCAAACGGTGCCATGATTAGTTTGCCGAACAGAATTTTAATCATTGCCATAAACCCGACAATGAATCCCGCTCCGAGCGCAGAGCGCATCATGGCGTACCATTCGCTACGGTTGCTGGTGACGTAGTGCTCGCCGCTTTTGCCGGCGCGCTCCGTCATTTGCAGAGACAGGAGTTCGGTATTGGTTTGCATCAGGTCACGAATGCTGCTGCTCTTGTTGTCTGCCAGTACCAGTTCTTTTAACAGGCCGACGCCGATTTTGTTGGCATTATTTGTACTGCGAGAATCTAATAAGCTCAGTATCGTCCTCAAGCGGCGAATACTTTGTGTCAGACGTAACAGCAGACGCGTCAGGCTGACGGATACGCCTTGCAGTGCGGCTACTTTGCGGATTTTTTGTACGACCTCTTCGCATTGCGTCAGCAGAACCTCAATCTGCAAGCTATCCTCACGCTTGATTTTTTTATCGATCAGCCAGCTGCTATATTGGGTCACGTAATCATTGATGGCGTCGTTTTGGCGCAGGAAGGGCGATTCGAATTTTTCTATATCCGGATAATTTCTGACCAGTTCAGCTTCAAGCCCGATCGTGGTGATGCGATAAGATAAAACCTGTATCGCACTCAACACTTCGTTGGTCAGAACCGCGTAGGTAGCACGTGGATTGCTGACCCTGGATCCCAGGCATTGAAACAGATCCAGCCAGATTTGATCAGCGACACCGCCGACCCAATGGTGATCCATCTTTTGATCAAACAATAGGCCAAACACATCCTTGATGTAGTCGTCATTGACCAGTGGTGGCAAGAATTTTTCTGCAAATCGTTGAGATGCAGCGGCCCAGAAACCGATGTTTTGAGTGATGCCGGTATCGGTCAGCAGATGGACCGTTTTGCGTGTGGTCAGGACACAGGCAAGGTATTCGCGCAGTTCTCTGGCCTGAGCCGGATGCTGCTGCAAGACGTAACACAAGGCACGAATATTATCGGTCGCCTGAGCGATTTTATGTGGATGGGTAGGGCGCAGGCAGGCAATCAGCTCGCGTAAAAAACGGATGTCGCGATACGCGGGATCTTGCAATCTTGCTTCGGCGATACGGCTGAGGATGCTATCTATGGACAATATGTTCTCCTGTTCCTTCGGACGAAAGAGCTTTGTCCGATTTTATGTCAATTTGACATTGATTGTGGCGGCTATATTGGCGTTTTTGCTAAGGAATCTCTAAACATTACGTAGCCATTACGTAGCTATTACGTATCTATTACGCAGAGCAGTAAACCGGCAGGTGAGTCCGGACTATACCTGTTCAGCATCCTGCGCATACCCGGTCAAGCTCTTGCCTATGGTCACTTTACAGATTGGCTGGCTCTAGTCCGACCTCCGATAATTGCCAGAAGTTCCACAGACGGTATGCAAATGCCCTGTTTTTCGACTACAGTATTGGCTTATTCGTTTATAGAAAGTGTGTGTTGGATAACCTTTTGCTGGTGATTGCCGCGCTGTTGTTGGTGGTATTAAATGGTTTTTT
Source organism: Undibacterium sp. RuTC16W (assembly GCF_049339445.1). Taxonomy (NCBI): domain Bacteria; kingdom Pseudomonadati; phylum Pseudomonadota; class Betaproteobacteria; order Burkholderiales; family Oxalobacteraceae; genus Undibacterium; species Undibacterium sp. RuTC16W. Next base: position 228,460 of record NZ_JBMPPE010000001.1, on the reverse strand, counting down.
TGTTGCTGCTGAATTTGGCCTGGTGAAATTGCGCCAGACACGGGTTCGCAGTATTGCCAAAACAGGTGGAGTGCGCGGACGTTTGCTGGGCACGGTGCATCAACATCTGGATGCTTATCTTTCTGCGTGTCAGTTGGGTATTACGCTGGCGTCGCTGGGCTTGGGGTGGATCGGTGAGCCGGCGTTTGCCCGGTTGCTGGAGCCACTGCTGGTGACTATCGGTGTGAGCTCGCAAGAGCTGATACATGGTATCTCTTTCTTCTTCGCCTTTTTCGTCATTTCCTTTCTGCATATTGTCGTCGGTGAGCTGGCGCCTAAATCGATGGCGATCCGTATGCCTGAGCGCGTTTCGCTGTGGACGGCTCCAGCCTTATATGCGTTCTACTGGATGATGTATCCAGCGATCTGGACCCTGAACTTTAGTGCGAACAAAGTATTGAAATGGCTAGGTCTGGATGCCACTCATGGCAGCGATGCACATTACTCGCCCGATGAACTCAAGCTGATTTTGCGCGGCAGTCATGGCAGTAAAAAACTGACACCCGATGAGTGGAGCATCATGGCGCAGATGCTGGATTTTGGTGACCTGGAGGTGTCTGATCTGATGCGTCCGTTCAGCGAAGTGGTCGCTATGTACAAGGATCACAGCCTGGCCGATAACATGGAAACCGCCTACCGCAACCGCTTCAGCCGCTATCCGTATCTCGATGCTGACGGTGAAACCGTGCTGGGTATGCTGCACCTGAAAGATTTATTTTTGGCGCAGCAAAGCGGTAAGACGCTGGACGATTTAAGCGATCATTTGCGTCAGGTGGAATTTGTTCCGCCGACCATGCCTGCGCTGGAATTATTTCGCCGCTTCCGCAAGGGCGCGCCGCATTTTGCGATTGTCGGTTACAAAGAAAGTAAGCCACTCGGTTTTCTGACGCTCGACAATCTGCTCGGTGCGCTGGTCGGTCAGATCCGTGATGAATTCCGTTTAAATGAAAACGACTGGGTGACGCTGGATGATGGCACCCTGATGGGTAAAGGCAGCTTACCTTTATTCACGCTGGGCATTGCACTCGGTATTGATCTCGATAGCGAAGAGGTTGAGTCGATAGGTGGCTTGATCATGCATACTCTCGGCGATCTGCCAACAGAAGGTCAGAAAGTGGAGTTCGAGCTTTTTGATGCCGTCGTCAAAAAGATGAATGGACCGCGTATCGTCTTGGTGCGCATCTATCCTAAGCAAAGTCCCTGATCAGATTTTGTCTCGATCTGGGATGATGTTGTGCATTTTTTTGCGCGGTTATTTTTTGATGCAGCAAGTCGAGAAACCAAAAAGCCGGTAGGCCGGACAAAAGCGGAATGTTCCCGTCAAAACCGGCACGATGCCTAGCCATCCCCACATCCCGATGCGCCCGGTCAGGCTGCGCCATGAGTGCTGGTCCTGCGATATGCGTATCTATCTGTCTGTGCTCCTGATGAGAAGCTTCATGTCCCGAATAGTTAAATTTAGGATCTTGCTTGCGTACTGAATTCGCATCTGTAATACCTAAATTCCATTCAGCGGAATTTTCAAATAACGTATGCTGTTATCCTCTTTTGGCGGCAGTGCGCCCGCACGAATATTCACCTGTACCGATGGCAAAATCAGTACCGGCATGTCAAGACCCGCATCGCGTTCGGTACGCATGGTGATGAAGGTGTCTTCGCTGATACCGTCATGCACATGAATGTTGTTGTGACGCTGGTCTGCCACCGTACACATCCATTGCACGTCACGCTCGTCTGGCGGGTAGTCATGGCACATGAACAGGCGGGTTTGCTCTGGCAGCGCTAATATCTTTTTGACTGACCGATACAGCATTCGGGCATCGCCACCCGGGAAGTCACATCGTGCTGTGCCGACGTCCGGCATGAATAAAGTATCACCGACAAAAACCGCATCACCGATCTGATATGCCATGTCGGCAGGCGTGTGACCGGGGACAAACAGCGCCCTGGCTGTCAGGTCGCCGATCTGAAACTCTTCGTCTTCAGCAAACAGATAATCGAATTGCGAACCATCAACCGCAAAGCCGGGTTCCAGATTGAACAAGGCTTTAAATACTTTTTGCACCTGATGAATATGCGCGCCGATGGCGATCTTGCCGCCGATTTTTTCTTGCAGATAGTGCGCCGCAGACAGGTGGTCGGCGTGAGCATGGGTTTCTAAAATCCAGTCTGAGGTCAATTGATGAGCGTGGAGAAAGTCCAGTATCTGATCCGCAGACGTGGTGCTGGTACGTCCGGATTTGTGGTCGTAATTGAGCACGCTATCGATGATGGCAGCATGTCCCCCAACCCTGTCGAAGACTATATAGCTGACCGTGAACGTAGTTTTGTCAAAGAAGGCCTGAATATGCGCCTCAGTTGGAGGTGTTGCCGTCGGGGTGTTGGTTATGGGTTTCATATTCTACTCAATAACAATATATTGACTTACATAATATCAAAACATAGAATGTAGTCAAATACATTGCTTTAATTTTTTATGCCAACTGATCAAGTCATTGAGATTGCGCAAATGCGCATTGCGGCGCAGGCCGCTACCAGCACCTTGCGTGCCCTGGCGAACGAGGATCGTTTGCTTTTGCTATGTCAGCTCAGTCAGGGAGAGAAATCCGTTAGTGAGCTGGAAGAATTGCTTGACCTCCATCAGCCTAGTTTGTCGCAGCAACTCGGTGTGTTGCGTGCTGAGGGTTTGGTTGATACGCGCCGTGATGGGAAGCGTATTTATTATTCGGTCGCCGATCCTAAAGTCTTGCATCTGCTGGAGCTGATGTACACCTTATATTGCCCTAAATAATGCATACTTGGGGCGAGTATATTTTTGATGCCTAATAAATAAAGCGGATTGAGGCATATTTTTCATAAACTAATGGGGAGTATATGATGAAAAGGATATTCGGATGACGATTGCATGGCAAGTATTTACCCCTTGGACAGCTCTGATAGGCGGCGCCCTGATTGGCCTGGCGGTCGCTTTATTGATTAGCTTTAATGGTCGTATTGCGGGTATCAGCGGGATTGTTGCAGGTCTGTTGCAGCCTGCGCGCGGCGAGTGGCAATGGCGTGCAGCGTTTGTCGCTGGTCTGATCATGGCGCCGTTGCTGTTTCGTCTGTTTGTAGCGCTGCCCGTCGCGACGATCGATGCTGACTGGCTGACGGTGGTGATTGCGGGTCTGCTTGTCGGTGTCGGCACGCGTTACGGATCCGGCTGTACCAGCGGTCACGGTGTATGCGGTTTGTCATGTTTTTCTCTGCGTTCGCTGGTGGCGACGATGACGTTTATGGGATCGGGATTTGTGGTGGTATACCTTGTCCGGCATGGTTTGCAGTACGTAATGCCGCATAGTGCGGGAGTCGCATGATGATGATTTTATTTGCCTGGATTGCCGGTTTGATTTTTGGTATCGGCCTGATTATTGCCGGTATGGCTGATCCGGCGAAAGTAATAGGATTTCTGGATCTAACAGGTAGCTGGGATCCGTCTCTGGCACTGGTCATGGCGGGGGCGATTGTGGTCGCCAGCGTGATGTTTGCGTTCGTTGGGGCCTGGCAAAAATCGTTATTGGGTTTGCCTTTGATGATACCGGCCAGTACTTCGATCGACCGCCGGTTGATCATCGGCAGTCTGTTGTTCGGTGCCGGCTGGGGGCTGGCTGGAATCTGTCCGGGACCTGCGATGGTGTTGCTGGGTGCCGGTGTGGCGAAGGGGCTGGTGTTCGTCATTGCGATGCTGGCCGGGATGGGACTCTTTAATTTGGCTAACTGGCTGGAGCGTCAGCGTTCGTAGTTTTTTGTCCTAATCGTCCTAATCCGATGACGAATCACCCGCCATTCTTCATCTTGGAAGCAAGTTATTCTCAATCCTATTGTCATCAAACATGAGCATTCTGGTTGCCTTATTCATTGGTCTGATTGTCGGTGCTGTCATGGGCTTGATTGGCGCTGGCGGCGGCATCATTGCTGTTCCCGCGCTGGTGCAGGCGATGGGATGGCAAATGCAGCAGGCGATGCCGGTTGCCTTACTGGCGGTCACTGCCGGTGCACTGGTCGGTACGGTGGAGGGATTTCGCAAAAAGCTGGTGCGCTACCGTGCCGCGATTGTGATGGCCTTGGTGGGAATGCCGTTGACGACTGTCGGTGTCCTGGCTGCACAGACATTGCCACAGAGCTGGTTGATGACTTTATTTGCCGGGATTTTGCTGATCGTTGCTGTGCGTCTGTTCAAGCATTCTGCGCAGGCAGCATTGCGTCCGGCAGATGCGCAAACACCGCCGCTTTTGTGTATTAATCATGCGACGGGGCGATTTGACTGGACGCTGACAACCAGCCTGGTGATTGCCGGTATCGGTGGCATCGCAGGATTCGTGACAGGATTGCTCGGTGTCGGCGGTGGCTTTGTGATAGTGCCGATGTTGCGCCGTTATACGAATCTCAGCATGCATGGGGCGGTGGCGACGTCTTTGCTGGTAATTGCGCTGGTGGGAAGCGCAGGCGTGGCTAGTGCGGTCATGCATGGCGCGGTGATTCCACCCGAGTTCACGGCGTTGTTTATGCTGAGTTCGGCGTTGGGTATGCTGGCAGGGCGCTATATCGGACGGCATTTGCGCGAGCACACCATACAGATTGCTTTTGCCGGATTGCTGGTATTGGTTGCACTGAATTTCATTTTTCGCGTTCTCACGGCATAAGCTTGTTTTCGGTAGTCTTGTAAAAAGTCTGCGCTGTAACTAAAACGACAATAATGACCATAACGACCGCAACGACCGCAACGACCGCAACGACCGCAACGACTGTAATGCCTGATCTCCTTGCATCGTCCGCATGATCGCCTCGGCATGTTTGTTTGCAACGGCTGTCATCCAAATGAATTGTCTGTCGCTGGAATAAATTCCTGAGTTTTTACGTATACCCATTTGTAACGCTCTTGTTATGAATGAATTTAACGACGAACTCAATGATGAATCTGGAGATATGATGAAAATTTCACACCTGGTAGCCACTCTGCTAACCTCTCTTTCGCTCGCTAGTGTTGCATTAGCCGCCGATGTGCCGGTCAAAAAATCCGGCGATATTCTGGTGAGTCAGGCTGGCATGACGCTGTACACTTTTGATAAAGATGTCGCCGGTAACGGCAAAAGCGTCTGTAACGACGCCTGTCTGACACTCTGGCCTGCATTGACGGCAGCCACCGGTGCGACTGGTAGTGGCGATTACACCGTGATCACGCGTGACGATGGCAGCAAGCAATGGGCATACAAAGGCAAGCCGCTGTATATGTTTGCAAAAGATAAGCAAGAGGGCGATCGCACTGGCGATAATGTGAAAGAAATCTGGCACGTCATTAAAAACTAAGGACGCTACCGTCAATGGCATTACCTGATATCACCGCGTTAATGACCGACTGCTTGCCACGCCTGCGACGTTATGCGCGGGCGTTGGTGGCAGATAGAGTACTTGCCGATGATCTAGTGCAAGACACGCTGGAGCGCGCATGGCTGAAGCGTGCACAATGGCGCGCAGGCGGTGACATCCGGCCATGGTTATTTGGCATCATGCACAACCTGTATGTCACGCAGGTCAGACAAGGCTCCTTGCAACTGATCGACATCGAGCAAGCGACAGAGGGTAGTCGCAACGCAGACGGTCAGGAAACGGCAGAGAGTTCGACTCGTGCAACACAAAGTGACCGTCTGGAGATGCATGATTTGCATACTGCTTTACGCATGCTGCCGCGAGAGCAGCGCCCAGTGTTATTGCTAGTCTCGCTGGAGCAGATGGATTACAAAGAGATCGCGCTGGCCTTGGATATTCCGCTCGGCACTGTCATGTCGCGCCTGAGTCGCGGACGCGAAAAATTGCGGCTATTGATGGCGACCAATGACATGCCTCAAACGCATAAAAATAATTCTGGAACATTACCCACATTAAAGGTTGTTAAATGATGTCGCCGTCTATTCCGAGCATCTCTGAAAGCGATTTGCACGCCTACGTCGATGATGCCTTATCTGATGCCCGCCGGCACGAAGTCGCGCAATGGCTGGCAGAGCATCCTGAAGATCTGCTGAGAGTGCAAGCTTACCAATCCCAGAATGCCGGAATCCACCAGATGATGGATGACGTACTCGATGAGCCAATTCCGCTGAGGTTGCAAGAGCAATTGTCTGCACAAAAATTATCAACTCAAAGCCAGCACTCCTTTTTATCGCACGGGTCTCTGCAACGGATCGCCGCAGGCGTTCTATTCGCGGTGATCTGTGGTACCGGTGGAGGCCTTGCTGGCTGGAATTTGCATGCAACGCAGACCGCGACCTTGGCAATCAATGAGCAGGGTCATTCCGCAGGTAATCAGGCGGACAATCAGAGCGATAGTCTGCCCCATCGCGCCGCCATTGCGCATGTGGTCTACACACCAGACGTCAAGCGTCCGGTCGAGGTCGGCTCGGATCAGGAAGAGCAATTGGTTAAGTGGTTATCGAAACGACTCGGTAGCCCGCTCAAGCCGCCGAAACTAAGCGCAAAAGGCTATGAGCTGGTCGGTGGTCGCTTGCTGCCTGGCAGCTCCGGACCCGTGGCGCAATTTATGTACCAGAACGCCTCGGGTCTGCGTTTGACCCTGTATGCATCAAACGAAAACAAGAGTAACAAAGACACGGGTTTTCGTTATCTCAAAGAAGGTCAGGTCAGTGTGTTTTACTGGATAGACGGCCAGTTCGGCTACGCGCTGTCAGGCAATATTGATAAAGACAGTCTGTCGCAATTATCGATGCTGGTATTTGAGCAGTTGCAGCCAGGATCTGTGCCAGCTCAGCTAGAGACTCAAGCGCGTTAATACGCTAAGTGACTAAAAAAAATCCCCGGTCGTTTTTAGTGATTGCCGGGGATTTTTTTCATGTTGTATCATGATGATGTATCTAACTCATTTTTTAAACTTAAGTCACTTTTTAAGTCATATGATTTCTTAATATCTGTCTTTTCTCTAAGGTAAAGCTGACTTTGAGCATACTCTTTTAAATCATCTTGGTATGATGACATAATTTTAAATATAAGATCTTTCAATTTAAAAACTGATTCGTGATCTAAGTTAAATTCATCGGAATCTAATCCTTCCAATTTGCTACCATGGCTTATGGCATTTCTATTGTTTAGAAAATGTTCGTCAAGTAGGCGTTTTTTTGTCCTTATGCAGCTCTTTTCTGAAAAGCCAACAACTTTGCATAAATTAAAAAAAACTTCCGATGAGAGATTATCGCGTGTATCGATGATAGATTTATCTTTTTCTTTACTTAAATTTGAGCCAAGTTGAAATTTTGCGTTGTCTTTTTCAATAAAGCGTTCGACGAAATCCAATTCGTTATGTAAGGATGGTTTATCACGAGTTTCATAACATTGAGCGATAATCCCTTTCATCGAAATAGTTTTGTAATTTAATGTCAACGCTCCAATGTCAATTCTAAGTCCACTCACATAAGCTAAATACTGTTTTGACGAATTTTTAATAAAGCCTTCCCAGTGTGCATACAGCATCAACAACAATGACTTCAATAAAATTTCATTAACGTTACTCTTACATAGCATCTGCAACTCAGAGATTTCCTTTTTCCGCCAAGCTAGGTCATTGTCTAAACCGTCTAAAAAACTGTCGAGCCCCATAAACTAAACTGTCCCAAAGTATTGAAAGGAAAGATCAGTAAGGTCTTTAAATCTCTTCAACGCTTTGATGCCTCGTCCAGTTGCAAGAACATAGCTGGGTTGGCAGCATAGTCCCTTTATGATTTCCTTTAGCTCAGTTGTCGACTTACTTCCAAGTCTGTCGATGTTGCTAGCTAAACCGGGTAACAGCGCTTCAAAGACCTGAAGATTGAATTTATTGTCAAATGATTGCTTATCAATCCAATATTTTGCAAATGCTGTGGGACCTAATTTTGTGAAAAGTAAATCAGAAGTTCTTTGAAGTATTTCAAGTTCAGACGTGAGGTTGAAGTGGGGATCATTAATTAGGGCTAAGGTTTCAGAATCAATAAACTCAGAAACTAACATTGAATGAAGTTTATATTCTTCAAAGTTCGTCTTCCTGTATTTTGCAATCAAATACCTTAGGATTAACTCCATTCTAAATTCTTGTTCGTTTTGCTCGGTACTTAAAAGTGTAATACCTTTGAATCCAGCATCATCTTTGAATCTATTAATTTCATTGTAAAAATTTTCGTTAGACATAATGATTAAGCAGTTTCTAATCTCTTGTTCCGAAAGATGCAGTCCCCCAGTATTTAAGCGCTGAAATACCTCATATTGCGCTTTAATACTATTTTTAGTCAGAATGATATTCAACGTAAGTTTGGATCTTTTGATGAGTCTTTGAATTTCTGCTGGTAAGGTTTCCCATGTAAGTCCTTCTATTGATGGCAAATATTTACAACTTGTGAGGTCGAATAGTTTTTGTCCATTCAGATCTCCAGTCAGCTGCAAAATCGTAGAAACTCGCTGTACACCGTCAACAATATCCCATTTCCCATCTTCTTTTTGAGCGACAAAAATTGGAGGAACTGGTATTCCGATAATTAGCGATTCTATAAAGTTTGTTTTTTGTTCGTCTTTCCAGCGAAATAACCTCTGATAAGCCGGAGCAAGATTGATATCGCCAGCTTGATACAAGCTGATAATTTCACCAATACTCATTTGATAAGTGTCAGTTTTTATTTCGTTTCGGGCATCGTTGACTTCTTGCATCAATTGAGTATTTTGTTCGGTCATATTATTTATTTTGCAGTGTTTTTAGTATGTGGTTTATTTACTTGAGGCACTGTCGTGCGGCCCCATAAATCTGTCACCATTAAAATGGATAAGGTGATCGGGATTGTCTGCAACCCAAACCTCAGTTTCCCATGCGATCGTAGCGAGAAATCGAGCCATAAGTTCGCGACTCGGGAATGCTGTTACGAAAACTAACCCTGTGGATGATTTTCCAAATAACTCAGTTAGTTCGGCATGACGTTTGCCATCCACCGGCCCAACGCTTGTTACACTCTCTAAGAGGTAGAGCCAATTCTTGTTTTCAAGATATAAGATCGCATCTGGCATTTTCCCTCGTTCATGAACTGAAATACCAAGATTTTCTAATGACATTTCGTCGTGAACTACACCTTTATTTCCAGTGTCTCCGACATATAAGACCTTACTCCCAGGAGCGAACCGTGGAGCGAATTGTTCGATTATTTCTTTGATGAGTTCACTATGAGATCCTGGGGACATTTCAAAACTAGCGCCGTCTGGTAACTTACAAGGTATCAATGTAAGATCCCTCGATTTCTTATAGCGGTCTACTAAAGTCTCCACGCCATCCAAATATTCAGTGAGTTTCTTAGGCCATTTTTTTGCGCCGAAGGCTTCTAGTAAAGTCTTTGCTTCAGGAGCAATTTGGTAGCACCAATTTGGGCTATTGGGAGCTCGTGAAGGTTTGTCAGGATTTTGTAGGCATAATCCAGCGGCAACAAACTGATGTAACGACTCTTTTCGAAAACTTTCTCGCGAATTTTCCGCATATGGCTTGTGATATACATTTCGAGCAAAATCTAGAATCGCACGCACCCCTAAAAGTGGATTTTTTAGGCTTTTCCATGATCCTTTTTCATGGAGCTGAATTAGTGCAAGTAACGCAAGTGCAGAACGCTCGTTTTGTTGCGCTCGCGGAAAACCTAGCGCAGCAATAATGCTGATTGCCTCTTCAATTTTAGTCATTTTTTCCTTCGACAATTGCATCAATCTCGGTTTGTGACGGGAGAGCTGTATTTATGCTTTTCCCCCACTTGGCAAGTGTTTCGATATCAGGATAGCGAAGCGCACGTAAGTCCCCAGCGTTCACTTGAGTATGACCTGAAAATCGCCGGAGCCACTTATCTGTAAATGTTGATCCCAAGTAGATCGCAAGGCCTTTCACGATTTCTAGTGGGAGTCCCTTTTTTTGGAAATGGAAGACATTTAAATGGTTTTCGAATCCGACTAATTGATCGTCAAAATGGGATGCATTAAAAATAGCGGGAATGATTCTCCGCTTTTCCTCTTTTGAGGATAATCTGCGGACTACGAGATAATTCCCAATCGGCATCAGCCATTTGTTTGTCGATTCGCAGATCAAGATTCCGTTTGGTTTTTTCGCATCAGTTTTGGGGTGGACTACTAATCCTTGATCAAAATGGTGTGCATAAATTAATGGCGCTACACCGTCTTTTAATTGATCACAAAGATGTTCTCGTAGTCTAAAATCGACTACTGGTCCTGTTGAAACCGATACGCCGATTTCTTCAAGTGTCTTTGTATAGCACTCCATTGTTTCGATGGCACTTTGTGACTCATCTTCACATGCTAGGTGCATGATCATTTCTTTGTCGCCAGGAAATACAACTTGACCGAACGGAATAACACGCTCCTTTAAGTCGGTAAAAGTTGCATTAGTTGACGAGCTTATTGTTACAGCACCTTGTTTTTTTCCTTTTTTTAAGTGAAAAATTACATTTTCTTGAAGGACATCATCTACCTTAAATGCATCGGTGCGGGATTCAAAGATATGAATTTTTTCTAGCGTGGCTATTCTAAAAATCAGTTCTCTAAACGGCCTAAAGTAGGTTCCATTACAAAAACTACGCGGTGTAATCGCAACCAATTCACCATCGTCATCTAGTGCCATGAGTGCCAATGCTACAAATGCCGAATATAAGTTTGTAGTTTCAATTCCGAGTGCTCTTAGTGCGAATCGGTGTGACGAATTAGAGTTAATTTTCTTGTACGGTGGATTCAAAATCGCGTGAGTATGACTAGCGAGTTTTTTTGCTGAGAATAGGTTGTTGAATGATTCAATAAAATCCTCAAACACTATAGTTTCGCTGAATTTCGAACCAGAACCTTTCATGACTAAACCACATTCATTCATAGTGATTCTTAATTCATCCGCTAGCAGAGTGTCTATTTCCCACACTTCACAATTGAGCGAAGCGACGTTTTCGCATGCGGCACGCTCTACAAAAGCCGCGGTGAGTGTGCCAATGCCTGCTCCTGCGTCAAGTATACGAATTTCTTTATCTTTTAACGGATTGAAAAGTCCAGCCATGAACTTGGCAATTATGCTTGGAGTCAGGAATTGCCCTAACTCTGTTTTGTGTTGCGCTGGAGTTGCGATAGAGATTGACTCTCTCCGCTTGTCAATAGATTGAATAGATAGCATATAATTATTATTACGCGAAACCTTGCTAGCATTTGATGGTTATTGATAATAATTTAAAATACAAATGTATCGGTCTAGTAATTACGAGATGGTCCAAAAACAACAGGATTATTCCTATCATTTTTTTGAAATTAATATTCTCGTTAACGCCTTTATATCTTCAATGCTTTATGAAATGCTCACAAAAGAATTTGTTCACGTGATGTGAGTGTTCTAATTTTATGAGCAATATGGAGATGAACTTAGGATCAGATTTGTCTCATGCTAAAAGTGAATTTAGATTTTTACTAAGTAAAATCTTACCTAATTAATTTGCGAATGAGGCTATTGAGCACCAACGCCATGCGCTTGCTGATCTGCATGGTACGACGACCTGACCATTGCACCGACCGCTGCGTGGGCGAAGCCCATTTTGTAGGCTTCTTCTTCAAACATTTTGAATACATCGGGATGCACGTAACGGCGCACCGGCAGGTGATGTCCGCTTGGTGCCAGGTATTGACCGATGGTCAGCATATCGACATTGTGGGCGCGCATGTCGCGCATGACTTGCAGGATTTCTTCGTCGGTTTCACCCAGACCAACCATGATGCCGGATTTGGTCGGTGTGTTGGGATGCTGTTCTTTAAAACGCTTGAGCAGGTTCAGCGAGTACTCATAATCTGATCCCGGGCGTGCTTCTTTGTAGAGGCGCGGTGCGGTTTCCAGATTGTGATTCATGACATCAGGTGGTGCCATATTCAGAATTTCCAGGGCGCGGTCCATGCGGCCACGGAAATCCGGTGTCAGGATTTCGATGCGGGTTGATGGTGACAATTCGCGGATCTTGGTAATGCACTCTGCAAAATGGGCCGCGCCGCCATCACGCAGATCATCACGATCGACAGAGGTGATCACGACGTAGCTGAGTTTGAGCGCCGCGATGGTTTTCGCCAGGTTCAGTGGCTCATTGACATCGAGCGGATCGGGACGGCCGTGACCGACGTCGCAGAACGGGCAGCGGCGTGTGCACTTGTCGCCCATGATCATGAAAGTCGCCGTACCTTTGCCAAAGCATTCGCCGATGTTCGGGCAGGAGGCTTCCTCGCAGACGGTTACCAGGTTGTTAACGCGCAGGATGTCTTTGATTTCGTAAAAGCGTGTGGTCGGCGAACCGGCTTTAACACGGATCCAGTCTGGTTTTGGCAGGCGTTCCATCGGGACGATCTTGATTGGAATACGCGCGGTTTTGCTGGCGCCTTTTTGTTTCTCAGTCGGATCGTATGCGGTGGTCGTTGCTGCGGAGACGGGTGTGTTTTCGGTTGTCATGGTGCTGAGTAATTACGAAGTCAAAAGGTCTTGCAAATGGTGAGCGAGGGTGTTCTGGACATCGGCCAGTGCTGCGCAGACACCCAGCGTTTTCATATCGACGGTGGCCAGACCTGCATAGCCGCAAGGATTGATCCAGGAGAATGGCGTCAGATCCATGTCGACGTTCAATGACACGCCGTGATACGTACAGCCGTTGCCACGCACTTTGAGTCCCAGTGCGGCAATTTTGGCTCCGGCAAATTCGCCATTACTGACATAGATGCCCGGCGCACCAGCCTTACGCTCACCAGCAAGATTATACGCTGCCAGGGTGTCGATCACGGCTTGTTCTATCTTATTCACAAATTCGCGGGCAAACAGACGTGCCTTGGGATGACTGCGGCGCAGATCCATCATGAGATAAATCACGACCTGGCCGGGGCCATGGTAAGTGACTTCGCCACCGCGATCGGTTTGTACGACGGGAATGTGATTGGGCGCCAGAACATGCGACTGATCCGCACCAAGACCCAGTGTGAACACGGGTGGATGCTCGACGATCCAGAATTCATTGGGGGTATCGGCGATGCGCGCATCGGTAAAGGCGCGCATCGCATCGAAGCTGGCTTGATAATCTTCAAGACCGCGGCGCAGGATTCTTGGCGCGTTTGAAGACAGGCTGGTTTCTGAATGGGGTTCTGAACGATTTTCTGGCATAGGGCGCTAGTTTAACATTTCGCGCCCTTGCCGTTCGCCATTGCAGAGAATCAGGCAAATACCTGGTCGCGCAGCTTTTGCGACAATTTTTGCAAATAGCTGGCTACGTTCAGTGACGCATGTTGACGCTCGCTTGATCCGGTAGTTGCTTCAACGACGTCGGATAATTCAATCAAACTTGCCTGCTGATCCGATTCGATCACGATCAGGCGGTTTGCCGGCAGATTGACTGCGTCACCGGCAGATAACCAGAAATCATGTTCTTCACCGGCAATCGTCAACCAGACGCGACCGCAGGCGATCTCGATGCGGCGTGCTTGTTCCAGTGTGCCGGAAACGGTGTCACCGGAAGGAATGGTGTAAGATGGTTTTGCGAAATTATTTGTCATTTCAAAACTCCTTGCTTTAAGGCATTAAAATCAGCGTCATTGTGATTTGTAGAGAGTGAAAATCATTTGTTGCGCTGCGATAAGAGCATTGTAGGCGCTCAAATTGGATATGCAAAACGAGTAATTTTTGAATTGTTTGCTAATTTAATTCACATGAGGATGTGATTGCAATGCGTTTGATTCACAACAAAACGGAGTTCAAAAGGCGATGAGTGATTTTCGGCGCTTGCCTAATTTGGCAGCACTGCGCGCGTTCGAGGCGGCGGCACGACACCAGAATTTTTCACGTGCTGCAGATGAAGTACATCTGACGCATGGTGCAATCAGTCATCAGGTCCGCGCTTTGGAGGAGGAATTGGGCGTTGCGCTGTTCACCCGTCATGGCAAGCGCATCGCGATTACGCCGGATGGCGAGCAGTTCGCCAACACGATACGCACAGCACTGGGTGATATTGCCAAAGCCGCCGAGACGCTAAAAGTACGGCAGCAGCAGCCACGGCTGGCGATCACGGCATTGCCTTCGTTTGCCGCGCGCTGGCTATCGCCGCGACTGGGGCGATTTATTGAGCATTATCCTGATCTGGAAGTGAGTTTGCAGTCCAGTAATCAGCTTTCTGATTTTAGTCGTGAGTCGATTGATATCGGGATCCGGTTTGGTCTGGGTAATTATCCGGGACTGGTGAGCGAGCTGCTGATGGGTGATTATTATTACCCGGTCGTGAGCCCCTACTATCATGGAGGACAACTGCCTAAAACACCTGCTGAGCTGGCATCATCCCATTTGCTGCGTTGTGATGAGGAGCCGTGGGAACCCTGGTTCCGTGCAGCGGGTCTGGATAACGAGGAGCCGACCAGCGGGCTGGTGTTTCAGGATGCCTCAATTCTGTCGCGTGCCGCGGTGGACGGGCAGGGCATTGCTCTGGGGCGGCATGCGATTGTGCGGCCAGATATAGAAAGCGGTTTGCTAGTGCGTTTATTTGATATCGCTATCCCAAGTCCGGTGTCCTACCACCTCGTTTACGCGGCGCATGCCATGGAGAAGCCGCAGGTCAAGGCATTTCGGGCCTGGTTGCTGGAGGAAATTGGTAAGTAAGGAGTGCGGTGAGAGATAGTGACGATGATCCGCACGGCGGTCATTCTGCATTGCACAACGTGAAGTTTTGCAAATTTGTCATTTTTTAAAGGGTTTTAGATGATAATAGAGCATTCTCTCTAAATTCACTTTGACTCTCTATGATGACATCGTTTTCATTACGTATCTTTTCCGGTATTGCCTCCCTGAGTTTATGTCTTGCTGTGTTGCCATGTCATGCGGTCGAAATCCAGCAGATCAAGATTGCCAATCAGGTGACACTAGGAAGCAAGGAGTTGGTGTTGAACGGTACGGGCGTGCGTTCGGTCTTGTTTGCTAAAGCCTATGTCGCCGCCTTGTATGTCCCGGCCAAAACAGATAATCCAGCGCAGGTGATTGCCAGCGGTCCGCGCAAAATGGTACTGCATATTTTGCGCGACATCGACGTCAATGAGCTGGCTGCAGCGATGCTGAAAGGCATGCGCAAAAATAATAGTCAAAAAGATCTTGCTGATGTGACCATGCAGATGGCTTCGTTTGGTCAGGTGTTTGGCACTATTCCCATGGTGAAAAATGGCGATACGATTACCTTTGACTATGTGCCTGGTATTGGATCGAGCGCTTACGTGAATAAAACCCAGTTAGGAACCGTGCTGCAAGGCGATCAGTTTGCCCGCGTATTTTTCCGCATCTGGCTCGGCGATCAGCCAGTCCAAGACACACTGAAGCGCGAGTTACTGGGTTTGCCAGCATATGTGACGCCGGATAAGACGTATAACTGAGTCGAACCCGGTTTGATCACAGGTTTCATCGCGTCAAAGCACATACTCCCCTGATGCGATATATAAAAATAGCCCACTCCGCTTAATTGGCGTAGTGGGCTAAATTATACTGAGGCGGAGTATGGTCATGATCAGATAAAGATGCAAATACAAATCATCTGATGCAGAGAGTCCTTTTTTTACAAAACGACTTTCACCATGTGATGCGCAGACAATTCGCGGTACAGATTATCCAATTGTTCACGGCTGACAGCCCAGACAGTCACGGTCAGCGCCAGATAGGTGCCTTTTGATGACGGGCGCATCTCCAATTTGCCTGCATGAAAAGTCGGATCGTGCGATGTCACCAATTCCACCATGGTTTGCGCGAAGTTATCGTGCATTACCCCCATAATCTTGATCGGGAATTCGCTTGGATACTCAATCAGGCTTTCGGCAGGATCGACAGGGGGGAGGATTTGGTTTGACATAGTAATTATTTAGAAAATTAAGCGGCTTTCGCTAGCTGGTAAGCCGCATACAGTGTCTGATAGATGGGGCCGGGAACGCCTTTTCCAATAGTCTGCTCGTCTAACTTCACGACAGCAAGCACTTCTTTGGTTGCGGATGATAGCAATACTTCATCGGCAGCGAACACTTCTTCACGTGTGATTTTGCGCGCTTGCAAGTCGATGCCATTCGCCGCGCACAGTTCTTCGATCAGGCCGTAACGGATACCTTCCAGTATCAGATTATCTTTTGGCGGCCCCGACAGTACGCCGCCCTTGACGATCCAGACATTCGACGCTGATGCCTCGGTCAAAAAGCCATCGCGAAACTGGATGCTCTCGGTCGCACCGTGCTCCGCCGCGTTTTGCGCTGCCAGCACGTTACCCAGCAACGAGATCGACTTAATCTCGCACCGCAACCAGCGCTTGTCTTCCATCGACACGCAAGTCACCCCTTTGGCGCGCACCGCGTCCGATGGCAGCACAATCGGATTGGTCATGATAAAAACCGTCGGCACGACTTCCTGAGGAAACGCATGCGCACGTTTCGCCACGCCACGAGTGACTTGCAGATACACCATCTGATCGTCAGCAGGATGGGCATCCATGACCTGCGCAATCAGCGCCAGCCAGCTCGCCCTGTCATGCGGATTTGGAATACCGATCGCCGCCAGGCTACGAAATAAGCGCGCCAGATGCTGGTCAGCGCGAAACATCTTGCGTCCATACACCGGAATCACTTCATAAATACCATCACCAAAAATAAAGCCACGATCAAGCACAGGGATTTTGGCATCAGAGAGTGGCGTCAGACTGCCGTTCAGATAAACAAGAGGATCATTCATGATGTGGCCGGTTATGGAGTGATGAAAAAGGGAATGCATAAATTTTTACACAGAAGCTAGTCTAAGGTTATGCAAATTAGGAATGAATCGGATGTAAATATGTAGTGTAAATTTACTTATTGACTACATTTCTATGATGAAAATGATAAAAAAGTTGTTGAATGGTTATGTAAATTGTGTTTCCATATAAATGTTTGTAATTCTGCAAACATTTTATAAAGGAACTAGAAATGACTCATTTACGTAAATCTAAGTGGTTTTTGCTTTTTCTTATTATCCCAATTTTTGTAATAGCGGCTACAACATGGGGACCTGTTTCAGTCGCACTTTTTGGCGGAAATAATAGAAATATTTCCGCTTCAGAGGATGAGGAACTTGGACATCCGGGTGCAGGGGCTGCAATGCGTACGGTCTTACTGCCTGCTTACTTGAGTGGCAAATTAAAGCCAAAAGACAGAATTGTATTTGTTTATGCTGACGGTACTAAAGTAACAAAAGTGTACATGGGTAACTTCCAGTTTACTGTACCGGCACTTGAGAATTTATCTAGTTATTTAGATAATATTCGCAATACTGTAAGTTGTTCAGGCAATCAAAATCTTACATCAAGCTACTTAAATGTTACTGGACACTGGGAGTCTGTAACCGGTAGCGTTAGTGTTGACGGCGGAAGTCCAACGTATACGACGGCAGATTTTTGGGTTGCAGATAGCCTAGGTAGCTTCCCAAATTATTTATCTCGGGGTCCGTATTGCGCCCAAACTTCGCTTGATTTATAGATCAAAATTATTTCTATTAACGTGAGGCATTGCTAACAGTTTGCCTCACATTCAATTTTGAGAGCGCAATATGAAATCAAGACAATTTTTTATAGGCCTTGCGTCAGTTTTTTTGGGCGTAGTTCTATACCTGTCATTTCAACCAGTTTCGGAAATTAAGCTTAAGGAGCACTCAATTGCGAACATAAAACAATCGTCAGATAAAGATGGCGGGCGATTGTTGACATCAGGGGGCGTGCAGCAAAAAGAAGTATTTGATTTGACTTCTGTATTAGCTATATCTAGTGAGTATCAAAGCACGAGAGATCTACATAGTTTGTTTACAAAATATCGTCTTAGTAATAACCCCACGGAAAAATTCTTCGCATGGAAAGCGATTGACTTTTGCTCACGTTATTTACTATCTACCAATAGAGATATATTTGTGTCGCAACCAGAGCCGCTTCCAGGTCTGACCCAAGAGCAGGATGCGATGAACCAACGTCTTTTTGGAAAATGTGCGGGATTCAAAGAATTTACACCAACACAATACAGAGCTCAATTAAAGCAGGTTCAAGAAAGTGCAATCAATGGAGGGAGTAATTCGATTGCGGCTGTACAAGCGAATGAGCTGTTTATTACGCATAAAAATGAAGAAGATGCCGTCAAGCTTGCTAAGCAAGTTCTTCAATCCAAAGAACCAGATGCAATTATGGCGTTAGTCGATTCTATGCAAGTGTATTGGGACGCAAAGAAAATAAACCAGCAAAATTCGGGTAAGCCACCCGAGGCAGATACTAGCGCGGTTGCGTTGAGATTGGCAGCGTGTGATCTGGGCAGAGACTGTAGTAAGGATGCATTAGACATGCAAGTGATGTGTGTATACGCCGGATCATGTGAAGACTCTTTGGAATCTAGAACGATGAAATTATTGACGCCTGCTGAAGCGGATGACGTTCGTCAGAAAATGAAAATATATTTAGCTGCAATCAAACAAGGTGATTTAAAAATATTTGGACTTTAGAGAAATTTTACGTTATCAGATTGGATAAAGAACAAGATAATTTTCACTCTTGTTCTTTTTTCTTACTACCAGTACTTACGCAAAACGATAAGCTGTTTACTACCATAGGCATCGAATCCACAGGTTGGATAAAGTTTCTAAGCGTTTTTCGTGCCAAGAGGCGCACTCAGCTTGCGGATTTGTTTTTATATAAACATTCTATTGAACCGCTTACTCTTACCTTTTCTCCGTGTCTCTGTGGTGAGAGGTTTTAGTTTTTGCGTAAGGCCGGACTATTTAAACAGCAATCGCAGCGAATCCCATGCGCGTCCGAAGATACTTGCCTGATCGACTTGTTCCAGCGCCAGCACAGGAAATTCTGCAATCGGTTTGCCGTCTAACATCATTTTTACGGTGCCGACTTTACCGTTCAAGGCAATCGGTGCGACCAGCGGGTCTTTGCGTTCGAGTGCAGGTTTTAGCTTGGCTGCAGCGCCTTTTGGCAGTGTCACATACAGATCGCTGTTAAAGCCGATTTTGATCTGGGCCTGAGTGCCTTTCCAGATTTCTGGTGTGGCGATTGCCTGACCTTTTTCATAGAGTTTGACTGTATCGAAATTCAGGAAGCCCCAGTTCAATAGTTTGAGACTTTCCTGTGCACGTACCTGATCGCTGGCTGTGCCGGTTACCACAGAAATCAGGCGGCGCTGGCCTGTGCCGTTGGGGCGGATGGATGACGAGATCAGGCAGTATCCTGCGGCTTCGGTGTGACCGGTTTTCATGCCGTCGACAGTTGGATCCAGCCACAGCAGGCGGTTGCGGTTTGGCTGGGTGATTTTGTTGTAGGTGTAGCTCTTCGTTGAGTAATACGTTTTATAAAATTCTGGGTGGTCAGCGATCAGGCGTGCTGCCAGCGTGGATAAATCCTGGGCGGTTGAATAGTTTTCCGGGCTGGGCAAGCCATGCGGATTAGCGAAATGACTGGATTTGAGACCGATACGATCTGCTTCGCGATTCATTTGTACGACGAAGGCGTCTTCGCTACCAGCGACTGCCTCGGCCAGGGCTACCGCCGCGTCATTGCCAGACTGAACGATCAGTCCATAGAGCAATTCATTGATGGTGACGGGCTTGTTGGGTTCGATAAACATCTTTGAACTGCTGGCATCGACCTTCCAGGCGCGGGTCGAGACATTCACGCTCTGGTTGAGATCGAGTTTTTTTTCTTTAATAGCCGTGAACACCAGATAAGCGGTCATGATCTTGGTCAGCGAGGCCGGTTCTATGCGCAGTGTCGGATCTTGCGAGGCGATGACCTGATTGCTGGTGGCGTCGAGCAGCAGCCAGGATTTCGCGGCGATCGTTGGAGCTGGCAGATTTTGTGCTGTGGCGACGGGGGCGGTGAAAATACTGGCAGCGAGTGTGCTGATGCTGAGTAGTGATGCGAAGAATTTTTTCATTGAATCGGTAGTAAACGGTATTAATGTGGATGCAAAAATGAATGCGAAAATAAATTGCAGAAATAAATGGCTACATCGAAGAGATCTCAGGCGTGTCCCACAAGGTGACCACATAGTTCTTGATATGTTGCAGCTTGCGATGAAAAAAATGATCAGCGCCTGGGATCACGATGACAGGGATGTCCTGTGGACGTGCCCAGTCAAACACTGCCTGCAACGGGATCGTGTCATCGAGTTCGCCATGGATCAGTATCGTGTTTGCCGGGACGTCGGGTAGCGGCCATTTTCCCGCGGCGGTACCGATCAGGGCGAGGCGTTCTGCGGGCTTGCCTTGCGCGGTCAGTCGTTGTTGCAATTGTGACTGCACGAAGGTGCCAAAAGAAAATCCACCGAGCGCCAGCGGTAGCTCAGGATAGCGCTGGCGCATATGTGCGAGCAGCAGAGCCATGTCATCGGTTTCGCCAGCGCCATGGTCATGGACGCCTTCGGATTTGCCGACGCCGCGAAAATTCATGCGGACGGCGACATAACCAAGCGTGACAAAAGCGCGTGCCAATGTCTGGGCGATCTTGTTGTCCATGCTGCCGCCGAACAGCGGATGCGGATGCGCGACCAGTGCGAGTCCGCGCGGTGCGGTAAATTGTCCGGCATCCGGCAGATCGAGCGCGCATTCGAGTTGCCCGACTGCGCCGTTGATCATGAAATGTTCAGTGTGGGCGTTCATACTTAAATTTTTAATCGTTCAACAGTGCGTCCGCCGACCAGATCGACCTCGATAATTTCATCAATATCGGATTGATCGACGAAGGTGTACCAGGTGCCTTGCGGATAGATCACCATGACCGGACCTTCTTCGCAGCGATCCAGGCAGCCCGCTTTGTTGATGCGGATCTTGCCGTGACCGTTCAGGTCAAGTTGTTTGATACGTTTTTTTGCATGCTCTTGTGCCGCCTGAGCGCCGCGATCCATGCAGCAAGGACGACCGTCATCGCGGTGGTTCATGCAAAAAAACACGTGTTTTTCAAAATAGGGAGTGTCAGCCATGATATGTCGGTGTGTCTGAAGTGAGCCAGTATGATACACGCTAGCGAGGTAGTCAGACTTGATGCATGGGTGCTTTAGAAAAAAAGCTGCTTACTTGCGTTCAGGTAATTTTCTTCTGAGCAAGACCCAAAGTGTCAGGAATGGCCATAACAAGGATAAAAACTGCGCGGCTCCGTTGAAGTTCAAGAATTTACCTTGCACCCAGGTCTGTAGTGTGACGATGAAGTAAGGATTAATCGGCACCAGATTGACAACGAACAAACTAATTCCCAGCATTAGGATCGCTAAGCGTCGCTGCATATGATGAGGTGCAAATGAAAAGCCGTACAGCATGATCGCGGCAATCACCAGACCGCCTTGCGCGCCGGGAGTTAGCCAGGTGAAAGCAAACTCCGGCTTAAACAAGAGTGCGCTTGCCAGCGCCTTGGCGCAAATGGTGGTGACTAACAGTAATCCTGCCAAGCGAACTTTTGGTGCATGACGGTTCAGGATGGACAAGGCAATCAAGACCGCACCGGTGCAGCCACAAGCCGTAATAATGGTCTCTGCGATTAAAAACTGCTCAGGACTCAGGTCGATGTTGTTGATCAGGAGGCTGCTGATATCAATCGACACGTCAAAGAAATCGTTGATCCAGAACGACAGAATCGGCAGGATTTGTCCCAGTCCGAATAAGTAAGCCTGAGGATAAATCTGCGCCATCGGCCACAGACTAAGTACCAGAATTTCTCTGCTGGCTTCGGTGTACAGCCAGCGTTTTCGTAATAGGCGCAAGCGGCCTTTTTCCAGCAAGAGCGGAATCATCAGTGCACCGATGATGGCACCAACAATGGAGCCACCCGCATTGGTTAAAAAATCGAGCAGGGAAGTGACGCGGCTCGGCAGAAAGTACTGTGTGATCTCCATCGTCGCTGACAGCAGTGCACCACTGGCGGACGCAATTACGACTGACATACTGCGGCGGCACACGGGGTACAGCGCGAACACGATCAGCATACCGAGCGGGATGTAACCCAACACATTGGTCAGGGCATCAAAGCCTGTCCAGTAGCGCGGCCATTGCTGAATCACATCCAGCAAGGCAGCCAGGTTGTCGTTTTGCCAGCCCGAAAAAGGATACAGGCTCGCATACATAATCAGGAACAAATACGCAATCAGTGCTGCTCTTGCGAATGGCGACGCCTGACGTTCGGCGATCAGCTCATCGAACGAGGTAGTCGGATCAGAGGTGATGCTGGGTTCTTCCATCGGCGATTGAGTTAGAACAAAGAGAGTGCGGAACGGGAAAAATGATCAGATTAAGCATGATCAGCTTAAAAATGATCCGGTCACAAGCGAGCGTCAACAGCCAAACATCGGCTAGCGCAGTGCCAGAGTGTTAAGCCATGCCAGCAAGTCGGCAATAACGGCGTCGCTGGCGTTTATCATGGCCTTGGCACCACCGGGCGCATCGGCGCTGGATGAGGCGATCTGCCGACTAAAACTGCGCTGCGCAAGTAGTGTGCGTCCTTTGATCACTGTTGCGCGGAGCTGGATTTGTGCGGTACTTGCCGAGCTGGAAGCAAAGACTTGTGAGAACTCATCGAGATCGATTTGCAGCAGCGGTAAATTATTGATGCCATCGCGGGGGGATACGACGCTGCCACCAGCATCGGCGATGCGCGCTTTTAAACGTTGCGTCAGCAATTGCGCCGGTGGCATGCTCCAGCGATGCAGAGAATAAGGGCGGGTCTGCTGCGCGTTGTCGTATTCCAGGCGATATAGCATGGCCGTGCCGTCCAGCGACGCCGGTGTAGTGATGTCGGCAAGGCTGATGGCGAAATTCCCTTTAAATGTCGCGGTTAGCGGTGCTGCTGATGTCGCGCTTAATCCGGCCAATCCACTTGCCGGTATGGAGCCAAAATCATAGGCTTGTTTGACGGGGGCCGGACTTGCGCAGCCTTGCAGCACGAGCAGACAGGCCATCAGATTCAGCAGATAAGCGATATTTCGGTAATTCATGACAATTCCTTGGTTGCGGACTTGGCGTAACTTAGTAAGGCAATGAGTAAGGTAATTGGACGTAAGCTGAGTCCATTATTTCGCTGGACTGAATCCGGCTTCGCCCGGACCCGGCGGTGTCGTGGGGTTGCCAAATAACAGGCTTTGCGGGCGCTCGTTCAGCGCATCGCTAGTGCGATTGATCGAACGCAAACTGTTGCGCGCATCCGTGGTCACTGCATTGATTTTTGGCAGCGTGTCCTGGCTGATGCCGGCGCTGATGAGCTCGACCGAGTTGTTCAGTCTGGCTAGCGGGCCGTCCGGTGCTTGCATGCTGATTGTGAACTGGTTCAGGTTATTGCTGAGTTTGCTGGCATCGCCCGACAGTGTTTTAACGGCGGCCAGCGTGCTTTGAGTTTGATCCGCCAGTGCGGGTAATTTATCTAAAGTCGGCCCTAGTCTGTCAGGTACTTTTTGCCATGCGACGGCGGCTTTGCCGATGTTATCGATCGCGCTGGCAATGGATTTTTGATTATCCGTATCCAGCAGCGTGTTGAGTCGTTTAGTCAGTTCTTCGGTCTGCTTCAATATTGCCATGCCACGTTGTTCGAGATTTTGCATGATCCCGGGTCTGAGTGGAATGCGTGCGGGCGCATCGCCGCTGGCGGCAATCAAAGCGCCGTGCGGTGCATGAACGTTATCTTCATCGAGCTGCACGTAAGCGATTCCCGTAACGCCCTGGTAACCGAGAGTGGCGTAGGTGTCGGGTGTGATCGGTGTATCGCTGACGACATCGATTTTGAGCAAAATCTGGCCTTGTACTGCGGGGTCAAAATTGATGCTGCTGACATTGCCAACCTTGATCCCTTTATAGCGCACGGCGGCTTGCACATTCAGTCCAGCAACAGAGAGCTTGGTGACAATCTCATACGGTGTGCGCTTGATTTTATCTTTGCCCAGCCAGAGCGCGAACACGGCGGTCAGCACTAGCAGGGCGATGGTAAAAAAGCCCGCCATCAGGGCATGTGATCGGTTTTCCATTACGGTCTTGCTCCTTCAACGCCCGCAGGCGTAAACACTTCCATGGCACGCATGCCGCGACCGCCGAGGAAGAATTTTTCGATAAATGGGTGATGGAATGTCACGACTTCTTGTGGCGCGCCGATGGTGACGACTTTCTTTTCTGCGAGCACCGCAATCCGGTTTGATAACGCGAACAAGGTATCCAGATCATGCGTGACCATGACCACGGTCAGGTTCAGTTGCTGATGCAGCGCCTGAATCAGGCTGACGAAACTATCTGAGCGGTCTGGATCAAGGCCGGCAGTCGGTTCATCCAGGAACAATAATTCAGGGTCCAGTGCCAGCGCGCGAGCCAGCGCAATCCGTTTGATCATGCCGCCGGATAAGTCTGAGGGCATTTTGCGCGCATGCTCAAAAGCGATGCCCGACATATGCAGTTTTAAATACACCATATCGGCGATCAGGCTCTCGGACAAGGTACCCATCTCGCGCATCGGCTGCGCGACATTATCGAATACGGTCAGCGCGGAATACAAAGCGCCATGCTGAAATAGCATACCCGAGCGACGCCGCAAAAAATCCAGATTATCTTCTTTAGGCGCGTGAATATCCTCGTCAAACACCCGGATTATGCCGCGCTTAGGTTTCTCCAGCCCTAGTATCTGGCGCATCAGAACGGTTTTGCCCGACCCGGAGCCGCCGACGATAGAGAAAATCTCGCCCTGCATAACCTGGAGTTGCAGATTGTCATGCACCACGGCACGGCCAAATTGCGTGCGCAGGCCCTGAATATCAATCACCGGTCGTCCGCTAGTTGCTGTAGTGGCACCTTGCGTCGTCCCCTGGGCTGCGTAGCTAGTCATGATTTTGTCCATCAGTAACCTACCTTACTGAACATAATCGCGAACACAGCATCGGCGATGATCACGATGGTGATCGAGATGACGACGGAGCTGGTGGTACCTTGCCCCAGACTTTCTGTATTCGGTTTGATGCGCAAGCCAAAATGGCAGGCGACCAGCGCAATCAATATGCCAAACGTCACACCTTTCAATAAACCTATCCAATAGTTCACCAGCGCGACGGCCTCGGGCAGTTTATGCAGAAAAAACTCTGGTGACATCCCCAGGCGATATTGGGCGGCAAGCATGCCACCAGCCAGTGCCATAACGTCGGTCCAGATCACCAGTAGGGGCATCGCAATGGCAAGCGCCAATACTCTTGGCATGATCAGACGAAAACCGTGCGGTATGCCCATCACCCGCATGGCATCGAGCTCTTCGGTGACACGCATGACGCCGAGCTGCGCCGTAATAGCCGAGCCTGAGCGACCCGCGACCAGAATCGCCGCAAGCAGTGGCCCTAACTCGCGGATGATACTCATGCCGAGAATATTGACAATATACAGATCGCCGCCAAAGGTGCGTAATTGTTGTGCCGATAAATAGGACAATACGATGCCGATCAGCACGCCGACCAGTGCCGTAATGCCGAGCGCCTGAAAACCGGTGCGATAGAGATTGGCAGAAATTTCTTTCCATGGACCTTTTAACGGATGACGCACAAAGCGCATGAGATCCAGTATTAATTGACCGAGCAAAGCGACCAGACCGATGGCATGCTCGAAGAAGCCCAGCATGATGACGCCGAGCCGCATGACGCGGGTCAGTCGCTCTTTGGGTGGGCGTGGTACCGGGAGTTTACTGACTTCTTCTAGCCTGACCAGCAATCCCTCATGACAGGATTGCAGTGCCAGATGCGCAGGACGCAATTTGCCCCAGGCTTGCCACAAGAGCTGGGCACCGATGTGATCGAGCGCACTGATGCTGCTGAGATCCCAGTGTGCTGTACTGTCAATTGGTGAAGACAGATCGAGCAGTTGCTTGCTGATAATTTGCATGGTCTGGCGATCGCTCAAGGTATGCGCGCGCCAAGAGCCCGTCAGGCGTATCGTGACAGGCGAGGTCGGTTGAATGGTCAGTGCTGGGGGAATCTCACGAGGCATACGATCAGTGTAAGGGAGATTAGGTAGTGCAGCAAATGATGCTGCAAATAATTGCGCAAATAGTCCGTTAAAGCCCGTTAAATTACTGCGCCGATCATTCCGAAAATAATCTGGCAAACAAGGTGGTCTGTGGCATACAAGTATTCCGGCATGAAGGGGGTAATGCATGTACAAAATGGTGAGACATGTTGCGGTGCCCGGTACCGGGCAGACAGTCAGGCTGAAACAGGCAGATATTAATTGCGTATTTTGCGTTCTGTTTTGCCGGCGTAATGCCTAAAGTACTATCTGGGGCCGGACTATCTTTAGTTGCGTTTCGTCAATATACTGGTAGTGAGTATGCGATTATTTTTATTTAATCCGCAATGAATACGTGCAGAATCAGCCTGCACTGCCGGATACTCCCTATTTTTCTTGTGGTATCGGCGTCTTTTTGTCCATCACTTCGCGGCAATCGCCTTTGAATGTGGCATTGTCATAATTCGTCCAGCCGTAGCTATCGACGTAGCGGATATGTGACTGTAATTTTGGATTTAGAAAACTCCATTCCAGTCGTTCTCCGGGATAGTGAATATCTGCGAGGTCGAGCAGGGAGTGAAATACGTTTTCCGTTGAGAGTTTCGCGTTCTGGTGTTTGCGGAGCTGTGCAATTTTGTCCGGGTGTTGTGCATGATAGGCGTCGGAATACCACATGAACGCCGGAATATGAAATTCGTATTGGGTATTGTGTCCGTGAAAGGCCAGATTGCAGGTGCCGTCATACAGGGTCTGTCCATGATCTGATACGTACAGCACCGAGGTGATCTGCTCGCTGGCTTTAAGTTTTTGTATGACTTCGGACAGCATCCAGTCGGTGTACAGGATGGAGTTGTCGTAGCTGTTGTTTAGCGCCTGTTTGTTTTTCAGATCCGTATAGGCTGGATTGGCGATGCCAAACAGCGATGGTTTCCAGTGATCATATTCTTTCGGGTGGCGATGGCTGTAGTTCCAGTGATTCCCGAGCGTATGCAGAACGATCAGTTTTTTCTGCGCGGGATCGCGCATGGCGTTGCCCATTGGCGCTAACAGTACCTGATCAAAATTTGAGCTGTTGGTAAAGCCGCCGAGATTAAGAAATTGCGTGACATCAGCTTCTTTGGCAAACACCGAGGTCGGTGTGTCAAATTGACCGAAACTCATTTGGTTTGACAGCCAGAAGGTTTTGAAACCAGCTTCTTTAAATGCGGTGATAAAGGACTTTTCAGAGAATCCTGCTTTCAGGCTTTGCGCAGCGGGTTTGCGTGAAACGATGATAGGAACCGACAGGCGCGTTGCAGCAACGGCGGTAACGACGTCGCTGAAACTGACCAGATTGCTTTCCAGTTTAAGCAGGGGGTTGGTATCGCGTTCATAGCCGTTCAGGCTCCAGCGATCGTAGCGCGAAGATTCGCCGATGACCATGACGATGATCTGTGGCTTGCTCTGGTCGCCGGTCTGGTAGGCTTTAAACTGGAATTCGCTGCTTTTATCGGCGAGTTTCGAGAGGTAGCTGCGCTCATTCCAAAAGTCGACGCCTCGCACTGTCAGGCCAAACGGCCAGGTGCGGGCAAACAGCTCTTCGTCATAAGGGATGTTGGCCCAGTGTGGCAGCTTCGGGAGTTGCGGCAGGAGCTTTGCCCATTGTTTTTCCAGATAGGAAGACTCCTGTTGCGAGGCTGCCGAAGATGATGTGTTGCTGTCCTCGTCCTCCTTCCCCTCTTCTTCGTTGTCGTCAGACGCGCTGGCTGTTCCGCTGGCGGAGCTTAGGTTGGCATTGGCTTTAGCGCTGACTTTGGCTGGCGCTGGCTGGATGCCAATTTGCTGGCCATAGGTCCAAACAGCGATGCCTGACAGGATTATTACTAATACCGGCCAGCGCGAGACGTGCGTCCAGTCGAGTACCTTGGTTCGCTTGCTGAGTGTCAGTATACTCCACCACCAGGCAATCACGGCAATTGAAACGAGCAAAAGCAACCAGGTTTTATTGCCGAGGAACTCGAGTGCTTCTTTCGGGCTGGTTTCGGCAATGATGCCTAGATGATGGGTGGAAATTCCCTGCCCAAAAAACAGGCGCAAATATATTTCTGTGGGGATCGCAAAAAAAGCAGGCAATAGCAGCCACTGAAACCAGCGCGGTCGTTTGCACAATGACCAGATTCCCAGCCAGGCAAATAATTCCAGCGTGATGATATGCCATGCCTGCTCGACGGGTTTCCCCTGCAGGAGAGAAAAGAAGGGGAGCGCGGACAAAAGAAAATAGCTGACCAAAATAAATAAGGCAGCAGGCTGCAACAACGGCATAGCGATCCTGAGTGTGACGTCTGATAAATAAGTTGTTTAGCTGACCCGGAGCTGGTCAGAACTAAAATCAGAACTAAATAGAGCGCGTAAATATAAATGATTTATGCACTCCGGTGCGCTCGGCTTGAGTATTGTTACGAAAATCTTGAATTGGATTGAGCAAAACAAGTCCCGATGTTCATCCTTGTAATCCGTCAAAAACCATCTATTCTTTAAGCCCTGTCTCGTAGCGGATGCACGTAACTACTTGATTTGCCAGAAGCTTCCGGCAAAACAAACAGATTGACAGTCACATTATTTAGGGTTTAAACTTGCGAGTTCTCGATTTTGGATGGTCTATGGCTAGCACGTTTTCTTGCAAAATGTGGTCGGCATACTAAGTAAAAAATTGAGTTTGCCCAATGAAATGCCGGGCATAAAAATGGATTTAAGTCCCCGGGCAACCGTTTCCGGGATTGTGTTTTAACGTTGTATTTTGTTGGAATTAAGAGCGATGCCAACCATCAATCAACTGATTCGCCAGCCACGTGTTTCTGCACGTGTCAAGAGCAAATCTCCGGCGCTGGAAAACAGCCCGCAAAAACGCGGCGTATGTACCCGTGTTTATACTACAACCCCAAAAAAGCCTAACTCGGCTTTGCGTAAGGTTGCCAAAGTACGTCTGACTAACGGTTTCGAAGTGATTTCGTACATCGGCGGTGAAGGCCATAACTTGCAAGAACATAGCGTAGTGTTGCTGCGCGGTGGTCGTGTAAAGGATTTGCCAGGTGTTCGTTACCATATGGTTCGCGGTGCTTTGGATACTCAAGGCGTTAAAGACCGTAAGCAAGCTCGTTCCAAATATGGTGCGAAGCGTGCTAAAGCTGTTAAGAAGTAATAATCTCGTAATTTAATCTCCGTAAGCTTTACGGATCAGTGTCGGTCCCGAATGGGTCGAGTAAGTGGTGGGTTATGATGGCTTACCGCGAGTGTGGAGTGAATTGTTGCTCGATGCTCAACTGAAGATTGAAAGGAATTGAAATGCCACGTCGTCGTGAAGTCCCGAAACGGGACATTCTGCCGGACCCAAAGTTCGGCAATGTAGAAGTTGCAAAATTTGTTAACGTATTGATGTTGTCAGGCAAGAAATCTGTTGCTGAAGGCATTATCTACGGTGCATTCGATCACATCCAGCAAAAATCTGGTAAAGATCCACTGGAAGTGTTTGCGCTGGCAATTAACAACGCTAAGCCTCTGGTTGAGGTGAAGTCCCGCCGTGTTGGTGGTGCTAACTACCAGGTGCCGGTCGAAGTTCGTCCAGTTCGTCGCTTGGCTTTGTCTATGCGTTGGTTGCGTGAAGCCGCTAACAAGCGTAGCGAAAAATCCATGCCACAACGTCTGGGTGGTGAATTGCTCGAAGCTGCAGAAGGTCGCGGCGGTGCAATGAAGAAGCGTGATGAAGTTCATCGTATGGCAGAAGCCAACAAGGCCTTCTCCCACTTCCGTTTCTAAGAGTAAGAGTAGGGAGCTGTTGCGTTTAATCGAGGTGATGATTAATGCGGCAGTTCTGGCAAGTATTTTGAATCAGGCCGGGCGTAATTTTCACGAAAAATTGCGCTCGGTTTTGTCCATTAAAAGATTTAGGATTAGCTATGGCCCGTAAGACCCCCATTGAGCGCTACCGTAACATCGGTATTTCGGCTCACATTGATGCTGGTAAAACGACGACAACTGAGCGCGTTTTGTTCTACACCGGTGTAAACCACAAAATCGGTGAAGTGCATGATGGCGCGGCTACCATGGACTGGATGGAGCAAGAGCAGGAACGTGGTATTACTATTACGTCCGCTGCGACAACATGCTTCTGGAAAGGCATGGCAAATAATTTCCCTGAGCATCACATCAATATCATTGATACGCCAGGTCACGTTGACTTCACAATCGAAGTTGAGCGTTCCATGCGTGTATTGGATGGTGCCTGCATGGTTTACTGTGCAGTAGGCGGTGTGCAGCCTCAGTCTGAAACTGTATGGCGTCAGGCTAACAAGTACAAAGTCCCGCGTTTGGCATTCGTCAACAAGATGGATCGTACCGGTGCGAACTTCTTCAAAGTGTACGAGCAAATGCGCGCACGTTTGAAAGCCAATCCAATTTTGATGCAAATTCCTATCGGCGCGGAAGAGAACTTCCTGGGTGTAGTCGATCTGGTCAAAATGAAGGCGATCTACTGGGATGACGCATCCCAGGGTATGAAGTTTGATTACCGCGATATCCCTGCAGAACTGGCTGACCAAGCTGCTGAATGGCGCGAAAAAATGGTAGAGGCTGCTGCTGAAGCCAATGAAGAACTGATGAATAAATACCTTGAAGAAGGTGATTTGTCTGAGGTTGAGATCAAAACAGCGATTCGTGCACGCACTATTGCTGCTGAAATCGTTCCAATGTTGTGCGGTACTGCGTTTAAAAACAAGGGCGTACAGGCGATGTTGGACGCGGTCATTGAATAC
Organism: Undibacterium sp. RuTC16W; assembly: GCF_049339445.1. Taxonomy (NCBI): domain Bacteria; kingdom Pseudomonadati; phylum Pseudomonadota; class Betaproteobacteria; order Burkholderiales; family Oxalobacteraceae; genus Undibacterium; species Undibacterium sp. RuTC16W. The sequence goes on along the minus strand of NZ_JBMPPE010000001.1, from coordinate 197,551 downwards.
CTGCCATCACCAGTGGATATTCCACCGGTGTCTGGTCTGGATGAAGATGATGAGCCAACAACGCGTAAAGCAGAAGATACTGAGAAGTTCTCCGCTTTGGCATTCAAGATCATGACGGATCCATTCGTCGGTCAACTGATTTTCTTCCGTGTTTATTCTGGTACTGTCAAGTCGGGCGATACAGTTTACAACCCGAACAAAAACAAGAAAGAACGTCTGGGTCGTATTTTGCAGATGCATGCTAACCAACGTGAAGAAATTAAAGAAGTTCACGCTGGCGATATCGCTGCTGCCGTTGGTTTGAAAGAAGCGACAACGGGTGAAACTCTGTGTGATCCAGCATCGATCATCACTCTCGAGCGCATGGTTTTCCCTGAGCCAGTTATTTCTCAGGCTGTTGAGCCTAAGACTAAGGCTGACCAGGAAAAAATGGGCTTGGCTTTGAATCGTCTGGCGCAGGAAGATCCTTCATTCCGTGTAAAAACAGATGAAGAATCCGGTCAGACTATCATCGGTGGTATGGGTGAATTGCATCTGGAAATTATCGTTGATCGTATGAAGCGTGAATTTGGCGTGGAAGCGACAGTTGGTAAGCCACAAGTTGCGTATCGCGAAACTATCCGCAAGACTTGCGAAGAAATCGAAGGTAAGTTTGTTAAGCAATCTGGTGGTCGTGGTCAGTACGGTCACGTTGTTCTGAAGATCGAGCCGCAAGAGCCGGGTAAAGGTTTTGAATTCGTTGATGCAATCAAAGGCGGTACTGTTCCTCGTGAATACATCCCTGCAGTTGAAAAAGGCGTTGTAGAAACTTTAGCTTCGGGTGTATTGGCTGGTTACCCAGTTGTTGACGTTAAGGTAACTTTGTTCTTCGGTTCTTACCATGATGTCGATTCCAACGAAAACGCGTTCCGTATGGCGGGTTCGATGGCGTTTAAAGATGGTTGCCGCAAAGCGAGCCCAGTTATTCTGGAGCCAATGATGGCTGTTGAAGTTGAGACGCCAGAAGATTACGCTGGTACAGTCATGGGTGATTTGTCCTCGCGCCGTGGTATGGTGCAAGGCATGGACGAGATTCCTGGTGGTGGCGGCAAGATCATCAAGGCAGAAGTGCCATTGTCCGAAATGTTTGGTTACTCGACTTCCCTGCGTTCAGCAACTCAAGGTCGTGCAACATACACGATGGAATTCAAGCACTACTCCGAAGCGCCGAAAAACGTTATCGATGCAATCGTGACGGCAAAAGCGAAGTAATTTAAGCTGAAACAAGTAAGTATCTGAAAAGCCCGCCTCATGCCGAGGTGGGCACATTATTGATAAATCGTTCTTTTTGAAGGAAGAATAAAATGGCAAAAGGTAAGTTTGAACGCACCAAGCCGCACGTCAACGTAGGCACAATTGGTCACGTTGATCACGGTAAAACCACTCTGACAGCAGCGATTGCGACAGTATTGTCCAAGAAATTCGGCGGCGAAGCCAAAGCATACGACCAGATCGATGCAGCACCAGAAGAAAAAGCGCGCGGTATTACCATCAATACAGCCCACGTAGAATACGAAACAGCCGGTCGTCACTACGCCCACGTTGACTGTCCAGGCCATGCTGATTATGTGAAAAACATGATCACTGGTGCGGCGCAGATGGACGGCGCGATCCTGGTCTGCTCCGCAGCAGACGGCCCAATGCCACAAACTCGCGAACACATCCTGTTGGCACGTCAAGTTGGCGTTCCATACATCATCGTATTCCTGAACAAATGCGACATGGTCGATGACGCTGAATTGCTGGAACTGGTTGAAATGGAAGTTCGTGAATTACTGTCCAAATACGAATTCCCAGGCGACGACCTGCCAATCATCCAAGGTTCCGCAAAGCTCGCCCTCGAAGGCGACAAAGGACCACTGGGCGAAGAAGCCATCATGAAACTGGCAGATGCACTGGACTCCTACATCCCGACACCAGAACGTGCTGTTGACGGCGCCTTTCTGTTGCCAGTAGAAGACGTCTTCTCCATCTCCGGTCGCGGTACAGTCGTCACAGGCCGTATCGAACGCGGTATCGTCAAAGTCGGCGAAGAAATCGAAATCATCGGCATCAAAGACACCGTCAAAACCACCTGTACTGGCGTAGAAATGTTCCGCAAACTGCTCGACCAAGGTCAAGCAGGCGACAACGTCGGTGTGTTGTTGCGCGGCACTAAGCGTGAAGACATCCAGCGTGGTCAAGTGTTGGCAAAACCAGGTTCCATCAAGCCACACAGCCACTTCACGGGTGAAATCTACGTCTTGTCCAAAGACGAAGGTGGTCGTCACACACCATTCTTCAACAACTATCGTCCACAATTCTACTTCCGTACAACGGACGTTACTGGCTCGATCGAGTTGCCGAAAGACAAAGAAATGGTCATGCCAGGCGACAACGTCTCCATCACAGTGAAGCTGATCAACCCGATCGCGATGGAAGAAGGTCTCCGTTTCGCGATTCGTGAAGGTGGTCGTACTGTTGGTGCTGGTGTCGTTGCTAAAATTATTGAGTAATTAACTTATCGAGCAAATCGCCTAAATTAGGTGATTTGTTTGTTGGTTTACTTTAATTTTGTAGTACACTAGTCGGCTGTCATACTTTTTGGTATGGCAGCCGATTTTTTAGTATTCGTTCTTTTTTAAAATGCCGTCCCAAGTCAGGCGTCGGCCCGTTCTTTATAGGATTGTTATGTCTACAAATCAAAAAATCCGTATCCGCTTGAAAGCGTTTGATTACAAGTTGATCGACCAGTCTGCACTGGAAATCGTTGAAACAGCTAAGCGCACTGGTGCGGTCGTTAAGGGTCCGGTTCCTCTGCCAACACGTATTCAGCGTTTTGACGTTCTGCGTTCCCCGCATGTGAATAAAACTTCTCGTGATCAATTCGAAATTCGTACTCATCAGCGTCTGATGGATATTGTTGATCCAACAGATAAAACTGTTGATGCGCTGATGAAGTTGGATTTGCCAGCTGGTGTGGATGTTGAAATCAAATTGCAATAAATTTTTCTGAAAATGCCACATACCACAATTTTTGGTATTTTCAAATAATTAGTCTTGTGAAATAAAATTTTGCAAGCTATAATCGAAGGCTTAGATGTGGGTCGGCTTATGCTGGCCTATTCGTTTAAGTTTTTTAAACAGTCAGCCCCACCCAATCGTAGGTGGGAATGGAGAAAACAATGAGCTTGGGCCTTGTTGGTCGCAAGGTTGGTATGATGCGTATCTTTACTGATGATGGTGATTCAATTCCAGTCACAGTTTTAGATGTGTCTAACAACCGCGTGACACAAATCAAAACTCCTGACACAGACGGTTATTCCGCTGTTCAGGTAACTTTCGGTCAGCGCCGTGCATCCCGTGTAACAAAAGCGGCTGCAGGTCACCTCGCAAAAGCAGGTGTTGAAGCTGGTACTGTCTTAAAAGAATTCCGTGTCGATGCTGCTAAAGCTGCTGAACTCAAGGCGGGTGATGTTGTGCCTGTTGGATTGTTCGAAGCTGGTCAGAAAGTAGACGTGCAGGGTGTGACGATTGGTAAAGGCTATGCCGGTACTATCAAGCGCCATCACTTCTCTTCTGGCCGTGCAACTCATGGTAACTCTCGTTCACATAACGTGCCGGGCTCTATCGGTATGGCGCAGGATCCGGGTCGTGTTTTCCCTGGTAAACGCATGACCGGTCACTTGGGTGATGTGAATCGTACTGTGCAAAATCTGGAAATCGCTCGCATTGATGCTGAGCGTCAGTTGTTGCTGGTGAAGGGTGCTGTGCCTGGTGCGAAAAATGGTCAGGTGATTGTATCTCCTGCTATTAAAGTTAAAGCAAAGAAGGGGGCTTAATCTATGGAACTGAAGCTCCTAAACGAACAAGGTCAAGCTGCATCTAATGTTGCTGCTCCTGATACTATTTTCGGCCGTGATTACAACGAAGCTTTGATTCATCAAGTGGTTGTTGCTTTTCAAGCGAATGCTCGTAGTGGCAATCGCAAGCAAAAAGATCGCGAAGAAGTTCATCACACAACCAAGAAGCCTTGGCGTCAAAAAGGTACTGGTCGTGCTCGTGCTGGTATGTCTTCTTCCCCGCTGTGGCGCGGAGGTGGTCGTATATTCCCGAATTCACCTGATGAGAATTTCTCTCACAAAGTTAACAAGAAAATGTATCGTGCAGGTATTTGCTCGATTCTGTCTCAGTTGGCTCGTGAAGGTCGTTTGAATGTTGTTGATACTCTGGCTGTCGATGCTCCAAAGACAAAATTATTGTCCGATAAATTGAAGGCGATGGGTTGCTTGGATTCGGTCTTGATTATTACTGAAGAATTCAATGAAAACCTGATGTTGGCTGCTCGCAATCTGGTAAATGTTTTGGTCGTTGAGCCACGCTACGCTGATCCGGTTTCTTTGGTGTTCTACAAGAAAGTGTTGATCACTAAGCCTGCATTGGCAAAGATTGAGGAGATGCTGGCATGAACGCATTAGTTAAGCATAGCGAAGAGCGCCTGATGAAGGTGTTGCTGGCTCCTGTGATTTCTGAGAAGGCAACTATGGTTGCTGAAAAGAATGAGCAAGTGGTATTCCTGGTTACTCCGGACGCTACTAAGCCAGAAATTAAAGCCGCCGTGGAATTGCTGTTCAAGGTTCAAGTTGAATCTGTTCAAGTTGCAAATCGCCAAGGTAAACAAAAACGTACCGGTAGATTTAATGGCCGTCGCAATCATACAAAACGCGCTTTTGTATGCTTGAAGCCGGGTCAGGAAATCAACTTCACTGAGGGGGCATAAGCATGGCACTCGTTAAGATGAAGCCAACCTCACCAGGTCGTCGCGGTATGGTGAAAGTGGTAACTGAAGGCCTGTATAAAGGTCGTCCGTTTGCTGCTCTGTTGGAAAAGAAATCAAAAACTGCTGGCCGTAATAATAACGGTCATATCACTACCCGTCATATCGGTGGTGGTCATAAGCAGCATTATCGTCTGGTGGACTTTAAGCGTACTAAAGACGGTATTCCTGCAAAAGTTGAGCGTATTGAATACGATCCTAACCGCACTGCGCACATTGCTTTGTTGTGCTACGCAGATGGTGAGCGTCAATACATCATCGCAACTAAAGGTATGGCTGTTGGTGATCAAGTAATGAACGGCTCGCAAGCGTCGATCAAATCTGGTAACTGCTTGCCTATTCGCAACATTCCAGTTGGCACTACGATGCATTGCGTCGAAATGTTACCAGGTAAAGGTGCGCAGATTGCGCGTACAGCCGGCGCTGGTGTTGTGTTGATGGCTCGTGATGGCACTTATGCACAAGTTCGTTTGCGTTCCGGTGAGGTTCGCCGCATTCACATTGAGTGCCGTGCAACGATCGGTGAAGTCGGTAACGGCGAGCACAATCTGCGTAAGATTGGTAAAGCTGGTGCGATGCGTTGGCGTGGTGTTCGTCCTACCGTTCGCGGTGTGGTAATGAATCCGGTCGATCACCCGCACGGTGGTGGTGAAGGTAAAACTGCAGCCGGCCGTCATCCAGTATCGCCATGGGGTCAACAGACCAAGGGTAAGAAGACACGTCGCAACAAGCGTACTACTTCGATGATCGTCTCACGCCGTGGTAAGAAATAAGGGATAACACATGACACGTTCAGCGAAAAAAGGGCCGTTTTGCGACGCCCACTTGGTGAAAAAAGTCGAAACTGCGCAAGCAACTAAAGACAAAAAGCCAATTAAGACATGGTCACGCCGTTCGACAATTATGCCGGACTTTATTGGCCTGACGATCGCGGTACATAATGGCAAGCAACATGTGCCAGTATATGTATCCGAAAACATGGTTGGTCACAAACTTGGCGAATTCGCGTTGACTCGTACGTTCAAGGGTCACGCCGCCGATAAAAAGGCTAAGAGATAGGTGCAATGATGGAAACTAAAGCAATTCTGCGCGGTGTGCGTCTGTCTGAGCAAAAAGGTCGCCTGGTGGCTGATCTGATTCGCGGTAAAAAAGTAGATCAAGCATTGAATATCTTGGCCTTCAGCCCGAAAAAAGGCGCAACAATCATCAAGAAAGTCTTGGAGTCTGCGATTGCAAACGCTGAGCACAATGATGGCGCCGACATCGATGAGTTGAAAGTGAAGACTATCTATGTTGAAAAAGGTGCGATCCTGAAGCGCTTCACAGCGCGCGCTAAGGGTCGTGGTGATCGTATCTCTAAACAATCCTGTCACATTTACGTGACTGTCGGTAATTAAGGAGTCACGATGGGACAGAAGATACATCCAACCGGTTTTCGTCTTGCGGTAACACGTAACTGGTCATCACGCTGGTATGCAGGCAATGGTAACTTTGCCTCTATGCTTGGTGAAGATCTGAAAGTACGTGCATACCTGAAGAAAAAACTGAAAAACGCATCTGTAGGTCGTATCACTATTGAGCGTCCGGCAAAAAACGCCCGTATTACTATTTATAGCTCCCGTCCGGGTGTTGTAATCGGTAAAAAAGGTGAAGACATTGAAGTGTTGAAGGCTGACTTGGCGAAGCTGATGGGCGTGCCTGTGCATGTCAATATCGAAGAAATTCGCAAGCCAGAAATCGATGCGCAATTGATCGCTGATTCTATTGCTCAGCAACTCGAAAAACGTATTATGTTCCGTCGCGCAATGAAGCGTGCGATGCAAAATGCAATGCGTCTGGGTGCTAAGGGTATTAAGATCATGTCTGGCGGTCGTTTGAATGGTATTGAGATCGCACGTAAAGAATGGTATCGCGAAGGCCGTGTGCCTCTGCATACATTGCGTGCCGATATCGATTACGGCTTCGGCGAAGCATCGACAACTTACGGCATTATTGGCGTTAAGGTCTGGGTTTACAAAGGTGATCGTTTAGCTAACGGCGACGCACCTGTGATTGAATCCACTCCAGAAGACGACAAAAAACGTCGCGGTCCGCGTCGTGATGATGGCAAACCAAATAGCCGTCCTCGCACTAAGCGCCCAGAGGGACAAAACACACCCGGTACAGCAGTCGCTCCAGCAGCCAAACGTGCTCGCACTAAGGCGGATGGCGTAGCAGCAGCACCGGCTGAGAAAGCAGGAGAATAATCATGCTGCAACCAGCACGCAGAAAGTATCGTAAAGAGCAAAAAGGCCGTAATAAGGGTATTTCACATACCCGCGGCACAGCTGTTTCTTTTGGTGAATTTGGTCTGAAGGCGGTTGGCCGTGGTCGTATTACTGCGCGTCAAATCGAAGCGGCACGTCGTGCTATGACTCGTCATATCAAACGTGGTGGCCGTATCTGGATTCGTATTTTCCCAGATAAGCCAATCTCCCAAAAGCCAGCGGAAGTTCGTATGGGTAATGGTAAAGGTAATCCTGAATACTACGTTGCTGAGATTCAACCAGGCAAAATGTTGTATGAGATGGATGGCGTTGATGAAGCGCTGGCACGCGAAGCGTTCCGCTTGGCTGCAGCTAAACTGCCGTTATTGACTACGTTCGTCGTGCGTCAAGTCGGCCAATAATAGGAGTTGTAAATGAAAGTATCTGAACTCCAAGGTAAGGATCAGGCGGCTTTGACGAAAGAACTGAACGAATTGTTGAAGGCTCAATTTAGCCTGCGCATGCAGATTGCTACGCAGCAGCTGAATAATACTTCCCAATTGAAGAAGGTTCGTCGCGACATCGCACGCGTAAAAACTGTCATGAATCAGAAGGATGCCAAATAATGAACGATCAAGTTAAAGTGGCATTGAAGCGCACATTGATTGGCAAGGTTGTTTCTGACAAGATGGACAAGACCGTAACAGTGGTCGTTGAACGTCACGTCAAGCATCCTTTGTATGGTAAAATCATCGTCCGTACTAACAAGTACCATGCACACGATGAAGCAAACCAAGCAAAGGCTGGCGACACTGTTGAGATTCAAGAAGGTCGTCCAATCTCCAAGACTAAAGCTTGGACAGTGACACGTGTGGTTCAAGTTGCTCAAGTTTTATAAAGTTATTGCACAAATCGTTTTTTGATGTAATAATAGTTGGCTGTCATTTGCAAATCATTGCAAATGACAGCCTAAATGCCTTTCGCAACATTAAATGTGTTGTGAAAGTAATTAAAAATTCGTCCACCTAATCAGTTGGCTCGTGCATTGTTTGTTGTGTATTGGGTTGGCTGGCGGGACCAAGACTGACTACAGATTTGCATCGTGCGGATTATGTGGATTAAGTTGGGAAAGAGAACATTATGATTCAAACAGAAAGCCGGCTGGAAGTGGCTGATAACACTGGTGCGCGTGAAGTATTGTGCATTAAAGTGTTGGGCGGCTCTAAGCGTCGTTATGCGGGTATCGGTGATGTAATTAAGGTCACTGTGAAATCTGCTGCTCCTCGCGGTCGTGTAAAAAAAGGTGAGATTTACAATGCAGTTGTAGTTCGTACTGCTAAAGGTGTTCGTCGTCAAGATGGCTCTTTGGTAAAGTTCGACAGCAATGCTGCAGTTTTGTTAAATGCAAAGCTTGAGCCTATCGGAACTCGTATTTTCGGCCCAGTAACACGCGAATTGCGTACTGAGCGCTTCATGAAAATCGTTTCGCTTGCTCCAGAAGTGCTGTAAGGGAACGTCATGAGCAAAATTCGTAAAAACGACGAAGTCATCGTCTTGACGGGTAAAGACAAAGGTAAGCGTGGTCAAGTTCAGCAATGTGTTGGAGCTGATTACGTTGTTGTCGCAGGTGTTAATGTTGCAAAAAAAGCGACTAAGCCTAACCCAATGACTGGCGCAGTTGGTGGCATCGTTGATAAATTGATGCCGATTCATGTTTCCAATGTTGCGTTGTTTAACGCTGCATCTGGTAAAGCAGACCGTGTAGGCTTAAAGGTTGTGGATGGTAAGAAAGTCCGTACCTATAAGTCGACTGGCGAAGTTGTGAAGGCATAACATCATGGCCCGTCTACAAGCATTTTATAAAGAAAAAGTTGTTGCTGATTTGACAGAGAAATTCTCTTACAAATCTTCAATGGAAGTGCCTCGTATCTTGAAAATTACCCTGAACATGGGTTTGTCAGAAGCAGTTGCTGACAAAAAGATCATTGAGCACGCTGTTGGCGATTTGACGAAAATTGCTGGTCAAAAGCCTGTTGTCACTAAAGCGCGTAAAGCGATTGCTGGCTTCAAAATTCGTGAAGGTTATCCAATTGGTTGTATGGTAACTTTGCGTGGCGCTCAAATGTATGAATTCCTGGATCGTTTCATCACCGTGGCACTGCCGCGTGTGCGTGACTTCCGTGGTGTGTCTGGTCGTGCGTTTGATGGTCGTGGTAACTACAATATCGGCGTCAAGGAACAGATTATTTTCCCTGAAATCGAGTACGACAAGATTGACGCGCTGCGTGGTATGAATATTAGTATCACGACGACAGCAAAGACCGACGAAGAAGCGAAAGCCCTTCTCGCCGCATTTAAATTCCCGTTCAGAAACTGAGGTCGCCATGGCAAAATTGGCACTGATTAATCGTGAGCAAAAGCGTGCAGATCTGGTGAAGAAATTCGCTGGCAAACGCGCCGAATTGAAGGCCATCATTGATGACCAGTCAAAATCTGAGGAAGAGCGTTATGAAGCTCGCCTCAAATTGCAGGCATTGCCACGTAATTCCAATCCGACTCGTCAGCGCAATCGCTGCGCTTTGACAGGTCGTCCACGTGGAACATTCCGTAAATTCGGTTTGGGCCGTATTAAACTCCGTGAAGTCGCCATGCGTGGTGAAGTTCCGGGTATGACTAAAGCCAGCTGGTAATAGGAGAATATGCAATGAGTATGAGCGATCCTATCGCCGATATGCTGACCCGCATCCGTAATGCGCAAGTTGTTCAAAAGACTGCTGTTGCGATGCCATCTTCTAAAGTAAAGATTGCAATTGCAAACGTGCTTAAAGATGAAGGTTACATTGAGGATTTCGCAGTTGTTGAAGCTGCAGGTAAATCCGAATTGAAAATCGGTTTGAAATATTATGCAGGACGTCCTGTTATTGAGCGCTTGGAACGTGTTTCACGTCCTGGTCTTCGTATTTACAAAGGTAAAGACGAAATCCCAAGTGTGATGAACGGTTTGGGAGTGGCGATTGTTTCCACACCAAAAGGCGTCATGACTGACCGCAAAGCACGCGCAACCGGTGTCGGTGGCGAAGTTATTTGCTACGTCGCCTAAGGAGTGCAAGATGTCACGAGTAGGTAAAATGCCAATCGCTTTGCCAGCAGGTGCAGAAGTTAAGATCTCGGCAGAAGCGATTTCAGTAAAAGGCCCAATGGGCGCGATGACTCAAGGCTTAAATGGCTTGGTCGCAATAGCGAACGATAACGGCACTTTGAGTTTTTCACCAGCCAATGATGGTCGTGAAGCCAATGCAATGACAGGCACATTACGTGCTCTGGTCAATAACATGGTTAACGGCGTTACTAAAGGCTTCGAAAGAAAACTCACTTTGGTTGGCGTTGGTTATAAAGCGCAAGCACAAGGCGACAAATTAAATTTGTCCTTGGGTTTTTCACATCCAGTTGTGCACCAAATGCCGGAAGGCGTAACGTGCGCTACACCAACACCTACTGAGATCCTGATTAAAGGGATCAACAAGCAGCAAGTAGGTCAGGTGGCAGCTGAAGTCCGTGCATACCGCAGCCCAGAGCCTTATAAAGGCAAGGGTGTCCGCTACGCGGACGAAGTGGTTGTGATTAAAGAAACCAAGAAGAAGTAATAGGGGTTGACGATGGACAAGAAACAATCACGTCTGCGCCGCGCGACTCAAACCCGTGCCAAGATCGCAGAACTCAAGGTGAACCGCCTGGCGGTGCACCGTACAAATCTGCATATCTACGCAAACATCATTGGCCCAGATGCCAAAGTGTTAGCGTCGGCTTCTACCCTCGAGGCAGAAGTTCGTGCAGAGTTGGCAGCAGCGTCTGGCAATGGTGGCAATGCAGCCGCAGCAACTTTGATCGGCAAGCGCGTTGCAGAGAAAGCATTGAAAGCAGGGGTTACCGAAGTCGCGTTTGATCGCTCCGGTTTCCGTTACCACGGCCGCATCAAGGCGTTGGCAGAAGCCGCGCGTGAAGCTGGTCTGAAGTTCTAAGGAAAATTCGTCATGGCAAAAATGCAAGCGAAAACGGCAGCCGACAAGCCAGATGATGGCATGCGCGAAAAAATGATCGCGATCAACCGTGTAACCAAAGTGGTTAAAGGTGGTCGTATCATGGGTTTCGCAGCACTGACAGTCGTTGGTGACGGTGATGGCCGCATCGGTATGGGTAAGGGGAAATCGAAAGAAGTTCCTGTAGCCGTACAAAAAGCAATGGAAGAAGCGCGTCGCAAGATGATCAAGGTGACTTTAAATAATGGTACTTTGCAGCATGCCGTTACGGGTCGTCATGGTGCATCCAAAGTGATGATTATGCCAGCTAAAGAAGGCACTGGCGTTATTGCGGGCGGACCAATGCGCGCTATTTTCGAAGTATTGGGTGTAGTTAATGTCGTTGCGAAATCTAACGGCTCTACTAATCCATACAATATGGTTCGTGCAACTTTGGATGGTTTGTCCAAAATGAGTACACCATCGGAAATCGCTGCGAAACGTGGTAAGTCCGTTGAAGAAATTCTGGGCTAAGGTGAGCGAAATGACAAAGACAGTAAAAGTAACTTTGGTCAAAGGTTTGATCGGGACTCGTGAGTCTCATCGCGCTACAGTCCGTGGGTTGGGTTTGCGTCGTGTGAATTCAGTTTCTGAATTGCAAGACACTCCATCCGTACGTGGCATGATCAATAAAGTCTCGTATCTTGTGAAGGTTGTATCGTAAACCGTCAGGTTTGCGATCGGAGCAAATTATGGAATTAAATACAATCCAGCCAGCAGATGGCGCAAAACACTACAAACGTCGTGTTGGTCGCGGTATCGGTTCTGGTTTAGGTAAGACAGCAGGCCGTGGTCACAAAGGTCAAAAGTCTCGTTCAGGCGGTTTTCATAAAGTCGGTTTTGAAGGCGGTCAAATGCCTTTACAACGTCGTTTGCCTAAGCGTGGTTTTAAATCCTTGGCAACGCCATACAAAGCAGAAGTTCGTTTGACAGATCTGGAAAATTTACCAGTGACTGAAATCGATATTCTGGCCTTAAAACAAGCTGGTGTCGTGTCTGAATTGGCTCGCGTTGTTCGCGTGATCCTGGCAGGTACAATCACTAAAAAAGTAACTTTGAACGGTTTGATCGCCTCAAAAGGCGCTAAAGCTGCAATCGAAGCTGCTGGCGGCTCAGTCGCGTAATCAGTGCTGACACTGGAGCAATAATTGGCAACATCTCCACAACAAGCTAAAAGTGCCGCCAGTGGTTTTCCTTGGGGAAGACTGTGGTTTTTACTGGGGGCATTAGTTGTATATAGGATAGGTGCGCACATACCGGTTCCAGGCATTGATCCTAATGCATTGGCTGACTTATTTAAGCAAAACCAAGGTGGTATTTTGGGGATGTTTAATATGTTCTCCGGCGGTGCGTTGTCACGATTCGCTGTGCTTGCACTAGGAATCACGCCGTATATTTCTGCATCGATTATCATGCAGTTAATGTCAATAGTCTCGCCCCAATTGGAAGCCTTGAAAAAAGAAGGTGAGTCCGGTCGTCGCAAGATTACTCAATATACGCGCTACGGTACCTTGTTGCTCGCAACTTTGCAGGCTTATTTCATTGCCTTCGGTCTTGAAGCTCAGCCGGGATTGGTGATTGACCCTGGTGTGGCATTTCGCTTCACTACGACAGTTACTTTGGTTACCGGCACCATGTTTTTAATGTGGTTGGGTGAGCAGATTACGGAGCGTGGCTTAGGTAATGGCATTTCGATCATTATTTTTGCTGGTATTGCAGCAGGTTTGCCAAACGGTTTGGCTAGCTTGTTTGAACTGGTTCGTACCGGTTCTATGAATGCTTTCTCTGCATTATTGATTTGCTTAATTGCTGCTGCAGTAACTTTCTTTGTAGTATTCGTAGAGCGTGGTCAGCGTAAAATTCTGGTCAATTATGCGAAGCGTCAGGTAGGAAATAAAGTATACGGTGGGCAAAGTAGTCATTTGCCGTTGAAACTGAATATGGCGGGTGTAATCCCTCCGATTTTTGCTTCTTCTATCATTTTGTTTCCTGCGACGATTACAAGTTGGTTCACCAAAGGTATGGAGTCTTCAGATAGCGGTTTTATTCGCTTTTTAAAGGATCTTTCCGCATCGATGGCTCCCGGCGAACCGATTCATGCTTTGTTATACGCCGTTGCAATTATTTTCTTCTGTTTTTTCTACACTGCTTTAGTTTTTAATAGCAAAGAGACTGCAGATAACTTGAAAAAGAGCGGTGCATTTGTACCAGGTATTCGCCCAGGCGATCAAACAGCGCGTTATATCGATAAGATTTTGATGCGTTTGACTTTAGCTGGAGCGTTTTACATTACCTTGGTCTGTTTGTTGCCAGAGTTTTTGGTGGCACACTGGAAGGTTCCATTTTATTTCGGCGGTACATCATTATTGATTATCGTAGTAGTGACGATGGACTTCATGGCACAAGTGCAGAACTATGTGATGTCACAGCAATACGAATCGCTTCTTCGTAAAGCAAATTTCAAGGGTGGCATACCTTCAAGGTAGCACTCAGAGGAACAGCAGACCGAATGGCAAAAGACGACGTTATACAGATGCAGGGTGAGATTCTTGAGAATCTTCCAAATGCAACATTTCGAGTTAAGTTGGAAAACGGGCATATTGTACTAGGCCATATCTCTGGAAAAATGCGCATGAATTATATTCGCATTCTCCCTGGTGATAAGGTGACAGTGGAATTGACGCCTTATGATTTGAGCCGGGCGCGAATAGTGTTCCGTACTAAGTAACCAAGTAAAGAAGGAAGAGGGCAAAAAATGAAAGTTCTCGCATCAGTTAAGCGGATTTGCCGCAATTGCAAGATCATCAAGCGCAAAGGTGTAGTTCGTGTAATTTGCACAGAACCACGCCATAAACAGCGTCAAGGTTAATTCAGGTTATTGACGAGGAATAACGAATGGCACGTATCGCAGGGGTTAATATCCCAAATCATCAGCATACCGTAATCGGCTTAACAGCTATCTATGGTATTGGCCGCCCACGCGCAGAAGACATCTGCGCCGCTACCGGTGTTTTAACTAATAAAAAAGTTAAAGATCTGGACGACAACGAACTGGAAAAACTCCGTGACGAGATTGCAAAATTCGTCGTAGAGGGTGACTTGCGTCGTGAACTCTCGATGAACATCAAGCGTTTGATGGACTTAGGTTGCTACCGCGGCCTGCGTCATCGTAAGGGCTTGCCTTGCCGTGGTCAACGTACACGTACGAATGCTCGTACACGTAAGGGCCCACGTAAAGCAGCGCAATCTTTGAAGAAATAATCTAGGTAACTAGATTCAAGGAAATATTATGGCAAAAGCACAAAATAACGCAGCAGCAGCCCGCGCTCGTAAAAAAGTTAAAAAGAACGTAGCCGAGGGTATTGCCCACGTACACGCTTCGTTTAACAATACCATCATTACGATCACTGATCGTCAAGGCAATGCGCTGTCATGGGCAACTGCTGGTGGTGCGGGTTTCAAAGGCTCACGTAAATCTACACCGTTTGCAGCGCAGGTTGCAGCGGAAGCAGCTGGTAAAGTTGCTGTAGAATGCGGCATCAAAAACTTGGAAGTTCGTATCAAAGGCCCAGGCCCAGGTCGCGAATCTTCAGTGCGTGCGTTAAACAATCTGGGCATTAAAATTTCCCTGATTCAAGACGTCACACCAGTTCCGCACAACGGCTGCCGCCCTCCAAAGCGTCGTCGCATCTAAGCAGATTTATTTTCTGCTGGCATTCTTATGGAATCTCCGTTAGAATGCGGACCCGCCATTTCGTTGGCGGGTTTTGTGTTGTGGAAGTTTTACAATTGACAAAGACATCGTCTTTGTTGTTAAGACCACCGTCTGGTTGCAGGCAGATCAGACTAGCGTAGTGTAGAAAACATTACGTCATTTACAAGGAAAATATCGTGGCACGTTATATCGGACCAAAAGCAAAATTATCCCGTCGCGAAGGCACGGATCTGTTTCTGAAGAGCGCACGTCGTTCATTAGACTCAAAATGCAAACTCGACGCAAAACCAGGTCAGCATGGTCGCACTTCCGGTGCTCGTACCTCTGATTTCGGTAACCAATTGCGCGAAAAGCAAAAAGTTAAACGCATGTACGGCGTTTTGGAGCGTCAATTCCGTCGTTACTTCGCTGAAGCTGATCGTCAAAAAGGCAACACAGGCGAAACACTGTTGAAATTGCTGGAATCCCGTCTGGACAACGTTGCTTATCGTATGGGCTTTGGTTCCACACGCGCTGAAGCACGTCAGTTGGTAAGCCACAAAGCATTCACAGTCAATAATATCGTAGTAAATATCGCTTCCTATCAAGTTAAGGCTGGTGATGTTGTTGCTGTTCGTGAGAAATCGAAAAAGCAAGTACGTATTGTTGAAGCCCTGTCTTTGGCAGAGCAAACTGGTATGCCTTCCTGGGTATCTGTAGACCCAAAGAAAATGGAAGGTACTTTCAAGTCCATGCCAGATCGTAGCGATATCGCTCACGATGTCAACGAATCTCTGATCGTTGAATTGTACTCACGTTAATATTCAAGTTTCACCGCCTGCCTATTTTTCGATAGGCAGGCTTTTTTCTTTAATGCCATCAGCCTTATCGACGTAACGAGTCGAGGGTATTGAAAAGGACATTGTTATGCAAAACAATTTGTTGAAGCCACGTATTATCGACGTGGAAATGTTGGGTGCTGGTCACGCTAAAGTTGTGATGGAGCCATTTGAACGTGGCTATGGCCATACATTAGGTAACGCTTTACGCCGTGTATTGTTGTCTTCTATGGTTGGTTACGCGCCGACAGAAGTTACTATCGCCGGTATCGTTCATGAATACTCATCTTTAGATGGTGTTCAAGAAGACGTTGTGGATATTTTGTTGAACTTGAAAGGCATCGTTTTCAAGTTGCATAACCGTGATGAAGTCACGCTGACATTAAAGAAAGATGGCGAAGGCGCAGTACTGGCCTCTGATATCGATTTGCCGCATGATGTAGAACTCATTAATCCAGATCACGTTATTGCCAATCTGACAGCCGGCGGTAAGCTGGATATGCAGATTAAGGTTGAAAAAGGCCGCGGCTATGTGCCGGGTAACGTTCGTCGTTTGTCAGAAGATGCGAACAAAACGATTGGCCGTATGATACTGGATGCGTCATTCTCGCCAGTACGCCGCGTATCTTACTCTGTAGAATCTGCACGTGTAGAGCAGCGTACAGATCTGGATAAACTGGTCATCAATATCGAAACCAATGGTGTTATTACGCCAGAAGAAGCGATTCGCCAGTCCGCCCGCGTTTTAGTTGATCAATTGAATGTCTTCGCTGCTCTGGAAGGTACAGAAGCCGCTGCTGAGGCGCCTTCACGCGCACCGGCAGTCGATCCAGTTCTGTTGCGTCCAGTCGATGATTTGGAATTGACAGTACGTTCAGCTAATTGCCTGAAAGCAGAAAACATTTACTACATTGGTGATCTGATCCAACGTAGCGAGAATGAATTGTTGAAGACACCAAATCTGGGTCGCAAATCTTTGAACGAGATCAAAGAAGTTCTGGCTTCCCGTGGCTTGTCTCTTGGTATGAAATTGGAAAACTGGCCACCAGCTGGCCTGGAAAAGTAATTTATGGTCACGCCTGAGTAGCAAATTTACTCAGGCTGTTTAATAAATTTGTAGTAGCAAGTAGTATCGGTTGTATTAGTAGTCTCAAGCAATTACCGGCCCGCGCTGTAAAACTCAGTGATAGAAGAGCTGGAATTATTTTAAAAATCTGAAAGGAAATATCATGCGTCATCGTCACGGCTTACGTAAGCTGAATCGTACTTCTTCCCACCGTCTGGCAATGCTGCGCAACATGACAGTATCGTTGCTGCGCCACGAAGCTATTAAAACAACTTTGCCAAAAGCAAAAGAACTGCGCCGTGTTATCGAGCCAATTCTGACTTTGGGTAAAACAGACACATTGGCTAACAAGCGTTTGGCTTTCTCCCGTTTGCGTGATCGCGAAATGGTCTTGAAACTGTTCGCTGAACTCGGTCCACGTTACGCAAATCGTAACGGCGGTTATCTGCGTATTTTGAAAATGGGTTTCCGTGTTGGTGACAATGCACCTATGGCCTACGTAGAACTGTTAGATCGCCCAGAAGTTACTGATGTTGACGCAGCGCCAACAGCAGAGTAATTTGTTGCTCGTATGAAGCGTCAAAAAAAGCCAGGCATTGCCTGGCTTTTTTACATTCGGACCATTCGGATGGATCATAAGGCGACGGGCATGATCAGTCAGACCTTGTTAGAATCATGGAATATTTATGTCCAAGATGAGTCAGCAAATATGGATAAAGTCTTGCTCGTTACGACTAATGTGTCGGATGAAGCCACCGCTCAGGCGATTATTCACTCAGCTCTGGAAAATAAATTGGCTGCTTGCGTGAACGTACTGCCAGCAATCAGGTCTTTCTCTCATTGGAATGAAGTACTTTCGCTTGCAACATAAATTGCCTTGCTGATCAAAACAAGCGAAGCAAAATATACGGTTTTACAAACTCTTATCCAGAACATTCATCCTTACGAAATACCAGAAATTATCGGCACTCCCATCACGCAAGGCTTACCGGCTTATCGGCAATGGGTTCTCCATGAAACAGGATCTGCATGAAAACTTTTACAACGTATTCCCAAGCTCGCTTTTCAAACTGGTTGTCTAAGTTCCATATCAGATGGACCGCTTTCCTCACTCTGTTCATTGTGCTAGCAACGACAATTACCTCAATCAAGGCAGAGGATTTTTTAGACCCAGAGGTCGCATTCAAAGTCAGCGCCAAAATGAGTGAGCCCGGCGTAGCTGAAGTCAGTTTTCACATTGCTGATGGCTACTATTTGTATCGCGAACGTTTGAAGTTTGTTTCGACGGATAGCAAATTAGGTGAGCCAGTGCTGCCTAAAGGCAAAGTGAAGTTTGATGAAACCTTTCAAAAAGAGGTCGAGACTTATCGTCACGAGATCGTCGTGAAGGTTCCAGTGCAAGCTTCAGGTAACTTTAATTTGAAAGTGACCAGTCAGGGGTGTGCTGATCAGGGACTATGTTATCCGCCGCAAGACGCGGTATTTACACTTGCCATTACCGATGCACCGGCTAAGGCGAATACCGACGTCACCAAACCAGTCTCTGATGGTGCCAATAGTCAGGGTCAGACCTTAGCTACTGAGATTGGCAGCATCAGCGCTGCGTTGAAGAGTGGTAAGTTAATCGTCATTTTGCCTTTATTTTTCTTACTAGGACTGGGTTTGTCGTTCACACCTTGTGTGCTGCCTATGGTCCCTATTTTGTCGTTCATTATCGTTGGTGAAGGCACCTCTGTCCGTCGTAGTCGTGGGTTTCTATTGTCTATGATGTACGCGCTTGGTATGGCGCTTGTTTACACCGCTCTTGGCGTTGCTGCCGGACTCCTGGGTGAGGGGTTGGCGGCAACATTACAAAATCCTTGGGTGCTCGGTGCGTTTGCCTTGCTCATGGTGATTTTGTCTCTTGCCATGTTTGGTGTGTATCAGTTGCAGGTGCCTGCCGCGTTGCAAACAAAACTGACGGTTGCATCTGAAGGTCAGCGTAACGGCAAGTTAATCGGCGTCTTTTTAATGGGGGCAATGTCGGCACTCATTGTCGGTCCCTGTGTGGCGGCGCCACTGGCCGGTGCCTTGGTCTACATCAGTCAGACCCGCGATGTGATCGTTGGTGGTTCTGCCTTATTTGCGATGGCAATGGGAATGAGCGTTCCTTTGTTATTAGTTGGTTTATCTGCGGGCAGTCTGTTGCCGCGCGCGGGTGCCTGGATGGAAAGCATCAAGCGGTTCTTTGGCGTGTTAATGCTCGCGATGGCAATCTGGATGGTGTCCCCGGTGATACCCGTCTGGTCACAAATGCTAGCTTGGTCTGTGTTGCTGATCAGCTACGCGATCTATCTGCTGTTTTTGCACAAAGGGAATTTGTATTCAAAAGGATTCGCCATTATTTTTGCCTTGGCTGGTGCGGCTCAGTTAGCCGGCGTTCTCACCGGTGGGCGCGATGTTTTTGCACCTTTAGCACATCTGACGGGCGGGCAAAAACATGGTGTTAGCTTTACGCGAGTCCGGTCGATTGCAGAACTAGACGCCGCTATCGCACAATCTAAAGGTAAAACAGCAGTGCTCGACTTCTACGCTGACTGGTGTGTGTCATGTAAAGAAATGGAAAAACTCACCTTCACTGACGACAAAGTTAAAGCGCAGATGGAACAAATGTTGTTATTACAGGTTGATGTGACGGCCAATAATGCCGACGATAAAGCACTCTTAAAACGTTTTAATTTATTCGGTCCACCAGGAATTATTTTCTTCAATAAGCGCGGCGAAGAAATAGTTGCTGGCCGTGTTATTGGTTATCAAAATGCAGAGAAATTTTTGACATCGCTAGGTGCAGTGAATGTCGAGTAGTGAGTGGAAGTGTATGTTGAATACTCATCTTGCTCAGCAACGGCGACGAACATACAATTGAATCGCATTACGCCACGGCATGACCCCACTGTCCGGTATTTTTTAGAGAAGCATATACCGGACAAGATATAAGCAATCAACTTCTCTATCCTTGAATCTATTGAGGTTGCGCTCTATAGTTTTTATCTCAAACTTTTTGATTGGAGAAAAACATGACTCTGCGTTTAGGTGATATCGCTCCTGATTTTGAACAGGATTCTTCGATAGGTAAATTGAATTTCCATGCTTGGGCGGGCGACTCATGGGTTGTTTTATTTTCCCATCCTGCTGACTTTACTCCGGTCTGCACAACTGAGTTAGGTTTGACCGCAAAGTTAAAGCCAGAGTTTGATCAGCGCAATGTCAAAGCCATTGCTTTGTCCGTCGATGGTGCGGAATCACATCTGCAATGGATCAAAGATATTGAAGATACGCAAAAAACCATCGTCGGTTTTCCCATCATTGCTGATGCAGATAAAAAAGTCGCCGCACTGTATGACATGATTCACCCGAATCAGTCGGAGACCGTTACCGTACGTTCTTTGTTCATCATCGATCCAAAGAAAAAAGTACGCCTGATCATTACTTATCCACTGACTACCGGACGTAATTTCGATGAAGTCTTGCGCGTCATTGATGCACTTCAACTGACTGATGGTTACTCGGTGGCGACACCTGGTAACTGGCGCGATGGTGATGATGTGATTATTCCTTTATCGATCAAAGATGAAGACGTGATCAAGCAAAAATATCCAAAAGGCTATACCGCACCTCGTCCTTATTTACGTATTACTCCACAGCCGAATAAATAGTTGTGCATGTCATAGTGCAATCTCAATATCGGTTAATGACGTGGAATGTGAGTTGGCCGGTAGTGGTGTAGAAAATTAGTTATAGAAAAAAGATAAAAACCAAGATAAAACGCCCCTTTCGTCTGGGGCGTTTTATCTTGGTCTCCAACGCAACTAAGTTCATTGAATCATCGCTGAAAATGGTCCCTCATCGCCGACAATCTCAGCCACTCGGAAGAAAAATAATTAGCCTCCTGAGGACGCCCAAAAAAATATCCCTGCACTGCGGGACAGTTTAACTCGTGCAACAGGCTAGCTTGTTCCGGTGTTTCTATTCCTTCTGCTGTGACATTGAGCTCCAGGCTGTTCGCTATTTGCATGATCGCATTCACCATACCAAGATCACGTGATGTGCCCGGTAAATTGACGATAAACGAACGATCAATTTTGACTCGGGTAATCGGTAAATGTTTAAGCAATGCAAGTGACGAATAACCTGTACCAAAATCATCAATCGCAACAGTAATACCCAAATCCCTGATGGCGGAAACGATTTTACGGCTCTTATGAAAATCCTGGATCACTGATTCGGTGACTTCAACTTCCAATTGCTCGCCGCGAAGTCTATGCATCTGAAGGACGTGTCCGAGATGATGGACGAAATGTTCCTCATTGAACTGTCGAAGGGACACATTGACTGCCATGAATAAATTAGTATGCCCTGCTAGCTCCCACTCTTTAAGTTGCGCTAATGCTGTATCCAGCACCCAGTAACCAAGACGTTCAATCAAGCCATTTTCTTCCGCAATACTGATGAAGGTATCGGGACCGATCAACCCCAGTGTCGGATGATTCCAGCGTACCAGTGCTTCAAATCCGATTAGGCGGTTTTGCGGCAAATTGATCACTGGTTGATAATGAAGAATGAACTCATTTTTTTCGAGTGCGACATGTAGATTTTGTTCTATATTCAGACGTGCTCTGACGCGCTCTATCAGATTGCTGGTATAGGTGCAGAATTGTCCTTTGCCTAGACGCTTAGCCTCATACATAGCACTGTCTGAAGCGCTTAAAAGTTGCGTCATATTAGTACCATCATCGGGATAAATAGAGATACCGATACTTACTCCGATGGTCAATTCCTGATCGTCGATTTTGATTGGTTTTTGTGATAAAACATTGAGCAGTTTTTCGGCAATTAAAAAAGCCTCGCTAATTTCGTGCAGCTCGGGTGCAACCACGACAAACTCATCGCCACCCAAACGGATTGCCTCATCATGACGACGTATGTGCTGACTAATACGTTTTGCAACTTCCTGTATAACGCGATCTCCGATATTGTGACCCATGGTGTCGTTGATTGATTTAAAGCCGTCGAGGTCAAGAAACAGAATCGCAATTTTTTTGCCGTTAAAATGAGCCCGCTCTAATTCGATATTTAATCTTTGCTCCAGCAGGTAGCGATTACCTAAACCTGTCAATGGATCGTGATAGGCAAGGTGAGCGAGTTTGAGTTCCACATCGCGGATGGCACTGATGTCTGAAATTATGTGCACAAACTGCTGTACGTCACCAGCTTCATCCTTGACCGCACAGATATGTTGCAAGGTCGGAAAGATACGCCCGTCCCGGCAGCGGCAAGCTACTTCGCAATACACATAGCCATCAGTCGATTCTGCGATGGATTGGTAGGTGAGATCACCTTCCCGGCGAACCAGTAAAAAATCGTCAGGATGGCGATTGATGACCTCGTCGGAGGTGTACTGTGTCAGTTTGGTAAAGGCTGGGTTGGCAGAGACGATCCGATAGCTATCGTTTAATATCAGAATGCCCTCAGCCGTTGAGCTGAATACGACACTGGCTTGCCGCAGCCGCTCCTCCATTTGCTTGCGTGTTGTGATGTCGCGTAACGCACCGATAACTTGTTTGCTTCCGTTCTTTCCCCGGCGTAATTTGCCGTGCATCTCCAGCCAGGCAAATTCGCCAGAATCCCTGCGTGCCCTGAAGATACTGCTGAAGTAGCCATCCTGATGCAATAGCTGATCAAGCTTATCTCTATCTTCCGGGTGGATACGATCGAGCATTGCCGCCATACCTGCAGAAAAGCGGCTCAAGTTGCTGCCCCAAATAGACTGGAAGCGCGCGTCACCCTGCACATGATCTAGTAAAGATTCCCACTCCCAGGTGCCAAGTTCGGCTGCCTCAATCGCGATGGAGAGGCGCTCTTCTGATTTGACCAGCGCCTGCTCCGTATCGCAACGTGACCGCGCGACCTGAATAACTGCCGCCAGTTCTTTCGTTTCATAAGGTTTCAGTAAATAGCCAAAGGGCTTACTGGCTGCTGCACGTAAAATGGTTTTTTCATCGGCAAATGCAGTCAGATAAATAACCGGTAATTTCCAGCGCAGATAAATATGATTGCAGGCGTCAATGCCATCTTCCTGACCTTCAAGGTTGATATCCATCAAGATCAGTGTCGGGCTATATTTTTCCACTGCATTGATTGCTGCCTTCATATTCGACTGAATGCCGCACACATGATGTCCCATTTCCTCCAGAGTTTGGCGCAGATCCAGTGCCACGACGGGTTCATCTTCAACTATGAGTATCGTTTCTGCATACATCTGTTGTTCTCCTGAATCTATGAAATAAACTCAATCACAAAATGTGCGCCACCGGATGTCGATTCTGTCTGTAGTTCTCCTTTTAATTGCTGCACAAACATAGGAATCAGTTGCTTACCTAAGCTGCCTTCACCGCTCCAGCTAAAATCTTCCGGCAGACCGCAGCCGTTATCGGACAACACGATTCTTGCTCTGTTATTGGCGTCTGCATGCAACTCTATCGTAATCTTGCCGCTAGTTTTTCCGTGAAATGCATGCTTCGTCGCATTTAGTATCAGCTCATTGATAATCAGACCGCACGGAATCGCCCGCTGAATATCAATTTTGATTTTTTCATGTGATGGGATGAACAAAATTTGTATATCCCGGTTACTCATACTGTAAGTGGCGCTCGTCAAAGAAACCAGGCGTCGCAGGTAGTCATCCAAATTAATATCGGCAGTCGTGTTGGACTCGTATAGCAATTGATGCACTAGCGCCATTGCCTTGATGCGACCTTGACTCTCTGCCAGTGCCTGTCTTACCTCGGGTGTTTCTTTGCGTGCTTGCAGATGCAGCAGACTCGATACAATTTGCAAATTATTTTTTACGCGATGATGCACCTCGTGCAGGAGTGAGGTTTTTTCATCGAGTGCTTGTTCCAGTAATTCACGGTAGCGTTTTTGTTCTGAGATATCGCGGGCGATTTTACTGGCGCCGACAATCGCTCCATTATTTCCTCGCAGGGGCGAAATTGTTACGGCGATATCAACCTTGTGCCCGTCTTTATGGATGCGGACTGTTTCGAACGAAGGTACCCGCTCACCGAGCCGGATACGCCTCATGATCTCTGCTTCTTCGCTTAATTTATCCTGAGGAAAAAGGAGTGTGACCGATTGACCGATAATCTCTGCTGCCTGATAGCCGAGAAGACGTTCGGCTGCCGGATTCCAGCTAGTGATCAGACCATCCAGGGATTTACTGATAATCGCATCATCTGATGATTCGACTACCGAGCGAAAACGTTCTTCGGATAACTGCAGACGACGTTCACTTTCATGTCGTTGTGAAATATCCATTCCGGACGGTATCAGATGGGTGATGCGACCTTCACCGTCGTATAACGGCGCCAGCATAAAATCGATCCACATGCGGCTGTCATTGATCATTCTGACTTGTACGTCGTAACGCAGCGTTTCCCCTTGACGACAGCGTTCTATCGCTTGCTTTAATTGTTCTTGCGCTTCACTGTCATGCGTCCACCAATAACAGTCCCAGACTTTCTTCCCTCGCACATCATCAATGTGAATACCCGCTGCCAATAAAGGCGCGGCATTCGCGTCCAGCAGCGTCCCGTCAATCGCAAGTACACCGACAAAAGCATAGAGATTATCGAGTACCCGCAAAAGGCGTTGTTCACTCTCTCTGACTAATTGCTCAGAAAACTGATCAATCGTCGCATCGCGTATGATCGCTAGTACGCCAAGAATGTTGCCATGCTTGTTTCTCCATGGATAGTACGATGCGAGTCGATGCAGCGGGCGATCTGACTGAAGTGGATCAATTGCACGGATCTCTTGATTCACCAGCGGTGAGCCGGTATCAAGAACAAACTGTAATTTGGGCTCGACAACTGTGACGGCCGCAGCGGGTAAAAAATCACGGATGTGATGGCCGATTTGAGCGGAAATCTGCAGGTGGTTGAGGTCTGCATGGCGCTTGTTGATGTAGCGCAGTGTCATGTCTCGGTTGATGACCGCTACGCCGATGGGTGCTGTCTCCAGGAGCAGGCCAAATAGTTGATCCATGTCTTCGGGAGTCATAAGCGCCTTATGCAATAAGTGCGTAATACTCCTTTATAGTGTAACTTTTACAATGGTTCAAGTTTTGCATTGTTTTTTTGGGAAAGAAAAAAGCAGTGGAATCGGGATGAGTCGCGATGCCAATGCTTGATTGATGCTGACGCGGAATACGGTCGTCGCGATTGTCGTGAGTAATTTTGATCAGCGATCTGCTGAATGATCTGCTGAGTTGTGCGATCTCCGCATTTGATTTCTTTGTCCGATATTTCAAATTACCGGGCTGGCACTACCATCTCCGCATAGTCGTACAAAGCGCCTAGAATTTCTTCGTCGGCTTCGCTCGCCTCTTCTGATAGCTGGTCAATTTCATTGAAATACTGATCGACGTTGCGTGCTTTGCCCTCACCGTCTAGCAGTCTGGCAATGCGATGTTCTTCCCATTGCGCTTGTTCCATCTCATTCAGGCTATCGGGGAAATTCCGTGCGCGGTAGCGGAACAGCAATTCGCTTAAGCGAGCATCCTGAAAATCCGGTTGTGCCTGTGCCAGGCGTTCTGGACTCATCGTGCGCAGATCGTTTAGCAAACGCCTGTCTCCGGTGCCTACAAAGCCGCCATACAGGTCTTCATCGACATCGGCTGTCTCCTGATCGCGCGGCGCATATACGTGTTCCCACAATGCGCGTAATGGTGCTGCATGATCACTCATCAATGCCGTGGCTTTGTCGATATGGTTTTGTATTACGTTCATATCGATTTTCCAGCGTTCTGCCATTGCCGGTGACAGAGTTTTGAGATTGCCGATGACGACCGGTGATTTGTTTAAATGCACCGTCTTCACCGGCAGGCGGCTGACGCCCTCAGGTAGATCACCGGTTTTGCTGAACATGCGTAATTGTACTGTCGCGGCGTCGAGCGTCGCCAGTTCTGCCGGATCGTGAGCGAGATCCCAGGCGATGACTTCATTCTTATTTTTTGGATGTACTGCTAGTGGCCACATCAGTGCGAGGCAACCCCGTTCGGTCGGGAACATACCGGACACATGCAGAAACGCCTTGCCCATCATCGGCAAGCCGATTTCTGCCGCGACCTTATCTTTCTTATGCAACGCCAGACAAAAGTCAAAGAGCTTCGGCTGCTTTTCTCTTACCAGCCGCGCTAGCGCAATCGTGGCACGTACGTCGGACAAGGCATCATGTGCCGCTTCGTGTGCAATGCCATTCGCCGCAGTTAAATGCTCCAGTCTGAAGCTTGGCTTGCCTTCGTCATTGACTGGCCAGTTGATCCCTTCCGGGCGCAGCGCATAGGTGGTGCGCAGCATGTCCATGATGTCCCAGCGACCGCATTGGTTTTGCCACTCGCGCGCATACGGATCCATGAGATTACGCCAGAACATAAAGCGGGTGATCTCATCGTCAAAGCGGATGGTGTTGTAACCGACGCCGATGGTGCCGGTTTGGGCTAGTTCGCGTTCAATTTTTGCAGCAAATTTATATTCCGGGATGCCGCGTTCGAGACAGGTTTGCGGTGTGATATGCGTGATCAGGCACGATTGCGGATCCGGTAAAAAATCATTCGCCGGCTGACAGTACAGCATGATGGGTTCGCCGATTTCATTGAGTTCAGCATCGGTGCGGATTGCGGCGAATTGGGCGGGGCGGTCGCGGCGCGCTTGTGCGCCGAAGGTTTCGTAGTCGTGCCAGAGAAAGCTGAGTTCTTGCATATGGTTTCTTTGTATTAATTCAATATAGGGGGAGTATTTTTAAACGCCTGCGTAATCATTGCGGATGAATGCATTTTTTACCCTTACTCCACCCCAGTATATGATGCTGGTATCAGTCGCGACGACGACTTGCCTGATCTTCAAGATAGCGCTGACTGCGGAAATAGACTAGCAATCCAATCACGATCAACAGCATGGTACCCATTGTGATCCAGAATCCCGATGCATTTTTGAGTAAAGGCATGACCTCGAAATTCATCCCGAATACGCCGGTAATCAAGGTCAGCGGCATAAACAGCGCGGTGATCACGGTTAGCGTGCGCATGATCTCGCTAGTTCTGTGTGCCATCGCAGAGAAATGAATTTGCACCGCTGATTCCAGCGATGCTTCCAGACGGCGGGCATGGTTCAGGACACGGCTGATATGTTCCATCACATCATTGGTCCGAACCAGCAGCAAATCCTTGGCGCGGCCATCGTTGCTGTCGCTACCATCATGTGCATCGACGATGTGGTCACGTAATTCCTGTAACGCGTCACGTTGTTCTTCGCACAGATTATCGAGCTTACGTAGTTCCAGTCGCGAGTCGAGCAGCGCCATCCAGTTGTTAAAAGGGCGACGCGGATCAAGCAGCGCATGTTGCCAGCGGTCGAGTTGCTGCGTCAGCGGCTGACGTAACTCCAGATACTGATCCACCATCGCGTTGAGCAACCGTAACATCAGATCCTCCGGCGAGCAGGGCAGGCGACTGGAGTGGCCGTTACCTTCTGCTTTGTGCTTGTAATTCAGCAGGCGGGTACGTGCGCTATCGATGGTGCGGCTTTTCTCTGCGCGTACGGTGACCAGCGCATTTCCCATCAAAAAAAATGAGACCGGTACCGTCACGAGTTTATTCAGTGCCGCAGGAATCTTGCGCTTTTGCTGCTCGCTTGGTTCCGTGCCCGGTAATCCGCTTGCTTCACCATTTAATGCTAGTTTGCGAAATACCACCATTTCATAATCCTGGGTCGCATCGAAGTAAGACGGGTGCGTTAAATTCACCGCGTCTTTTAAATGCAAATCATAAATCTGTGTACCTGTTAGCCGTGCGACTTCTTCACGCCACGCTTCGGGATTCAGATTGACCTCATCATGTGTCGCGTCGAGCCAGATAAATCCTTGTGGCTGAACCGATGCATCCGGGTTCAGTACAACTTGTGTGTCATTAACGTGAAAGATGTCCATGCCCAGTAGTCTTAAAAATGAGTCCGAGTGCGATAAGTGAGGCAATACAAGCCGTAGCGATGACCACCTGTGCCGTCAATGGTAAAACGACTAATTGAAACCGGCTGGCGCTGACAACGACCATTGCCAATGTGCTTAATAATCTCGCTGCTTCTACTCCCGCATACCAGCGTTTTTTTTCCATTAAACCACCGACGATCCACAGTCCGGCGACGAGCCAGATAGCATAAGGCACCATTTGCGCAGCATGAGCGGCAGGTGCAACCGTCAGGAAATGGGTGGCAACTTGCAAGCTTACTGCGAACTGGATCAGGCAATACCACATGCGTGCTCCGCTCAGTGGCGGATTGTATTCAGGGCGTTGTAGATCGAAGGATTTCGCCGGTTCGCTCGCCGCAATATCGGCAGGGCGCCATCCCGGTGGCATCAGCCAGATACGGCATTTATCCCACCAGTTACGTGTACGCCAGGCATCGGCAGCAACGGCCTTATACACTTCCAGATTAGCCCAGAGAGGATTCCAGCTGCGCAATGGACTGCGTGTACCGAACACCACAGGATGTGCATCTTGTTCCTCGATAAAAGTGCCGAACAAGCGATCCCATAAAATCAAAATGCCGCCGTAGTTTTTATCCAGATACAGATCATTGACACCATGATGTACACGGTGATTCGACGGTGACACGAAGACGCGATCAAACCAGCCGAGCTTGTCGATCTGTTCGGTATGGATCCAGAACTGATATAACAAATCGATCAGTGCAACGATGATGAACACATGTACAGGATAGCCAAGTACCGCCAGCGGCAAATAGAAAATCCAGCCAAATAAAGCGCCGGTGCTAGTCTGGCGTAAGGCGGTAGTCAGGTTGTATGCTTCACTCTGATGATGGACGACATGCGCTGCCCACAAGAGATTGGTCTCATGCCCCATACGGTGCAACCAGTAATACAAGAAGTCATACAGCAACAAGCCGGACACCCAGACCCACCAATCATCGCCGGATAAATGAAAGATCGCACAATGTTGCGCGACCCAGGCATAAACACCGACCGCCAGAACTTTTAAAAACACACCAATTATCTGACTCATTACGCCCAGACTCAAACTATTGATGGCATCGTTAATCCGGTACAGATGACGCTGACGACGCCGGGCGATGATGAATTCTATTGCGATCAATAAGAAAAAAACGGGACTCGCAAAGGTAATGATTTTCTCTTGCATGATGATCGCGATAAAAATGATGTGGAGTGTCGATGGTAAAAGAATTCAGATGTAATCAGCCAGTATTCAAGAGCGATTCACCGAACGCGCAATCAAACTCAGTGCAGCATAATAAGTCGCCAGAATCAGCAGGCTCGCCTGCGGTAGCGGCGTATAAAATTTATTGTAAGCCAGCAGCGTGTCTGACAGCATAAATAGTATGCCGCCAGCCATTGCCCATTTGCTTGCAGAGGTTTGTATGCTCAGGTGGCGTGTGATTGCCTGCGCTGTCATACACAACAGACAGGTGACATAGATCACAACCGGAACGCGCAAGTCCGTACTAAGTCCCGGCCACAGCACAAATAAATTCGCTGCGCCAAGCGTACCGATACCAAGAAAAATCAGCGGACGTGAGAAGAAACGGTGATCGCTAGTCAGTGCGCGCAGAAAGCAGATATGCGCACATAAAAAACTACCGAGGCCAAGTAAAAATCCAGGCTTGACGACGGTCGCTGGCAGCATCAAAAAAATATCACCCAATAGGGAGAAAATAATGCCCGTCAATATAGCGCGTCGATACGGCGGGTTAACACTGGTGGCGCGGAAAGCGAGGTAAAAAATCAATATGGTGGTCAGCGGCTTACACACATAGTGTAGCCAGATCACATTGTCTCGCGCGCCTGCGCCAGCGATCGCCAGCGCGGCGGAGACGATGATTAACAGGATCAGCATCATCGTAATAAGCAGTCGCCTGAGATGATCAGGCAGTGTGTTTCAGTAAGCGTGCGACGTCACGGGCAAAATACGTCAGGATGCCATCGGCACCAGCACGTTTAAATGCCAGCATGGTTTCCATCATCGTCTTGTTGTGGTCGAGCCAGCCATTTTGCGCTGCGGCTTTGATCATCGCGTATTCACCACTGACCTGATAAGCAAACGTGGGTACTTTGAATTCGTCTTTGACGCGACGTACGATGTCGAGATACGGCATGCCTGGTTTGACCATGACCATATCGGCACCTTCTGCCAGATCAAGGGCGACTTCGCGCAAGGCTTCATCACTGTTTGCCGGGTCCATCTGATAATTTGCTTTATCGCTTTTGCCCAGATTAGTCGCTGAACCAACGGCGTCGCGGAATGGGCCATAAAACGCTGATGCATATTTAGCTGAGTAAGCCATGATGCGGGTATGAATATAGCCATGCGACTCCAGTGCATGACGGATCGCACCGATACGGCCGTCCATCATGTCGCTTGGTGCGACTATATCGGCACCGGCTTCCGCCTGGGTCAAGGCCTGGCGCACCAGCATCTCGGTGGTTTCGTCATTCAATACATAACCGTCTGCATTGATCAGGCCATCCTGGCCATGACTGGTGTACGGATCGAGTGCAACGTCGGTCAAAATGCCGAGTTCCGGAAAGCGGCTTTTGAGTTCGCGAATCGCCCGCGGGATCAAGCCTTTTGGGTTGGTTGCTTCAATCCCGTCCGGTGTTTTTAGGCCAGGATTGATCGCCGGGAACAAGGCCATCACAGGAATGCCGAGGGCAACGCAGTCTTCCGCTACCCCTAACAGCACATCTACCGACACGCGCTCCACACCAGGCATAGACGCAACTTTTTCACATTGATTAACGCCATCAATCACGAACACAGGATAAATCAGATCGGATGCGGTCACGCTGTTTTCGCGCATCAGCGCGCGTGAAAATACATCACGGCGCATACGGCGCATACGGATAGCAGGGAATTGGGCAGGTTTTGTAATAGGCATGACGATCACCGTAAAAATTTTTTGTTCAGAGTAATGAAACTTTTTTCCAAGCGCAAGCTCAGATGGATAGGTGTTAAGTGCAGGTCTTCAAAATCCAGTGTCTTAAGCCTACCGCTTCTCCTCCCTGAGCGGGCGCCGTTCGTCCCTATGCGAATCGGCGTTGTTCCCCCGGCTCGATGTAATCGGCCGGGGTTTTTTTATGGTGGCACATTACACCGTGTTGATCCCATCGATTATCCAACAGGCGCACTGCCGGTAATTTCGCTTTTTTTCCTCAGAGTGGATCAGCTGCGCTTTTTGTTTTTAATCTTGCGTATCAATGGCTGCCGGGTCGCTGGCGTGAGAGTCTGTCGCATTCTCGGCCAGCGGAATACTTGGAGTAAATGGAATATCCAGCCCCAATAAATTCTGTATCTTGGCATCAGCCTCTTCAATACCTGTACGTTTCAGTGATGAAAATAATTGTGCCGTAAAAGGAAACGGTTCGCCATTCGCATCGGTATAGCTGGATAAAATATTATTAGTCAGGCGCAGCGCATTTGTCGCATCGTTGCGGTTCAGTTTGTCCGCTTTGGTCAGCAGGCAGTGGATGGGTCTGCCTGTCGGTGCAAACCATTCGAGCATTTGCGTATCGAGATCGGTAAAAGGACGACGCGCATCCATCATCAAGACCAAGGCGGATAGCTGATCGCGTTTTTGTACATACGAGCCCAGCAATTGATTCCAGTGAGTTTTAGCCGCGCCGGGCACTTCGGCATAGCCGTAACCGGGCAGGTCAACCAGCAAGGCGCGGATTTCATCAACACGGGTTTCATCTTTGCGATGCTGCCCTACATGAGCTCCGCCAATGGAGAAATAGTTGATATGCTGCGTGCGTCCCGGTGTTTTGGACGCGAAGCATAATTTCTTTTGATTGCACAGGATATTAATCGCAGTCGATTTGCCCGCATTGGAGCGGCCGGCAAAGGCAATTTCCGGTACGGTGGTGTGCGGTAAATCGCGCAGATGATTGACCGTGGTAAAGAAACGGGCTTGCCAGAGGATAGACATAAGAGGTACGTGCGCTTTAAATAATAGTAAAGATGATCGGGGGTGACGCCGGCACTAAAGTCCGTATTTAGCTGGTACTTACACTGGACTAGGCAGAACGAAGCAACCCGGAGCATCGAAATTGCATGGAAAATGCAACAGAAGAAAGTGTTTCACTTAAAAGCTATTGTACAATAAGGGGTTAGGTATTGGGCTGCATGTTTCCGATCCCGCATTTTGTATGTTTGTTGTATTTATTGTACTGTCGGGTCGTGCTGATGCAATTCAGGCATCGCTACCAACAGCGCAACTATGCGTTGCCAATAGGCAGATTTCCATCATTTAGTCTCAAGGTGTTTGAATGAACCGTGCTTTTTCTCCTTTCTTGAAGTCCCTCAGCATCGCTGTTCTGGCGTTGTCCTCAGTCACCTCAATGGCCTATGCCAACGAAGAGCACAAAGCTCCTGCTAAAGCAGATCCAGCCAAAGGCGAAGCCCTGTACACCAATGGCGACGCCGCACGCGGCATCGTGGCCTGTGCCTCTTGCCACGGCACAGCAGGTAATTCAACTATCTCTGTGAACCCTAAACTGGCTGGTCAGCACGAAGCTTATATCGCCAAACAATTGTCGAATTTCACCGGTCCTGATCGTAACAATGCCGTCATGACGACATTCGCTAAAGCGATGACAGAAGACGACATGAAAAATCTGGCGGCTTATCTGAGCATACAAAAATCCAAACCAGGTTCTGCAAAAAATAAAGATATCGTTGAAATCGGCAAACAAATTTACCGTGGTGGTATCGCTGAGAAAAACGTTCCTGCATGTGCTGGCTGCCATAGCCCGAACGGCGCCGGTCTTCCGGCGCAATTCCCACGTATCGCGGGTCAGCATCAGGATTATACGATTGCGCAATTGACTAATTTCCGTACTGGCGTGCGTAAAAACAGCGCACAGATGACGACGATCTCCAAGCGCATGTCTGATGATGAAATCAAAGCAGTTGCGGACTACGTCGCAGGCTTGAAGTAAGCAAGTAAGCGATAATAAGTAATGTTAAGTAAGCTTAAGTAATCGCCGATCAAACAAATAAGTAGTAAACGGAGGGGGTGGCAAAAGCCATCCCTTTTTTTATTTTCAGGAATTTATGGAAACAAATACCGCTGGAATACAGATCAAAACCGAGCGTCGCTGGCTGGCGGACGCGGTTGAGTTACTGTCATCAATGCGTTTTGCGATCAGCCTGCTGGCGCTGATTGCGATTGCCTCCACCATCGGCACGGTGCTGAAACAGAACGAGCCTATGCCGAATTATGTGAATCAGTTCGGTCCGTTCTGGTTTGATATTTTTGCCAAACTCGGTTTGTATGCCGTGTATTCAGCGTGGTGGTTTTTGCTGATCATGACGTTTCTGGTGTTGTCGACGAGTTTGTGCCTGATCCGTAATGCACCCAAAATGCTGAAGGATATGCGCAGCTGGCGTGACAATGTGCGCGAGCAGTCACTGCGTAATTTTCATCATAAAGCAGATTGGCACATGGCCGGGTCGCGGATTGTCAGTGCGAATCAGATCAGCACCCACATTGCACGACTGGGTTATAAATTCAAAGTTTCTGAAAAAGACGGTGCGACGCTGATCAGCGCCAAGCAAGGTGCGGCAAACAAATGGGGTTATATTTTTGCGCATAGTGCGATTGTAATTATCTGCATCGGTGGCATGCTGGACTCGGATTTATCTATCCGCATGCAGCAATGGTTCATGGGTAAGGTTGCATTTGATGGCAGCGGTATCATCGCGAATATTCCGCAACAACATCGTTTATCCTTGTCCAATCCTACGTTCCGCGGCAATACCATGATTCCAGAAGGCGCAACCAGCAGCACGGCGATTATTCCTCAGCCTAAAGGCGTGCTGATTCAGGATTTACCCTTCACCATCAAACTGAATAAGTTCATCATTGATTATTATTCGACGGGTATGCCGAAGTTGTTCGCCAGCGAAGTCATGGTCAAGGATCATGAGACCGGCAAGACTTTTTCCGCCACCATCAAAGTGAATGAACCGCTGATCTACAAAGGTGTGGCGGTGTATCAGTCAAGCTTTGAAGATGGTGGTAGTCGTTTGTCCATGACGGCTTTCCCTATGACGGGAGCCCAATCGACCAGCTTTGCCCTGGCAGGAGAGGTTGGTAGTTCTACCCCGCTTAAATCGGCGGCGAGCGATGATTACACGATAGAGTGGTCGGGCTTCCGGCCATTCAATGTGGAAAATATGAAGGCCGGACAAGATCTGCGTGCAGTGAATACCAATACGAGTTTTAATCAGCAACTGAGCCTTGATCTGGACAAACATACCGGATCGGCGGCAAAGAATGCGAACAGCAAAGACTTAAAAAACGTCGGACCGAGCGTGCAGTACAAACTGCGAGACAAGAACGGACAGGCCAGAGAATTCCATAATTATATGCAGCCTATGAAGCTCGACGGTGCAACGATGTTCCTTGCCGGTACGCGTGACAATCCGAATGAGCAATTCCGCTATCTGCGCATCCCGGCTGACGATGATGACACGATTATTGAGTGGATGCGGCTACGTGCCGCGCTAGTAAATCCAGCGTGGCGTGAGATCGCTGCTCAGCGCTATGTCAAACATGCGCTGCCCGAGAGCTCGGAGCAAATGCAAAAGCAATTGCAGGAACAGTTGCGCTTGTCTGCACTCAAAGGACTGGCAATTTTTGCTGGAGATACTAAAGACGGTAAAAATCCGGCCACCGGTTTTGTCGCGATCTCCCGTTTTCTTGAGCAAATTCCAGCAGCGGAGCAGGGGAAAGCCGCTGATGTTTTTATGAAAATACTCAATGGCAGCATGTGGGATCTGTGGCAAGTCTCGCGTGAACAAGCGGGTTTGCCTGTGCTGGAACTGACTGAGAAACGCGCCCGCTTTATGCAGTTATCGATCAACGCTTTGTCTGATTCCTTTTTCTATGGTGCGCCAGTGTATTTGCAGCTTAGCGGGTTTGAAGAAGTGAAAGCATCGGTATTGCAAGTAACGCGTTCGCCCGGCAAGAACGTGGTTTATCTCGGATGTCTGTTCTTGGTGATTGGCGTGTTCTCGATGTTTTATATCCGGGAGCGTCGCTTATGGATCTGGTTAAAAGACAGTGAGAGTGGCGAAAATACGACCAAGGCTCTGATGGCATTGAGTTCGCAACGCAAGACGCTGGATTTTGAAAAAGAATTTGAGCAGTTGAAGAACCAGCTCGCGCATTTGTCGCCGCAGTCTGGATCTGCATCAACGCCGGGACAAGTACCCTAAGCGAGCTAATCGACTACACTGTGGTCACTTTAGTGAGCGTATGATTCTTGCTCTCTGCGTCCCAGATGTATCGCTTTGCGCCGGAAAGTAAGATTTAAGATTGGAAATATGATGGAAATGACACATAACAACGCACCTTACCAAGGATTCTTTCAACGTCTCGGTGCTCTGGACTGGCTTTATGCATTCGTGCTGAGTATTGGCGCGATCTTGGCACTTAGTCGCTTCGGTGCTTTTATGGACGTGTATGAAAAGGGTATTCTGCTATGCGCCGTTCCCGCGTTTGCGTGGCTTGGATGGCATTGGAAAGCCGTGCGTCGCCTGTTTCTCGTCCTTGCTCTAATCACCTTCTTTGCCGTGCATTTGTATAACGGTTCGCTGGAAATGGCGAATCAAAAGTTTTTCCTGAAATATTTATTGTCGAGTCAATCGGCGATTTTGTGGATGAGCACGCTGTTCTTTTTATCGACCTTGTTTTATTGGGGTGGATTGATTGCACGCTCGGATTTCGGTTCTTCGGTCGGCTCTATCTTGTGCTGGTCTGCGGTGATTATGGGCTTCACCGGCATGCTGGTGCGCTGGTATGAGTCTTACCTGATCGGCGCGGATATTGGTCATATTCCGGTCTCGAATCTGTATGAAGTATTTATCCTGTTTTCGATGATCACGGCGCTGTTCTATCTGTATTACGAACAACAATATGCGACACGTCAGCTCGGTCCGTTTGTCCTGATTGTGATTTCTGCTGCGGTCGGTTTTTTGCTGTGGTACACCGTCAAGCGTGATGCATCCGAGATTCAGCCGCTGGTGCCAGCCTTGCAAAGTTGGTGGATGAAAATTCATGTACCTGCAAACTTTATCGGTTACGGTACCTTTGCCCTCGCGTCGATGGTGGCGGTTGCCTATTTACTAAAATCTAAAGGCTATTTGCAAGATCGCCTGCCTTCGCTCGAAGTGCTCGATGATGTAATGTACAAAGCGATTGCCGTCGGTTTTGCTTTCTTCACTATTGCGACCATTCTCGGCGCGCTCTGGGCGGCAGAAGCCTGGGGTGGTTACTGGTCCTGGGATCCTAAAGAGACCTGGGCATTGATTGTCTGGCTTAACTATGCTGCGTGGTTGCATATGCGCCTGATGAAGGGATTGCGAGGCCAGATGGCGGCCTGGTGGGCGTTGATCGGACTGATCGTGACCACCTTTGCGTTCCTCGGCGTGAATATGTTCTTGTCGGGTTTGCATTCTTACGGCGCACTGTAAGTTTGCGCTGACTGAAAAAAGCACTGCATCTGAAAATGCAGTGCTTTTTTTATGGCGAAATTCAAAAAAATGTAAGGTTCAGCAGACTATGTCGACTCATGAGAAACTAAATCCTTACTTGTGTCGTCTAAGTTTTGAGCCGTCATCTTGACTGGCTTATAAATCAAGTAAGTTCATCCCTTCGTCGTCGTAAATGGAGTCATCATGTTGATCAAACGTAGTCCCAACGGTATCGAATTGCCATTTTCATCCGAGATCACGCCGCGTGAGGTATTTGAATCGCGCCGGGATTTCATCCGTCAGTTGGCGGTCGGGTCGATTGCCGGCAGCGCCTTGTTTGAGATGGCGAACCGTGAAGCATTTGCCCAGACGCCCGGTGCGCAAAAACTTGCTGCGACGCTAAATCCTGCTTATGCGCTGATAGAGAAAAAAACAGCGTACAAAGATGCGACGACCTATAACAATTTTTATGAATTTGGCACCGATAAATCAGAGCCTGCAATGAACGCTGGCACGCTAAAGCCCAGGCCGTGGACTGTCACGATTGAAGGTGAGGTGAAGAAGCCGGTGACACTGGATCTCGATGCTTTGCTCAAACTCGCCCCGCTGGAAGAGCGTGTATATCGTTTGCGTTGTGTTGAGGGCTGGTCGATGGTGATTCCATGGATTGGTTATTCTTTATCGAACCTGATTAAAAAAGTTGAACCGACCGGTAACGCGAAATTTGTCGAATTCATCACGCTGGATGATAAAAAGCAGATGCCAGGCTTGCGCCGTCCGGTGCTTGAATGGCCGTATGTAGAGGGGTTGCGTATGGACGAGGCAATGCATCCTCTGGCACTGCTGAGTCTGGGCATGTACGGTGAAGTATTGCCGAATCAAAACGGCGCACCGGTACGCATGGTCTTACCATGGAAATATGGTTTTAAATCAGCGAAGTCGATTGTCAAAATCCGCTTGACGAAAGAGCAGCCCAGAACCGCATGGAATATCGCCGCGCCAAGTGAGTACGGTTTTTATTCGAATGTGAATCCTGATGTCGATCATCCGCGCTGGTCGCAGGCAACCGAGCGCCGTATTGGCGAAGACGGCTTATTCGCCAAAAAGCGCAAGACGCTGATGTTCAACGGTTATAACGAAGTCGCATCTTTATATACAGGGATGGATTTGAAAAAATTCTATTGATCTGAGCAGGCTTGAGCCGTACTGAGTTTCGGTTGGTTTAGCCAGTTTATCTCTTTGCAATTAATGCTGGATTAATGCTGGATTAATGCCGGATGAATGCCGTAAAAGCAGTGTCAAATGCGCGCAATCTGTCGAAATCAGAGCAGATTTTGATCTTATTAACAGGCTGCCACATCTGTTTTGTTCCTAATTACGCCACCTACTTTGGATTAAGTAATGCGCTTGCCAGCATATCAGCCATCATCTAAGCAACTTTCTTTGATGAAAGTTATTTTGTTCATTGTCGCGCTATTGCCGTTTTTACGTCTGTTCAGTTTCGCTTTTCTGGACAAGCTGGGTGCAAATCCGGTCGAATTCATT
Organism: Undibacterium sp. RuTC16W; assembly: GCF_049339445.1. Classification (NCBI taxonomy): domain Bacteria; kingdom Pseudomonadati; phylum Pseudomonadota; class Betaproteobacteria; order Burkholderiales; family Oxalobacteraceae; genus Undibacterium; species Undibacterium sp. RuTC16W. The sequence continues at coordinate 159,618 of NZ_JBMPPE010000001.1, read as the reverse complement.
ACCAGAAATACCGGTGACTGGACCTTGTATCTGCTGTGTATCACGCTGGCAATGACACCGCTGCGCAAACTCACGCAGTGGCATTGGCTGATACGTTTGCGGCGTATGTTGGGCTTGTTCGCGTTTTTTTATGCCTTGCTGCACTTCACGACGTTTCTCTGGTTCGATCATGGATTTGATGTGGCCGAGATGTGGAAGGATGTATTGAAACGGCCTTTTATTACCGTCGGTTTTATAGCGTTTGTCTTGTTGCTGCCGCTGGCGGTGACGAGTACCAATAGCATGATTAAACGTCTGGGCGGTAAGCGCTGGCAATGGCTGCATCGTCTAATCTACCTGATTGCTCCCTTAGGTGTTCTGCATTACTTTTGGATGAAGGCTGGTAAGCATGATTTTTCTCAGCCAGTTTTATTCGGCCTGATCGTAGCGGCATTGCTTATTGTGCGCTTGTTCTGGCGCTGGCAAAGTAGCCGCATGCCTTTGACGGGTCGTCAGTAATAAACAAAGTGTGCGGTAGTCGTACTCAATAGTCACACTCAATAGCGCAGGCTAAGTGCCGCGCCCCACCTTTTTCCAGACTGCTATCGTGCTGTGCAAATTGCACTCCGATTTCCACGTCAATCTCTGGCGTGGAGGAGGTAAAGATGCCGGTTACTACGGTGACTTCCGCATTGCGCCGGGAGAGCAATTCATTTTGTGCGATGCTAATACTTTCCATTGAGGCCAGATGGTGTAGAGCACGGCAGTCGAGGTGTGCCATGCGACGCTACGGCTGTCTTTGTGGTTGATCGATCGTGTCTCGGAAGCGATGTGCAGTGAGGGTGAGGTAGCTTTGCACGGACCCTAGCCAACAATAAACTCGCATCCTGACTGTCGCTTCCTAATCCCTTTTTCGCATTACCGGTTGGTAGTTGCCACTCTGCTTTGACAGCGAGTTTCAGTTTCTGTTTTTCCAAAAACAAGATCGTGGTAGCTAGCGCCATGTCGTTAATGCCTGACGGCTGTGTCCAGGTCAGCGTTAGATTTGCTTACAGGTAGGTCAATGTTGCCGAGCAGTCGTAGAGCAGGTGAGTCCGCAGGCATGCCTGTGTTTGCCTGCGAAGCCGACATGATCCGTATTGAGTTCGATCTGCTGCTTGTCGAGACCTTGCATACCAGTGTCCTCGGTCACCAGAGGGTGGGCGGCGAAGGCTGTGTTGCTAAACAAACCTGGTATGAACAAAAACGACAGTTTGTTTTGCATCATTAATTTCTCCTTGGCATAATCGCCGCACACCAAACTGAAAAATTATGACAGCACATCTACTTACAACAAAAAATGTCGAGACAGGATTGCAGCGTTTTGCTGTAATAATAATGAAACTGATCGGTTGGCGGGTGTTGTATAAACCCTTGCCCGGACCGCGTGGCGTGATCGTCGTGTATCCGCATACATCAAACTGGGATTTCGTCGTCGGTGTCCTGGCCATGTGGGCGATTGGCATGCCTTTTCATTTCATCGCTAAATCCACGTTGTTTGGGGGCGTGACCGGCGCGACCATCGGTCGTCTGGTGCGCTATCTTGGCGGCGAGCCGGTTGAGCGCAAGGCATCAACCGGGGCTATCGCCCGCTTAGCCGAGCGCATCAACCGCGCTGATTGGTATTGGCTGGCTATCACGCCCGAGGGGACGCGCAGTCATCGCCCATATTGGCGTAGCGGTTTTTATCATATTGCGCTGGCCGCCAAGATCCCCGTGGGGTGTGCGTACTTCGATTTCGCTAAAAAAGAAATCGGCCTGATCGATTATTTGTCACTGACCGGAGATGTGCCCAACGATATGGTGGCGATACGAGCGGTCTTGCAAAATACGCAGGGGTGCCGGCCGGAATTGGCGTCACCTATCGTGTTGCGAGCAGATGATTAATGCGTATGAGGGGGAGTATAGGTATAAATATGCCTTGCGCCGCATGTTTTACGTAGGGCTTTTAAATATACTCATCCTCAGTATATTTTTTTCGCACTGCTGTTACCGGAGTTATCGCAGGCTCGACGTTAGCTGCAGCCGCTAATCCCGATTTATTCGGAATGTACAAAGGGCCTTTTTGGCCGCAGGCAGTGACTGCGAACAAGAATGCGGTGCTGATTAACAGTCGTGTGATTTTGATGGTCATACAAATTCCTGGTTGATGTGAGCGTTTGCAGGTTTTATGTTGACGTCTACTTGTCTCCATACACCTGCAAGCTGATTGTCCTTGCGTTCCGTGGTCCTTTGGCAGCCGATCCGGGATTACGGCTTACAATGGCGTTTTAAGTTTGCGCTGGAGTGTAGCATGACCGAAACCGAATTTTTGACCCTGGCGGACAACTGCCTGCGTCAGGTAGAGAGCATTTTTGAACAGGCGTTTGAAAATGACGAACTCGATGTTGAATGCAAACGAAGTGGCAATGTACTAGAAATAGAGTTCGTCAACAATGGCTCAAAAATCATTGTGAATAGTCAGGCGCCAATGCAAGAAATGTGGCTGGCAGCACGTTCTGGTGGCTTTCATTATCGCTACGACGGTCAGCACTGGCTCAATACGCGCGATGGTTCAGAATTTTTCAGCACTCTGTCCGCCGTAGCTAAAGTGCAGGGTGCGATGTAAGTCGCAGAGCTCACGCGATTTTCTCAACCGTCTTGATCGTGAGACCAGAGGCAAGGGTGAGAACTCTGCTGTATCTATTGCTGTGCCTATTCTTCGATGACTTTTGTTTCTGCTTCCAAGGACTGTATACCAGTCCCCGGGGGATTTTCAGCATAATAAAAGTCGCCATTTGCAGAGATAATACCGTTCGGTACCGGGCGCTCTTCGATAGGAATATCTTTGAGCGCTCTTTGCATATAGCCTATCCAGATCGGTAGTGCCAGCCCGCCGCCAGTTTCTTTATTCCCGAGATTTCTCGGCTGGTCAAAGCCGATCCAGGCAATTCCGACCAACTTGGCCTGATATCCCGCGAACCAGGCATCGAACGAATCATTGGTAGTACCGGTTTTGCCGGCGATATCGGGACGCTTCAGGGACAATGCTTTGGTCGCCGTGCCGAAGCGCACGACGTCTTTCATCATACTATCCATTAAAAATGCATTACGTTCGTCGATAACGCGATTAGCTTCATCGCCGGATTTATCGGGATTTGCCTGCGATAAGACCTTGCCGTTTGTATCGGTGATTTTTGAAATCAGATAAGGATTGATTTTGTACCCGCCATTGGCGAACACGGCATAGGCGCCAGCCATTTGCAAAGGCGTTACCGCACCTGCACCAAGAGCCAATGTCAGGTAGGGGGGATTTTTTTCGGGTAAGAAGCCAAAACGATTCGTGTATTCTTGCCCGTATTTCGCACCAACCTTATGCAGGATACGGATCGAGATCATGTTTTTGGATTTGGTTAAGCCCTTGCGCATGGTCATCGGACCTTCATATTTGCCATCGTAGTTCTTCGGCTCCCAGGCCTGACCACCGGTCTGACCCGCATCAAAACTGATTGGCGCGTCGTTAATGATGGTTGCCGGTGACAGTCCTTTTTCTAGTGACGACGAATAAATAAATGGTTTGAAGCTGGAACCTGGCTGGCGCCATGCCTGTGTTACGTGATTAAATTTATTGATGTTGTAGTCAAAGCCACCAACCAGCGCGCGAATAGCGCCGTCGGTCGTACTGGCTGCGACAAAGGCGGACTGCACTTCAGGGAGCTGGGTGATGTTCCAGTTTTTACCTTCTTGCGTGACACGTATCACCGCACCGCGCTGAATTTTTTTGTTTGCTGGTGCTGTTGCTGTCAGACCTGCTGCGGCAAATGCTAACCCTGGACCGGTAATTTGAATCTCCTCGCCGGATGCCAGCACGGCTTTCACCTGTTTAGGGTTAGCGTCAAGCACCATCGCAATCACCAGGTCATCGCTATCGGAATGTTGAGCGAGTTCTTTTTCAATCGCATCTTCAGCGGCCTCTTTGCTACTTGGTATTTCAATGATGGCCTCAGGGCCGCGATAACCGTGACGCTTTTCATAATCCATGACACCACGACGCAGCGCCAGATAGGCAGCATCCTGGTCCGCTTTGGTGATCGTGGTGTAGACGTTTAATCCACGGGTGTATGTTTCTTCCTTGAACTGCTCGTACACTAATTGGCGCGCCATCTCTGCCACGTATTCGGCGTGGATACCAAATTCGCTACTGTCGGTTTTCGTGTGAAACACCTCGGTTTTGGCTTGTTCATATTGCGCCTCGGTGATGTAGCCAAGTTGCTTCATCCTCTGCAAGATATATTGCTGGCGAACGGTGGCGCGTTTGGGATTGGCGACCGGGTTGTAGGCAGACGGTGCTTTTGGTAAGCCAGCCAGCATCGCAGCTTCGGCGACAGTAAGTTCTTTCAGGCTTTTGCCAAAATAGATTTGCGCCGCAGACGAAAACCCGTAAGCGCGCTGACCCAGGTAGATCTGGTTCATGTACACCTCAAGGATCTGATCTTTGGTCAGATTTTGTTCAATCTTCCAGGCCAGCAGGATTTCATAAATCTTGCGCTTAAAGGTTTGTTCACTGGACAAAAAGAAGTTGCGCGCTACCTGTTGCGTAATCGTTGATGCACCTTGTTTGGCGCCACCCGTCAGGTTATGCAGTGCTGCCCTGGTAATGCCCAGGTAGTCGACCCCGCCATGCTCGTAAAAACGATCATCTTCAATCGCCAGCACGGCTTTTTTCATGATTTCAGGGATTTCCTTGAAATGCACGACATTACGTCTTTCCTCGCCAAACTCGGCGATCAGCATATTGTCGGCTGAGAACACGCGCAAAGGCATTTTCGGACGATAGCTGGTGATCGAATCCAGTTCAGGTAAGTTTGGATAAGCCATAGTTAAGGCGAATCCGATCATCAGTAATCCGGCGACGAATAAACCCAGAATAATGCCGCCAGTTCCCAACAGTAACTTGACTGCCCAATGGCGGGTCTTTGTCGTCTCTTGTGGTTTTGGTGTATCTGGAGAAGTGGGCGTCGTTGGCATGGGCGAATTTTAGTGGTGTTTCGATTGATAATTTAGGCTGACATTATATCCTCTGACGGAAGTAGCCCAGCGAAAGCTGTAAAGTATGTAAATAAAAGCAACAATAATAAGTATTGCCACCGACTAGTTCCAGCCATTTAATTTTTGTGTAACCAAACGTTGCTAAATCTAAATCGGAGTGGGATTTTGATAAAATTTTGCTTTTTTGCAATTAAATAACAGAGATTTATATGGCTTTTAGCCGATTCTGCGCAGAGTTCTCATTTTTTGCGTGGGGAATTGGCAACGGATAATGTTGATGCTGCGTGGAAAATGCTTTACACAATGAAGCGCTTATTGCTAGGATTTCATGTAAGCTTGGATGATTGTCTCCTAAATAGCGGTTTTTAAAAGAAAATTTCTATTTGACGTGCGCAATATTTAGGCATTTTGTAGCAACAGCCGCAGGCTAAAAGTAATGCAAATAAAACAGTATATTTTGAGGGGATATCCTTGGCTTTAGATCTAGCATCATTGCTCGGTAGAAAAAATCCGCCTTTAATTGGGCTGGACATCAGCACGTCTGATGTCAAGCTTGTGGAGATTTCTGAGGGGAGCAATAAGGCGTTCAAGTTAGAACGTTATGGCTCCGAACTGCTGCCTAAAGGTGCTGTGGTAGACGGAAATATTGAAAATATCGAACAGGTTTCAGAGGCGATCCGTAAGGTAATTAAAAAAAGCGGAGTCAGTGCAAAAAATGTCGCATTAGCAATGCCTGCCTCTGCGGTGATCACGAAGAAAATTATCCTGGCTGGCAATCTGAGTGAGCAGGCTCTTGAGCTTCAGGTTGAGTCAGAAGCTAACCAATATATTCCGTTTGCAATGGATGAGGTTAGCCTGGACTTTTGCGTCATTGGTCCTGCGGCTAATAATGCCGAGGAAGATGTTGAGGTCATGCTGGCTGCTTCAAGAAAAGAAAAAATCGAGGACAGAGTTGCGGTTGCTGAAGCTTCTGGTTTGCAGGCGAAGGTCATGGATATTGAATCCTACGCTGCACGTGCATCCGTCTTGCGACTAATCGAGCAGCAACCAAATGCGGGCCAAGATCAGATTTATGCCTTGTTTCAAATTGGCGCCAAGGTCACCTACATCTCTATCTTGCTCAACGGAGAGGTGATTTACGAGCGCGATCAGCAATTTGGTGGCAATCAGTTAACGCAAGATATCGTGCGTAATTACGGTTTGGCTTTTGAAGAGGCGGAACTCAAGAAAAAACAAGGCGATTTACCCGATAGTTATGAGATGGAGTTGCTTGAACCGTTTCTGGAAAGTGCCGCACTTGAAGTCACCCGGGCAATTCAATTCTTTTTCACCTCCACTCCTTACACCAGAGTAGATCAGATCTTCCTGGCGGGTGGTTGTGCAGTGATCCCTGGGCTGGTCGATATGATTGCTGAGCGTACGAAAATATCCACCAGCGTTGTAAGTCCATTTAAGGGCATGGAATTATCATCAAATGTAAGCGAGAAGGCTCTGCGTACTGACGCCCCTTCTTACATGGTGGCTTGTGGTTTGGCAATGCGGAGATTCGGCTAATGATAAAAATTAACCTCCTTCCTCATCGCGAGGCTAAACGGAAGCAGCTTAAGAATGATTTTTATACACTGCTATTGTTTTCTGCGATAGTTGCTGCGCTAATTATTATTACAGTTGGAACCTTTTTTTCTATGAGGATTTCTCAGCAGTCTGACCGTAATAATTTTATAAAAGCAGAAAATTCTAAGCTAGACGAAAAAATTAAAGAGGTTGCAAGCCTCAAACAGGAAATCGACGGACTAAAAGCTCGCCAGCAAGCTGTTGAAGATCTTCAGGGAGATAGAAATCAGCCGGTATTTATGTTGGATGAATTGGTTAAATTAACCCCTGAGGGTGTATTTCTGAAGGCACTCAAACAAGATGGTCAGCGGATTGTGTTGAACGGTTACGCACAGTCGAATCAACGAGTCTCCGAGTTTTTGCGTAACCTCGGCAATAAATCGCCCTGGATGGATAAGCCTGAGTTGATTGAGATTAAATCTGCAGGACTTGGCCAAGGTCGGGATGCAAAGAAAGTATTTGATTTCACTGTTAACGTAGGGATCAAGCGTCCGCGTGAGAGGGACTCTGCCACTGCCTCTGGTGCTGCAGTCATAAATCCAGACGTCAAAAAGCCTTGATAGGAACCGAACAGGAAATAATGATGACAACTTTGAATGAACTTAGTGAGTCGGTTAGCGGGCAGTTCAGTAACTTAAACGGATTACATCCTGGGTTGTGGCCGCTCGCACCAAGACTTCTGGCGGCAGTATTGTTATTAATTGCACTCATTACATTGGGATGGTTTGCTTATTGGGACTCCCAACTGACGGATCTCGACATGGGGCAACAGGAGGAGCAAAAGCTAAAGGATTCATACAAACAAAAGATGCAGCAGGCCATTAGTTTGGATGCACTCAAAGAACAGCGCAAATTAGTTCTTCAATACGTCGCAGCAATGGAAAAGCAGTTGCCTAGTAAGGCGGAAATGGATGCACTGCTGTCAGATATAAACCAAGCTGCTACCGGTAGAGGTTTGACGTTTGATGGATTTAAACCCGGTCAGCCAACAGTCAAAGATTATTATGCCGAATTGCCAATAGATATTAAGTTAGTTGGTAGTTATCATGATATGGGGGAGTTTGTGAGTGATATTGCTAAATTGCCTCGAATTGTTACCTTAAATAATTTAGCCATTGCTACTAATAAAGACAATATTTTGGTGCTTGATGTGGTTGCAAAAACTTTTCGTTATCTTGATCCAGAAGAAGTTTCTACACAGGCTGCTTTAAAAAAAGGAGCTAAAAAATGACGAGCCCTTTTAGTACCATTTTTTTTATATTAATTGTTAGTACGGGCTTAGCTGGTTGTAGCGATAATGGTGTATCAGATGTTAAGGAATGGATGGGACAAATAAAGAAAGACACACGTGTCGTTATTTCTAAAGTCACTGAGCCAAAAATTTACATTCCGTTTGCGTACACCGGAAAAAATGATGTCGACCCGTTTAATCCGACAAAATTGTTGGTAGTGCTTGCAAGGCTAAAGGCTGAATCAAACAATGGTTTAAAACCAGATATGGAAAGGAGAAGGGAAGTTTTAGAGTCTTATCCATTAGACACGCTTCAGATGGTAGGCACTATAGAGAGACCAAATTTAAAATATGCCTTAATCCGTGTATCTGGTGAAAATAAAGTTGTTCAAGCAAAAATTGGTAATTATTTAGGGCAAAACTTCGGAATGATTACGAAAATTACCGACAACGAAATTGAAATTAAGGAAATCGTTCAAGACGCGGCTGGAGAGTGGACTGAACGTCAAGTGAAGTTAGATTTGCAGGAAGCAAAAAAATGAATGCCTTAATAAATGCAAGTAAAGGAAGCGCTATGCTTGTCAAACTAACTGCAATAAGTTTACTCACATTTTGTCAGCTAACTTTTGCGCAATCTAATAGTATCGAGTCGATCACCGTTAATCAGCAGGGTATCAATACTATTGTCAAAATTGGTTTGAAAAATCCAGTTATAAAACCTCCTATTGGATTTGCAATAACAAATCCTGCTCGTATTGCTTTAGACTTTTCAGACACCAGTAACGGTACAGGTAAGTCGTCTGTTGATGTCAATATGGGCGAATTGCGGAGCGTTAATCTCGTTGAGGTTAGTGGTCGCTCTCGACTAGTTTTTAATATGAATAAACCGCTTAATTATGCAACTGCAATAGAGGGTAATTCGATCATAGTTACCATTGATGGTTCGGGTGGAATAGCGACTGCCGTAAACTCGGTGGGATTGCCAGTGACAACGCTTAAAGCGATCGCATTAGTCAAACAGAATCTGCGCGATATTGATTTCCGTCGTGGAAATAATGGCGAAGGAAGAATTGTTGTTGATTTACCTAACAATCAGGTTGCTGTTGATGTTCGTCAGCAAGGCCAGAAAATTGTTGTTGATTTCATTAAAGTGGGGCTTCCTGAGATACTTAGGAAACGCTTAAACGTCGGAGACTATGGTTCTCCCGTACAAGCTATCACAACAGGTACACAGGGTGAGAATGTTCGTATGACAATTGAGCCTCAAGGCTTATGGGAACATAGTGCCTATCAAAGTGATACGCAGTTAGTCATTGAGGTGAAGCCAATTAAAGAGGACCCTAATAAGCTAACTCAAGGAACTCAGGGATATCGAGGGGAGAGACTTTCTTTTAATTTTCAAAACATTGAAGTTCGTGCCTTATTGCAAATTGTTGCTGAATTTAGTGGGTTGAATATTATCGCAAGTGATACGGTTACAGGTAGCTCAACTTTACGTTTAAAGGATGTTCCTTGGGATCAGGCCCTTGATATTATTATGCAATCTAAAGGGTTGGATATGCGTAAAAATGGATCAGTGATTTGGATTGCCCCAAAGGACGAATTATTGACTAAAGAGAAATTAGAGTTAGAACAAAAAGCACAAATAGCTGAATTAGAACCATTAAAAACCGAAGCATTTCAATTAAATTATCAAAAAGCGGAAGCCTTTAAGCTTGTGTTTGGTGTCGATGGAGCAAGTGCAAACAGGATCTTGTCTAAGCGTGGTAGTGCTGTGATTGAGCCAAGAACGAATCAATTATTTATTACCGATGTTGCGAGCAAACTGGAAGAGGTTCGGAAATTAATTCAAAAAACGGATATTGCCTCTAAGCAGGTGTTAATTGAGGCACGTATCGTTGAAGCCGATGATAAGTTTAGCAAAAATCTTGGTGCCAAATTAGGCTTCGCTGATATGAGAGGTTTGCGGGGTGGTGACACAGGCTATCAATTAAGCGGTAACCAACGGGTTGCGTTGACTGGTAATTATCTTGGTGTCGGTGAGCAAACAGGTCAAGCAAAAATAACTGATCAAAGTTATATTCCTAATACACAGTTTGTCAGCCTACCCGCTTCCGGTATTAATGGATTGAATCCAGGTAGTCTTGCCGTGAGTCTTTTTTCCTCTGCTGCGAATCGATTTTTGAATTTAGAGTTATCAGCGCTTGAGGCCGATGGCAAAGGGAAAATTATTTCTAGTCCCAGAGTTGTTACTGCTGATCAGCTAAAAGCGTCAATAGAGCAAGGCACAGAATTACCATATCAAGTTGCAACTAGTAGCGGAGCAACCTCCATTTTCTTTCGCAAAGCAAGTTTACGCTTGGAGGTTACTCCTCAGATTACACCGGATGGTAATGTTATTTTAGATGTCGATGTTCACAAGGACAGTGTTGGAGCCGAGACGCGCGCAGGTTTTGCCATTGATACGAAAGAGGTAAAAACTATGGTGCTCGTGGAAAACGGTGGAACAGTGGTGTTAGGTGGCATTTTTCAACAAAATGAGCGAGATAATGTAACAAAAATACCATTTTTTGGTGATATTCCATTGTTTGGAAATTTGTTTAAAACTACTGGGCGTACAAACGATAAAACTGAGCTTTTAGTTTTTATTACACCGAAAATCATTACGGAACGTTTAACGACAAAATAGTCACTTGAAACAAGTTTAGGAAAATTTTATGAATTTATTAGAAAAAAAACCTTCAATGACGAATTTTTTTCGTCTATATATTTCGTTGTTTTTAATTGCATTATTATTCGCTTGCGGTGGTGGTGGTGGTTCTTCTGGAACGTCTACGGCAGGTGGAGCTAGCAACAGTCCAAGCTTGTCTGTATCTTTAGTTGATGCTAATGGAGTAGCCATAACGAGTCTCTCAGGCGGCGACATTGGTACGTTAAAAGCAAAGTTTACTTCTGGATCCGGCTCTCCAATTGCGAATGCTGTAGTAACTTTTTCCGGTGATGTGTCATTAATTCAGTTGGTACCAATTTCTGGCACAGCTTTGACTGACGCAAATGGGATCGCAGTTCTAAATATTAAACCTGCTAGTTTTACGTTAGCAGGAGCCGTTGCAATTACAGCACAGGCAGTGAGTGGTACGTTGACTGCATCGACGACTTTTAACTTGGCTGTAGGGGCTGCACCTCTAACGGTTGGGACACTTTCTTTTTCTCCTGCTCCTACTGCTGCATTACCGGCTTTTAGTACAATTACAGTTAATTTCCCGGTCACAAGCAATGGAAAAGCCGTCACGAGTATTTCTGGCTTGAGCTTAACGTCACTTTGCGTCGGGGATGGAACCGCTTCTCTTGTACAGGGACCATCTACTTCGGTAGGTGTCTTTTCTGCAACTTATACAAATAAAGGATGCACAAGAGGAACTGATCAAATTACTGTAGCAATTGGAAATTCCTCTCAGTCGATTTCGCTTGCAGTAATCAGTGCAAACGTAGGTTCAATTCAGTTTGTCGGAACTGATAGCCCAGGATCAGCTATTGTTCTGAAAGGCACAGGAGGTACGGGTCGTAAGGAGTCAGCCGTTGTTACATTTAAAGTAGTTGATCAAACTAATGTAGGACTTGCTGGTGTTAATGTTAGTTTTTCTGCTACAACAACTACAGGTGGTTTGACAGTACTTCCTGCAAGCGCGACAACGGATTCTAATGGCAATGTGTCAACAACTGTATCTTCTGGAACCATCCCAACGCCAGTGAAAGTTATTGCTTCTGCCACGCGGAACGGGAATACGATAAGTGGCTTATCTGATTTTTTGACAATTTCTACTGGGTTGCCAATACAAAAATCAATGTCTTTGAGTGTTGATAAATTAAACATTGAAGGCTGGGACTATGATGGTGAAATTGCAAAAGTTACGGTTTTGTTAGCAGATCAGTACGGAAATCCTGTCTCTGATAATACCACTATCAATTTTGTGGCAGAAGGCGGCGCAATAGGCTCTTCTGGTCAAGGGGCATGCAACACTACAAACGGCGGCTGTACTGTTAACTTTAGAAGTCAGGCGTTTCGCCCGTTGAACGGACGTGTTACGATTTTAGCCTATACTCAAGGGATAGAGGATTTCATTGACTCTAATGGCGATGGGCAATATTCTTGTACAAATTTTAAAGACACTGATGGGAATGTCCCGAGTGTTTACCGCCCCTTAGTTGATATATGTATAAGTGGCGGCGAACCCTTTACGGATTTAGGGGATGCTTTCCTTGATACGGGTTCTTTAGCCGCGACTAGCGGCGTCAGTTCTTCCGGAACCTTGGACAATGTGTACACGCCCGCGAATGGTGATTTACCTTTTCCTTATAATCACACTACATATTCTGCGACTGGTGATGGCAAGTGGGGAATTAATTACATACGTAAATCGGCTGAAATTATTTTTAGCGGTTCGTTTGCACAGCTAATCAGGCAAGTTTGTACTAGTGGTACTTGTCGTGACTGGACTGCGGCTGATGGAAATGCTTCTATTATTACTGGGTTATATTCGGCTCATATTACCGCACCTGCTACTGCACCCGTGTCTGGAGTAGATTGTTTTGCCCAAAGCCTAAATTTTAGACTTACAGACTTAAATAACAACCCCTTGCCGGCCGACACTACAATTACCACGGGGGATTCTAATAAACTTTCTACGGGTACATATTTCCCTGATAAAGTGTTATCAACAAATTCTGTTGGCGGGACCTTTCATAGCGTAACAGTGAAGCCAGACGGCGCATGTGGATCAGGTTCGATTACCATTTCTGTAAAAACACCTAAAGGAAACGGGACAGCTTTTACATTTAATTCAAATTGAATTCTGGTAATATTTTTCTAGTAGGCCTAATGGGCTCCGGCAAAACGACAGTTGGCCGGGCCCTGGCAAAGAAGCTCAATAAGCAGTTCATTGATTCTGATCACGAAATCGAGGCGCGTACTGGCGTCTCGATTCCTGTGATTTTTGAAATTGAAGGTGAGGTTAGTTTCCGTCAGCGAGAAGCAGATGTGATTCGCGATCTTACTGCTCAAGACGGCATTGTGCTGGCCACTGGTGGTGGTGCAATTCTGAGCGAAGCTAGCCGGAAATATTTGCAAGAACGCGGTACGGTGATTTATCTGCGTGCTGGTATCAGCAGCATTTTACAGCGCACTCGTCATGATAAAAATCGGCCCTTGCTCAGAACTGCCGATCCGCGCAAAAAGCTCGAAGAACTGGAAGCACAGCGCGAGCCTCTCTATCATGAAGTCGCACATTTGGTCATTGAAACGGGCCGTCCTAACGTGCAGTTTCTGGTCCAATCTATTTTGGCGCAGCTTGAGCAGCGCGCTAATTCCTCGAATATTCCAGGCGTAACAATGCTTCAACAAAACCATCACACTCTGCACGTCGATTTGGGTGAACGTAGCTATCCAATTTCGATTGGTCAGTCACTTTTGTCGGACTCAACCGTTCTTGCATCCCACATCAAAGGCGAGCGTGTTGCGGTCGTGACTAACGATGTCGTTGCCCCCTTGTATCTGGCCCGGCTCGAAGAGTTGTTGCGTGCCGCTGGAAAGCAAATTCTCAGTATCATTTTGCCTGATGGAGAAGAGCATAAAACCTGGAATAGTCTGATGACAGTCTATGACGCGTTGTTAGAGGCAAAATGTGATCGTAAGACGACAATGATTGCCCTTGGCGGCGGAGTGATCGGTGATTTGACGGGTTTCGCGGCCTCGTCTTATATGCGTGGCGTACCTTTTATTCAGATTCCTACGACTTTATTGTCACAGGTCGACTCCTCAGTTGGTGGTAAGACTGGCATTAATCATCCTCTGGGTAAAAACATGATCGGTGCTTTTTACCAACCACAGGCCGTGATCGCTGATACCTCTACCTTGACTACTTTGCCTGACAAAGAATTATCGGCAGGCTTAGCAGAAGTCATCAAACACGGCGCAATTATTGACGCACCATTTTTTGCCTGGATAGAAGCGAATATGGATCGCCTGCGTGCTAAAGATCCTGAAAGTCTCGCTTATGCTATCTCCCGTTCTTGCGAGATCAAGGCAGATGTCGTGCGCCAGGATGAGCGCGAAGGTGGTTTGCGGGCTATTCTTAATTTCGGACATACCTTCGGACATGCGATTGAATCTGGCTTAGGTTATGGTAAATGGTTGCATGGTGAGGCGGTCGGTTGTGGCATGGTGATGGCGGCAGATTTGTCTTTCCGGCTTGGTCTGATCGATTATGTTAGCAAGGTCCGGATTACTAATTTGGTTGAGGCTGCAGGTTTACCAACAATTGCACCTGATCTGGGTGAGGCGCGTTGGCTGGAGTTGATGGAGGTCGATAAAAAGAATGAAGGCGGTCAAATTAAATTCATTCTGCTGAAGCCTCTGGGTGCTCCTCTTATTACCACAGCGCCGAAAGAGCGATTGCTTGAAACGCTGCGTGCCAGCATCCAATAATATGTTCTCCGACACGCATCTCGCCCCTTATGCCGCTCAATCTGCGACATCACGCGGGCGCAGTCATGCGGAGCCTGCTTCCAGTTCGCGCTCAGAATATCAGCGTGATCGTGATCGCATTATTCACTGCACCGCATTTCGTCGTCTCGAATATAAGACTCAGGTTTTTGTTAATCACGAGGGGGATTTATTCCGGACGCGCCTCACGCATAGCCTGGAAGTTGCTCAAATCGCCCGCTCGATTGCGCGTAATTTACGTTTAAACGAGGATTTGGTCGAAGCGATTTCACTGGCTCATGACCTTGGCCACACACCGTTCGGCCATGCCGGTCAAGACGCGCTAAATGCCTGTATGAAAGCATTCGGCGGATTCGAGCATAACCTGCAAAGCCTGAGGGTAGTTGATGCTCTGGAGGAGCGCTACGGTGCCTTTGACGGGTTAAATCTTTGTTTTGAAACGCGTGAAGGTATCCTCAAGCATTGTTCATTGACGAATGCACATAAGCTAGGTGATGTTGGTCAGCGATTCATTCAGAAGAAGCAAGCGAGTCTGGAAGCGCAGCTCACGAATCTCGCCGATGAAATCGCTTATAACAACCACGATATTGATGATGGTCTGCGTTCAGGCTTGCTGATTGAATCGCAATTAAGCGAACTCGATTTTTACGCGAAATTCCGTGCAGAAGTTGCTGCGACTTATCCTGGTATCAGTGGTCGCCGGGCAATTTCTGAAACCATACGACGCATGATCAACGCACTCATTGTTGATTTGATTGCGACCTCGGAACAACGCATCAAAGACTGCGCGCCACAATCATTGGATGATGTGCGTAACATGAATCCCATGATTGCATTTTCAGAGGCCATGCAAAAAGAGGCGACACTACTCAAACAGTTTTTGCATGCGAATTTATATCGTCATTACATGGTCAACCGCATGTCCAGCAAGGCGCGGCGGGTAGTGACGGATTTATTTAATGTCATGATGTACGAACCCATCTTGCTGCCAGATGACTATCAGATCAAAAAAACTGTTACTGACCAGGCTACACATGACACGCAGCAAGCGCGTAAAATTGCCGATTACATTGCGGGTATGACGGATCGATATGCGATGCTGGAGCATCGCCGCCTATTCTCTGTGGATGAAGTCTAGCTGACGCTTGCATCATACTGAGTAGTATCTTTATCTCGCAGTAATACTGAGCATCAATGGCGAGAGTAAGCCGATTCAATATTGCAATCCATTTTTATCATGTGTTCCGTTAAGGAGTGTTCTATGTTGCACGCATCTATTTTTCGCCGGACGACTGTCTGTACTTTGCTTTTGGCTTCTTCCGCTGTCTTTGCTTTTTCGCTTGATGATCTTAGTAATCAAGATGCCAGTGCAGGATTAAAAGCTGCACTGGATAAAGGTTCGGTTGCCGCAGTTGCCAAACTCGGTGTGGAGAACGGTTTTTTAAACAATGACAAAGTAAAAATCCAACTGCCGTCAGTGCTGGAAAAGGCACGTCCGATTTTGAAAATGTCCGGTCGTGGTCAGCAGCTGGATGAGCTCGTTGTGTCCATGAATCGCGCTGCAGAGCAAGCAGTGCCAATGGCAAAACCACTCTTGGTAAACGCCGTTAAATCCATGACGGTCACCGATGCAAAAAATATCCTGACCGGCGGTGACACCTCGGTAACGGATTTCTTCAAACAAAAAACCTCAGCACCGTTAAGTAGTAAATTTTTACCTCTTGTCAAAGGGGTAACGGATAAAGCAGGCTTGTCTGCTAAGTACAATTCTGTCATGGGGCAAGCGCAGAAATTTGGTGTGGTTTCCGAACAAGAGGCAACCGTTGAAGGTTATGTTACGCAGCGTGCTTTAGACGGATTGTATTTAATGATTGCAGAAGAAGAAAAAGCGATCAGGCAAGATCCTATCGGAGCCGGCAGCAAAATCATTGGCAAGGTATTTGGTTTGCTAAAGTAAGTCGCAATCAGATAATCGCTTCGTCATATCGATGAAAAAAAGCGCTGAAGAATTTTTTCTTCAGCGCTTTTTTCTATTGCTCCATGAGAATTGACAAGACTCAGACGAAATCAACTAATCCAGATGTCGCAGAGGATGCGCGTAATCTGGCCATGCATCGACAAAAAACGACGCTACCATTTCTGCCGTCACATCCGCCAAGCTAGCTGGTTGCCACTGAGGGGCGTTGTCCTTATCAACGACTAGCGCCCGTACGCCCTCTAATACTTCACCATGCTTAAAGCAATGCCGCACTATGGTGCGTTCCATGCGCAGGCAATCGGCAACGGACATTGTGATCCCGCGGCGTAATTGCTCCAGAGTGACACTCATCAATAACGGAGAACGCTTTTGCATGACGTTCGCTGCTTGTTGTGCGAATGGATGCGGATCATGCATCAAAGAAGCGACAATCGCTTTTGCATCATCACCAGAAAAATGCTGATCAATAATGGCGCGATGCTGTGCAAGCTGGCTCTGCTCCGCGCTGACCTGACCGGTAAAAGTATCGGCAAATTCAGTAATGCTTAAGCGTATATCATCGCTCGCTGTAGTCGCCAGCATCTCCATCAAGGCAGGCAATTCAGTGGTCGGGATATACACGTCTGCCAGTCCTGCGTATAGCGCATCGGCGGCATTGATCACCTCACCCGTCAGTCCTAAATAGGTACCGATTTGCCCCGGTGCCCGCGATAAAAAATAACCGCCACCGACATCAGGAAATAGTCCGATATTCACTTCCGGCATCGCCATCTTGGTACGCTCTGTCACAATACGCAAGCGACAATCTTCACCAGCTTGCGCAATGCCCATGCCACCGCCCATCACAACGCCATTCATCAAAGCGATATAAGGCTTAGGGTAAAAATGAATCAGATGATTGAGTGCGTATTCCTCGGTGAAAAAATCTTCCAGCAATGCGCTGTCACCTTTGGGCGTCGCCGTGCCGACATCATAGAAAAAGCGAATATCACCACCTGCACAAAAGGCCTTCTCTGCACTGCTATGAATAAATACTGCATGGATCCCGGCATTGTCGCGCCACCCAAGCAAGGTCGCCGTAATAGCGCGAACCATCGCCAGGGATAGCGAGTTCAGCGCCTTTGGACGATCCAAAGTAATAAAGCCGATGTGGTTACGGACGGAGGTCTGGACGTAGTCGCTCATGATGACAGTCAAAAAATAAGAAGAAAGAATTTTAACTAAATTAACAGCGCAGTTGCAGAGCTTTTAACCGGCAAAAAAATAAAAAAACCTACATAATTGCTTATCGCAACCCCAACCACAAACCAGCAGGTACAAACAACAATGCCGCCAGATTGCCGAGTAAGACGATGGACGCTACCTTATCTGGCTCTTGCTGATACTGCTCTGCCACCATAAAACAAAAAACGGCGGGTGGCAGGGCGGCAAACAAATACATCTGGCCACGTTGAGCGGAGTTGAGAGGCAGGATTGGATCGAGTAACAGTGCAACCAGCAAACCTGCCACAGGGCATATCAGCGCGCCCACGACACCGATACGCCAGCTAGAGAAACTGATGTCCATCATACGCACACCCAAGGCAAATAACATGATGGGAATACAGGCGTCACCCATCATTTTCATGGCGATGAATAAATAGTCTGGTAAATGAAGATGCAGCAGTGCGAACACCATGCCCACCATCATGGACAGCATCATCGGGCTGAACAAAAATTTCAATGATGAACCCTGATGATCGGGGTGGCCGCGTTGAATGATTTTGATCCCGACCGTGAAGTACACGAGATTGCATGCCATAAATAAGGCGACGGCCGCAGACAGTCCATTCGCGCCAAACGCCAGTGCTGCCAGAGGCAGGCCCATATTGCCGCAATTGTTATACATCATCGGTGGCACAAAGGTGCGCACGTCGTAACCAAGCAGGCGCGCCAGAGGCCATGACAACAGACCGGAACCCAGGGCAATCAAGACGCCCGCCAGTATCAGCCAGGCATTGTGTGCGACATCAAAGTCTTTGCCAGCCAGTGCGGTAAATACCAGTAGCGGGCACAGGACATCCATGCTGACCCGGTTGACCGCCACCATATCATCTTTAACGCCAGCTCCTTTGTAGCGCGCATAGGCATAGCCGAGGCCGATCACGATAAACACCGGCAAAATAATCGAGACGATTCTTTCCAGTAATTCCATTCAGACTTTCTGCATCACAGAGACATACTCCCCATTTTTAATACAAAATTAACCTTATTCCGAAATATTCCATTAGGGATTGAAAAAATACTCTATGGGAGTATGTTAGTTAATTAGATTTATTTCAGGATTTACTTGTTTTCAGTACCGCATAATCCAGTGGCAGCGCCGTGGTACTTTTAATGACTTCCATCACAAAGCTGGAACTCACATCCTGTAAATCAGCGACTTTGACCAGCTTTTTATACGCGATATCAAAACCCGCCATGTCTGGCACATGCATTTTAAGCAGGTAATCAATGTCGCCACTCATGCGAAAAATTTCTACAATCTCCGGTATGTCACGCACGCCACTGACGAACCGCTGCATCCAGGCTTCGTTGTGTTGCGCTGCTTTGACCGCCACCATCACAGTCAGGCCCAGATTGAGTTTGCGCGGATCACACAACACCACTTGCTGCTGAATTACACCATCATCCTGCAGTCTTTGCACCCGCCGCCAGCAAGGGGTGACGGACAAATGCACCGCCTGCGCCAGATCCGCCAGAGCAATAGAGGCATCTTTCTGCAAAATATGAAGAATTTCGATATCTTTTTTATCCATATATTTAATTTTATAGAAAAATTTTCTCAAATACATGAAATTTAGCTGAAAGTTTGGTAAAAAATTTCATCCCAGCATTGTTAGGATTTGCCTGTGCCTGATTTAAAACACGACAACGCACTGCCCCAGCTCCCGGTATCGCGAATTCGTTGTAAGAACCACCGTATGCAGAGCAACGAGGACTTACGCAAAAACCAAGACCTCTCACCGCAGAGAGACGGAGAAAAGGCCGGAGCAAGCGGTCATGAACTACCGATTAAAGAGTTTTTAGAAATTCATCAAACGAATCCGCAAGCTGAGTGCGCCTGTTGGCACGAAATGCCTCTGAAAGCCGCATCCAGCCAGCGGGTTCAATGTGAATTGTGAGTAATAGCTCTCTGTTTTGTGTAAGTCCTGGCAACGACAGTAATTCAAGTAATTCAAGTAATCAAAACAATCTGCAATCTGAACCGATCCGAGAACAACCATGACACATTCCACATCGCACTGGCAGACGGCTACCAAACTCACTCATGCAGGTCGCAAAGGCAAAGCCCATCATGGCCCGGTCAATCCGCCGGTAATCCGTGCGTCGACCATGCTGTTCCCGAATGTCGCCGGACTGAAGGAAGCGACCGGCACGCGTGCGATTTACGGTCGTCATGGTAACGAGACCACTTATGCGCTGGAGCAGGCGCTGTGCGCCGCTGAGGGCGCTGCTGCATGCCTGCTGACACCGTCGGGACTCTCCGCCATCACCACCACATTGCTGGCTTTACTCAAGCCCGGTGATCACTTGCTGATGGTCGATACTACCTACGATCCCACGCGTTTGTTTTGCGATGGACTGCTGAAGCAAATGGGTATCAGCACCACGTATTACGATCCGTCGATCGGCCGTGGAATCGCCAGCCTGATGCAGTTAAATACCAAGCTGATTTTTGTCGAATCTCCTGGCTCACTGACGTTTGAAATTCAGGACATTCCGGCGATTGCGGCGGTCGCTCATGCACGCGGCGCTATCGTGGTCTCCGACAGTACCTGGGCAACGCCGATAGGCTGGTCGTCGTTTGAATTGGGGATTGATGTCTCGATTCATGCAGCCACTAAGTACATCGTCGGCCATTCCGATGCCTTGATGGGCGTGATCCTGACCACTGCCGAGTTGCAGGGCCGCTTACGTGATGCCTACAAGCAGCTTGGTTTGTCGATCGGTGTCGATGATGCTGCCTTAGCCTTACGCGGCTTGCGCAGTATGGCCGCACGCCTGGCCGTGCATCGTGTCAGTGCCATGCAGATCGCCCAATGGTTGCAAGTGCAACCCGAGATCGCCGAAGTTCTGTACCCGCCGATGCCCGGTGCCGCAGGGCATGCATTATGGAAACGTGATTTTCACCCTGACTACGCCTGCGGCCTGATGGGAGCTATATTCCATGCGGACATCACAGAACAACAAGTCGCCGCCTTGATCGACAGAACGGAATTGTTTGGTATCGGCTTTAGCTGGGGTGGCTACGAGAGCCTAATCCTGCCGACCAAGCCATCGAATTGCCGCAGCGTCAATGCCTCCAAATGGCAGGCACCAATGATACGGCTGCATATCGGGCTAGAGTCGGTACAGGATTTGCAACGCGATCTGCAGCAAGGTTTTGATGCATTGAGAATGCTGACTAGCGTAGATACGACAGAAGCAATCGCCGCTTAATCTGGTTCAGTTTTTCTCAAAAATGGTCTGGTTGCTTCGCTTAGTGCAATCTCAAACGAGGACAAAACGTGGAAGAAAGAAACGACATCTTGCCTTGGCTCAATTGTCTGTTGTTTGTATCTGTTTTGTCGGAACTTTGTCTTTGTCGAACTTATAGAGCCTTAACTAGTCTTACTATACATACGCATTCCTGAATTCTACTCTCTCCAAAAAGTAGAACTTTTACCCGCTGAGATCTGGCGGGTTTTTTTTATGTTGCAGATAAGTGAGGCGGGGTGGTAGTTGTAATGGATTTCAACGTATTGCCACGCGTCGCCAGTCGAACACCTACTTAGTCAGCAAATAATTAAAACTAAACGATACCCTGTCGTTGTCCGTCATATTCGCGCTCACCCGGTGAAACACATCTGAGCGGAACAGGACCAGCTTACCGATCGCCGGTTCAATCACATAATTACCAAACAATTTGTAATGCATGTCCGTCGGGAAAATCGCGAGATCGCCGTCGTGTTGATTGGTGTTGAAATAATAGGCGCCACTGATGGGCAGGCCTTCGACGTTACGCTCGTGATTATGACGTTCCTGAAAGCCAAATTTCTTCGTGATATTGATCCAGCTCTGTGTGTACGTATGATCAAACTGGAAGGCTTGATCCTTGCGGGTTTTGCTGACGAATTCGAGAATATTATCTTCAATAAATTTTCTGAGTGTGTGCAGACGGGCGTGGGCGAAGAGGTTTTTTTCTTTATTAAATGAGGTCAGTACATTGTCTCCCCAGGACTGGCTAAGCAGACTTTCCATGAGCGTTCTTTGCTGCAAGACTTCTGCGTTGATTGCATTAATGGTCGCGTCATCTGCTTGCGAGATACCAACCAGCGTAGGGAATAAGACTTCAATGTCCATCACATCTCCTGTAATTTTATAAATATTGTCGCTGCATGAAAAACATCTCATGGTAGATGAAACATTTACATTTGTATCGCTTCGCATTGTTGCAGCAGGCTGCATGGCGATACCTGACATGCCTGGAGGAGGGCAGTGTATTTCAGACGGAGCGCGGAAATAATGGGTAATGACTGACAATGATGTCACGATCTACCGCTGTCATATCGCCGTAATATCTCAGAAATATACTGGCACCAATCCTGAAATACTCTCCAAAGGTAGGATTTTTGCCCGCTCCTGTAGCGGGCTTTTTTTGTCCTGCAAATTTTTGTGACGGTATTTTATTGCGGTGGTGTTACCGGCAGATCAATGTCCAGCGTTTTGATGCCGGCACCATTCAGAAATTCGTTATATACCCAGTCGCCTTCTGCATTGCTGACATTTTCCGGTACTGCCCGCTGGGTTTCTGGTTTGCCGGACAATGCCTGACGCATGTAATCGATCCAGATCGGTAGCGATAAGGTCGCGCCGAATTCTCTGCCGCCCAGTGACTTGGGATCGTCATAACCCATCCATGCTACAGCGACGACATCACCGGCATAACCGGCGAACCAGCCATCGACAGCATCGCTGGTTGTACCGGTCTTGCCCGCCAGATCACGACGGCCAAGGCGTTGTGTTGCTGCCGCGCCTGTACCGGTTCTGACGACTTCTCTGAGCATGCTGTCAATGACAAAAGCATTACGGCTGTCGAGTACACGAGACTCTTCCTGTGCGATCGCAGGGGCTTTATTATCGGTCAGGATTTTGCCGCGTGCATCAGTAACTTTCTGGATCAGCCAGGGTTTGATCTGATAGCCGCCATTCGCGAATACGCCGTAGGCTGCTGCAAGCTGTATCGGTGTGACAGAGCCGGTCCCCAATGCCATTGTCAGGTTCTGCGGTTGCTTGTTGATGTCAAAGCCAAAGCGGGGCAAAAAGTCACGTGCATATCCTGCACCTATGGCTTTCAGCAATCGCACTGATACGACGTTCTTTGATTGTGCCAGCGCTGTGCGCAGTGTGATCGGACCGTCATATTTGCCGTCATCATTACGTGGATCCCATTTGAGTTCTTCGGTACTGGTTTCCGATAATTGCACATCGTTCGCAATAGTCGCCGGTGAATAAGCTTTTTCTAAAGCGGCAGAATAAATGAATGGTTTAATGGAGGAGCCGGGCTGACGCCATGCACTGGTCACATGATTGAATTGCTTGCGATTGAAATCAAAGCCGCCGACCATGGCGCGGTAGGATCCGTCTTGCGCATTCAGCGCGACAAAGGCCGCATCGACCTCCGGCAATTGCGTGATAGTCCAGCGCTTTTTTGCATCCAGCATGACGCGTATCAGCGCACCGGGACGGATTTTTAAATCACGGTTCGCATTCGCTTGCAGTGCTTTATCGGCAAAGCGCAAGGTCTCCCCGCTGAGGGTGATGGTGTCGCCGGAAGCCATTTCTGCTTTGACTAATTTGGGACTCGCTTCGATGACCACAGCGGAGAGTAATTTATCATTGCCCGGATGCTTTAACATCAATGCATCAATCGCGTCGTCCCGCTCATCTTCATCAGATGGCAATTCGATAAATGCCTCTGGACCACGATAGCCGTGGCGCTGATCGTAGGCCATCACATTGCGGCGCAGGGATTCGTAAGCGGCATCCTGTTCGGCTTTATAAATCGTGGTGTAAACCTTGAGACCGCTGGTGTAGGCGGTGTCCTTATATTCGGCAACGATTTGCTGACGCACGATTTCTGCGACATAGTCTGCATGCGCATCAAACTGCTGATGGCTACTGATATGCAGTTCTTCTTTGCTCGCCTGATCAAACTGCGCCTGCGTAATATAGCCATCGTCTTGCATCGCTTTTAAGACCAGCAATTGACGTTGTTTAGCCCGTTGCGGATTCACTGCAGGATTATGGCGCGTCGGATTTTGCGGCAAACCTGCCAGCATCGCGGCCTCTGCGATAGAGATGTCTTTGAGCGATTTTCCGAAATAGGTATTAGCTGCACTGGCGAAGCCGTGCGTTCTCTGGCCAAGATAAATTTGATTGATGTACAGCTCAAGGATCTGGTCTTTTGACAAGGCTGCTTCAATCCGGTAGGCCAGTACAATTTCCTTGAACTTGCGCATGACAGTTTTTTCTTGTGTCAGCAAAATATTGCGCGTAATTTGCATTGTGATCGTCGAGCCGCCCTGATGGAAGCCGCCGCGTAAATCTGCCAGCACTGCGCGTAAGGCACTCCGAAAATCAATGCCGCTATGCTCATAAAAACGTTTGTCTTCGATAGCCAGTAAGGCGTTTTTCATCACTAAAGGCACATCTTTGATCGCAATAAAATCACGGTGCTCATCGCCAAATTCACCGATCAGCGCATTGTCTGCGGTATAAATACGGAGCGGAATTTTTGGCTGGTAATCAGTGACCGCATCGAGCGAAGGCAGATTGGGCAAGATGCCGAAAAATATATAAATCAGAGCGCCAAGAAAACAGGCGGTCAGGATGGCGATACCGCCAACGATCATTTTCATCAAAGCACTCATATCGTTCTTACTCTTCTAAGGTTTGCAGCAAATATAGTTTTTGATAAATCCCGAGTTCCAGCGCCATCAGTTGCTGATGCGTACCTTGCTCGGCGATGTTCCCATGATTCAGCACGACGATCTGATCCGCATCGCGGATGGTCGAGAGCCTGTGGGCAATCGCAACGATCGTTACGCTGCCGCGTAATTCGGTCAGGGCTGTTTGTACGATTTGCTCAGTCTCGCTATCGATATGTGAGGTGGCTTCATCGAGAAACAAGATACGCGGCTTGCCTGCCAGCGCACGGGCAATCGCGATCAGTTGTTTTTGTCCGGTGGACAGGCGTGCACCGCCTTCACCCAGAGGCGTGTCATAGCCTTGTTCGAGTTGCAGAATAAAGTCATGCGCCCGTGCCGCCCTGGCAGCGGCAATGATGTCGGCATCGCTGATGTCGCGCCCCATGGCGATGTTTTCTCTCGCATTCGCGGCAAGCAGGAACGGCTCTTGCGGAACCAGCCCGACACTGGCGCGGAAGTGCGCATCACTAAAACTGGTAATGTCCTGATCATCAATCGCAATGCGACCCGACTGCGCGATATAGAAGCGCAGCAGCAAACTCAGTAAGGTAGATTTACCGCTGCCAGTATGGCCGACGATACCAAAAAAACTTCCTGCCGGGATATGCAGATCAATGCCGTGCAACACCGGATGCGCAGGATCGTAACCAAAGCGCAGATATTGCAGACGCAGATCGCCTCTGCCTATGTGTGCATCGCTGACGACCGCTTGGCTCGTCGGCTCGCGCAGCAGGGTATTCACCCGTGCTGCAGAAACCACGGCCTGCTGTATCTGTCCGAATTGCAAAGTAATCTGGATCAGCGGATCAACCACGCGTGCGATATAGCTGACGAACGCATACAGAATACCGATTTCCACACCCGAAAAATCACGCTGACTGAAGCAAAAAATCACAACGACCAGTAACAAAGAATTCAGCAAATCCAGTGCCGGACGCAGCAGCCAGGCATTGGCGCGCAATTCATCTAGCCGCGCATGATAGTGCTGCTGATTCGTCGCATCAAAACGGGCGCCGAAACGTCGCTCGGCATTGCTTGCCTGTAGTGCGCTCATCCCATTGATGCTCTCGGCAACCTGCGCATTGATCTCACTGCGTAATTGACGGGCACGACTGACCGCCGGGGCACTCCAGCGCTGATAAAACCAGACGATAATCACGACCGCCGGGATCAGCATCAGCACGATCAGCATCAGCCGCCAGTCCAGCCACGCCATCGCTGCCAGTGCGCCGATCACGACAATGGAAGAATCCAGCATGACGAACAATACCTGGACGTACAGATTTTTTACCGACTCCGTATCGTTGGTAACACGGCTCACGAGTTGACCGGTAATTGCTTTGTCAAAGAACGCCATCGGCAAGCGCAATACATGACCGTACACTTGTTCGCGCAAGCGACGCACCGAGCGCATCGCCACACCGGCTAGTCGTGACAGTTGCAGATAACGCAGCCAGGTCGCCCACCAGCCGGTCGCGACGTAGGTTATTAACAAACCGGCGACGACGGCCACATCCATTTGACGAGGCAGCAGATAGCGGTCAATAAATGCTTTGCCCAATAGCGGCCCCAGCGCTTCCAGTCCTGCTGCGATGAATAAATAAAAAATCCCTAATGCTACATGGCGGCGTTCCGGTTGCGCTGCTTGCATCAACAGATGCACCGCGAGTTTTTTTTCTGACTTACTTTCTGTCATGGGGAGTTTCTGTGTCAACTCAGGCTGCATCAAGACTCGCCTCCAGTTGCTGATAGCGCCATTGCGAGGCGTACCATCCTGCGTGCACCAATAACTCGTTATGAGTACCCTGTTCGATAATACGGCCTTCACGCAACACGATAATATGATCGGCGTCGGCCACGGCACTCAGT
The DNA here is from genome assembly GCF_049339445.1 of Undibacterium sp. RuTC16W. Taxonomy (NCBI): domain Bacteria; kingdom Pseudomonadati; phylum Pseudomonadota; class Betaproteobacteria; order Burkholderiales; family Oxalobacteraceae; genus Undibacterium; species Undibacterium sp. RuTC16W. The sequence goes on along the minus strand of NZ_JBMPPE010000001.1, from coordinate 133,366 downwards.
CTGTGACTCACGATAATGGCACTGCGTTCTTTGCTCTGCTGTCGTAGCTCGTACAGGTGCTGCAAGATACGTGTTTCGGTATCCGTATCAACCGCGGACAAGGCATCATCAAGGAGTAACAAGGGACTGTCTGTCAGCAAGGCACGGGCAATCGCGACTCGCTGACGCTGGCCGCCAGACAAGGTCACGCCGCGCTCACCGACCGGCGTATCGTAGCCTTGCGGAAAACGTTGTATGTCATCGTGTACCGCGGCCAGCGTGGCAGCATGCATAATCTGTTCACGTGTCGCATCAGGGTTGCCGAGTGCGATATTGCTGGCAATGGAGGCGGAGAATAAAAACGGTTCTTGCGCGACCCAATTGATTGCCGAACGCAGGCTGTGTAAGCGGTAGTCTGAGATCTGCTCCTTGCCCCATTGCAAGCTTCCCTGCGTCGTATCATACTGACGTAGCAGAAGCCGGATGATGGTTGATTTGCCCGATCCGGTATGTCCGACAATGCCCAGAGTTTTTCCTTCATTTAAGGTAAATGACACCTGATCCAGAGCGACTGCCTGCTGCCCCGGATACGAGAAGCTGATTGCATTAAATCCTAAGCTGCCATGCGGTAATGCGCTTATCTGACCATGATCCTGAATACTAAGTTCCTGCGCTAATACCGGTTGCAGTCGATTCCATGCGGCTTTGCCACGCTCCAGCAGCGACAATACCCAGCCCGCAGCAAACATCGGCCAGATCAGTTGTCCAAGATACATTGTGAAACTGGTCAGGGTGCCAATCGTCATGTCGTTATGCCACACCAGATAGCCACCCATGCAGAGTGTCAATGCACCTGCCGAGGTCAGGGCAATGCCGACCGCGGGCTCATATGCGGCTTCCCAGCGCTGTGCACTCAGGCTGGCATCGGCAGCGTGTTCCGCCAGTTCCGCAAATTGTGCTGCGCTGCGCTGCTCCAGACCTAGCGCACGCAAGGTTCTCACACCTGCCAGGGTCTCTTGCACCTGATCGTTCAGTTTGCTGAAACGATCCAGCGAATCACGCGAGGCATCATGCACATGATGGGTAATCGTTTTAAATGCCCATGCCATAAACGGAAAAGGCAATAAGGCGACGAGCGCCAGCCGCCAGTCCACACCCAGCAGCATCATGCCGATGACCAGGGCAAAGGTCATGCTGCCATCAAAACCAGCCAGCATCGCCTCGCCCGATGCGAGTTCAATCGCATCCGCATCATTGGTGCCTAACGCCATCAGATCGCCGGTACGTTGCTGCTGAAAAAAAGGAGCGCCTTGCAGGCTGAGACGCTGATACAGACGGGTACGCAGTTGCACCCCGAGTTGAAAAGAGGCAGTGAATAATTGTATGCGCCAGCCAACCCGCAAAAAATAAATCGCCACCCCCATCAGCACTAACTCACCTAACTGTATCGCCAGGCCGCGCGTATCCAGATTGTGCGCCACCATCGCATCAATGACTGCACCGACCTTGCGCGGAATCAGCACGGTTAAAACCGCAACGGAGAACAGCATCGCGGCGGCGGCAAGATAGTGACGTTTGTGGTCGCGGATAAATTGGGCAAGCAGTTGGTACAAACTCATGTTGGCGTCTTATGACTTGGTTATTGCTAGGTGTCAGGTGGATTGGCGGTGTTGTGATCGCGTGGCATTGCACACGATCCTCAGGATCCGCCGTGATCAGAGCCAGTGATGATACAGCATTTGATTTGGCGGGACTTTGTCCTTATACAGATGATTGTTTGAGAGCCAGAATTGAATCCGCAATGCTGGTGCGGGTTTTCAAGGTATTTCATGCCAGAAGGCGCGCCGGTATTGCGGATTGCTTTTTTATTAGCGGATATCACGAATCCTGATGCAGAAAACAATGTACCCAATCCAAGGCGGGACGAGAGCGTCGCCAATGAGTTGAATAAGGCATGATATCAAGACGATTTTTTTTACACAAAATTAGAACGCAGCATACTTGTTCCACCTGGATCACCATAAAAAAACCGCCGGGTGCAAGCCAGCGGTTTTCGCATCAGATGCGGTGATTACTGCTTAATGATTACTTCTTAATATTTACTGATTAAGGCTTAATCACGACATCCGCATTATCCCGTTTCAGCATATTCCACAAAAACGAATAAGTGATCGCAGACATATCGGCACGCTGCGCATTGTTCGCAGCACCGCCGTGGCCGCCTTCAATGTTTTCGTAGTACCAGACATTTTGATGACCCTGACTTAGCATTTTCGCTGCCATCTTACGCGCATGGCCCGGATGGACGCGGTCATCGCGGGTAGAGGTGATGAACAGAACGTTAGGGTAGGTGACACCTGCCTTCACGTTTTGATACGGGGAGTAGCGTGAGATGTAATCCCATTCCGCTGCGATATCCGGATTGCCGTATTCACCCATCCAGGACGCGCCTGCCAGCAATTTGTTATAACGCTGCATATCCAGCAGAGGAACCTGGCTGACGACCGCGTTAAACAGTTCCGGATGCTGCGTCAGTGCCACGCCAGCCAGCAGGCCGCCATTGCTGCCACCCATGGCGCCCAGATGCTGCGGGCTGGTGATTTTGCTGGCGATCAGGTCGGCGGCCACTGCGGCAAAGTCATCATAGGCACGCTGACGATTTTCTTTCAATGCTGCTTGATGCCAGCGCGGACCGAATTCGCCACCGCCACGGATATTTGCGACCACGTACACACCACCTTTTTCCAGCCATGACTTACCGATGCCGCCGGAATAAGACGGAGTCAGCGAGATTTCAAATCCGCCATAGCCATACAGCAGCGTTGGATTGTTGCCGTCGTATTTCACATCTTTGCGTTTGACCAGAAAGTAAGGAATTTTGGTGCCGTCTTTGGACGTTGCAAACTGTTGTGTCGTCTCATAAGGAGAGGCATCAAAGAAGCTCGGTGCAGATTTTAATGATTCGCGCTGATCATTGCCCGCATGAGCGAGGATGTAGACACTCGGTGTCAGGTAATCGGAATAACGCAGCAGATAATCATCCGAGTTATTGGCATCCAGTGCACTGACGCCGACCTCGCCCATGGTCGGCAAGACGACCTGACGCGACACCCATTTACCGTTCTCCAGTTTCCATTCACTCAGATTACTTTTGACGGTATTCAATGACTGTACCAGCACATAATTTTTTGTATATGCCGCGCCGGTTAGCGAGGTGCTGTCGCTGGGTTCAAACAAGATGGTGAAATGACGCTCACCCTTTTTATACGCATCAAAATCCATGGCTAACATGCTGCCGGATGCATATGTCTTGCCACCCGTGGTCCATGCTTCACGCGGTGTGACAACGAATTGTTTGCCAAAAAAGCTGACGCTGGAATGGCTAGGTACGTCAAGCTTCGTCAGCTTGTCGCCTTCTTTTAAAAATTGTTCGGATGAGTAGAACGTGATCTGACGATTCACCAGTTCATGATGAATGCCACCGTGATCACTGCTCTGCGCTGAGATCGCCATGTCGGTTTTTTCACCTTCGAGCAACACCTTGGCCGTGGTCAAGGGAGTGCCGCGTTTCCATTCTTTGACGATACGTGCATAGCCAGAATCCGTCAGCGTGCCAGCGCCAAAATCAGTCGCGACAAACAGCGTGTCTTTATCGCGCCAGTCCAGACTCATCTTGGCTTCTGGCAGGCTGAATCCGTCTTTGACGAAGCTCAGGGTGTTCAGATCAAATTCACGCATGACTACGGCATCTGCACCGCCACGTGACAACTCGATCAGGCAGCGATCATAAGCCGGATCGCGACAGATGCTGTTTTTAAAAACCCAGTTTTCATTCTCCGCTTTTGCCAGCGCATCGATGTCGAGCACCGGTTCCCATTTAGGTTGTGCTTTACGGTATTCCTCCAGCGTCGTCTTGCGCCACAGGCCGCGCGGATGTTCCGCATCCATCCAGAAATTGTAATAATAATTGCCCATCTTACGGATGCCGGGAATCCGGTCTTTAGAGTCGAGAACGACCTGCAGATCGCTGCGTAATTTTAAAAATGCCAGATCGCTGTCGAGCTTGCTGCGGGTAATCTGATTACGTGACTTAACCCAGTCCAGTGCCTTGTCGCCGGTCACATCTTCCAGCCATTGATGCGGATCTGCTAGCGTGCTTTGCGCAGCCGCATTACCGATGATGCCGAGTAAGAACAGGGAAGCGAGCAGAGTGGTATTGGTGTGGCGTTTCATTCTCTTCCTTATTGTCGAGCGCAATGCCTTGCGCAGATTTTTTATGAGTTACGTCCGTGTTTGCCGGCCTTTATCCAGACTGAAGATTGACCTGTTTTAGGATGATTAAGTTCATTACTGACGTAGCATCGGTACCAGGTAAAAGTCCGGTTGAATCAGAATCGAGCCAGGGTGTAATAAGCACTGAACCAGATCGTGAGACAGCAGCATGATTCTAATGCGGACGTTGCCGATCATGCATCGTGAATTGTGCTCAGGATCGAAACTAAGTTTTGAGTTTAAGCAAAAGACAAAATTTAGCGTGGATTTGTGAGGAGTGTAGTGACTTGACCCCATAGATCAGTTCGCGCATTAGCAATTGATGATCGAGCGACCGGAGTAATTTCGCGTAGATTTTCGGGCGGGAATGTGCTGCGATTATTGGTGATATGCCGGTTGATTAATTGACCGATTTTTCATTATGCTAAATTCACTACAGAAGATTTTCGTAACGACCAGACTACTGATCGCGATAAACATCACTGAATGCTCCCGGTAACACGCTTGGCCGCAACTTGTCGCCTATAAACAGGGTCGTAATAAATGTTGCACTGGAAGCTTAGGATAGAAAATATCTTGTTATTGATAATCATTCTCATCTATAATCACCTCCTCTGTACATCGCCGCACTATTTTTCAGCCAGCCACGACACTCTCCCCCTCTGTCAGCCAGCCTTATTTATTTGATTTTTCAATCAATTTTTACACTCGCTAAGAATCCAGGTTTCCTCTATAGGGGCCGGATCGCTGACAATAAAAGGAAAGTAATGAAACGTCGTCTCACCCCATTGGCTGCCGCCTTGCTGGCTGCTGTCGCCGCGCCTGTTGCGTTGGCGCAAACTGCTCCCGTATCCACTACTGATAGCACATTGCCGGAAATTAAAGTCCAGGACAATGCGGATAAAAACCGTTATGCACCGGAAAAAACGGCGGTTGCAGGCAAGGTCGCCACTGACCTGCGTGATATTGCGCAGACGGTAAACGTGGTCAATCGTGCGGTCTTGAATGCGCAGGCGGCGACGACGATGACTGAGGCATTGCGCAATGTGCCGGGCATTACGATTTCTGCAGGCGAGGGTGGTCAGATTGGCGACAACATTAATCTGCGCGGCTATTCGGCTCGTACGGATGTGTATCTCGACGGTTTCCGTGATCGTGGTCAGTACACCCGTGATACGTTTAATCTGGAAGCAGTCGAGGTGTTGAAAGGCCCGTCATCGATGTTGTTTGGTCGAGGTTCTACCGGTGGTGTGATTAATCAGGCCAGCCGCAAACCGAATCTGAAAGCCAGTGGTGAAGTCACCGGTACTGTGGGTACTGATAGTTATTACCGTAGCACAGTCGATCTCAATCGTCCTTTGTCTGAGACATCGGCTTTCCGGATTGATGCTTTTGCGCAGGATAATAAATCGACACGCGATGTCGTCGAGAATAAACGCTTTGGTGTGGCGCCGTCAGTGCGCTTCGGGATCGGTACGCCGACCGAGATTTTAATTACTGCTTTTATTCAGCGGAATAAAGATATTCCTGACTATGGTTTTCCTGTGGTCAACGGCAAGCCGATTGATGCACCGGCCAATCGCTACTTTGGTTTTACCGACGATAAATACGACCAGGACGCCGATATTATCAGTGCCAGTATTCGCCATAAATTCGATAAAGATACGACACTGCAAAACCGTACTCAATACGGAAAATATAAAACGACCGCATCACCGACCCGTATCACCATCACAGGGACTTATCCGGTCGGTACTGCGCTGGATAAAATTACCGCGACTTATAATCCCGGTGATCGCGTGATCAACGATACGTCTCTGGTTAATCAGACGGATCTGATTGCTAAAGTGAATCTGGCGGGTTTGCAGCATACCTTCACTACCGGTCTGGAACTCGCTAAAGATAAATATGCGAATGCGGCATATTCCTGGACGGGGGTAGGCAGTGTGAATCTGGCCGCTCCCAAATACTCTGCCAAGCCAGCAACGGCAGTACGTGCTGCCAGCACGCAAACTGATTCTGATGCGGATACTGTTGCGGTGTACCTGAATGATCAGGTGGATTTGAGTAAAGAGTGGAAGCTGGTTGCGGGATTGCGCTGGGACCGATACAGCGCGTCGCAAACGTCGTACAACTATACGACAAAAGTCACAACCAGCCTGGCGCATACCGATAAGATGCTGAGTACCCGTGCCGGTGTCATCTGGCAGCCGTCAGAGGCGCAATCGTACTATGTGTCTTATGGTACGTCGTTTAATCCATCGACTGAAACACTGGCGTTGTCGGCATCGAATGTGAATCTCGATCCTGAGAAAAATAAATCCATCGAGGCGGGTGCCAAGCTCGATTTTCTTGATGGTAATCTGAGCCTGAACGGTGCGATTTTCCGGGTGCAAAAAACCAATGCCCGTACGACGGATCCGCTGACTTCCGTAGTGACATTGTCTGGCGATACGCAGGTGCAAGGCTTTGAAATTGGTGTAGTTGGCCGTATCACGCCAGACTGGCAAGTGATGGCGGGTTATACACTGTTGGATGGCAAGATCAATGCGCTGAAAGAATTAAGCAGTGGTATCTCTGCAGTCGGTAAAACATTACCGAACACGCCGCGTGATAACGTCACTGTCTGGACAACCTATAGCCCGATGCAAAACTGGGAAATCGGTGGCGGGGTTTTGTATGCATCGAAGCGTTATCTGAATAATTTTGAGACCGCTTATGTCGATGCTTACAAACGCTACGACGCGACCATTGCGTATAAACAAAAAGACTATGACATCCGTTTTAATCTGCAAAATCTGACAGATGAAAAATACTTTGAAACGGCATCAAGCGGACGCGCCACGCCGGTAAAAGGGCGTAGCGCACTGGTCACGGTGGCATATCGTTTCTAAGCTGAGGTAAGCTTCCCATTTGCTGGTCTGACTGATTTGGCTGATTCATCCGATCTGGCGGATCAGCGAATGGGGCGTTGTTAATCGCGTTTTCAATTTGATTGCTCAGTTCAATTACTCAGTTTGCTTACTTAGTTTGATTGCTCATCTGATTTAATTCAACTCATCCATTTTTCATTATCATGCTGCTCGCTATCCCCGACGTACTCAGTCTTGATCAAATTAATTTTTGTCGTGATCAACTTAATCAGGCCCAGTGGGTTGACGGACTGGCGAGTGCCGGTTATCAGGGCAGTCAGGTCAAGCATAATTTGCAATTGCCAGAATCGCGCCCACAAGCACTCGCTCTCGGCGATCTGATTCTGGCGACGCTGGAACGGCATCCGCAATTTATCAGCGCGGCGCTGCCAGCAGTGGTGTATCCGCCGATGTTTAACCTGTATGGTGGCGGTCAGCATTTTGGTCATCACATCGACAACGCCGTACGGCTGTTGCCCGGAACCGGGAAAAAAATTCGTACGGATATCTCAGCGACTTTATTTTTGTCGGATCCCGATGAGTACGAAGGCGGCGAGCTGCAGATCGTCGATACTTACGGCACGCACAACGTCAAGCTGCCTGCCGGACATATGGTGCTGTATCCGTCGACCAGCGTACATCAGGTGACGCCAGTGACGTCCGGCGTCAGGCTGGCATCTTTTTTCTGGGTGCAAAGCATGATCAGGGACGACGCGCAGCGGGCTTTGCTGTTCAGTCTGGATAGCAGTATTCAGCGACTGACGGCCGGCGGTGCAGATACTCAGGCGGTGCTGCAACTGACTGGTAACTATCACAATCTGCTACGTATGTGGGCAGAGCCAGTGTAGTCAAATTTTAATATACTCCATACCAGTATTTTTAATTCACTAGATAAACAGTGCGGAGTAAGCCCTATTTTTTAAAAATCAGAGGGAGTATATGCTTCCGCAGAGTTATCGTTGCGCGAGTTTGGCTTGCGCAGGAACCTTGCGCTTGATCCAGCCCAGCATATCCAGCCAGATGCGTTGCACCTCGGCATCCGGCGGCATCACGGTGGCGTTCGGTAATTCGATGGTCACAACCGGGATGTCTTTGTGCAGACCGCTGTAGTTACCGAGTGAGCCGGGATAGACGCCGACCCGGTTGTAGATCAAGCGGCCAAAGCGGCGCGGAGGGGTAACAGGGCCGTCGAAGTCGAGCACGCCAAACGGTGCGTGTACCGAGATGATGACGTCGGGTTTGAATTTTTCTATGGTGTCATAGACCCAGCGGCTCTCAGGTTCTGAGATGGGCGCTTTGCCGGGGAAACGACGCGGATCACTACGCGTTGTTTTGGCCCAGTAGCGCGGGGCATCCTGCTGCCAGTTGGGCGTTGGGAAATTGCGGTTCAGATCGACACCACGCGCATTGACGCGCATGGGTTTGGCCGCCAGCAAGCCATCGGGATTGACGATGGGCGCAACCTTCCACTGGAATTCTTGCGCCGCCGGTTTATGCATCACTTCCATCCACTTGAACACGATCGCTGACGCGGTTTGTTCGTCTCCATGAATGCCACCTAACAGCAATACTTTTAATGCTTGCTTGCGACGTGGGTCCGCTGCGATATCCCGCACCAGAATTGGAAAGCCGTTGGCAGAATTTGCCCCTGCTGGCTGGACTTTGCTATTGCGGCAATCGCTGTCAGAAATTTTGGGCAAGCGCGCCACTAGTGGCGTGCACCAGTCGGTGACGGGTTTGCTGACTTTAGGCGGTGTGGCAGGCGAGGAGGCTGTGGCCGCCAGGGAATACGGCGACCACATGGAGATAGCAGACATCAGGACTACCAGACCAACGCATGCAAGGCTAGAAGATAAGCCGGGGGCATCACATTTTTTCGTCGAACAGCGATGATCTTGCTGCGTCGTTACGTATTTCTTTACGTATTTAGTGACGTGTTTCGTAAGAAAATGTGATGTTGCGCTTATCGAATCAATCTGCGCTTCCCTAAGTACTACTTGAGACAACAACGGGGCCCGGCATTGCATACTTCAGTCCATATTCAAGCACGTACTACAACGGTCAAAAACGCTACAAACAAGGTGATCAGAGTCCGGCAGCCTTGCGTAACAACACGGCTTTGTCCGTACGTTCCCAGGTGAATTCCGGTTCTTCGCGACCGAAGTGACCATACGCTGCCGTCTTGGAATAAATCGGACGCAGCAGATCCAGCATCTGGATGATGCCTTTTGGACGCAGGTCAAAATACTCATTCACCAGAGCGGCGATTTGCTCATCCGGAATCACGCCCGTGCCTTCGGTATATACCGTGACATTCATCGGTCGTGCGACGCCAATCGCATACGCGACCTGAATCTGACATTGCTTCGCCAGACCGGCAGCGACGATATTTTTAGCGACATAACGTGCTGCGTAGGCGGCAGAACGATCGACCTTTGTAGGGTCTTTACCGGAGAATGCGCCGCCACCATGCGGACATGCGCCGCCGTAGGTATCGACAATAATCTTACGGCCTGTCAGACCGCAATCGCCTTGCGGACCGCCAATCACAAAGCGACCGGTCGGGTTGATCAGGTATTTGGTTTCTTTGAGCCAGTCTTTCGGCAAGACTGGTTTGATGATTTCTTCAATCACTGCTTCGATAAAGGACGGCTTCATCTTGCTGCCATCGCTTTGATCCGGGCTGTGCTGTGTGGACAAGACGACGGTATCGATACTGTGCGGTTTGCCATCGACATAACGCATCGTGACCTGGCTCTTCGCATCAGGACGCAAGAAAGGCAGGCGGCCGTCTTTACGCAATTGCGCCTGACGCTCTACCAGACGGTGAGCATAGTAGATCGGCGCTGGCATCAGTTCCGGCGTTTCATCGCAGGCATAGCCAAACATCAGACCCTGATCACCCGCACCAGTGTTCAGATGGTCGTCGGACGCATGATCGACGCCTTGCGCGATGTCATTGGATTGTTTGTCATAAGCGACCAGTACGGCACAGCCTTTGTAGTCAATACCATACTCGGTATTGTCGTAGCCGATGCGCTTGATGGTATCGCGGGCGACCTGGATGTAATCGACGTTGGCGTTGGTGGTGATTTCGCCAGCCAATACGACCAGGCCAGTATTCGTCAGAGTCTCAGCAGCGACGCGGGAGAGTGGATCTTGTTCAAAGATCGCGTCGAGAATTGCATCGGAAATTTGATCGGCGACTTTGTCGGGATGTCCTTCAGAGACCGATTCAGAGGTGAAGAGAAAATCATTAGCCATCGCAGGCTCCTTGTAAAAAATGACCGTATTAAACATGCCGCAGTCGGAAAGAGAACCTGCGACGCTTTAGCGGAACTTGTATACCGCCTCGCAAGTTGTCTGTTAACTCGGCGGTTCTTAGATAAAGCCTATCCTACTATTACAAATGGAATCGGGCATTGTGACACCGACTCACCGTACAGTGCGTACTGTCTTCGTCGGCGCGTCTAGCCAGCTTAATTTTGCAATAGGCTTTACACATTGTGTGATATTTTACGCTTCTTCTTGAGGTCGTGTCTAATCGCTGGAAATTCCGCCTCTAATTTTTTCTCTCAGACCTGAGATGCATCATGCTCGTAGCTTTATTTCGCTTCCTGTCTATTTTTTCATTGCCTGTCTTGCATGCTATTGGTGCAAGTCTGGGCTGGCTGGTCTATATGGCGTCTGGCTCCTATCGTCGTCGTTTGCAAGAAAACATCCGCCGTGCCGGTTTTGCTGCTGATACTTCCTCCGCAGTACGCGAGGCGGGTAAAAACATCATGGAGCTGCCGTTTATCTGGTGCGCTGACCCAGAGCGTGTATTGCGCACCGCGACAGTTGAAAACTGGGAACTGGTTCAGGCTGCGCTTGATGCCAGAAAAGGTGTGATTTTACTGACGCCCCACCTTGGTTGTTTTGAAATTATTGCCCAAGCGATTGCCGCCAGAACTCGCTTAACCGCGCTGTACCGACCGCCGCGTAAAGCCGCCTTGAAGCCCTTAATCGAAGGCGCCAGAGCCCGCGATAATCTGATCCTCGCACCAGCGAATCTGTCGGGCGTTCGTACCATGGCAAAAGCCTTGAAGAAGGGTGAAGCGATTGGCTTGCTGCCCGATCAGGTGCCGCAAGAGGGTGAAGGCGTCTGGGCCAGATTTTTTGGCAAGCCTGCCTATACCATGACGCTGTCGGCCAAGCTGCATAAGATGACAGGCGCTCCGTTGATACTGACGTATGCCGAGCGTTTGCCCCATGGTCGCGGCTACGTGGTGCGCTTTGTCGCATTTGATGAAGTGTTGGGCGAAGACGCCACGCAACAAGCAGAGGCGATCAATGCCGCGATGGAAAAACTGATTGCCCGCAAGCCTGCGCAGTATTTCTGGAGCTATAACCGCTACAAAATTCCGCAGGGTGTCGCTGCACCGGTGACTTCGGCTGTTTCCACGGATTCGGTAAAGGATCGCACATGAGATTCGTTCTGGGATTTATGTGGGTAATGCACTGGCTGCCGTTACCAGTGCTGGGACGCTTTGGGGATGCCGTTGGCAGCATGCTGTTTCGAGTGATTAAATCGCGCCGCCATATCACGCTGACGAACTTGCGGCTGTGTTTGCCGCATCTCAGTGAGGAAGAACGGATCAAACTCGCACGACAGCATTTTCAAGCCTATACCCGTAGCGTGCTGGAGCGCGGCATCTTGTGGTGGGCTTCAGAAAAACGCTTAAAGAAATTGATTCAGGTTGACCCAGCTGTGCCGCTGGCGAGTATTCAGGACGGGCCGACGATTTTGCTGTGCCCACATTTTGTCAGCCTGGATGTCGCAGGTGTTGCTGTGATGCTGGAGTCGTCCTTGTGCTCGATTTATACCGAGCAACGCAACCAAGTGTTTGATCAGGCTTTACGTAAAGGCCGTTCACGTTTTCGTCCTGTGAAATTGTTTTCTCGTGCCGAAGGCGTCAAACCGATTGTCCGTGCGATACGTGAGGGTTTGCCGTTTTTTATGTTGCCGGATATGGATTTTGGACCTAAGGATGCGGAGTTTATACCCTTCTTCGGCGTACCCGCAGCTACCCTGACTGCGGTCGCCAGAATCGCTGCCACTACACATGCCAAAGTGATCCCAGTCATTGCGACGATGCTGCCTGATTATCAGGGATGGAAAGTCAGTTTCCGTGAGCCTTGGCTTGATTATCCTGGCGACGACATCATCGCCGCAACACGCATGATGAACGACTACATCGAGGCAGAAATCCTGAAAGCACCGGCAGAATATTTTTGGGCGCATAAGCGATTTAAAACCAGACCACCTGGCGTACCGAGCGTTTATTGACGGACTTAGCCGTCTGTTGGGGACTTCTAAAAGCCCAATAGGTGAGCGCATTGCGCCGTCGCAAAACGCAGCAATGCCGACGTATTGCTGCGTTTTGTACCTAGTGCGGCATCTCGATTAAAGGGTTTTAGAAGTTCCCGCTTAGTGATTGCTGAGTTACTGCTGAACCACTGATAAATAGTGAGCATCAGGTATATCAGACGATGGATTATCTAATTATCTAAATAAGGAATCGACGAACAATGCGACGCTTACTTACACATATATTTACTCATATGCTCACTCATCTCACAGGCTTGATTGCCTTATTTTTTGCTTTGTCGTCTGTCTGTGTTGCAGCCGATCCCTTGGCCTCCCCTTTAGCCGCCCCTTCAGCTGTCGCACCAACTACTACCTTAGCGGCGGGTAGCAATAGTTTCAGTTTTACCGATACGCTGAGCGCGCCGGATAAACCGGTCACGGTCTGGTACTACAAACCAGCGACGCTCAATGCGCAGACCAAAGTACTGTTCGTGATGCACGGTACCAAACGCAATGGCGAGGATTATCGTAACGCCTGGAAAGCATATGCAGAGAAATATCAGTTTTTGTTAGTCGTCCCTGAGTTTGCCGAGCGATATTTTCCCAGTGCTGCCTATCAGTTCGGCAATGTGACGAATTCCAATCACACGCAATGGAGTTTCTGGGTTATCGAGCATTTGTTTGACGACCTGCGTCAACGTGAATCACTGAGCACGCCTAGCTATTACTTGTACGGTCATTCGGCGGGAGCACAATTCGTTCATCGCTTCATGATCTTCATGCCATCGCCAAGAGTTGAGGTGGCGTTTTCTGCTAACGCTGGCAGTTATACAATGCCGGTTTATCCCGCGTGGAATCAGGCGCGCTTTCCGATGAGCCTGGATAAGGACGTTGTCAGCGAAACGCAGCTCGCCACGGTTTTTTCACGTCGTTTGGTGGTCATGTTGGGTGAAGATGATTTGCAGGAATCAGGTGGGCATGTTCCTAATTCACCTCAGGCCCGGGCAGAAGGTAAAAATCGGTTTGAACGCGGGCAGAATTTTATGAAGACGGCAAAAGAAGTTGCTGCGACACTGAATGCGCCTCTGAAATGGGAACTGCTGACAGTCGCCGGGGTAGGGCATAGCGATAAGGGGATGTCTAAGACGGCAGTGGAATATATGTTTCCGAAGTAGTGGTCCCCGAGCACACATTCAGCCTGACTCAACTAGTCTCAATCAGTCTCGACTAATAATAAGGGCGCACTGCCCAGACAGTGCGCCCTTAGTTTTTAATGACAGTGTTTGCGTATCAAAGCACTCTGATACGCATCAACTGGCTAAGCCAGTAACTCGATCTCACCCGCGAGCAGGGTATCTGCCGGTAACGCCTCAAGTTGTTTGAGTTTTTCGTAATACGGCGCGAAATCCGGTGCGGTACCGTCGAATAATTCCTGGAAACTGTTGATCACAAAATAGCTTTCCTGATACGAATCGATTTTGTACAAAGTGCGCAGGCAACGCTGTATGTCGAGATGAATATGGCGTGATGTGGTGCCGGATTTCAGACAATATTCCACTTCACCACCAGACGATAGGATGCCCGCGCCGTAGATGCGCAGGCCTTCCGGTGTATTGATCAATCCGAATTCGACGGTGTACCAATACAGCCGTGCCAGATAATCGAGACCGCCCAACCCCATGGCTTTTAAACCGCCTTTGCCATACAACTGCATATAGTCGGCAAACACTGGATTGAACAACATCGGCACGTGGCCGAAGTAATCATGGAATACATCAGGTTCGACGATATAGTTGAATTCCTCCGGCGTACGCAACCATACTGTAACTGGAAAACGGCGGTTCGCGAGATGCTCGAAGAAGGTAAATTCAGGGATCAAGCCAGGCACGGCGACGATGCGCCAGCCGGTCGCTTTAAACAATGCTGCGGAGGTCTGCTCAAAATCCGGTATGCCGCCAGCCGCATTCATTTTATGTAATGCATCAATGAATTCATTACAGGCGCGCCCTGGTAATAAGGCCTCTTGCCGCTGATAGAGTTTGCGCCAGAGTTCGTGTTCTTCTTCTGTGTAGCGATCCCAATTCTGTTCTACTACATATTGGGTATCTGCCAGCTTGTAATCACCGCGCAACGCGGCACCGTCCGATTTTTCGGCGACGGTAGCGAGAAAGTCTTCATTCGAAATAGTCGTAGAAGTGGCATTGTGTGCGGTATCAACTGCAGCATTCGATGCGGTTGCAGTAGTCATGATGTTGTCTCCTTCCTCAAACAAAAAAAGGTCAACAGACGACGCACCTGGCTGTCGATCTGGTTGACCTTGCATTCTCTTAACGAGCTGCTGAATTACGCAGGGGTTTTATCGTCTTTGAGAACGCCACGACGGATCTGATCCAGCTCTATGGACTCAAACAATGCGCGGAAATTACCTTCGCCAAAACCCTGGTCGCCTTTGCGCTGGATGATTTCAAAGAAGATAGGGCCGATGACTGTCGTCGTGAAAATCTGCAACAGCAATTCACGCGATGTTTCTGTGCTCTTGCCATCCACCAGGATACGCAGCTTGCGCAGTGCTTCCAGGTTTTCGCCATGGCCAGGCAGGCGGCGATCTACCAGGTCGTAGTATGTATCGATGGTGTCCTGGAATACCACGCCATTGGCTTTCATGCCGCCCACGGTGTCATAGATATTGTCTGTGCCCATGGCGATATGTTGCACGCCTTCGCCGTGGTACAGGTCCAGATATTCAGCGATCTGGGATTTGTCATCCGAAGATTCATTGATAGGAATACGGATTTTGCCGCAAGGAGAAGTCATGGCTTTGGACTTCAGGCCTGTATGCTTGCCGGCGATATCGAAGTAACGGATTTCGCGGAAGCTGAACAGGGTTTCATAGAAATCTGCCCATTCCTTCATACGGCCACGATGCACATTGTGGGTCAGGTGGTCGATGTAAGTCAGGCCTTTGCCAACAGGATTGGAATCCACGCCAGGCAGTGCCACAAAGTCAGCATCATAGATGCTGATATTACCGATGGCACCTGCATCTGCGCCATCTTTGCCATGCCAGCGGTCAACGAAATAAATCAGGGAATCGCCGATACCTTTGATGGCAGGAATGTTGAGTTCCATAGGGCCGGTTTTATTGTCGAAACCCCAGGCACCCAGTTCCAGTGCGCGCTTGTAGGCAGCGTTGGCATCCTTGACGCGGAAAGCGAATGCGCAAACAGACTGGCCATGTTTGCGGGCAAATTTTTGTGCGAAAGAATCAGGTTCTGCATTGATGATGAAGTTCACACCACCTTGACGGAACAGTGTCACATCCTTGGTGCGATGCTTGGCAATCGCAGTAAAACCCATAGTGACGAATAATTCACCGAGTGCTTTTGGATCGGGTGCTGCGTACTCGATAAACTCAAAGCCATCGGTACCCATAGGGTTTTCCCAAGTTTGGAAGGTCATGCTTGTCTCCTGAAGTAATCGTCTAGCATCTGCGCGACAGTAGCAACATCGTGCCAGTGCGCCGGATGGTGGCCATCAAAGTCAAAGTTTTTGACATAGATTAAGTTCTCAGTATAGTTCTTGATTCACGCCATTAAATTGCAAAATAACCCAAGAATTGCAAAAATTACGCAATAATATTGCTGTGATAACTAAAATATTGGCAAACTATGACGACAATTCCTTTGGATAAGATTGATCGCAAGATTCTGGCGATTTTGCAGGCTGACGGACGCTTGACCAATCAGGAGGTCGCCGAGAGAGTCAACCTATCGCCGTCGCCGTGTCTGCGACGTATCAAGCGGCTGGAGGAGAGCGGTGTGATCCGCAAATATGTCGCTCTGCTGGAGCCAGCCAAGATCGGCCTTGGCTTGCTGGCCTATGTGAACGTGCGTCTGGAGAAGCATAACGATGCACCGGGAAAAGGCGCGTCACGTTCGCCGCGTAATGATTTCGCGGCGTCGGTAGAGCAGTGGCCGGAGATTGTCGCGTGTTATGCGATGACGGGGGAAATGGATTATCTGCTGCGGGTACATGTCGAGAACATGGATCACTTTTCCCGCTTCATGATGGAAACCCTGCTGCGTCACCCGGCGGTACTTGACGTAAAGTCGAGCTTTGCCTTGCAGCAAATTAAAGATACGACGGCATTGCCGGTATTGAATGCTTGAATAGTTGAGTGCGCTATATGTAAATTTTTCTCTTATTGAGATAATTTATTTTAAGTCCTCGTAACGTCTTAAGCTCACAAACTCAACTGGTTCCCACTCGCGCATCGCGAGCAGTAGTGCGCTGCCGCGTCGTTTGGGGAGTGGTGACGAGAGGCTCTCCTGGTGCAGCTCTGCGAATTTGTTGCGTATTTGCAGTAACTTCAATTGCATTTTTTGAATCGCTGCATCTGTCAGCATGGCGTGGGCAAACTGACAGGATTCCTGACTGCCTAAGAAACCGCTATCCAGGAAATCGCTCAAGCCTTGCTGTTGAAAATATTGTCGTATCCAGCCATTCGGGCGCCAGTCAAAATCGCGGCTGACATTTAATCGTATCCGGTTGCCAGGTAGCAGATGAATCAGTTGTAGTTTGTCCAGTCGCAATAAGAGGGTGACACAATTGACCTCAGTCAACTGATAGCGACTCAGGATGTCGCTTAAGGTCCATTGATTCAGCGCGCAGACAGCCACCAGTAATAATTGAGGATCAGAGACCAGCTCTTTTTCTTGTGCATCTGTCAGGGTATGTAAGCGCGATCCGTTACTGGCTGCTTCTTGCGTTAGTTCTGCGAGCGTAAAACCCAGCATATTCGCGATGTGGACGATGCGGTCTAACGGGAAGCGCGTCGACGTGAACAAACGTTTGACGGCTGGCTCGGATAAGTTCAGCAGGCTGGCGACGTCTTTATAGGTTTTACCCTGCTGTCGTAACTGGCGTTTGAGAGTAGCAATTAATTGCGTAGTTTCAGTCATTTGGTATTGAAATTAGATCCTTCGTTGGTAAAATAAATCAACTTTATTCATCAAGGTATCACTTTTGTTTTATGTAAGGCAAATTCCGAGTTGATTATTTTAATTACCGGAGACCTTATCTTGAACTCTTTAGCGACTCAGCAGCGCTCTTTCTATTGTCATCTTCCTTCGTGGCTCGTTGGTGTGATCAGTGCGGCATTATTGCTACATGGACCGATTGCACAGCTACCTCACTATCATGAATTTGCTGATCAATCGGTGTGGTGCGGCTTGTCGCATGCGGCAGATGTGTTATCGAATGGTGGATTTGCGCTGGTTGCCTTATGGGGCATGTGGCGTTTATGGCCAGTACGTACTCATCCTGCGATCAAGGCGGGCTGGTGCGCTTACCGGTTATTTCTGGTCAGTCTGTTCTTGACGGCTTTTGGCTCTGGCTTTTATCACCTTGCGCCGGATAATGCACGGCTATTATGGGACAGGTTGCCGATCGCTCTGGCGTTTGCGGGATTGCTGGCTGCGGTGAGAGCAGAGACGGTCGTAACGGCCTCAATTGATACTGTACGCCAGCGACGCGATGTCATTGGGTTTGTAATGTTTGCCGTGATCAGCGTTGCCTGGTGGTTTTTCACCGATAGACAGGGGGCAGGTGATTTGCGTTTTTACCTGTTATTGCAAGGTCTGCCCCTGATCCTGATTCCGTTGTGGCAGACACTGTATGGCGCGGCTAGCGCTGACCGTATCGCCTTTGCTGCTGCACTTGCGGTGTATGTGCTGGCCAAGCTTGCAGAGATACATGACCATGAGTTAGCGCATGCCTTGCATGCCATCAGTGGTCACACCTTAAAGCATCTGCTGGCCACGCTGGCCGCCGCTATTCTGGTAAGACGTCTGGTGATGCGTACCAGAGTTTTGGCTAACGCCGGTAGCTCTGCTACCTCTGCTACTTCTGTTTTTTGAGGTGATAGGTCAGGGCTGCTGCAATACAGAACGCAAGATATTCTGTCGGCACTTGTGTGTCCTGATGAAAAACAATGCCGCGATTTCCCTCAAAATGGAAGTCATCCGGAAATAGAGTACGGAAGGTGCTGATCAGGTTGGTCTGGCAGTGGAAGTACATGGCGTAGTGCTTAGGTTGCGACGCCTTCCATGCAATTCTGATGGTGCTGCCACTTTTGCTAATAGTGGTCAGGTAAGCGGGTTCGCCCCACTTCAATGTTTCTTCCAGCGGACCGACACCTTGCGTTGTGGCTGCGGTTGCGAAGATCAGTTCGCGCAGTGCCAGCAGTTTCTGCCGGATCAGTGGCGGGTAGCCGTCAAGTACTTTGGCTACTGCCGGATTGCTGATTGATTCCATGGCCATGCTGGCGGCAGGCTTGGTCGTCGGAGGACTGTTTATATCGCCTTGCCTACACCACCGAGGTTTGCTTTACCGACGCTTCGCGTGCACTTGGCAAGAACTTGGCAATCGTTGAGAGTAATTCGTTCTCATCAACCGGTTTGCCGACATAGGCATCGCAACCAGCCCAGCTACCACGGAATTTATCGAAAGCAGAGGATTTGCTGCTTAACATGACCACGGCTGTATTTTTGGTGCCGGCATTCGACTTGATATGTTTGCAGACTTTATAGCCATCGATTCCCGGCATCAAGATATCCAAAAATACGCAGGTGTATTTTTTGACCTCGGTCATCGCAATCGCCTGCTCACCATTTTCAGCGTAGTCGACATCGAAGTGGAAAGGGGCTAATTTGATACGCATAAACGCACGTACCGTCGCGCTGTCATCAACGACCAGCACGGATTCTGCGGCTTTTTTCGGAATGTATAAGGCTTCGGGTAATTGCTTTTTGTCGATGGTGCGGCGATAGGTATGACCATCCCAATGTTGCTCGCTTCCTTGCTGGCGGCGGCCGCGCTCTTGCAATGCGGCGTTCATCAGTTCATCTAGCTGACCAAACAGGCGCATCCAGTGTATTGGTTTTTGTATCAGCGGCCAGTCGACAGCAACCGCCGGATCGCGACCGATGAGTACGGCAGGTGCATGGATATTCGGTGCGCGTTTTTCCAGCTCCTGCATTGCCTCGGGATTGTCGGTATTCACCAGATAAATGTCGGTACGGTCTTCTTCACTCGTCAGCTCCGCATAGCAAAAACTTCTGCGCCCCGTGAGCCGGAAGGTGGATGCCAGCATCGTTTTTTCTGCGTCAGAAAAGCCCAGCATTTCAAGAATGAACTGACGGCTATCGTTATTGGGTATTCCTGCGGGGGCTGACGTCTGGTTCATGATGAAAATGTGTCCCTGATGGGTTGGAGATACGTGTCTTTTTGTGTTGTTGGCGAAATGATAACACAATATTCTCAGCTTGATGAATTATCAGTTTTTTTTGCTTCAGTTAAAACCTGGTATTGCGAATGCCCGCGGACTAAGCTGGTGAACAGAATGCCTGCCAGGCTAACTGGTGTATTGCGTTGAGATTGCAGGACGGAGTCGAGATTGTTCATTCAAGTCCGCAGAGCTGCTGGTTGACTTCTGACGGCAGGTTTCCGGTCATTGTGGATGTTTCTCTTTGTGCTGCTTCGTCATATGCGCTTCGATTGCGCCAACAGCGCCTGGTTCAGCGTATTATCCCTAGCATCTCAAATCATGATGAAAATCTGGATTGAACCCGCAACAGTGACGCGCCTTTTGGCACGAAATGGCTCGGGAAGCCCCGTCTAATATGCGGATTGCTTCTTGGGTGCATCTAAAAGCGCTTTAATCCCTATTTCATGGAACCGCTTACTCCTGTTTTCTCTGTGTCATTGTGCATCCGTGTCGCTGTGGTGAGAGATTTTGAATTTTGCGCAAGTCGGTCGATGTGATTTCCAATCTGGAGGTTTTTAGACGTTCCCTTAGTGG
The DNA here is from genome assembly GCF_049339445.1 of Undibacterium sp. RuTC16W. Taxonomy (NCBI): domain Bacteria; kingdom Pseudomonadati; phylum Pseudomonadota; class Betaproteobacteria; order Burkholderiales; family Oxalobacteraceae; genus Undibacterium; species Undibacterium sp. RuTC16W. Next base: position 112,992 of record NZ_JBMPPE010000001.1, on the reverse strand, counting down.
CGTCTAAAAACCTGATACTTGAGCGCATCACGTCGGTGGCATGACAAATTTTGAAGTCTCGCAATGCCAGTGTATTGCTATTCGCTTTTCGTGCCGGACAGATTGCCCAGCCATTTGACCGCAGCACGGGTGTTGGCTTTGATCGTGTAGTCAAGAGCGGCGACTTGTTCTTGCATGGCCTCTTTTAAAACGCTGGCAGCGTCGGCGGGTAATAGCTTGAGATAAGCGTCTGCCTCACCATATTCACGATGAATTTCCATCCCTGCTTTTTTAGCGATATGGATCATGGTCTGATTCGAGGAGAGGCAATGCATGTACAGCGTGTCGACATCCGCATTGCGACAATGAATCGCACCGCGCTCAAACAGTTTGAAACCCACACCTTTGCCGCGTGCGGATTCTGAGACCGATACACCGAACTCTGCGACTTTGTCTTTATCCGTGACTTCGTCTGCGGCTTGCTTCGGCGCGAACGCCAGATGACCCACACCAACCAGACGGAAATGCGCACTCATGACCCCGAATACCTTGTCACGCGAGAAGTCGATGCCTTCGACGTACTTGGTCACCATTTCATCCGGCAGGTAGGTGCCAAAGCGCAGCAGGCGATCACTTTCTTTGAGTGCCAAGAAGTGACGCAAGATCCGTCGGCGGTCTTTTTCGGATAATTCCTTCACGAACACGGTATGTTTCGGGGCAGGTTTAGCTTCGGATGGCTCACCATCTTTGCCGCTGGGGAATATGTCTGAAACGTTCATGGCGATCCTTCCGGTAAAGCAAATTGTGCGGTGCACAATCGTCGCTTCATTGTAGACGAACATCATGGATTATTCCAGAAAACCTCCCTGGCCTGTCGACATCCCAACCAGCATTGTGCGCATTGTGACGTCAGCAGACCTGGGATGATCTGCATAAGGTATCGACGGTGCTTTTGATTATTGTTGGGCGAGCTCGTATTGTCGCTTAAAGCTACGGACGGCTTCTACACGCGCCTGATGGATGGCCACGCCTATCTGTTGCGGTTGTCCGGGGAAGCGTTGTGCGATTTCGCCTGCCTGCACTTGCTGGGCTGCTTGCAGTGCCTGAGCCAGATAATTTGCCTGCGGAAATTTCACGTCAGGCAAATTTGCACGACCAAAGCAATCGGATTGCGCAGCCTGTAATAATTCTAAAAACCGTTGAGGCTTGCGGAATGCATCGCTGCGTTCCAGCAGCGCCACGATGGTATCTGGCCGTAATTCCAGCGCACGGCCAATGTTGCCGTGATCGCGTGCGGTCATTATGGCGAGATCGCGGCAGTCATTGGGTATCTTTAAGCGCTGACAGAGCGCGTCGACCAGATCGACACCGAATTGCTCGTGTCCATGATGGCTGGGCCAGGCCGCAGCCGGGGTCGCGCCTTTTCCCAGATCATGCATCAGGGCGGCAAAGCGCACCGCCAGTGAATAGCCTTGCTGTGCTGCGTAATCGACGACCATCATGACGTGTACGCCGGTATCGATTTCCGGATGATGTTTGGGCGGTTGAGGTACGCCCCACAGGACGTTTAATTCGGGTAGCAAACGTGCCAGTGCACCGCAATCACGCAAGACCTCAAACATGCGGGATGGACGCGCTTCCATCAGCCCGCGCGCCAGCTCCTGCCAGACCCGCTCCGGCACCAGAGCATCGACTTCTCCGGCATGGACCATCTCTTGCATCAATTGATTGGTTTCTTCTGCCACAGTAAACGCATGCGGCTCAACCGAAAAACGTGCGGCAAAACGTGCGACACGCAGGATGCGGACCGGATCTTCGGTGAACGCCGCCGAGACATGACGAAACACTTTAGCTTGTAAGTCGCGCTGTCCGCCAAACGGATCGACGATACTGCCATCCTCATCCTGTGCCATCGCATTAATGCTCAGGTCACGACGGATCAGATCCTGTTCTAAGGTCACTCCGGCATCGGTATGGAATACAAATCCCTTGTAACCCGCGGCAGTCTTGCGCTCAGTCCTGGCCAGCGCATATTCCTCATGCGTTTTGGGATGCAGGAAGACGGGAAAATCTTTACCGACCGGCGTGTAGCCCAGTGCGAGCATGCTTTCCGGACTGGCGCCGACAACCACGTAATCACGATCCTGGACCGGCAGACCGAGCAAACGATCCCGTACTGCACCGCCAACAATATAGATTTTCATTCTGATGTTTGTATGGAGCTAATAGTCAGACCGCCGGACGTGCATCATGGCCTGGCATCTCGTCGGTTTCGGCTTCAGCATCGCGTATCCATTCAGCCACTGCCGGATGCGCTGTCACGCGCTCGACATAGGCTTGCAAGGCGGGTGCCAGCGATACACCATAGGTGCGGAAGCGCATTACAACCGGTGCAAAATACGCGTCAGCAATCGAGAAATCGCCGAACAAAAACTGATGTGCACCATAACCGGATAGACAGTCTTCCCAAATTTCGCTAATACGTCCGATGTCTGCCTGGGAGCCTATCGTACGGCCTTTGCCGTGCAGGTTTGCCCGGATATTCATCGGCATATCAAAACGCAAGGCTGCAAAACCAGAATGCATTTCAGCGCAGATGCTGCGCGCAATCGCTCTGGCCGCAACGTCTTCAGGCCATAGATTTTGTAATGGAAATTGTTCTGCTAAAAATTCGCAAATCGCTAAAGAATCCCAGACAGTAATTTCATTCGCGAGTAAAACCGGAACGCGTCCCGCCAGTGAGTATTCGGAAATCTGAGAGGTCGTGTTTGGCTTATCGAGCAGGATGCGGATTTCTTCAAACGGAATGCCAAACGCTTTCATCACGACCCATGGGCGCATCGACCATGACGAATAATTTTTATTCCCGATCACCAATTGCAGTGATGGTTTTTTGTCGCCAGAAAAGATGGCGGCGAGCGTAGTTTCTAATTCAGTATCTTGCATAAAGACCTTAAGGTAAATCGGAATCCGTCGCTGACATTCCTTTGGGAATTACTGTGCCCAGACGTGCTTTCAGCGACTGGGGTTTTTTCTCAAATAATGCCGCGTAATAGGTTGCGTTGGACAACACATTTTTGACGTAGCCACGGGTTTCAGCAAACGGAATCGTTTCCGCGAAAATTGCCCCCTCGACTGGACGCGTCAGTGAGGCGCGCCAGGCGCGTGGTCGTCCGGGACCTGCATTGTAAGCGGCGGATGCCAGAGCCTGCGAGCCACCCAGATCCGTCAGCACCATATTCAGATAATTGGTACCAAGTGCAATGTTGGTATCGATATCATTGACCTGATCCGGTACAAAATTACCGAGGCCGATTTTCTTTGCAACATAACGCGCAGTCGCCGGCATGATCTGCATCAGGCCAGAGGCGCCGACATGCGATTTCGCCGTCATGATGAAGCGTGACTCTTGACGGATCAGACCATAGACCCACGCCATGTCGAGTCCCAGTGCCTGCGTCGTTTTATACATACTGTCGTTAAACGGCGTCGGATAGCGCTGGCTAAAATCCATCTCCGCCTTGGTGCGGTCTGAGGTATTGACCATGCGGTCCAGGAGATTGTTCTGGCGCGCTAATTCTGCCGCCGCAATATGCTGACGCTCATTCATTTTGCGCAGTTCCCAATTCCATTCGCGGGTACCCTCGAAGCGCAAATTCATGGCATAAAACCGCAACGCCCGTTGCAGCCCGGGGTTCTTCTCCATCGGTGCCAGTTCATCGGCGGTGACGGGTTTAACGGTTAAAGGAACGCCGATTTTCTGACCACGTTCTTCCAGCGCCAGCTGACCATAAAAATGTAACTGATCAGCGATACTGGCAAACATTGTCTGCGCTTCTTCGTTCTTACCTTCATTTTTCAGTGCCCGCGCATACCAATAAACCCATGCAGGTTCATTTTTTAAGTTTGCAGGCATGGCGGCAATCGCACTTTTTACCAGCTTCCACTCACCTTCGCGCAAGGCTGTCCTGACGCGCCACTGATAGCCCTCCAGAGAAAGATTTGCGCCGTCCGCACGTTGCCAGTAACCGAGGGCTTCTGGCTGTAATTTTAGCGAGGCTTGCAGTGCAATATGCGCCCATCCCTGTGCTTTTTCAGTCTCGCTGAATTTGCCGCTATAGCGCGACAAGGTATCTGCCGCCTCATCGGGATCTGTTTTTGCCAGGCGACCGAGCGCGATCAGGTAGAGCTCATGCGCGGCTTTACCGGCTTCCGGTGTTTTTTTGAGTAAAGTAGTCGGCTTGTCGATGGCTGTCACGACCTGTTTCTCGGCGATATCCAACAGCTTCGCCAGTCTTTGCGCCAGCGGCAACGCACCGTTTTCGGCAGCGATACGCATTTGTGCCCACAGATCGGCTTCACTGAACTGGCCATGCTCCGCCAGATAAGTCACCAGCGAATAGCAACCAGCGCCGTAATCGCGCGGTGCGGTGACCAGCGCGCGTGCTGCATCGGCGACTTTTTGTTGTTTGACGGCTTTGGACAGTAAGGCATAGCATTTGAGTTGCGTATCGTCAGCGACAAGGAATTGCGGATATTGGATGTCAAACGTATCCCATTCGCCGCGTTGACCGAGGATCAGCAGCCAGTCATTGCGCAGGCGATCGGCGATGGCGCTGCCTTCGTACTGCGTTAAAAAAGCTTGAAATTCGCTGGCAGAGGCAGCACGGAACCGTGTCTTGAGACGGTAATAATCGACATAAGAAGGGATGTCGAAATTTTTCAGTGCCGCTGCATGGAGTTCTGCCTGCGCCGCATCGTCATGCATGGCTGCATCGCGCAAGGCCATAAAGCGGTCATCGTCATTCACAAAACTCTTGTTGCTTTTTGCCGCTACCGCGCTAGTCTGCAAGGATAAAACTGCTACCATGCAAAGGCTGACTGGCAGGACGTATCTTCGTGCAAATTCTTGTCCGGACTGCATGCTGCGACCGGCAATTTTCTTCATAGACCACATTTTCTACCGCTTCCATCATGATGTTTTTCACAGTATGACACAGCCCTCCCAGCAAGCAAGCCTGAGTCTGCAAAACAGCGGAAAATCCGGCACACAAATCAGTCGCAGTATATTGCGCAAGCAATTGCTCGATGCACGTCGCGCCAGCAGCGCCGAAGACCGGACGCAATGGGACCGTCAATTGGGACAGCAAGTGATTGCCTGGTGTGAGCGTTATCAGATCAGCAGTCTTGGCGTATTCTGGCCCATCCAGGCCGAACCGGATCTGCGCGATTGTTATGCCCGTTTGCAACAGATGCAAGTGCAACTTGCCCTGCCACTGGTGCTTGCCAAGGACAAGCCCTTACAGTTCTTAAGCTGGACGCCCGGCGACCTCATGGTACAGGACGATTACGGGATTCCGGTACCGGCACAACGAGCGAAACTGAGTCAGCCTGAGGCCTTGTTGATTCCCTGCGTAGGATTTAATTCTGCGAATTACCGGCTTGGATACGGTGGCGGATTTTATGACAGAACCCTGGCGCTTCTGCCGCGTCCTAAAACGCTAGGCATCGCCTATGCACTGGCGCAGACGGAATTTGCTGTGGAGTTGCATGACGTGGCATTAGATTTTGTGCTGACCGAAAAAATGGCTGGAAATTTTTGAAGTCATTTAATTGAAATAACTTAATTGAATAAACTTAAGTGGTAGTGAGGGATTTCATTCTGTCACCCCAGGGTAAATGCGGCTTGCCAGGCGAAAGTGTCCGGTAGACCGCATCAGTGTTACGGATGCTCTACCGGGAACTTCTAAAATATCTTTCAACTTTATTATGCGTACGGTAAGCGCATGTCAGCTCAGCTCAAGTCACAAAATGATACATCGCCATCCACCCGGCCAATAAGGCGAGACTTAACAAAAATAATCCCACCGCACCGTTTGGCCGCAATACGCCAAAATAGGAAATAGCGATCGTTGCAACGCCTTTTTTACTTTGCTTCATGCCGCGCCAGCGCTGCCATCCCTTCATTACCGACAGCACAAAAGTGAACGTGGCGCATGACAATAAAGTGACCCGGAATACATTGAGTAAATTGAGCTCGCCAAGCGAGATTTTTTTATAGATCAGGCCGATGATCGCCATGGCAATCGCTGCACTGATAGAGATCGCGACATTCACATACATGGTTTTGCGGCTCGTCACGGCCGCATCTTCGAGTTCGCATTTCAGCATGTCGATTTTTTCATTGATCAGGGTCGAGGTCTCATGTTTGATCGCCAGAATCCGCTGATCAAGCGCGGCGCCTATCTGTTCGGTCGAATAATCAATCAAGGCTTTGATGTCATCCTTGGTCATGCTGCGCTGATTATGAATTTCGTCTGATAGCACTGCAATATTGCGATCAATTTGCGCACCGGCTTGCTGGATCACTTGCGAGAGTTCGGTACTGACTTGTTGTATCGAACGATCGACCAGCGGCGCTACATTTCGCTCGATCAGACGTTCCATCGATTGTTCAAAATCGCTGGAAGCCTGTTTTAAATTGAGAAGATCTAAGCCCATGAATTACCTTCGCCAATGCTTACATGTAGGTGTGCTGATGTCCGGAGGGACGGCTGATTGGTACGGTCTTAGCGCAATATGTTGGTCGTCAAACTGCTAGATGGCGGCAAACACGTTAATTCCAAGGGGACTCATTACAGGTATGAGATTGCACGCTGATTGAGATATTTTTTAAATTTCAACACTATTCCGCAGTGTTCATGCGCTTGCTGGCATGTTTTGGTCTGTAAGCCGCATGAATACTGAGGTATTCGTTTTTAAAATGATTTAAAAACGAATTTAAAAAACGAATTTAAAAATGAATTAAAAAAATACTTTTCAAATTATTTGGACATACTCTGATTAATTTCATCGATCGCATCGGCATCCAGATGCGCGATGTCACCCCAGGACAATAATTCCAGACCGTTGGATAACGCGCTGTCGTAACGAAAGCGATTGATGCTGGCGTTGTAGATGGTGACGTCGCGAGGGGCATTCAATGGCAGATTTTTGGCTGCACGATAGGCGCATTCAAGTACGCCACCATGCGCAACGAGAGCGATTTTTTTGCCTTCAAATTGTTGGCCGTAATGCAGAATGTGTGTGATGGCGCGCTCATGAAACTGGCGTATGGTTTCACCTTGATTTTCACCCGGCGGACACGGGGCATCCGGATCGCGCGATTGCCAGGTCGTATACGCTTCAGGGAACTGGTGCGGAATCTCGCTATACAGAACGCCTTCAAATCCGCCGAAGCAGCGCTCACGCAAACCGGCATCAATGCGTGTGCTCAGTCCTTGCAGTCTGGCGATCTCACCAGCGGTCTGAACGGCTCTTTGTAAATCGCTGGAGACGATGGCATCGAGTTTTTCATTTTGCAATGCCCAGGCCAGTGCTTTGGCCTGACGTGTGCCTTCGGCATTCAGCGGAATATCGAGATGGCCTTGCAGGCGGCGCACGGCGTTCCAGGCGGTTTCGCCATGGCGGATTAAGAGAATTTCGGTCATAGACTATTTACAGGGTAGGCTTGCTGGCGAGCCAGAACGTGACTGGACCGTCATTGGTCAGCGAGACTTTCATATCCGCGCCAAATTGACCGGTCGCAACACGCTCATGTTTGGACGCTGCCTGCTGCGCCACATAATCGAAAAGGCGTCTCGCTTCATCGGGTGGTGCGGCCGGTGTGAATGAGGGGCGCGTGCCGGAGTTCGTGTCGGCTGCCAGGGTGAATTGCGGTACCAGTAACAAACCGCCCTTGGTGTCCGTCAGACTACGATTCATCTTGCCTAAGTCGTCGGAGAAGACCCTGTATGCGAGCAGCTTTTTGAGCAAGGCATCGGCTTGTATTTCGCTGTCGCCGCGCTCTGCGCACAAGAGCACCAGCAGGCCTGCATCAATCGCGCCGACGGTATTGCCATCGACGACGACTTTAGCTTCTGTGACTCGCTGCAATAAGGCGATCATGCAGACAAGGTGATTTTGGCGAATTTGCGCTTGCCGACTTGCAGTACAAAGGTGCCTGCCTCAATTTTCACTGCCTTATCGCTGATAACGGCGCCATCCAGACGTACGCCACCCTGATCGATCATACGCATCGCGTCAGAAGTAGAAGGGCAGAGATTCGCTTGCTTCAGTAACTGCGCGATAGCGATAGGTGCGCCACTCAGGTGGATCTCTGGCACGTCGTCGGGAATCCCGCCTTTGGAGCGATTGACGAAATCGGCCAGCGCATCTTCTGCCGCTTGCCGGGAATGGAAACGTGTCACGATTTCTTGTGCTATGGCGACCTTGATGTCACGCGGATTCTGACCGTCTGCGACGGCTTGTTTATGTGAGGCGATTTGTTCCAGAGAGCAGAACGACAGCAGTTCGTAATAACGCCACATCATGATGTCGGAGATACTCATGATTTTAGCGAACATGGTGTTGGCTGGCTCAGTGATCGCGATGTAGTTGTTTTTGGATTTGGACATTTTTTCGACACCATCCAGACCTTCCAACAAAGGCATGGTCAAGATGCATTGCGGCTCTTGCCCGTAATCTTTTTGTAATTCGCGTCCAACCAGAAGGTTGAATTTTTGATCCGTTCCACCCAGCTCCAGATCCGAATGCAGCGCAACGGAATCGTAGCCTTGCATTAATGGATACAAGAATTCATGAATAGAGATCGGCGTGCCCGCTTTAAAACGCTTAGTGAAATCATCGCGTTCCATCATGCGTGCTACGGTGTATTTTGATGACAATTGAATCATGCCGCGCGCACCAAGCGGATCGCACCATTCTGAGTTGTAGCGGATTTCGGTTTTTGCCGGATCGAGTACCAGACTCGCTTGTTTGAAATAGGTTTGTGCGTTTTCTTCAATCTGCTCGCGTGTCAGCGGCGGACGGGTTGCATTACGTCCTGACGGATCGCCGATCATGGAGGTAAAGTCACCGATCAGAAAAATCACGTTATGGCCCAGATCTTGCAACTGACGCATTTTGTTCAAAACAACGGTATGGCCGAGGTGCAAATCTGGTGCAGTCGGATCAAGACCGAGTTTGATGCGCAAAGGCTTGCCAGATTGTTCACTGCGAGCGAGTTTCTGGGCGAATTCGGATTCGATCAGGAGTTCATCGACCCCGCGTTTAGTCACGGCCAGCGCATGTTGCACAGCGTCGGATAAAGGCAGAGCGACCGGAGTAGATTTGAGATTGTTGGCGTTAATTTGTGTAGAAGTCATGTTGATTTTTTATACATCGATTTTTTGTAACACTGCTAGTCGAATGATTACCGCAAGCCCATAATCGGCGTTTCGTTCAAAAGGTTTCGCTAAGGTATTACCAAGGTTTTGCTATATAATCACGCGACTTTTTCATCGCATCAGAATTCAGTAATACAGACGGAAATAGCTAAAAAATAGCAAATAAATAATTGTGTTTCGTTAGAGATGGCTCACATGCTGGTTCACATTAAATGAGTAATCATGTGGGCAACTAAATGAGCAGCAATTATTTACTGATTAATCACTTCGACAAAACGCTGTTCATCAGAATTTTGTCGGTAAAAACAGTTAATTTTAACTTATTGCATGCGTCTATCAGATAAATTCCATCATTTAACTTCTGGCAGCAGGCTGTTGTTCGGCACCACGCGCACGTCACGTATCGTTTCGGTGTGCGGATTGTTTTTTGCCGTGTGCGCTTTTGGTGCAGTCGGTGTGGCACCGATGGCACCTGACGCCTCTGATCTGCCAGTCAAGAAGATTACCCAACAACTCGCTTTGCCTAAGCTCGATGAGCAGATCGCCGCTCTGGAAGAACACGAGCAGCATTTCATTCGCGAAGAAAAAGTGTTGCGCGGCGATACCTTAAGCGCCTTGTTATTGCGTCTCGGTGTTGATGACAGCGAAGCCAGTGATTTCATGAAATCCGATGCGACGGCCCGTAGCCTGATGCAATTGCGCGCAGGTAAATCTGTGCGAGCACAGACGAACGACGAGGGTGAGCTGGAATGGTTACAGGCGACTTTGCTGGACAGCAATGACAAACCAGCGCGCAGTATCACCGTCACCCGCGATGCCAACGGCAAATTGATCGCGTCCGATACGAATGCAAAACTGGAAAAGCGCGTTGAGATGCGTTCCGGCGATATCCGCTCTTCTTTGTTTGCTGCGACGGATGATGCACAAATTCCAGATAACATCGCTAACCAGATCGTCAGCATGTTTGAAACGAATGTTGATTTTCGCTATCTGCAGCGCGGCGATCATTTTAATGTGGTGTATGAGACTTTCTGGCAAAACGGCGAGTTCGTTAAAACCGGCCGGGTCTTGGCTGGCGAGTTCAGCAATGCCGGCAAAGTATTTCAATCTGTCTGGTTTGACGAATCCCCTAACAGTGGCGGCTACTATAGCTTTGATGGTAAGTCGCTGAAAAAAGCCTTCCTGAAATCACCATTGGAATTCACCCGCGTCTCATCGGGATTTTCGATGCGTGTACATCCGATTTCCGGTCAATGGAAAGCGCACAAAGGTGTGGACTTTGCCGCGGTAACGGGAACACCAATTCGTGCTTCCGGTGACGGTGTTGTCGATACGGCAGGGCCAAGCGGTGGTTACGGTAATCTGGTTGTGATTAAGCACTGGAACAACTACAGTACCGCCTATGCGCACATGAGCCGCTTTGCCCCGGGGATTCATAAAGGCAGCAAGGTAGTCCAGGGTGAAGTGATCGGTTATGTCGGTACGACAGGCTGGTCAACCGGGCCACATTTACACTATGAATTCCGCGTCAACAATGAGGCGCGTGATCCTATGTCGATTAGCGTACCGAGCGCCCCGCCGCTGGCTGGAGCGGATTTGCCACGGTTTAAAACGGTGGCCGATGAGATGTCCCATCGTTTCGCTTTATTACGCCCTGAACGCATGGCGGAAACCATGAAGCTCGCATCCAGATAATGTATCTGAGGTGACACTGCGATTACAATACAGGGCCGAGCTGCATGTTCGGCCTTTTTCTTTTTCATGGGAATTACACAAAACCACCTAGCTCTGTTGTAGCTCCTTCCCAGCTCCTCTCCGTACTAAAGTGCGGTCTTCGTGGCTAGGCCTTGGCGGGATAATATTGTGCAATCTCTCTTTCAGATGCCAGCAATGACTACATTAAATAGCGCAACGAACAATCTATATATCGGTCTGATGTCGGGTACCAGCCTGGACGGTGTGGATGGCGTTGCCGTCATCTTGCCAGCGAAGGGAGAACACTCTGCGATGCGCTTGCTCGCAAGTTCTTATGTGCCGTTTTCCGATGGACTACGCGCTGATATGATGGCTTTGCAGCAATCCGGTGAAAACGAAATTCATCGCGAGGCAATGGTTGCCAACGCTCTCGTAGAACGTTACGCGGTTTGCGTTGCTGACTTGCAGCGGCAACTCTCAGGTGATCCGATGATATCCGATCTTGTAGCTGAATCAGCGACTGGATCAGCAACTGAGTCGGTAGCTGTACGTGCAATCGGTGTGCATGGTCAGACCATACGACATCGTCCGGAATTGGGTTATACACGGCAGACGAATAATCCCGCCTTGCTGGCCGAGTTGACCGGCGTTGATGTGATTGCAGATTTTCGTAGCCGTGATGTTGCCGCAGGAGGGCAGGGCGCGCCGCTGGTACCGGCGTTTCATCGGGCTATTTTTGGATTCAACGGTCAGTGTCGTGTGGTTGCCAATATCGGCGGTATCAGCAATATCAGTATCTTGCATGCGGATGGTTCAACCACCGGTTTTGATACTGGCCCGGGTAATGTTCTGATGGATGCCTGGATCGCACAGCATCAGGCAAAGACCTATGATGCTCATGGTGACTGGGCCAGTCAGGGACAGGTACACGAGGCCTTGCTTGCCGCCTTATGTGATGAGGTATTTCTGCATCAGATGCCGCCGAAAAGTACTGGTCGTGATCTGTTCCGGATGGAATGGATGAACGCAAAATTACATGCATTTCCTGAGGTGCCGGCGGTCGATGTGCAGGCGACTTTATGCGAGTTCACTGCGCAGACCTTAGCCGATGCGATCCTGAGGTATGCGCCTGATGTCAGTAGCATTTATATCTGCGGTGGCGGTGCGTATAACCGGTATTTAATGCAGCGTATTGCAGCACAACTGCACTTACGCCGGTCGTTGGCTGTACTCGCTACGACGGAGGATTTGGGTGTCTCACCGCATCATGTCGAGGCGCTCGCATTTGCCTGGCTGGCGCAGCAGTTTATGCTGGGTTTGCCAGGGAATTTGCCTGATGTGACCGGAGCCAAAGCACAACGTATCTTAGGCGCTTTGTACCCTGCATAAAATCATTGCAGGAATCGATTTCGCTGGTTATGATCGTTAGCGAAGCAATCGCTTCAACGTCGCTCGGACGGATCCGGGCGCTTACGTACAATTGAGATCATGACAAATACAGCTACTCCGCCGGGACGGGGTTATTCCCAAGGTTATTCCTTTTCCCGTATCAATCGTCTTCCCCCTTACGTCTTTAATATCACTGCCGAACTCAAGATGGCTGCACGTCGCCGTGGCGAGGATATTATCGATATGTCGATGGGTAACCCCGATGGTGCTACGCCAGCGCACATTGTTGCCAAACTGGTTGAGGTGGCGCAGCGGCCTGACACGCATGGCTATTCGGCATCCAAAGGCATCCCGCGCTTACGTCGTGCGATTGCGCACTGGTACAAGGCACGCTATGACGTTGATTTGAATCCTGATTCAGAAGCAATCGTCACGATAGGTTCTAAAGAAGGGCTCGCCCACCTGATGCTGGCGACGCTGGATAAAGGCGATACCGTTCTCGTACCGAATCCCAGCTACCCGATTCATATTTACGGTGCCGTCATTGCCGGCGCGGATATCCGTTCCATACGCATGAGTCCGGGCGTCGATTTTTTTGCGGAACTGGAACGGGCGATACGTGAAAGTTACCCTAAGCCGAAGATGATGATCTTCGGTTTTCCGTCGAATCCGACGGCGCAATGTGTTGAGCTGGAATTCTTTGAACGTGTAGTGAAGTTGGCGAAAGAACACCATATTTTAGTGGTCCATGATCTCGCTTATGCCGACATCGTGTTTGATGGCTGGAAAGCGCCATCCATCATGCAGGTACCGGGTGCGCGTGATGTTGCAGTTGAATTTTTTACGCTGTCTAAGAGTTATAACATGGCTGGCTGGCGTATTGGTTTTATGGTCGGGAACAAAGAACTGGTTGCTGCTCTGGCGCGTATTAAGAGCTATCATGACTATGGTAGTTTTACGCCGGTACAGGTTGCCGCGATTGCTGCTCTGGAGGGCGATCAGACCTGCGTGAACGACATTCGCGACAAGTATCAGCGCCGTCGTGATGTGCTGGTGAAGGGCTTACATGAGCTGGGCTGGATGGTCGATACACCAAAAGCCTCGATGTACATCTGGGCGCATATCCCTGAACAGTATCGTCAGCTCGGTTCACTGGAATTTGCCAAGCAGGTACTGGAAAAAGCTCGCCTGTGTGTTTCGCCCGGCATCGGGTTTGGTGAATATGGCGATGAGTACGTGCGCTTTGCCCTGATTGAAAATGAGGCGCGGATACGGCAGGCATTGCGTGGTCTCAAGAAGATGTTTGCGGAAGACGGTCTGACGGTATAGCCAGACCGCGGGGTGATCCAGGCGATCCGGACGATATGTACCTACGCGTGATAGATGTGATATGCGTGATGTGCGTGATGTGCGTGATGTGTATTACGGCGCCTGGATGTTATTCACATTTTGATAGATAACGATATGCAACGGATTAATATTTCTCTCGGAGGTTCCCAGTTCTCCCGCATTGCACTGGGTTTGTGGCGTCTGGCTGACTGGAACATGACACCGCAGCAGCGTGTGACGTTGATTGAGCAGGCACTGGAGTTGGGTATCACCACGACGGACCATGCGGATATCTACGGTAATTACCAGTGCGAGCGGCTGTTTGGCGAAGCGCTGGCAATTGCACCGCATCTGCGTAATAAGATAGAAATCGTCAGCAAATGCGGCATCAAACTGGTCTCAGATCAGCGGCCTGCGCATCATATGCAGCACTACGACACCAGTCGTACGCACATCATTTCTTCTGCGGAAAATTCTTTACGCCAGATGCAAATTGATACACTGGATTTGTTGCTGATACATCGCCCTGATCCTTTAATGCATGCGGATGAGATGGCAGAAGCTTTCCATTATTTACAAAAGAGCGGCAAGGTCAGGCACTTTGGCGTATCGAATTTTACTCCGCCCCAGTTTGAATTATTGGCGTCCCGTTTCCCGCTTGTGACGAATCAAGTGGAACTGTCCCTGATGCATTTGCCGCCTTTACACGATGGCACGCTGGATCAATGTCAGCGTCTGGGCATTGCACCGATGATCTGGTCCGCACTGGCGGGAGGGCGCTTATTTGCTGATGAAAGTGAGCGCGGTATACGTGTGCGTCAGGCCTTGCACTCTGTTGCAGAGCAGTTGCACGTTTCGCCGTCGACAGTCGCGATTGCCTGGATATTGCAGCATCCTTCCAAGCCCGTGGTACTCACCGGTTCCGGACGTATTGCCGCAATCAAAGAGGCGGCGCAGGCGACCAGCATTCATCTGACACGTGAGCAGTGGTTCACCTTGTGGTGTGCATCCGCAGGTAAGGGTGTCGATTAGGAATAATGAAGAATGGTTGGAAAGTACTGAAAATTGCTCAGGTAGATAAACAATGAGACTCGTTGATTCGGATTGCTGTTGCCTTGGCGAAGCGCATGCTTGATAGAGAGGTGACTCTCTCAGTACAGAGCGGCAGGCTCAGACGAAAAACAAGACCTCATCGAGTAAGTATTGAGGGAAACTTCTGAAAACCTCATTTATTTTATCAGGCGTAATTTTTCAACTTCCTAGTTTTTAGAAACTCCCTGAAACGAATCCGTAAGCTGGATGCGCCTTTCAAAGGCATTTCATGCCAACAGGCGCATCCAGCTTGCGGATTCAATAGTTCGTTTATTCATTCTGCGATGATATAAAAACGATCGCATAGCTGCGCTGTCTTTTTGCCCCTGCAATGTAAGATCATGTCTAATAGATAGTACTGGCATTTCCCGGATGTCGCTGTTAATGTTGTTACATCCACATGAACCGTATTTTTATCAGCCAAATCAAGTGATGCCTTCCGGTAAGCCGTAAATTCCTTGCAGTGGGCTACTTAGCCGTAGCCGCAGCGAGCGCCTGAGCAGATCACTTTTTTACGCAGAACCACCTCTCACCTATTGATGGAGGGATAGTTTGGCGATTCTCTTGCAATGGATACGCAATCAATTCCTGATCGGTCAGTCAGGCGTGACTGACATGCAGCAATGGCGTGCGCAAGTTTTATCCGCCGTTCTGTTTGTCGCGTTTGCTTTGGGCGCTGTTACAGCGATTCCCAGTATTTTGCTTGCCTTAAAACAAGGCTTACTGTCCATCGTTGCCATTGATCTGCTCGCGCTTGCCTGGGTCGGGATGCTGTGGCTCAAGCCGCAATTGCCGTTTCATGTCCGTGCATGGAATTTGCTGATACTGCTGTACTTACTAGGCATCTGGTTTTTGCTCACGGTCGGCTCGGTCAGTCAGATTTATCTGATGGCGTTTCCTGTGATGGCGGCGTTGCTGGTAGGTTTTCGTCCTGCAGTCATCGCTTTACTCTGGAATGCGATGTCCATGCTGTGTATCGGTTATTTTTTTAATGCGAATTTGCATATTGAAAAATACGATGACCAGCCATTTATTCAGTGGATTGTCATTACGCTGAATTTCACTTTTATCAGCTCGGTGATTACGATTTCTTGCGGTGTGTTGCTACAACGCCTTGAACGATCGCTGAGGGAGCAACTGGCAATCGCTGCTTCGCTGAAGGTTGAGCAATCCAATTTACGTGCAGCAAATACGGCGCTGCGTTTAAATGCGGTCGCACTTGCGCGCCTTAACGATATTGTCTTGATTATGGACGTGGGATCCGGCGCAGAGCATCAGATTGTTTTTGTCAATGACGCGTTCGAACGTAAAACCGGTTATACCCTGAGTGAAGTACTCGGTCAAACCGCCAGTATTTTGCACGGGCCGAACACACAGACATCAGAATTAAGCAGAATTGCGGAGGCATTTAAGTCAGGGACATCCGTGCATGCCGAGCTGATCAAATACACCAAATTTGGCGAAGAATTCTGGGTTGAAATGGATGTCGTTCCACTGGAAGATGACAAAGGGTCTGCAAGTCATTGGGTTGCCGTAGAACGTGATATTACGGAACGAAAAAAAGCCGAACAGCAGTTGTATCAGCTTGCTTATTTTGACGTGCTGACGGGGTTGCCAAACCGACGCCTGCTGATGGACAGGCTCGATATCTTGCTAGCCACTGCGCGACGTACAGGATTGGTCAGCGCCGTCCTGTTTATTGATCTTGATCATTTTAAATACATCAATGATGCCCGAGGTCATGCCGTCGGCGATTCTTTGTTGGTACGAGTGACACAAAGACTGAAATCCTTATTGCGAGAAGTTGACACTGTAGCGCGGATTGGCGGCGATGAATTTGTTGCCATCATTTCGAATATTGCCAGCGACATCGGTACCGGTGCACTGGGTGCATTAGCCGTCGCTGAAAAAATCAGGGCAGCGATTGCGGATCCTTTCGAGATCGACGGGCAGGTGTACAACTCAGGATGTAGTATTGGCGTTACTCTGTTACCAAAAAGTGAGCAAAATACCGATGATTTATTGCGTGAGGCAGATACTGCGCTGAATCGATCTAAGGCGGCAGGGCGCAATCAAATCGCCTTCTTTGAGGCGGCTATGCAGTCAGAAGTCGAACAGCGTCTGATTCTCACCAGAGATCTGGCAAAAGCACTGTATGAAGGGCAGTTGCACATGGTGATGCAGGCTCAGGTCAATCATGAAGGCAAACCCGAAGGCGCCGAGTTACTCATGCGCTGGATGCATCCCGAACGTGGCCCGGTTTCTCCGGCGCTGTTCATTCCGATTGCAGAAGATTCCGGCATGATTGTTCAGTTGGGTGACTGGGCATTATTGCAGGGATGCCTGGCATTGCTCCATCTGGAACAAGCCGGGTGGCCGCTGACTTTATCGATTAATGTCAGTCCAAAACAATTCAGGCAAGCCGATTTTGTGGATAAAGTCATCGCCGTATTGAATGAAACCGGCGCACCGGCATCGCGTCTGGTGCTGGAAGTCACTGAGGGATTATTGATCCATAATCTGCAAGAAACCGTCGAGCGCATGCATGCTCTGGCGGCCTTGGGTGTGCGCTTCTCGATTGATGATTTTGGTACGGGATATTCGAGTCTCGCCTATCTGAAAAAACTACCGATCTATGAACTGAAAATCGATAAAAGTTTTGTCGACGACACACCCGGCGATCCAAATGATACGGCGATTGTGCAATCGATTTTATCGATGGCCAGCCACCTCGGATTGCGTGTAGTTGCGGAGGGTGTAGAGACACAGCAGCAGGCAGATTTCCTGATTGAGAGTGGCTGTGCCAGTTTGCAGGGATGCTTGTATTGCCGGCCAATATCGATCAACGGATGGCTTGAAAAAAATCCTTCCGCCGAAATGCACATCTATACCGGGGATTGATACGTCTGACGCATCCAGTTAATAAACAACTGTACTTCAGGCCGGATAATCGCCTGCGCTTCGTGCACCAGATAATAGGCATGCGGCGGGGTGGCGAGTTGTGTGTCGAACAGGCGGACGACGTCGCCCCGCTCTATCATTTCCTGAGCAAAATGTTGGCGCGTCAGGCCGATACCATGACCATGCTTGACTGCTTCCAATAACAAGCCCAGATCGTCGACACGTAAGCCGGTGGTCGGTTCTGGCCATTCCAGTCCGGCGACTTCAAACCAGGGCTGCCATGGTTCCAGTGCTGAGCGCAATAGCTTGGCGTGCTGCAGGTCTGCCGGATGTTGAATCGCTGGAATCGTGTTTAAATATGCTGGACTAGCCACCGCAAAAGATGGCTCTACAAATAATTTTTCTGTCACCAGATTGGGATATTCACCTGCGCCAAAGCGAATCTCGACATCGCTTTCTGACAGACTCAGGTCGTATAACGGGACGAACAAAAAAATTTCAATTTCTATGTCCGGATGCAATGCAGTAAAGCTCGCCAGACGCGGCATAAACATATAGCGCGCAAAAGTTGGCGGCAAAGTTACTTTGACGCGCAACTGCTTTTGCATTGCTTTGTGTGGTAACGGAAAATCTGACAAGGTCCGTAAAGCCGTGCGTACCACATCAAGATAGCGCCTGCCGAATTCGGTCAGTGTGACGCTGCGACCTTCCCGGACAAATACACGTTCACATAAATGTTCTTCCAGCAGGCGGATACGATGAGATAAGGCGGAGGGAGTAATACAAAGCTCTTCTGCTGCCACCGCGAATGAGGCGTGGCGGGCAGCAGCTTCAAAGGCGGATAAGGCGTGTACTGGCGGTAAACGTGTTGCCATTATGGTAGTGTCCGTAGGTCGTAAATGCGTTGTAATTGCTGCGTTGTCGTATCGGATTAATGTTTATTGGTCAGCTCATCGTACTGTAGACGAGGTTACGATAAACATCTGTTTAGACCCATTGATCATATTCTCGAGCCACTTTTAGTCGTCCATTATGATGCGTTCCTCAAAAAAATGCCGTATCCTGCCGACATCAAACAACGAATAAACTTCTTGCTATAGGTAATCATGGGTAACCGACTTTCAAAAATTGCCACCCGCACCGGTGATGCAGGTACTACCGGCTTGGGTGATGGCAGCCGTATTGATAAAGATGCTTTGCGTGTGCATGCGATGGGGGATGTGGATGAACTGAATTCACAGATCGGTGTACTGCTATGCGAAGACTTGCCAGAAACAATGCAACATGCGCTGGTGTCGATTCAGCATGATTTATTCGATATGGGCGGTGAGCTTTGTATTCCGGGTTACACCATGATCACTGAAGCCCAGGTCGAACGTCTGGATGCTTTGCTAGCGCATTACAACGCGGATCTGGAGCCGCTGCGGGATTTCATTTTGCCGGGTGGTTCGCGTGCGGCGGCGATTGCGCATGTTTGCCGCACCGTTTGCCGTCGTGCGGAGCGCGCGATTGTGAGTGTCGGTAAAGCGGAGCAAATCAATGAGCATCCGCGCCAATACATGAATCGCTTATCCGATCTCTTATTCGTTTTGTCGCGTGTTCTGAATCGTTATGCAGGTGGTAGCGATGTCCTGTGGGAAAAAGAAAGACAGCGCTGATCGCTTTCTAGGGGGAGCGTGCAATTAGCATATTGTAGATGCTCTATTGCTGCGTTAGCGGCTGAAACGCCTGTTTAAATGAATGCCTAAACGAATGTTGAAATATCGTTTACATAAGATACTCCCCATTATTTTATCTGGATATGGCTTAATCCGCACTGTTTTAAAGGTGCGTTTAAATATACTTGTAGGGAGTATATTTGTAATTCACTGCAACTCCCTGCGAGTCTATACACTGCCGGTGCAGAATCTGACCAAAATGAAAAGCCACGTCTGCAACAGCGCAGCGTGGCTTTTTTTGTGGATGTCCGGTTCAGCCTTCAAATTTCATAACGGCTGTGGGGAGGCATATCTGCGTAAACCGAATTTGTTGGCGAGCTGGATTTTCTCTCTAATTGTTCACGACCAACTTCGGTGCGTCGGGGGCAAATTTTTTGCGGATAGATGCTTCAATGCCGGGAGCATCCAGGCCACATTGTGCGAGCAGAATCGCCGGATCACCATGATCGACAAACTGATCAGGCAAGCCAAGAATTAACAGCGGTTTGCTGATGCCAGCCTCGGCCATCGCCTCTGCTACTGCTGAGCCAGCGCCGCCCATCACGGTACCCTCTTCGACCGTCACGATGAACTCGTGGCTCGCCGCGATGCTTGCCAGCATCTCTGTATCTAATGGTTTGACGAAGCGCATGTTGACGATAGTAGCATCGAGTTTATCCGCTGCTTTCAGGCAAGGCTGGACCATGGAGCCGAATGCCAGAATCGCAATGCGCTGTCCCTGGCGACGTAACTCCGCTTTACCGATAGGCAGAGTCGTCAATTCTGATGACATCGCTGTGCCAACGCCTGCGCCGCGTGGATAGCGGATCGCTGCCGGACCAGGATAATGGAAGCCGGTTGACAGCATCTGGCGGCATTCGTTTTCATCGGAGGCGGCCATGACTACCATATTCGGAATACAGCGCAGGTAGGCCAGATCATAATTGCCCGCGTGTGTCGCACCATCGGCACCAACCAGCCCGGCACGGTCGAGAGCAAAGGTAACGTCGAGATTTTGCAAAGCGACGTCATGGATCAATTGATCATAAGCCCGTTGCAAGAAGGTCGAATAAATCGCGACGACGGGCTTCAAACCCTCGCACGCCATACCGCCGGCGAATGTCACCGAGTGTTGTTCGGCGATACCGACATCGTAATACCGGGAGGGAAATTTTTGTTCAAACTCAACCATGCCCGAGCCTTCACGCATCGCTGGCGTGATCCCGATCAGCCGCGGATCGGCGGCGGCCATATCGCATAACCAGTTGCCGAACACCTGGGTGTACGTTTGTTTGGCCGGAGCGGTTGACGGCTTGATGCCCTCGGCCGGATTGAACTTGCCCGGGCCGTGATACAGAATCGGATCAGCTTCGGCAAGTTTATAACCCTGACCTTTTTTTGTCACCACATGCAGAAATTGCGGACCTTTGAGGTTCTTCAGATTTTGCAATGTTGGTACGAGTGAGTCGAGGTCATGGCCATCGATAG
This sequence comes from Undibacterium sp. RuTC16W, assembly GCF_049339445.1. NCBI lineage: Bacteria > Pseudomonadati > Pseudomonadota > Betaproteobacteria > Burkholderiales > Oxalobacteraceae > Undibacterium > Undibacterium sp. RuTC16W. Next base: position 92,195 of record NZ_JBMPPE010000001.1, on the reverse strand, counting down.
GGCCGATGTAATTGAAACCGAATTCCTCAAACATCGTCGCCGGAACGATCATGCCTTTTGCGTGTTCTTCAAAGCGCTTTGCCAGCTCCAGCATCGGCGGTGGCAGGACAGATTTGCCCACATTGCGCGCTGCCGCATAGAATTTACCTGACATCAGACGCGCCAGATAACGGTTTAGCGCACCGACTGGCGGTGAAATCGACATATCGTTGTCGTTCAGGATGACCAGCAGATTAATATCGTCGTACACACCGGCATTGTTGAGCGCCTCAAACGCCATGCCAGCCGTCATCGAACCATCACCGATAATCGCTACCGAATGACGGTCTTCGCCCTTGGTTTTTGCTGCGAGTGCCATGCCGAGTGCTGCCGAAATCGATGTCGACGAATGGGCGGTACCAAAAGTGTCGTATTCACTTTCCACCCGACGCGGGAAACCAGAAATGCCGTCGAGCTGACGCAAGGTATGCATGCGATCGCGGCGACCGGTCAAGATTTTATGCGGATAAGTCTGATGGCCGACGTCCCAGACCAGGCGATCTTCCGGCGTCTGAAATACATAGTGCAGAGCAATCGTCAGTTCTACGGTACCCAGATTGGACGACAGATGGCCGCCGGTTTTGGAGACGGAATCAATCACAAAATGTCGTAGCTCATCCGCCAGCGGCTTGAGCTGGGAGCGTGAGAGTTTGCGTAAGTCGTCCGGGGAATTGATAGTATCGAGTAAATTCATATTACGCTTTCCGCTGCACAATCAGATCTGCGAGGCTGCGCAGCATGTGAGCTTTTTCTCCAAAGGGCAATAACGCTGCGTGGGCGTCTTTGCATAGTTTTTGTGCGAGTTCCTGTGAGGCGCTTAAGCCTAGCAGTGACACATACGTCGGTTTGTTGTCAGCCGCATCTTTGCCTGCGGTTTTGCCGAGCGTTGCCGAGTCTGCGGTGGCATCGAGCACGTCATCCACAACCTGAAACGCCAGGCCGATGGCGCTTGCATACGCATCCAGTGACTTGACTTCATCGTCAGACAAGGTTTTGCCACTCATCGCGCCGAGCAAGACCGAGGCACGCAATAAGGCACCGGTTTTTAAACGATGCATCTGCTCTAATTGCTCTATCGTCAGCGCTAAGCCCACGCTGGCCAGATCAATTGCCTGACCACCGCACATGCCAGTTGATCCTGCGGCCTGTGCCAGCAAACGCAGCATCGCTAAACGTGTTGCCGGATCGCCTTCACCTGCCGAGAGTACCAGAAATGCCTGGGCTTGCAATGCATCACCCACCAGTAGGGCGGTCGCTTCGTCGTATTTAACATGGACTGTAGGCTTGCCGCGACGCAGTGCGTCGTCATCCATGCACGGCATGTCGTCATGTACCAGCGAGTAAGCGTGAATCATCTCTAAGGCGCATGCCGCTCTTGCCAATAACTCAGCAGGGGCATCAAACAAGCGGCCTGCGGCGAATACCAGCAGTGGCCGCACACGTTTGCCGCCGTCCAGCGCCGCATACCGCATGGCCTCATGCAGTCTGCCCGGAATGACATCGCTGGCTGGCAGGAAGAATGCTAATGCCTCTTCACACTGCTGCTGGGTAGATGTCATCCACTGGCGAAAATCCTGATTCAGATCCGCGTGACTCATGAGTTGGCCTCGTCGCTGTTGTCAGCGGAAAAAGGCTTCAGCATACCGGCTTCCAGGACTTTGACTTGTTGCTCGACTTTATCCAGCTGGCTGGCGCAGTATTTAATTAGCTCCGAACCACGTTGGTAAGCACTTACAGAAGCTTCTAGCGGCAATTCGCCAGCTTCCATTTGTGCGACCAGTTCAGAGAGCTCTGACATGGCGGCTTCAAATGATTCTGGCTGACCGGTGCCCGACGATTTTTTTGGCATATAAATAGCAGATGCAAATTAAGATTAACCCTGCATTTTAGTGCAAAGCTTGCCGATAAATGGGGATTAGTATTGTTTGTCAGGGATTTTGGCAAAATTTTTGTTGCTAAGCTCCCGTTGCTAACTCTTGTTGCCAAGAAACGGAAGTGCCTGGCGATGCTGTTATGAACTTCATGTTGTACTCAGTCTTGAACTTACTCGCTTGCTTAATCTCGTCTCTACTATTGAGCTGATTTGAAATGAGAGTTGACGAGAACTGACTTTTTTGTCGCATCTGGTAACAAAATTTGTGAAAAAAAGTGACGTAAATTGCGTTTCAAACATTTCCACGTGGAAATTAATCGCCTATAGTGCAACCAAGTTGATTTCTTTTGCGCATTTTTGTTGGTTACATTTTAATAAAGCATTAAACTCGGTAAACTTTATTTTAAGCACTATTCGTTTCTTATTGTGTCGTCGCCAGCATCGTAAAAAAGCACCAGCAATAAGCCTTACCTTAAGTTAAGCAAAGCAAAGCCAATTGACCTAAAGCCATCATGTCTGCCCAGTCGCCCGATCACCGCCCAGCTCAGAAAGCGCCCCTAGCGCGTGCGGAGATGTTGCGTGCGCTGATTCCGCAGGCGACTCATCTGGTGGTAGCGCAGCTAGATGCATTTTCTGCGCGTTTGTCGAATGCATTTTTTGCGGCGTCCGAGCAGGTCAGTGACGCGCGTGAAGCCAATTTGAGTTTTAACTCAGCTCAATTACTGAAGAATAATGGTTATGCCTTCTATTACCTGAGTTCCGCCGGTATCGAAGCGGCGTTTCGTAAAGAATTACAAGCACTTCAGTTATCCAGCAAGCCAAAGACGCCGAATGTCCAGGCCGCAGACGTTGCCCTGACCTTGGTGTCATATGAGGAAATGGACAATAAACTGGCTATGGGTCGCGCTAGCCGCAGCCTGGAACTGGCGAGCGCTGAGCAGCTGGCAGCGCTGAATATGCGTCTTGCCAGTGTGCTGGAAGTCGATAGCCTGAGCACCGCACAGAATCCTTTCCGGCCCGAGATTTTTTTACGTTCCTTGCATGCTGCCTGGTGTGAATTCAACCCCGATGCTGAGGCTCACCCGCTGATTTTGCCGTTGTTGCGCGCAGAAATTTTATTTGATCTGTCGCCGATCCTGCAATCGCTGAATGAGTTTCTGGTGCGTCAGGGCGTACTGCCGGATCTGCATGAATCGTATCGCATTAAAAAGACACAAAATAACGAGAGTAATCCCGTCGAGAAAACCGATGTCAAACAAAAGCTGAAAGACATTTTTTCCCGGAAGAATCCCACTGGATCACCATCTGGACGCGCTGCCAATGACGCATCTGATCGACAAAATAATAACGAGCAAGATGGTCGCTTTAGCCATTCTCAATTCCATCAGCCAGAGTATGCCGACGCCTCTTCCCAGGTAACCGATACACGCCTCTTTCATTACCTGGCGGATCTGCAAAAAGGTATGGCGTTGCGCCAGTTCGTTGCAGGCGCTCAGGATGTAATGCGCTTATCGCAAATGCGCGAACAGATGCCGGAATTGGCGAATAGCAGTGTAGAGAAAACCACACTCGATTTGCTGTCAAAAATATTTGATACCGTTTTTCATAATCAGACCATTCCGACGCAGATCAAGGAACTGATCGGTGTATTGCAAATTCCAGTGTTAAAAGCCGCCTTGATGGACAAGGAGTTCTTTTTTCAGGAAGCGCATCCGGCGCGTCGCCTGATTGACTTGCTGACGCAATACAGTGTCGCGGTAGATCAGAGCAAAGGTCAGGAAGATCCTTTGTTCCAGACGATGCAGCGTAATGTCAGTCGTGTGCAAAACGAATTTGATCAGCAGATGACGCTGTTTGACGAGGTTGTGTCAGATCTCGAAAGTTTTGTCGCAAAAGAAGAAGAGGCCAGTGCCACGGCCTTGCAAGAACCGATTAAGCGTGCGCTCCAAAAAGAACGGATCAAGCAAGCGAATATCGCTGCGACCAACGAGGTTGCCATGCGTGTTGGTACGGGCGAAGTGGTCGCCTTTGTCGAAACCTTCCTTGAGAATCGCTGGACCAAAGTATTGACGCTTGCCTATAGCGTCCAAGAGCAAAAACCGCATGCAGTCGCTGATGCGATCAAAACGATGGATGATCTGATCTGGAGTTGCAAGCCCAAAATCACCTTGCCGCAACGTCAGGAACTGTTGAACCGGTTACCGGCAATTTTGGCACGATTGAATAAATGGTTGAGCCTGATCAAATGGGACGATGCAGACCGGGCACAATTTTTTGCCGAGTTAGCCGAGTGTCATGCCTCGATTGTCAGGGCGCCTCTGGAATTGTCACCGGAACGTCAGATTGAAATTGCGGTAGAAGCAGCCCAATTGGCCGCTGAACGCCGGCTCGAAAAACGTGCCCAGGCTGAGGCTCAAGCTCAAGCTCAAGCAGAGGCGAATGCTGCCGAGACAGCAGAGATCGATGGCATTCCTAATACAGAGCCAGGCGAAGACGATTATGCTGAGGTGGTCGCCAATCTCGAAAGAGGAGTCTGGTTACAGCTGACCAAAAAAGATGGCAACACCAACAGGGTAAGACTCGCATGGGTTAGTCCTATGCGCAGTTTGTTCATCTTTACGACAAACCAAAAAGAAAAGTCATTCTCAGTGTCTGCTCAGGAGCTGGAACAAACCTTCCGTGAGCAGCGCGCTCAAATTCTGATGCTGGACAAAGTCGTTGACCGTGCCCTGATGGAAGCACTCGAGCAGACGCCTGAGCCAGAGACAGCGTTAAGCGAATAAAGCAGTCGTCCAGGTCTGCCGCGGTCTATTTTCCGTCCTTATAAACCACTAATTTCCATGAACAGCCAGTTGTTCTGATTATTCGGTTGAATCTGTTCTTCTATGTTTTTATGGCGCGTATTTTTTGCTCACGGTGATGCCGATATTCACTCGTAAGCCGCCAGGCGCTTTTGTTCATTGCTATCAAACATCTGGTTTCTGATTTGCTGAAGCGCTGCGATTTGTTCTGCTGCGGGTTTATTCGCAGCGTCGCTTAAGATCCTGCTGCGTTCGGTCAGATAGTTGGCAATGCGGGTTTTCCATTGTGCATCTTCTCTGTCCAGTTCTGCCAGCCGGGCGGCCGCTTCCGGTGTCGTGGCAGCGGCGCGCATGCGGTAAATCTCATCGTCGCTGGCACCTTGTGCGCGCATTTTTGCGACATTTTCCTCTAAGCGGATTACCTGATATGGCGCTTCTTTTTCGGCACGTAAACTGGCTGGCATGGCCGCATCAAGGGCCTGCAATTGGTTCTTTTTTTGCACATCACTCAAACTCTGATCGTCGCTGATGTCCATGCGTGCAATCGCATCTGTATCGTAGGCGTCGTCGAATGCAAAAAATGCCTGATTTTCTTTTTCGCTAAAATAGCGCTGACGGGTTTGCTGCATGATCGCGAGCCGCGCTTTGATGGCGCTAGTTGCAGAATTCATTCCTGGAGTAGGGCGGATTGACGGTGGGTTTTTTTCTATATCGGCTAATTCCCGTTTGTAATCGAGATAGCGGCCCAATAAATTTTTTGCCTGAGTCGCGGCATGTTGACTCAGTTTCGCATCCAGTTCTTTTTCTATCTCCGTGCGAATCGCATCGAGAGATTTTTCACCTACAGCTGCCAGGTAGTAGTCAAATAAGCGACGCAAGGCATTATCTACAATCAATGTATCGCCATCGGATTGTCTGATCTGTCCGTCTGGTACTGTGCCCTCCATTGATCGTACGAAAGCAAAAGGATCTTTGCCGGATAGTGCATCGCCGGCGTTCTCATTGTGTTGAGAGGCTGATGAGGCAAAAAAAGCAGCGGTAACCAGTACCGCTGCGCCTAACACGATGATTCCTGCAAATAGGGCAGAATTTTTTTTGATAGTCATGACATTCTTAAAAAAATCGTGATGATTTGTTTCTGCTCTATTGGAGTTGATCCGGTTTGATTTTGCCCGGATCTAATTACAGTCCTTGATTCTTCAGGCGATTTGCATGCTGACGGTAAATCGTTACTGGATTAGTTTCAAAGATATTGACCAGTCCTACTGTCTGATTGACTTCATCCAGATGGTTCATTGCGTAATCATCGCGGATGACTTTGCCCAGATGCGCCGAGCAACTCGCGACGAGGCCGTCATTTTTGGCGCCGCTAAATGCCAGTGATGTTAACGCGAGAGCAGGATCGATGATGTCCAGTACGTTGGTATAAGCTTGTGCGCCACTCCATGAGAAATACGACACGCCGTTGACCTGATATGCGCCCTCGCCACAACTGCTGGTCGGAATGCCTTCCGGGTGTGCTGTGTTGAATTTCAGTGAGCCTGCGGTGCTCAGTGATTTTGCTGCTGCCAGCGAATCCTGAGTCAAGCCTTTGCCGCCGGAGAGGAAGTTAATCACGGTTGCCAGACCATTCGTGATCGATACGATGACTGCGTTCGACAACGAACCATCCGGTGCAATACCCAGCAACAGGTCGGCAACTTTAGAGCCGCGATTAACGCCACCTACGGATGTCACGGATGCGATCAGATCGGGGCGTACCGAGGCGACGTAGCGAGCCGTTGGACCGCCATGACTGTGTCCGATCAGATTGACTTTTGCTTTGCCGGTGACCGCGATGATTTGCTTCACTTGCGTCAGCAATTGTTCTCCGCGAACTTCCGTGCTGTTCGCTGCGGATACTTGTGTTGCATAGACTTTGGCGCCATCGGAGCGCAGGGCTGCCGGAATGCCGTACCAATATTCAACCGGACCGATATTGTCGAATCCAAACAGACCATGTGCCAGCACGATAGGATATTTTGTTTCCGTATAGCCGGTGGCCCATGAAGGTGCGGGTAGCACCGTCAACGTAATCAGTAAAGCGCAGATTTTTTTTACGAAGGATTTGTTCATTTTTTTGTCTCTTAAATTATTTTTTTCACATAACCAAAATGAAGCAGGACTGCGTCGTGTCCTTTGCTGTGCCTCCTTTCTTCGTTGATCGTGATACGAATTTTTTTGCCGTATGTGTCGACCAGGTCGCGCCAATGTGCCGTGCTCTCCACACTGTTTTTATTGGTTATTCTGGTCGTTACAAAACTGCAAAAACGCACTATGAGATAGATAGCTATTCCAAAGAAATGGAACTACCCGTAACTGCCTGTCTATGTATCCGCAGACTTTGAAGTAACTCAGGCTAGGTTTTGCCTATTTCATAAGCAAGCTGCGACGCAGCAAAAATAGTGACCGCTGTGCACTGCAGCATCTGTGGTGCGGAGCGGGAAATTCTCTTGAGGTAAATTTGTCTCATGGGGAGAATTGAGAAAATGTCACTGCACAGGACAAACAAGTTGATACGATCTAAAAAATTAGACGAAAATTACTAAAAATGCATTTGCGTTCATTCTGAGGCAAATATGTAGGTTGCCGACAACAGTCTGAAAGCAAAAATTTGAGCCAGCGCAGCGGCAATCGCCGCGCGGTAGCTACCCAGTGCAGCCGATTCAGGTATAATCCGCGGTCTTGTCCAAAATTTCCTCTTCATTCTTTTTGTGTGAGCTTTTGCCTGAATATTGTCGCAACTGACCGCGATATGCAGTTAAAAGCAGGTTTTTGTGGATTCTTTCTCCTTTAGGTTGGTGCAAATTAATTTGGGGGGTAGGGATGTCCGATCTGGCTTCTTTTTCCAAACTCGCGCGCTCTGACGCGCAACTTCCTGTTCACGTGTATTTTGATCAATCCTTATTGCAACGGGAGATCAAACAACTTTTCCAGTCTGGCCCGCGTTATGTCGGTCATGAACTGATGGTGCCCAATGTCGGCGACTTTGCCACGCTCGCTGCCGAGAACGAGGGCCGCATGCTTGTTCGCAATGCCGAGGGTGCTGCCGGTATTGAGCTCATGTCCAACGTCTGCCGCCATCGCCAGGCGCTGATGTTCAATGGTCGCGGCAACACCAATCATATTGTCTGCCCGCTGCATCGCTGGACTTATGACCTCAAAGGGGAGTTGATCGGCGCACCGCATTTCGATGACACGCCTTGCCTGAATCTGTCGCGCACACCTTTGCAAAACTGGAACGGTTTACTGTTCGAGCAAAACGGTTATAACGTGATGGAAAAAATGGGGCAGCTCAGTATCACCAAAGACCTCGATTTCACCGGTTATATGCTGGATCATGTCGAAGTCCATGAGTGTGACTACAACTGGAAGACCTTTATCGAAGTGTATCTTGAGGATTACCACGTAGAGCCGTTTCACCCTGGCTTAGGTAGTTTTGTGACTTGCGATGATTTGCGTTGGGAATTTGGCGAAGACTACAGCGTGCAGACGGTTGGTGTGAACAATGGTCTCTTAAAGTCCGGTTCTGCTACGTATCAGGCCTGGCAAGAACAAGTGCTGAAATTCCGTAACGGCGAGACACCCAAATACGGTGCCATCTGGCTGACCTTGTATCCGAATATCATGGTCGAGTGGTATCCCCATGTGCTGGTGGTATCAACCTTATGGCCGACTGCAACGGGCAAGACGCGTAATGTGGTTGAGTTCTATTACCCTGAAGAGATCGTACTGTTTGAGCGCGAATTTATCGAAGCCGAGCGTGCTGCCTATATGGAAACCTGCATTGAAGATGATGAGATCGCTTTGCGTATGGATGCTGGTCGTAAGATTCTGATGGATCGCGGTGTCAATGAAGTCGGCCCGTATCAATCACCGATGGAAGATGGCATGCAGCATTTTCATGAGTGGTATCGACGCAGAATGCATTTTTAGTCGCAGGATTAAATTACCTCGGTTGCGTCCATCGTTTAGGTAACTTAGTTACTTAACTTCGTTACCTAAACGAAGACGTCAATCGATTACCTGCATAATAGGGGAGCGGAACAGCTCCCCTTATTTTTTGAGAAAAACGATGCAGTCACTTTGGATGCTGGTTGCCAGCTTCTTGTTTTCTATCATGGGCGTTTGCGTGAAGCTCGCCTCGGATACCTACTCAACCTCAGAGATCGTTGCTTATCGCGGTGCGATTGGCATGCTGATGATTTTTATCCTGATCCGTGTGCAGGGCGGTAGCTTGCGCACGTCGATGCCAGGACATCATCTATGGCGCGGGGCGATTGGCGTGCTGGCATTGTGGCTATGGTTTTATTCAATCAGTCGTTTGTCGCTGGCGATGGCGGTTACCCTGAATTACATGTCGCCGGTCTGGATTGCCGTTTTTCTATTCACAACGGCCTGGTTTAAAGCCGGACGCGATGGCAATGATAATCGACGTATCGAATGGGGTTTGGTCGGTGCCGTGACACTGGGATTCGCCGGCGTGATCCTGTTATTGCGACCGAGTATGCATGCCGATCAGATGCTGGGTGGTGTGGTTGCACTGGTCTCTGGCATGCTTGCTGCACTCGCGTATATGCAGGTGCGCCAGATGGGTTTGATGGGCGAGCCGGAGTACCGTGTCGTGTTTTATTTTTCTGCAACCTGTGCGGTAGCCGGTGTACTCGGTGCCTTGCTTACGGGCGGCTTATCCGATCATTCGCTGGCATCTGGCTGGCATCCCCACAAGCTCAAAGGTTTGCTGTTATTGTTGGTCATTGGTGTCACTGCGGCATCGGCGCAAATGGCGATGACGCGGGCCTATCGCCTTGGAAATACACTGGTAGTCGCGAACCTGCAATATGTCGGCATTGTGTTTTCCAGTATCTGGGATGTGATGCTGTGGCATGATCAGCTAGCTTGGTTAAGCTGGTGTGGTATCGCCATCATATTGAGTAGCGGCCTGATCGCGACGTTTTATAATAGTCGTAACAAAACGGCTCTTCCTAACGATCCGATTGCGTCGGAATATCAAGCTTTCGCTCGGTGATACAGGCATCGCACTGCAGGCAAGAGTATTCTGTCATCAGTGTTTTCTACAGAAAACATTTTGTGTTGTAAGCATTTTTCGTCAGTTATTCAGATAAAGGAAACTATGTACACGACTCTGATCTCTGCAAGTGATTTGGCAGCCCGGATCGATGACCAGCGCTGGGTCATTCTCGATTGCCGCCATGATCTGATGGACACGCATGCCGGTAAAAAAGCGTATGACACAGGTCATTTACCGCGCGCCCAGTTCGCTCATCTCGACAGTCAGTTGTCCGGTGCTAAAACCTCGTCAAACGGTGCTTTTCACGGACGCCATCCTTTGCCTGCCAAGGAGGATTTCATCCGCGCTTTACGTTCATGGGGAATCGATCATTCGACTCAGGTCATTGTGTACGATGCGCACGGCGGTATGTTCGCAGCACGTCTTTGGTGGATGTTGCGCTGGGTTGGTCACCGGTCCGTTGCCGTGCTGGATGGCGGTGTTCCGGCCTGGCAGGCAGCGGGTTTGCCATTGACGGATAAAGTTGCTGAGAGCGGCCGTGGCAATATCAGCGCGTCTGCCAGCCTGGTCAATCAGGTGAGCGTCGGCGACGTACTGGCCAATCTCGCTACCTCGGCACGCACGCTGGTGGATGCTCGCGCTGCGGACCGGTTTCGCGGTGAGAATGAGACGATCGATCCGGTTGGTGGTCATATTCCCGGCGCTAAAAATCGCTTCTTTAAAGATAATCTTCAGCCAGATGGCCGCTTTAAATCAGCCGAGGAATTGCGGGCAGAATGGGCTGCGATTGTGCCGGATGCGGCTAAATCGATTATGCAATGCGGCTCAGGGGTAACCGCTTGCCATAACTTGCTGGCGCTTGAGGTCGCCGGTTTAAGCGGTGCGGCGTTATATCCTGGATCATGGAGTGAATGGTGCTCGGAGCCAGCACGTCCCTATGTCACCGGTGCTGAGGGATAATCTGCATAAAGCGGCTGAAGTGAACAAGTGAATAACTAGCTAAGTACAGATACTCCCCTATTTTTTAGATAAAACATGCCCAATCCCGCATGTTTTTTCTAGGATATGAAAATATACAGGACGGGAGTATGTTGTTTTTGAGAGGTATATGCCAGATGTATCGCTTGATTTTGATCAAGTCACATCAGCCTTCGACTGCGCGTATGGTCCAGAAATCTGCCGCCAGATTTGACTCCAGCAAGTAAGCATAAGGCACGGTGAAAAAACCGTGTTTTCCCCATTGCGGCCCCCAGGAATTCATCACGATAAAACGTTCGCTCTTATCGTCATAACCGACCGCTAATACCGAATGACCACCGACCAGTCCCTCATCTTTTTTCGGCATGTTCAGTACACCGGATGCTGCCATCTTGTCGGATTCAAAACCCTCGTACAAGGTCAGTCCGAACACAAACGGATGACCCGTCGCCAGGCAAACTTTGAAGTGATCGAGTTTTTGGTGTAAGCGCTGGTAGCAGATTGCCTGATGATCCAGTGCTTCGTCATAGGCGGTGCGCGGCGGTTTGGTCGCATACTTCTTCGCGACGTACGGCCAACTAGTTTCACGACAGACCCCCTGCTTGGCGATACTCTTGATCGCATCACGAATCTGCGCGCCGTGATTTTGGCGTTCTGTTCCTATCATGACCCGGGCGTTGTAATGCAAGAACAGGCGTGACGGCATGAAGGGGCGTTGCATCCCTTGCTTCATCAGATTAAAGCGAAACGCATTACACACCGCGTTTGCCGTACAACTACCGATGCGCTCGCCTTGATCAAACACGCTGGGGCAGTGAGGACGCAGGTCAATCTTAGCCGGCAGATGAGGCAGATAATCCGGTGGCAGATCGAAGCGATGATCGCGATGATCCGGCAAGTCTGGCAACCATCCATATCCCGCGATCTTTCTACTCATATCAGCCTCGTTGACTCGTAACGAATAACACCAGAGCGACGCCCAGTGCGATTAATAGTATTTGTGGAATCGTCTCACGCAAGGTCGCACGACGCTGCATTTGCGGCATCAGGTCGCTTACCGCAATATAGATAAAGCCGGATGAAGCAAACACCAGCACGTACGGCAGCAGATTGCTCGCGCCCTCCAGCATATAAAAGCCCAGCACGCCGCCAACGACCGCCATCAGACTACAAATCAGGTTGTACATATAGGCACGGGTGCGTGAAAAACCCGCATTCAGCAACACGATAAAATCACCGATCTCTTGCGGAATCTCATGCGCGATAATCGCCAGACCAGTCACCAGACCCAGCTTAGGATCCGCCAAAAATGCAGCAGCAATCAAAATTCCATCGGTAAAATTATGCAAGCCGTCACCGACCAGTATCATCCAGCCTGCTTTGCCCGCCTCATGTGCATCATGTCCGTGCTCGTGATGGTGTCCATCGCCTTCGTGATGATGCGAATGCCGCAGGATCGCAAATTTTTCGAGTAAAAAAAACGCCAGCAAACCACCCAGCAAACACGCAAACAAAGTACGTGGATCTGCACCCGATTCAAATGCTTCTGGTAGTGCATGCAGCAGTGAGGTCGACAGCATAATGCCGACCGACAGGCTGACCATGCGCTCCACCATTTTGGATAACAGCGAAAACGAAAAAATAGCCGCAGCACTAATGCTCAGCACGCCAGCAATCGTCGTGGCGAATAAAATAGATAACAACGTGGAGTGAATTTTGAACCTCGAATCGTCAATGCAAGCCATGCGCTTGCAACTGGGTTGCAAATTAAAACACAGAGTGAGGTTTTCTGCAAATTAGCAACGATATCGTGCGAATAAATTTCCCTAACTAAATAGGAATTAGTTTGATGCGACTTTCTTGGTTATGGTATCCATGAGCTTAATTGTTAGTTCTGTACTGCAATAAAATAGGTAATATTAATTTTGCTAATTGTCGAGTATCGTCTTCATTTCCTGAATAGTTAAATGATAGTGAAACGGTCACAATTTCAGCGGCAGTAATGATGTGTTTAGTTTGTAAGAGAAATTCTCTTATTTCACTTTCTGTCCAGAGCTCTCCTGTTTGCCATTGATCAGAATGATTAAAAAGATCTAGGCATAAATCAAAAATGATCGGTCTTGTAAAAGTCGCAGTTGATAGGGAATTAATAGATTCGTGAATAGTCTGTGTAGTATTCGTTCTTCTTAGAAGATCATAATCAATGGCAATATCGTTGAATTCAGTCTCTTTGCAAAAGAAGTGAATTACCTCAAAAAGGCCACGTCTGACTGCTGGTGCTATAAAAGAGTCAAATCTGATCCATTGATTTTCGACTAAATATTCATGTATTCGAGCACTGTCCGCATTGAGCAAAGTTTGTTCTTCTATTGGGTCGTCGTGGAAGTCATAAACAGCATCCCAGTGAAAATCAGCATGAACTAAATCATATTTATTAGTCTTTCTTTGCGATTCCCATGCATAGATCGCCCACCGATGATCATCCATTAGCCATATATTTTTTCCGATATGTGTTAAGAGGTTGTCGTTCGGTCTGAGTGTTGAAATGTCTAGGTTATCCATGTTTAATACTTAATATCTGATTCTATGTAACAGGTAGTATTCGACCTAATACAAATAGATGTTTTTAATTAAAATAAGTTTGCTTAGGGATACTAGAAATTTTTTTAAAAAAAATTAAAACCAAGCCCTAACCCGCAACTTATATTTCAGGTACTCATCACCAAACAATTCCGTCAGCGCCCGCTCTTCCGGCGCGATCTGGAAGTGCTTGATCCAGAGCATAAATCCAGCCGGACCAATTGCCGCCAGCGGTGACATCAGAAATACAGTCCAGCCACACAGCACGAGAAATAATCCGACATACATGGGGTTGCGGGTCAGCTGGTAGACACCGCTTTGTACCAGTGATGAAGTCTTTTCGGGCGTCATCGGATTGACGGTGGTTTTCGCTGAGCGGAAAGCGATGGCGCCAGCGATGCTGTAGGCGCCGCCAATGCTGGCGATGGCGAGACAGAGTGTCAATCTGAGGGCATTCGGTAAATCGATTGCCGGTAGCACGCGCGCTAGCAAGCTCATGCCAAAACCTATTGCCAATGCGAGTAAGGGAGGTGGAATTTTGAGTTCTAGAGATGACATGCTGAGTCCTCTTGGTGACCAGGCTGATGTGGATATTCGCTTGATTGCAGCTTGTGCGGGAGGAGAAAATCTATCCGGTCTGAGCCTGTTTGGACCGGATAGGGCGCTGACCGGGGGCTTGGTCAGCGGTCAGTATGTTCCGTGAGACTTACACGACGCCGTTTTCTTTAAACCAGGCGACGCAGCGAGTCCAACCGTCTTTGGCATCTGCTTCCACATAACTAGGGCGATAGTCGGCGTGGAACGCATGGCCTGAGTTTTCATAGACTTTGAATGTGGATTTGCTGTTGCCTTTTTTGAGTTCCACTTCCATCTTGAAAATCGACTCGGCGTTGATGCCGGTATCTTTCGCGCCGTACAGGCCAAGGACTGGCACTTTCAAGCCTGCTGCGATGTCAACAGGGTTGCTTGGGGCAAGCGGCGTAGGCTCACCGACCAGGCGGCCATACCAGGCGACACCGGCTTTGACGCCGGGGTTATGAGCGGCATACATCCAGGTAATACGACCACCCCAGCAGAAGCCGGTGATTGCCAGTTTGCTGGTATTACCGCCGTTGGTCTTGGCCCAGGCAACTACGGCATCGAGGTCAGACATGACCTGCGCATCGGGCACCTTGGAGACAACTTCTTTAATCAGTTCACCGATGTTCGGGTACTTGCTGGCATCGCCCTGACGGACGAATAATTCGGGTGCCAGAGCGAGGTAGCCGAGCTTGGCGAAGCGGCGCGCGACATCGGCGATATGTTCGTGGACACCGAAAATTTCAGAGATCACGAGAACCACAGGCAGGTTGGTTTTGCCTTCAGGTTGTGCGCGATAGACGGGCACTTTTTGCCCATTGATTTCTAGTACAACGACACCGGCGGTCAGTCCGTTGGTGTCGGTTTTGATCATGGTTTGCGCCATGACGGGTAATGCGGCGGCGGCAAAGCCGACACCGACGGCGGTTTGAATGAAGCTGCGGCGATCAACGCCCTCAGCCAATTTTGACTTGCCGACCAGACTATCGAAATCCTGTTGATTCTGCATAACAATCTCCTGAAGGAATTATTGTGGCATGGGGAAAACAGCGCATAGCATACCGGAAAACCTAAAACCCTTGCGCTGGTGATTTGTATCGCCGCCGTGCCAGCTTGTCACACAATAGCAGTAACGATCCGATCATTTTTTAAATGGTGTTATTTCCAGCCTTGCAGCCATTTGGTGGTGTCTGTCAATTCCTTCCAGGGAATGGTGCGGCTGTTCCCGGAGTGAACTGCTTCTATGATGATCAGCTCACAGGGTGCACCTGGCGTCTCGGGCTCAATGAGCTGAGTCACAATAAAATGTTTTTCTTTATTCTCAGGCTTGGCCGCAGTCCATTTGCTGAGCAAGAGTTTTTTGGGATTGAGGTGGCTCAATTGGCGTCCGGTTCCAGATAAAACGCATCCGGTAATTGTGCACCGGCGGTCGTGTGTTTGATGTCGCCTTTGATATTGGTCAGTACGACAGCTAATGCCGGTCCGCCGAGTTCGATGATGACCTGGCGGCAGGCACCGCAAGGAGCGATCGGGCCATCGGTATCGCCCGTGACAGCAATCGCTGCGAAATCACCTGGGCGATAGCCGGCTGCGATGGCGCTGAACAGCGCAGTGCGCTCGGCGCAATTACACAGGCCGTAGGATGCGTTCTCGACATTGCAGCCGCGAAAAATTTTGCCGTCCTTGGTCTGTACCGCGGCACCGACTTTAAACTTGGAGTAGGGTGCGTAGGCACGTTCGCGGGCTTGATTGGCTTCGGCGATCAGGTGTTGCGTGAGGTCTTGGGTTGTCATGCGGATTCTCTTTGGAGGTAAAGTGTCTGAACAGAATAGTCAGACCAGGCAGATTGATTCATCATCATTTTAAAATCAATCCCGCTTATCCGGTGCGGCTTCCAGGCCGAAAAAGGCTGGAAAGGCGCATGAATAAAGCGGGATCGTTTTGAAAATCTCTAAAACTTTATTTCTTAACGCCGAGTTCTTTCAGGCGTTCTTGCAAATAGCTACCAGAGGTGTGGCGTTCCGACAGCACCACATCGGGACGGGGATGCAGGAACAGCGGTAAAGAAATACGCGATTTTTTCGCCTCTTCGCCAGTCGGGTTCAGGACGCGATGAATGGTCGACGGGTAATAACCCTGCGACGCTTCATCGAGCATGTCGCCGATGTTCACGATCAGCATACCGAAGTCGCAAGGCACATCATGCCATGTGTCGTCTTTGCCCAATACCTGCAAGCCTGCTTGCGTTGCTGCTGGCAATACGGTCAGCAGATTGATGTCGCCATGTGCCGCAGCGCGCACGGCATCCGGTTCTTCATCGCCGCGCAAAGGCGGATAATGCAAGACGCGCAGCAAAGTCAGGTCACTGTCGGTAATCATATCGGACAGCGGCATTGAATATTTGGCTTTGATATCGGCGGGCGTGTGATCTTCTACCCATTGCAGCAGCTCGGTCGCAAGCAGGTTGCCTTGATCATAGTACTGGCGTGCTGCGTCGGATACTTCGGCGGGATAACGACCTTCCGGATAGATATGATAAAACTCTTTCAGATCGCGCTTGGTATTGCCCTTGGCCGTTTCAGAAATTTTTGGTGAAAAATAGCCATCCATTTTCTCGGTATCGAAGTCGTATTTATTCTTCGCATCCGTCTGGAAGAAGTCATACCATTCTTTGTAAATGGTATTGAGCAGATCTTGCGACAAAGGATGATTGGTCAAGACGCCAAAGCCGGTATTGTGCAGGCTTTCGGTGAATTTTTTTGCGGCGTCCGGATCGCGATAATCAACTGGTTGAATATGCATGACGGCTTCTCCTTAGTTGCTCAGCGCTGGTTGTAGCCAGTTGCCGGACAAGGTTGCATCGATCAATGTAGCGCAGGCATCGGCATCGACTTTCATGCAGACGCGGGTCTCTGGCTTGCTGATTTCCCAGCCCGGTTGCGGGTAAGGAATTGCGAGTTTTGCCATCATGGTTTGGCCATTGCCGATACCTTCTTTGGCGACACGGACACGACCGGATTGCGTTTCGAACATCTCTGGCGCAACCAGCCACACAAACGCCAGTACGTCATGACCATAGCAGGCATGACCGAGGTCAGGGCGAATGCTTTGGTAGAAGTTCGCATAGAAATTCACCGCATGTGACAGCGTATCCATCGCGACGTGCTGATGCTGTGCTGCCAGGCGAGCAAAGAAGCTTGATGGCAATACTACACGGTGCGTGACGTCCAGACCGACCATGGTCAGATCCCAGCCTGCGGTAAAGACCAGATCGGCGGCATCAGGATCATTCCATACATTGGCTTCGGCGACCGGCGATACATTGCCTGGTTCGTCAACGGCACCGGCCATCAGTACGACTTTTTTCAGCAGCTTGGGTAATTGCGGCTCCATCTTCAGTGCCAGACCCAGATTGCCGAGCGGACCGACCGCGACCAGAGTGATTTCACCCGGATGCTGACGTGCCATTTTGACGATGAATTCTGCGGCGCTTTCGACTTCGGCTTTGCCACCAACGTCTATACGGCTTGGCAGATTTCCCAAACCATCGGCACCATGGATAAAGTCGGGCGGTGTGCCGGCGGCTTTTGCGAATGGCACGTCCACACCTTGCGCTACCGGAATGCTGCGGCCCGCGATACGGGTCAGATATAAGGCATTGATCGTTGCCTGCTCTACATACACATTACCGAAAGTGGTGGTAATACCGATGACGTCGATGTCTTGATGGGCGAGTGCAAAGTACAGCGCCATTGCATCGTCCACACCTGGGTCTGTATCAAAAATGACTTTGTGTTTTGCTTGCATGGATGTTCTCCAAAATTACTCCGGCTGGCCATTAACAGAACCCAGACGCGAAGTGACTTGTTGCGGTTGACCCGGTTCAAGGAGGTCGAAAACATGATCGAACATGGCTGTTCGCTATATGGCCAAATAGCCGTCTAGCGATATGGCTGCTGCGATCTCAGCGATGGTTCTCTCCCTCAGACGGGAGAGCGCATTTAATTTTTTAACGCGACTTCACAAACGGTACACCAATTGCTTTTGGGGCGACCGATTTCGCCATCAGACCCGCGAGTACGACGACGGTGACGACATACGGAATCATCTGTATCAGGGAGCCAGGGATTTTACCGATACCTGGAAATTCGATACCTTCGATCTGTACTTGCAATGCGGTAAAAAAGCCGAACATCAGGCAGCCCAATGCGGTTTGTAAAGGACGCCAGTTGCCGAACACCAGTGCAGTCAGTGCCAGATAGCCGTTACCGGCAGACATATCGCGCAGGAAGAATCCGCTTTGTATGATAGACAGATAAGCCCCCGAAAACGAGCATAAGACACCCGCACATAACATTGCCATGAAGCGGGTACGCTCAACATTGATACCTGCGGCATCGGCTGCGTGCGGGTTCTCGCCAACAGCGCGCAGGCGCAAGCCAAAACGGCTGTGATAAACGACCCAGTGCACGACAGGGATTAATGCAAAAGCCAGATAGACCAGCGCGCTGTGACCACCGATTAACTTGCTGTAGAGCCAGCCGATCAGCGGGATGTTTTCTAATGCCGCGCTACCCGGTAAGACGATATCAAACAAGCGCGCCTGACCCAGATCTGGCGTACGTCCACCTTGCGAGAAAAAGAATTGGGCAAGGACAAACGTCAGGCCACTCATGGCAATATTAATCGCGATACCGGCGACCAGCTGGTTACCTTTTTGTGTGATGCTGACAAAGCCTTGCAGCAAAGCGATTGCGACAGAGATACCGACTCCCGCCAGTATGCCCAGCCAGGGATTTTGTGTTGTGTAGGCAACCGCAGCAGAGACAAAGGCTGAGGCCAGCATTTTGCCTTCCAGTGCCAGATCGACGACGCCGCTGCGCTCGGCAAACAGACCCGCCATCGCGGCGAAAATCAGAACCGGCGCATTGCGGATGGTAGAGACCAGTATGCTGGCGAAATGAAAATCATCAAACATTATTAACTCCGCTTCAGTTCCGCTTAAGTAGGCGCGCTAACACCGGTGCATACAGGTTTTCCATAGCGCCACAAAACAAGATGATCAGGCCCTGGATAAAGATGAAGGTTTCGGTGGGGATGTTCGGTTTTTCCAGCGACAGATCAAAGCCGCCCTGAATCAGCGCGCCGAACAGGATTGATGACAGCAAAATACCGAGCGGATGCTGACGACCCATCAGGGCAATCGCAATGCCGATGAAACCAGCGCCTGCCGGAAAATTCAGGTTCAGATAATGCGTTGAGCCCATTAGGGAATTCACGGATGCCAGACCAGCGAGACCACCGGAAATCAACATCGCGATGACGATGGTTTTTGTGATTGAGATACCCGCATAGTGTGCCGCATGCTGGTTCAGACCTGTGGCGCGCAACTGATAGCCCCAGGCAGAGCGCCACACTGCGATGCTATAGATGGCCAGCGCGACCAGCGCCAGGATGAAGCTGATGTTCAGCGGTGTTTCACCAAGTACGGGCAAGATTGCATTTAATTTCGGCAACCAGGCAGCTTCTGCAAACACACGGCTGGCGGGGTTTTGCTGACCGGTTGGAATCAGATAAGTCACGATCACAAAATTCATCAGGCTGGCCGCGATGAAATTAAACATGATGGTCGTCACCACGATATGACTGCCGCGTCTGGCTTGCAGATAGCCGGGCAGATAGGCCCAGGCTGCACCAAACACAGCGCTGCCGATAATTGCCAGAGGAATCAGCAACCATCCCGGCAGACTCGCATCGAGCGCCAGCAACACCAGCGTTAAACCCAGGCCACCGACATACATCTGGCCTTCACTACCGATATTGAACAAGCCCGCTTGCATTGCGATGGAGACGGACAAGCCGGTAAAAATAAATGTCGATGCATAAAACAAGGTGTAGCCCAGGCCCTCAGGATTGAGTACCGCTGCGTTAAGCAGAATGCCCAGCGATTCAACCGGACTTTCACCCAGCAGATAAATAACCAGTGCAGCCACCAGCAATGCGGAGAGCAAGTTCAGAAGCGGTAGGGCGATCGCTGTAGCCCAGCGTGGCAATTCATTATTATTCATGGCTATGCATTGCTCTGTGATGTCGGACGCGCCGTATCGCTTGGGTGCGCTGGCTGGGCAGCGGAGCCGCCCATCAGCAGGCCAATACGGGTTGCGTCGAATTCTTCTGCCATCAGTTCACCCGTGATGCAGCCGTCGGACATGACCAGAATCCGGTCAGCCAGTGCGCGGACTTCTTCGAGTTCGACCGAGACCAGCAAAATCGCGACGCCTGCATCGCGCATTGCCAGGATTTGTGCATGGATATTTTCAATGGTACCGATATCAACACCACGGGTCGGTTGTCCGATCAGCATTAATGTCGGTGCCGCAGCGATTTCGCGGGCAATCACGACTTTTTGCTGGTTACCGCCTGAAAGCAAAGCAATACGCAGGGCAGGATCGGCCGGGCGTACGTCAAATTTTTTCAAGAGATCCGTACAGCGCGCCAGCGTCCCTTGAAGATCCAGCAAGCCGAACCGTTTTTTGACCTGTGTCTGATAGCCGAGAAAGCTATTCATCATCACCGAAAAATTCTTCACAACCGCATCACGCAAGCGGTCTTCCGGCACATGCGCAATCCCTAGCTGGCGGAAGGTTGCTGGCAGGCCGTCGGCGTCTTTGCGTCTGGCGATTGGTAATGCCTTGCCTTGCATGAGCATTTCACCGCTGCTTGGCAAGCGCATGCCGGACAGGATCTCCAGCAATTCGCTTTGACCGTTACCCGACACACCGGCAATGGCGACAATTTCACCTGCACGTATGGTGAGATTAATATTTTTCAGTAGTTCGACAGATTGTTTGCTACGCAAATTCAGATGCTTCACTTCCAGCACGGGCTGACCCGGTGCATAAGGTGCACGCGGCAATTGTGTCTGGATGGGGCGGCCTACCATCAGGTTGGCGAGCTCTTCTTTGTTCGTCGTTGCGGTGGCAACGGAGCCGACAACTGTACCGGCGCGCATCACGGTGACCTGATCGGTGATGTCGAGAATTTCTTGCAGCTTGTGCGTGATCAGGATGATGGTTTTGCCCTGCTCTTTAAACAGGCGCAATACGGCAAACAAAGATGCAGTTTCTTGTACGGTCAGAACCGCAGTCGGTTCATCGAGGATCAGGATATTCGCACTGCGATAGATCTGTTTGAGAATTTCAACCCGTTGCTGCAAGCCGACCGAAAGGTCTTGAATTTTGCTGAGAGGATCAACATCCAGTGCATACCGCTGGCAAATTTCACGTAGCTTTTTCTCTACCTCAGTGCGATGGGCGGCGAGGCGGAAGCCACCTTCGGAGCCGAGCATCACGTTATCGAGTACCGTCATGTTTTCTACCAGCATAAAGTGCTGATGCACCATGCCGATACCGAGCTTGATGGCTTCCTGGCTGTTGCGGATGTGTTGTGCCTGACCGTTGATCAGCAGCTTGCCACTGTCGGCGCGATAGTAGCCGTACAGGATACTCATCAGTGTCGATTTGCCTGCGCCGTTTTCACCAATGACGCCATGAATACTGCCTGGCGCAATAGAAAAACTCACATCACGATTGGCATGCACTGCGCCAAAGCGTTTCGATATTTGTTGGAATTCTACGGCTGCTTGCATACAGGGATGGTAAAAAATAAGCTGAGTGAGGGTGGCTATGTTTATGGGAACAGAGGACTGACGCTTACCGGCAATTTATTCTGCCCATCATCTTTGCAAATGTGGGCAGCGGTCTTATATCAATCTCTCTTTGTCTATCCGGTGATTCGCTGGACAATTAATCTGACATGAATTCAGCATCAAACATTCAGTATCAAACCGGGCACTTACTACCTTCACGAAAATCGATCACTTTGACTTTGCCGCTGATGATGTCTTGCTTGGCGGCGTTCACACGTTTTTCGATTTCTGGCGTAATCAGGTTGCGGTTGTCTTTATCCAATGCCCAGTCAACGCCGCCTTCTTTTAAGCCTTTGCTGATGACGCCGGCTTTCCAGTTGCCGTTTTTGATTTGCATGAAGCTGTCATAGATGGCCTGATCTACACGTTTCACCATCGAGGTCAGCATGGTGCCCGGATAGAGATAATTTTGATTCGAGTCAACGCCAATTGCCAGTTTGCCTTTTTCTTTGGCAGTTTGTAGTGTGCCCATGCCGCTGCCACCAGCCGCAGCAAAGACGACATCGACGCCACGTTCAAACTGGGCACGCGCCAGCTCACCGCCTTTAGCCGGATCGTTCCAGGCAGACGTCGTGGTGCCGACCATATTGGTTGTGACATCGACTTTAGCGTCAATCGCTTTGGCGCCTTGCGCGTAGCCACAAGAGAAGGTGCGGATCAGCGGGATATCCATGCCGCCGACGAAGCCGATTTTTTTGGATTTGCTCGCCATTGCGGCAGCTACTCCAACCAGATAAGAGCCTTCTTGTTCCTTGAACAGGACGGAGCTGACATTGTCACCGGTGGCGACGCCATCGATCAGGACGAATCTGGTTTTTGGAAATTCTTTGGCAATATTCTGAACGGCCTGGCTCTGCGCAAAACCGATTGCAGCAATCAGGTCGACGTTCTTGCGTGCCAGATTGCGCAGCACTTGTTCGGTCTGGGTGTCACTGGCGACCTGAACTTCGAGATACGAGATTTTGGTTTCTTTTTTGAAGCGCTCTGCGCCTTCGGAGGCTGACTGATTGAAGGATTTGTCAAACTTGCCACCTGCATCGTAAATCACCGCCAGCTTGGGATCCGCGGCGTACACGTTCGCCGCGAACAGGCTCGATATAGCGGTCATGGTCAGGCAAAGATGCTTCAGTTTCATCGGTATATCCTCGTCGGTCGTATTCGTTGGAGATGACTGCTTGGCCAGGCAGGTTCAAATCAGTTTAAGCGTATTTTTACCAGCGGCTAGCAAGCCTAACATGGTCTTTCTATTCCAGTCGGGCAGCGCCGATTTTATTTCAAAATCTGTTGCCGCGATGCTGAGCTGACTGGTGTAATGTCCATATCCGGTTTAGCTATTATGTGCGAAGTTAGTGTTAGCTAAGCGGCGTGGCGGCGTTGCATAAATTCCAGTACATCCCGACGATGCGGGATGGAGGTTTGTGCACCCAGTTTGGTTACCGTCAGTGCTGCCGTGTATTGCGCTTCGCGGCTGGCATCAAGCACACTCAATCCATTGGCCAGGCCAACTGCAAATGCGCCAACGAAGGTGTCGCCTGCTGCTGTCGTATCGACGACGTCAACTTTGATCGCGGCGATAAACTGGCTACCTGTTTTATCTGTAATGATGACGCCGTGTTCACCCATAGTCAGCAGGACGGTGCCTACACCACGCTTTAGCAGTGCTTGCGAGGCTGATTTGGCACTGTTTTGGTCGGTCACTGTGATATGGCTGAGCTGAGATGCTTCTGTCTCATTCACCACCAGATAGTCAACCAGTTGCAAAATGTCGTCACATAAGTCTTGCGCGGGAGCCGGGTTCAGGATGACGCCGACTTGATGCTGATGGGCGATCTGAATCGCACGTTCTACGCTGGCCAGAGGGGTTTCTAGCTGGCAGAGTAAGAGCTTTGCCGTACTGATCGTGGCGCTGGCACTTTCTACCTGGGCCACGCTGACACGCGCATTGGCGCCGGCGGCCAGCACGATACTGTTGTTGCCGCTGTCTTCGACCAAAATACCTGCGACGCCAGTGGCGACACCATTGATCGTTGCAAGATGGCTGAGTTCTATGCCTTCTTTCGCCAGACAGGTTTGAGAAAATTCACCAAAACCATCATTGCCTACTGCGCCGATAAAGCTGACTTCCGCTCCTTGACGTGCTGCCGCTACGGCCTGATTTGCACCTTTACCGCCGGGGATTTGACAGAACTCATGACCGTGCATGGTTTCGCCGACGGCGGGCATGCGAGGGGTGCGAAACACCAGGTCCATATTGACGCTACCAACAACGGCGATGCGTGGCTTCATTTGACGATCTCTTGGCTAAAAAAATGATCGCGCAATCGTTTGCGCAATCGATTTCCTATTTAACTATGGTGGGCTTATGCAAGTCAAGAACTAATCTGCAAAGCGTTGAAATTTTGCTTCAAATTCAAAATGTTGCAAATTTTGGACGGGATAGTTAGCCGTGTCAAATCATCACGCAAAAAATACTCCGCCGGTGTGGCATCCGATTAAAAATGGAGAGGAGTTGATGATCATATCGTGAAGAGTTTGACGAATAATTTGAACCAAAGAAGACATTTGTTTATAATTAAAAACAAATGTCTGCTTTGGTTTGTTGTTGTATCTTATTTTTTATAGGGCTTACGCAAAAACCAAGACCTCTCGCCACGGAGGCGCTGGGAAAAGGCAGGAGTAAGTAGCTCCCTCGACTTCGACTATTGGTTAAAGGGTTTTGAGAAAATCTTTTAGAAACTCCCCCAAACGAATCCGCAAGCGGGGTGCGCCTCTTGGCACGAAAAACCTTTGGAAGCCGCATCCAGACTGCGGATTCAATCTGCTTGGCTGTGATCAGATGGTGGTTTTGCGTCAGTCCTCTTTACTTCAGCGTTTTCACTGTTTTATTTCTTTGTACTACTTTTGGACGCCTCGTGATCGAATCAAAAAAAGAACAGGTCTATCAGATTATCCATGCTCAGCCGTTTATCTCGCAGCAGGAACTGGCGGAGCGCCTGCAATTATCGCGTTCGGCGGTGGCAGGTCATATCGCCAGCCTGATTCGCGAAAAACGCTTACTGGGACGTGCTTATGTATTTCCTGAGCGCAGACCGGTGGTATGCATCGGCGGGGCTAATATCGACCGTAAAGTCCGGACTGTGGGGGCGTTGCAGATGGGAACATCGAATCCGGTCAGCCAGCACGAGAGTTTTGGCGGCGTGGCGCGCAATATCGCTGAAAATCTCGCTCGCCTGGGCAGCGCCACAAGCCTGATCTGCGCGGTGGGTGATGATGCGAGCGGTGCCGATTTGCTGGCGCAGGCGCGTGTTGCCGGGATGGATACCAGTGCCAGCCTGACGCTGAGCGGTCAGGGTAGTGGTAGCTACACCGCGATTCTCGATGCCGATGGTGAAATGGTGCTGGCACTGGCGCATATGCAATTGTGCGAGCAGCTTGATGTGACTTTTCTGGCGAACCGGCAGACGCAACGAGCAGTTGCCCTGATGACCGTCGCAGATCTGAATTTGCCCAAATCCAGTATTGACTATTTACAAGCTGAAGCGATACGTTGCGCTCACCCGCTGGTTCTGGTGGCCGTGTCCCAGCCGAAGATGAGCCGCCTGCCTGACAACTTGCGAGGAGTCAGGTTGCTGATACTTAACCGGGCCGAGCTGGGAACCCGGGTAGCGCAAACGCTCGATACCGAGGATGACATTAAGCATGCCTGTCGCTTGGTGCAGGCACAAGGCGTACAGGATGTCATCGTCACTTTGGGCGAGGCTGGCGTGATGCTGACCGACGGTGCGGAATGGCATGTATTGCATGCGCCTGCCGTGGATGTCTGTGATGTCACCGGCGCTGGCGATGCGTTTGCCGCGGCGGTTTGCTGGTCGCTGTGTCATGACGATACTGACATGATATCGGCAGCACAGCGTGGACTACATCTGGCTGCGTTGACCTTACAAAGTGCCGCAACGGTCTGCCCTGACCTGACTCCTGATACTTTGACAAATTTACTTAAATAAAAAATACATTATGCAAAACCATCTCGTTTTTTCAGAAGAAGTCATCCAGGCAAAAGCACAAGGTAAAGCGGTTGTCGCCTTAGAATCCACCATCATTTCCCATGGGATGCCTTATCCGCAAAACCTTCAGACTGCGCGTGAAGTCGAGCAATTGATTCGCGCGTCGGGAGCGGTGCCAGCGACGATTGCGATCATCGGAGGCAAGATACGGATTGGCTTGTCTGATGCTGAGCTTGAACAACTTGCCAGCGCACCAGATGCGATGAAAGTCAGTCGCCGTGATTTGCCGTATGTACTCACGACCGGCAAGCTAGGTGCAACTACCGTGGCGGCGACGATGATTTGTGCAGAGCTGGCGGGAATACAGGTATTCGTCACCGGCGGTATCGGTGGTGTTCATCGCGGAGCTGAAACCAGTTTTGATATCTCTGCCGATTTGCAGGAACTGGCACAAACGTCGGTCGCAGTCGTATGTGCTGGTGCGAAGTCGATACTGGATCTGGGGCTGACACTGGAATATCTGGAAACTCATGGCGTACCGGTCGTGAGCGTCGGTCAGATGGAGTTCCCGGCGTTTTTTACTCGCGATAGCGGCTTCAAAGCGGACTTCCGTTTAGATAGTGCGCAGGAACAGGCCAGTTTTGTGCGTTGTAAATGGAGTCTGGGTTTGCGGGGCGGGGTAGTCATTGCTAATCCGGTGCCAGAGTCTGACGCGATGCCAAAGGTCGAGATTGATCAGATTACAGAACAGGCTTTGCAGGAGGCGGCACAGCAGGGTGTCAGCGGTAAGGCAGTTACCCCATTTTTATTACACAGGATTAAGCAATTAACCGAAGGCCGCAGCCTGGTCACGAATATCGCTCTGGTCAAGAATAACGCGGTAGTCGGTTCGCGTCTGGCGGTGGCGCTGAATATGCTGAATGCAGCGAATCAGACTGTTTGATTCGTGCCACATCAGGGATAAAAAATACTCACATGATATCCGGCAGCTTTGATGTCGGATAACTCAAAATACAATTTAACGGATTGCTCACTGGAAGGTGAAAAACCTTTGGGCAGGTCGTTTTTATTGTTCAGGTAATCGGATGGCACAAATACTTTGCGCAGAACTGGCTTGTCTTTTGCATCGTTCAGCACCAGCTCTAGCATGGGCCATTCTTGCGTGAGGGACCCTTTGTTTTGCAACTGTACGGCCAGAGTGAAAACATTTCTGGCAGCAGACAGCGCTTGCAGCTCATTTGATTCAATCGAAATCTGATCGATCTGTGCAGGCAGGCTGATCTGGCATTTCAATAATTTGCAGCCCTCGATTAATACAGGTTTTGTCTGTGGTAACCAAGCCGCAATCTGATTGCGGGCGCTGTAGCTCATCTGACCTGATAGTGACAACAGCATAAGCAGGGATAAAACGATCATCGCAATACGGATCCAGCGACGGCGTCCTTTGTTTTTTTCTGCGGCGATGACGAAGCCTGGTAATTCTGCCTCATGCTCCGGCTGCTGTTCTAGTTGTGATAATTCATCGGTAATCGAGTCGGATTTGCCGCTGGTGTCAAAGTCTAAGCCGTCATGCAAATGCTGCTCCGGCTCGCCGGAGTAGACTTCCTCGTCCCGAGGATCATGCGCACTGTCATCGGCAGTTGCGCCGGAATTATCTAAATGCGGTTCTTGCCTGCTATCTGATTCTGTTGCCCCGTCTGTTGCGGGCTCATTCTCGCCGGAGGCTTCTGTAGCAGACCATGAAGGCTCATCCATTAAAGCAATACGTGTCTCCAGCTCAACTTGATTGATTTTTTCATCGTCGAGCGTGTCATCTGCTGGCACGATATTTTGAGCATTCGCTGATGGTGCATCAAGATCTTCGACGCCCATATCAAAATCAAGATCGTCAACGCTTGATGGCGGTTCGCTACTCGCATCCGCAGTTGCCGCGATTGCCGGAGGATGCGTTCCAGCCTTATCGACAAGCGCTTCCGGAGAGGTTGCTTCCAAGGCCTCAGCGCTTGCGATATGACCTAGTTCTTCTTGCGGCATGGCCTCCGATGCTTGCTCCGCAATTACCGGCGCCGTAATCTCAGCAGGTGCCGGAGCAATTACTCCGGGAACTGGCGTTGGATTGGCAGCGATCTGATCAATTGAAGTAGTCGGAGTGACCGGTGTGGCAGTGGGGTATGGGGCAGGCGGAGTCGCCGCAGGTGTCGCTGCGGCAGGTGCCAGCAAGTGTTCAATGCCGTTAAAAGTCTGCTGGCAGGAGCCGCAACGCACAAGACCACCATGCAGCTTCAACTGGTCATTCGCAACCCGGAAGGTTGTATGGCAGTGAGGGCATTGAGTGGCTAGTGCCATGCTTGTGCGTCCTTAGGCTGAACGGCGACCGGACAAGGCTACCCAGCCTTCGTGCTCTGCCCAGACGGTGAGTTGAATGAATGGCGCATAGGCTGCAGCAACTTCTTCAGCCTGCCGCGCTAAGACGCCAGATAAAATCAGCGCGCCACCTTTAGCAACGCGACCTGCCAGCATCGGTGCCATGACTTTGAGTGGGCTGGATAAAATATTGGCGACAACGACGTCAAACTGTACGCCAATCGGATGTGATGCCGCAAAAGTCTCTGGCAGCGCGTACGTGATATCGCAATGATTGCGTTCTGCATTGAATTGCGCTGACTCAATCGCTTGCGGATCAATATCGACACCGACCACAGCGCGTGCATCGAGTTTTTTTGCGACCATCGCGAGAATGCCAGAGCCGCAACCGTAATCCAATACGGACAGATCTTTCGGTGCGTGTGCTTCCAGCCATTCCATGCAGAGACGGGTGGTAGGGTGGCTGCCAGTACCAAAGGCCAGGCCAGGGTCTAACTCAAGCACGAGCGCGTCTGGGTCTGGAATGTCATGCCAGCTTGGCACGACCCAAATGCTTTTACCGATATGAATAGGGTCGAACTGGGATTGCGTCAGTCGGACCCAGTCTTGTTCTTCGACGGTGCGGGTTGTATAGGCGGGAACTGCCGGCAGTCCGACTTCAGTCGATGCTGCGGTCAGGATAGCGACGGGATCTGCGTCTTCTGCGATCAGCGCGACGACGCGGCTGTGATCCCATGCGGCTTCTTCCGGTTCCATGCCAGGCTCGCCGAATAAAGGTTTTTCTGCATCGGTACCTTCATCAGCGTCTTCAACAGAAACGGATAACGCACCTGCCTCCATCAATGCATCTGACAGACTTTCCGCATGATCGCGCGCTACTTCGATGACAATCTCTATCCAACCCATTTTTATATCCTTGTTTACTACATCAGGACGCAGCAGATCAATGGATCCACTGCGTCCCGATTTACTTTTAGTTCGACAATCCGGAAGCCGGACTTAAGATTTATTTTTCTTTGCCAGATCGGGCATTTCTGCCAGCTTGTGCTCTAAATAATGAATATTAGTGCCGCCTTCGATGAATCGTGCATCGACCATCAGCTCGCGATGTAAAGGAATATTGGTCTGTATTCCCTCGACTACCATTTCGGACAACGCAATCTGCATGCGACGAATCGCCTGTTCGCGGGTCGTGCCGTAAGAGATTACCTTGCCGATCATGGAATCATAATTTGGCGGAACGAAATAGCCAGCGTAGGCATGTGAATCTACCCGAATGCCAGGACCACCAGGTGCATGCCAGGATGTGATGCGTCCCGGTGATGGTACGAACTTGAACGGATCTTCTGCATTAATGCGGCATTCGATGGAATGACCTTTCAGCTCGATATCAGTTTGACGTACCCGTAGTTTTTCACCAAACGCGATACGGATCTGTTCCTGCACAATATCGATACCGGTGATCATTTCGGTTACCGGATGTTCGACCTGAACGCGGGTATTCATTTCAATGAAATAAAACTCGCCATTTTCGTACAGGAATTCAAATGTACCAGCACCGCGATAGCCGATTTTACGGCAAGCTGCAGCGCAACGGTCGCCGATTTTCTCGATGATCTTACGCGGGATGCCAGGTGCCGGTGCCTCTTCAATGACCTTCTGGTGACGACGTTGCATAGAGCAATCACGTTCACCTAGCCATACGGCACTGCCGTGCTGATCCGCCAGGATCTGGATTTCCACATGGCGCGGATTCTCCAGAAACTTCTCCATGTACACTTCAGGATTACCAAATGCGGCGCCAGCCTCCGTTTTGGTCATGGTGACCGCATTGAGTAATGCTGCCTCAGTGTGGACCACGCGCATGCCGCGTCCACCACCACCGCCAGCCGCCTTGATAATGACCGGATAGCCGACTTTACGTGCAGTTTGCACGATCGCTTTAGGATCATCAGGGAGTGCGCCTTCGGAGCCCGGCACGCAAGGTACGCCTGCTTTGATCATGGCGTGCTTAGCAGATACCTTGTCGCCCATCAGACGGATAGATTCTGCTCGCGGACCGATGAAGACAAAGCCGGATTGCTCTACGCGCTCTGCGAAATCGGCATTTTCTGACAAAAAGCCATAGCCTGGATGAATCGCTTGTGCGTCGGTCACTTCAGCGGCGCTGATAATTGCCGGCATGCTGAGATAACTTAAATTCGACGGAGCAGGGCCGATACAGACAGATTCATCAGCCAGCTTCACGTATTTTGCTTCACGGTCTGCTTCAGAATGAACGACCACGGTTTTGATGCCCATTTCACGGCAGGCGCGCTGGATGCGTAGCGCGATTTCCCCCCGGTTGGCGATTAGAATTTTTTCAAACATGATATAAATTTTGCAGTAACGTTGCTTGCAGCGTTGCAGGCAGTATGCTCACTTGGGTACAAAATTCAACGAGTACGCAATGTGGAATACTGAGTTTAGCCGTTTTGATATCTTGGCCTATCTTAAAACGAAGTCCAGGCTAGAGTCTTGAATTAGCCAACGATAAACAAAGGCTGGCCGTATTCGACCGGCTGACCGTTTTCTACCAAAATCTGTTTGATGGTGCCGCTGAAATCACTTTCGATTTCGTTCAACAGTTTCATCGCTTCAATGATGCACAGAGTATCGCCGGCATTGACGTTTTTGCCGATATCAACGAATGGTGCGGAACCTGGTGCAGAAGAGCGGTAGAACGTGCCTACCATAGGAGATTTGACGATATTACCTTCTGGGACGACTGGCGCTGCGGGTGCGCTAGCCGCGGCGGCCGGTGCTGCTGCCATTGGTGCTGCTTGTTGCATGTGCTGAGGTTGCATCATCACGACTTGATTTTGCGGAACGGCAGAGGTTTTAACAATCCTGACTTTACCTTCGCCTTCAGTGACTTCAAGTTCGGCAATATCGGACTCGGCAACGAGATCAATCAAGGTCTTGAGTTTTCTTAAATCCATGTGAAATCCCCTAGTGAAGATGCGTCTGAACTCAAAAATTAGTTCAGTAAGCGTTATTGGAATGCACGCAATTATATGCTATATCGAAGCCAATGTATGTAAATTGCGTGAAGATGCAAGAATTTAAAGATTTTTTAAACTAAAGTCAATCGCTAATCGATAGCCTTCAGTGCCAAGGCCGCAAATCACGCCTTTGGCTATGTCGGAAAGAAAAGAATGATGCCGGAAGTGTTCTCTTTGATGCACATTGGAAATATGTACCTCAATAAAAGGGATCGCAACGCCGGCAAGTGCGTCACGCAAAGCAACGCTGGTATGCGTCAAACCACCCGGATTAATGATGATGGCGTCAATCTGTTCTGTACGCGCAGCATGTATCCTGTCAATCAGGGCACCTTCGTGATTGCTTTGAAAACAGAGCAGGCTTGCTCCCGCTTGCTGCGCCTGGTTTTGTGCGGCATTTTCCAGCTCGGCCAGTGTCGTTGCGCCATAGACTTGCGGCTCACGAGTGCCTAGCAAATTCAGATTAGGACCATTCAGCAGCAGCAGTTTGCTTGCCATATTATCAATTCTGTTTCACGAAGATAGCCGCATTTTGCCGCTATTTGTAGTGGATTGGCAAGGAAAACTATTTGGCGGCTTTAGTCAGTTTACTTATATCAGCCCGTAACTCATCCATTTTCAGGCGACCGAGATATTGTTTTGCCACCGAGCCGTCCGGGGCGATCAGTACGGTAAATGGTAATCCTCCGGCCTGATTGCCCAACTGGCGAGATAATTCGGTGCCTTCCATGCCAGCAGCGAATAAGGGATAGGTAATCTGATATTTTTTTGCGAAATCAGCGATATTGGTCGGGCTATCAATGCCTAAGCCCAGAAGTTGCACGTTGGCGCTGGCCAGGTCTTTTTGTAGCGCGGATAGTTCCGGCATTTCCTGAACGCAAGGTCCGCACCAGGTTGCCCAAAAATTAACCAGTAAGAACTTCCCTTGCCATTGTGCGAGTTTCTGGGTTTGCCCCTTGCTGTCCGGCAAGGATAGCGCGAGCAATTGCGCCACGCTGGCGTTTTTGGGGGCTGAGGGCGCCAGCTGTTTGTTGGCAGCGACTACGCCAAATGTGATTGACGCAATCGCGACCAAAACGGCGGCGAAGAAAAAACGTTTATTCATTCCTGACTTTCTGAAATTAATGCCGCCACTGCGGCCATGCCTGCGCGCTCATTACGCCCCCCGGCGCGCAAATCATCTTGATTATAGAGCGCCAGGTGCACTCCCTCTTGC
This sequence comes from Undibacterium sp. RuTC16W, assembly GCF_049339445.1. Classification (NCBI taxonomy): domain Bacteria; kingdom Pseudomonadati; phylum Pseudomonadota; class Betaproteobacteria; order Burkholderiales; family Oxalobacteraceae; genus Undibacterium; species Undibacterium sp. RuTC16W. The sequence goes on along the minus strand of NZ_JBMPPE010000001.1, from coordinate 59,938 downwards.
TGATACATAAAACTTAAGGTCTCAACTGGCTCATGCCGCTTGCTTGAAGCGTTTTCCGTGACTTCAAAACGGATATCTTGATTCAGCAGAAAAATGGCGACATCTTTGCCATTGTCGGTAAATAAATGTAAATAGATGTCGGAATGATCACCTGCTGTGCCATTCATGACGGCGCCGACCAGATACGGATTGAACCTTTCCAGTAGTTGCATTGCATCCAGAGCAATTTCGCGTAATTCCAGCAAGCGTTGTGGTTGGGTGTCGCCAAAAAAGATTGCATTGTATTCGCGTACTTCTTGCTCAATCTGCTGATTGTCTGGCATGACATCGCCACGGACTTTTTGATTGCCTAGCAATTGTTTGGCGGCCCGGCGCTTGGCGGAGCCATAATCTGCGCCATCTTCAGCAATCATGCGAGCCGCCAGCGCAGCGATTTCGGCGCGCAGGGATTCGGCTTCTGTAGAGGTACTTATCATCATGTCGGCATGATAAACCAAAAGGAGAAATCCCGGATTAAAGCTGAATTAACGCTGAAGTAAAGCCGGATTTACTATCAAAGTAGCGTCAGGCAGTTCGCCAGATAGTTGATAGTTACCGTCACGCTTGCAGTCCAGCCATGAAAGTGTGGATCAAAAACCAATCGGATTGAATAGAGTTGAATGGAGTTCTTAACACGTCAGCAGTGCCTCCATGCAGATAAAACGGTCTGATGGAAAAGCTGGGTTAAAGGCATCTCTCAGGTAGAATTGCGGGATTCTGAAATTTGCGCGCAGCTAGCTCGTTTGACCAAATAATTATGCATATTCACATATTAGGTATTTGCGGTACGTTCATGGGTGGTCTGGCCGTGTTGGCGAAGGAGGCCGGGCACAAAGTGACGGGGTGTGACGCGAATGTGTATCCTCCTATGAGTACGCAGCTGGAGTCGCAGGGAATTACGCTGACGGAAGGTTTTGGCGTTGAGCAGATTGCCATTGAGCCTGATCTATATGTGATCGGTAATGTGGTTACCCGCGGCAACCCCTTAATGGAAGAAATCCTGAATCGTGGCTTGCCTTATATCTCCGGTCCGCAATGGATGGGCGAACATATCCTGCGGGATAAATGGGTTTTGGCAGTTGCGGGCACTCATGGCAAGACGACGACGTCCGCGATGCTGGCATGGATATTGGAGTCTGCTGGTTATGCGCCGGGTTTTTTGATCGGTGGCGTGCCCTTGAATTTCGGTATTTCTGCGCGTCTGACGGGTCATGCATTGAATCAGGCGGCATCCGATTTTTTTGTCATTGAGGCTGATGAGTACGATACCGCTTTCTTTGATAAGCGCAGCAAGTTCGTGCATTACCACGCCAAGACAGCAATTCTGAATAATCTCGAATACGATCATGCCGATATTTTCCCCGATATCACCGCGATTGAAACCCAGTTCCATCACCTGGTGCGCACGGTGCCCGGTATTGGCCGATTGATCGTAAATGGGCAGGAAGACTCTTTGCAGCGCGTATTGGAGCGTGGTTGCTGGAGTGGACAAGAATTTTTCGGCGGGGATCCCGTTTCGGATGTGCGCAGTGACGCCCAGCAAGGCTGGTCATTGATCTTAAAAGACGGTGAAGATTTCGACGTTCTCTTTCATGGTGAATTCCAGGGTACGGTACAGTGGCAATTGAATGGCGCGCACAATCGCCTGAATGCGCTGGCTGCGATTGCGGCGGCTCGCCATGTTGGCGTCACGCCAGCGATTGCCATTGAGGCTTTGGGACAATTCGTTAATGTGAAGCGTCGCATGGAAGTCCGCGGTGTTGCAAATGGCATTACCGTCGTAGACGATTTTGCGCATCATCCGACCGCGATTGCGACCACGGTTGCGGGTTTGCGGCGTAAGGTCGGTGCGGCACGCATTCTGGCGGTGCTGGAGCCACGCTCCAACACCATGAAACTCGGCACCATGAAACAAGCTTTGCCAGGCAGTCTGGCAGAGGCGGATCTGGTTTTCGCTTATGGCGCACCTGCCACAGGTAAAACCGTCCTGGGCTGGGATCTGGCCGAAGCCTTGCAGCCGCTTGGCGACAAGGCGAGCGCTCATCATGAGCTGAGTGAACTGGTCGAGGATATTGTCGGCAAAGCGCAGCCAGGTGATCATATTCTGGTCATGAGTAATGGTGGTTTTGGCGGCATTCATCAAAAATTGCTGGATGCCTTGAGCAAGGCTGCACAAGCATGATTTTGTACCTGCACGGGTTTCGCTCGTCGCCACAATCCTTTAAAGCCCGCATGATGGCCGAGCATATGCAGCGCCTTGGTCGTGCTGATGACTATATTTGTCCGCAGTTATCCGCTTCGCCTTTGCTGGCAATCCAGCAAGCCGAACAGATTCTTGCTGCTTATCCGCTCAGCGAGGTCACTATCATCGGTTCCTCTCTGGGTGGATTTTATGCAACCTGGCTGGCGGAGCGTTATGACTGCAAAGCGGTATTGTTGAATCCTGCAGTCAAGCCGCCGCGTGATCTGGAAAAATACATCGGCGTCACGACGGCTTATTACAGCGATGAGATCTTTGAATTTAAAGCGGAGTATGTGCCGGAGTTGCGTGCCTGCGAAGTGGCGGCTATTACTCACCCCGAGCGCTATTTGTTGCTGGCGGCGACGGGAGATGAGGTGTTGGACTGGCGCGAGATGGTGGCGCATTATCCCGGCGCTCAACAGATTGTGATTCAGGGTAGTGATCATGGCATGGCGGATTTTGTTGATTACATGGATCAGGTAATAGCGTTTTGCGATGAAAAAGCATGATGCAAAGCGCAAAGCAAAGCACAGGCCAAAGTAGTAACCAAAGAGCAGTGGCACATCCGCATGAAGATACGGATGCCCCCTGCATGTCGCTGATCGTGACGCCGGCTCATGCGCGCTGGTTTGCCAATGTAAACGGCGTACAGGCATCGCCCCTGATGGCAGACTGGCTGTCCAACCGCGGTTCGCTGACTGCGCGTCTGGTAGCGCGCTGCGGCCAGTTTCGCGTCCAGCGTCTGCATCAGCGCCGTGCCCTGTGCCTGCCTGATGAGGCTGCGCAGATCGGTTTGCCCGTGGTCCGTAAAGTGCATGAGCGTGAGGTGATTTTGCGCTGTGACGGGCAGGCGATGGTCTATGCGCATACAGTGGTGCCGTTGACGGCGAGCGCTACGCAGTGGCCTTTATTTCGCTCTCTCGGCGAGCGTTCTCTAGGGACGACCTTGTTTAATGATCCGCTGGTAGCGCGTGGTGATCTGATGTACGCCCGTTTGCGCCCGTCGCATCCCCTGATGCGCAGAATTGCCGCTATTGACGAATTGGCGGGACTGACGCGGGGTGTGTTTAGCTTGCTGGCACGACGGTCGGTGTTTCGCCGTAAAGGCAGTAGTTTGCTGGTAACAGAGGTGTTCTTGCCAGCGATTACTGACTTGAAATAAAAACATACTGGTGGGGAGCATATTTAAACCGCGCCGTATCGAGTGCGGATTGGGCTTAAATTGGGTGATACTCCCCCCTTATTGAATAAATTGGCTGTAGATTGACAGGGTGTCGACGCAATGTGCCGATCATACATCGATGTCAGACCCATATTAGATAAACAATAGCCGGGCAACCGGCGCATCAAAGAAGTATTGCATGAACTTATTTTTTGAAGAATCCGGTGATTTCAAAGCAGGTAGCGTGTTGTCGCAGGCAGGTGAGGCATATCAGGTTGAGCTGGCGAGCGGCAAGCGTAGCAAAGTCAAGGCGAAGGATGTGCTGTTGCAGTTCAGTTCCCCCGATCCTGCCACATTGATGACTCAGGCTAAAACATTAGCGGCTGAGATTGACCTGGCATTTTTATGGGAAGTCGCGGGCGAAGATGAATTTGGTTTTGCTGAATTGGGTGCCGAATATTTTGGCCACGCACCAACGCCCGACGAAGCTGCCGGCCTGATTCTGGCATTGCATAGTTCACCGGTTTACTTCTACAAAAAAGGCCGCGGCCGCTACAAAAAAGCGCCGGAAGCCTCGTTGAAGGCCGCTCTGGCAGGGATAGAAAAGAAGAAGCAGCAGTTGATCGTGCAGGCGGCGTATGTTGAAGAGTTGAAGCAGCATAGATTGCCTGCCGCATTTGCATCACTGGCGCTGCAACTATTATTCAAGCCGGATAAAAACAGCATTGAATATAAAGCCATGGCCGAAGCCTGTGATGCCTTGCAAACTTCACCAGCACGCCTGATGCTGGCATGCGGCGGACTGAAGAGTGCGAAAGACCTGCACTTTTCTAAATTTTTGTTTGAGAGTTTTCCTAAGGGTGTGGGTTTTCCTGCGGCGCCTATTCCTGCTTTGCCGACAGATTTGCCGGTGGCAGACGTGCAGGCTTTTTCGATTGATGACGTAACCACGACCGAGATTGATGATGCGTTCTCCGTCGTTGAGTTAGGCGGCGACCAGATACGCGTCGGTATTCATATTGCGGCACCGGCGCTGGGTATACAGCGAGGTGATGCGCTTGATGCCATTGCACGTTCCCGCATGTCCACAGTGTATATGCCAGGCGATAAGATCACGATGTTGCCCGATGCACTGGTCGAGACTTATACGCTCGGCGAAGGCCAGACGCGTCCGGCACTATCTTTATATGTGACGCTCAATACCACAGACTGGTCTGTCGTTAGCACCGAAACCAAGGTCGAAGCAATACCGATGGCGTCGAATCTGCGTCATAACGATCTCGACGCACTGGTGACTGAGGAGAACCTCGCAAATAACGCTGGCGAGTATCCGCACAAAGCCGAGATCGCCAGAATCTGGCAATGGGCGCTGGTGCTGGAGCAAGGGCGCATGGCGAAGCGCGAAAGTTTTGGACTTAAGCCAGAGCAAACCAATCGCGTCGATTTCAATTTTTATGTTGAGAATGACGTCGTCTCTATCATTCGCCGCAAGCGTGGTGCGCCGCTGGATAAGATGGTTGCCGAGCTGATGATTTTTGCGAATAGTACCTGGGGCAAATTCATGGCCGATCACGGCATTCCCGGCATTTACCGCGCGCAGGGTGGCGGATCCGGTGGCTGGGCCGCCAAGATGCAGGTGCGCATGGTCACCCACGCTGCGCCGCATCAGGGGCTGGGCGTCGATCAATATGCATGGAGTACTTCGCCGCTGCGTCGCTATACCGACCTGGTGAATCAGTGGCAGATCATCGCCTGCGTGCAGAATGGCGTAACCGCACCGCTGGTAGCGCCGTTTAAACCCAAAGACGCCGACCTGTTCGCGATCGTGTCCGGTTTTGACGCTGCCTATTCCGCCTACGGCGACTTCCAGTCCACGATGGAAAGATACTGGTGCCTGCGCTGGTTGCAACAAGAAGAGGCACGTCAGGTTGAAGCCGTAGTGCTCAAAGATGAAGTACTGCGCCTGGTCGATGTTCCCTTGGTCATCCGTTTGCCGGGTATGCCGCAAATGGCGCGCGGTGCACAGGTCAAGCTCGACATCCTGCGCTGGGATGAAGTAGATCTCAGCGTTGAAGCGCGTATTCTGGAAATGTTATCCCGCGTGACGGAAGAAGGCTTGGGCGATGTCGAAGACGATGCTGCGGATGGCGAGGTTGCCGAGGTAGCGGAGGATATGGCTGATCAGTCTGGTGAAGCTGGCGAATTGACTGTTACGGAAGAAAGTAACGGCGCTACAATGTCAGGCGAAGTTGATGCCATCGATGCATTGAACGTGTCACAGCAGGCCGGGCATCACGTCAATCCGGCGCAAGCAGACAACTGAACATAGTCCGCAAGAGTAGTCGATGACTTCTGATCGCCGCCTTACATTAAAAAAACGACGAAACTATTTGTGAAATCCATTTTTGATAATCTGATTCTGTCCACTGCCATCTTGATCTCCCTGGTCTTGCACGGGACGATTTTGTTATTGCACTTTGTTTCTCCCCGACCTGCCGAAGCTGTTGCTGCGGATCCCGGTCTGGAAGTGATTTTAGTCAATGCTAAGCATGATAAAAAACCCTTAAAAGCAGAAGCATTAGCCCAGGCCGATCTTGATGGCGGTGGTGCGAGCGATGCGGGGCGTGCCAAGTCACCGTTGCCAGATATGCGCAAGACCGAGAACGGCGACAGCATTATGACGGCGAAACGCAAAGTCGAAGAGCTGGAAGAACGACAAAAAAAATTGATGGATCAGGTCGATTTGAAAACGCCGTTCAGATCTACTAAAACCAGTGACAGCAATAAATCAGAAGACAGCAAACAGAGTAGCAATGGCCGCGATAATGTGGACAGCAATCAGGCGCTGGCCAGAATGGCTGCGGAGATTTCACAGACCATAGAAGATCAGAACAAACGTCCGCGTAAAACCTTTATCACGCCGAGTACGCAAGCAGTTGGCTATGCCATGTATTACAAGGCCCTGCAGAAAAAAGTCGAGGACATCGGTACGCTGAATTTTCCTCAAAAAGACGGCAAGAAGCTGTACGGTGAATTGATTATCTATATTCCGATTTTTCAGGACGGCACCATCTACGAAAAAGATGGTGGACCAAAGGTAGAAAAATCATCGGGTAATCGCGCGCTGGATGCGGCTGCTTTGCGCATTGTGCGGCGGGCGGCGCCGTTTGGCAAGTTCCCGGCGAATATGCGCTCGAATGATAAAGATGATCTCTGGGTCGTCATTACTCGCTTCAAATTCACCCGCGATCAACAACTTGAAACTGAGTTGCGCGGAGGTCCTAATTGAGTACCTTGAATAGAACCGCGGCAAGTGACCGTTACGTCGTCATCGGTAATCCGATCGCGCATAGCAAGTCGCCGGCGATACATGCGCACTTTGCCTTGCTGACGGCCCAGCCAATCGATTATCAACGCCTGCTGGCCCCTTTGGATGGGTTTGCACAGACCGTCTTATCCTTTCTCGAATCTGGCGGTAAAGGAGCGAACGTCACGGTCCCTTTTAAGCTTGAGGCCTTTGCGCTTGCCACACAATTGACGCCGCGGGCGCAAGCTGCCGGTGCGGTCAATACGCTGAAGTTTGACGGCTCCTTCATGCTTGGCGACAACACAGATGGTCAGGGTCTGGTTGCCGATATCGTACGCAATGCGGGTGTGACGCTTCAGGGAAAGCGCGTATTACTGCTCGGCGCTGGCGGTGCCGCACGCGGTGCGCTCTTGCCCTTGCTGGAACAACACCCTGCACAGCTGGTGATCGCCAATCGTACCGTTGCGCGAGCAGAAGAGTTGGTCTCGCTGGCGCATCAACATGGACCGCTTACAGGGATCGCCTCTGTTGTCACCAGTAGCGCGTTCAGTGATGTAAGCGGTGAATTCGACATCGTCATCAACGCCACCTCCGCAAGTTTGCATGACGATGTACCGCCGGTTCCTTCAGGTATTTTTACTACCAATACGCTGGCCTACGACATGATGTATGGGGCAGCGCCGACAGCGTTCTTGCGCTTTGCCGCCGGTCATGAGGCACAGATCCGTGATGGCCTTGGAATGCTGGTCGAACAGGCGGCAGTCGCCTTTGAGTTCTGGCGCGGTGTATTGCCTGAGACTACGTCCGTTCTGGCAGAATTGCGCAGCGCGCTGATGGCCGCGGCGGTGTCATCATGAAGCGTTTTTTCGTGTGGCTGATTCTGTTGCCGATACTTTTATTCATTTTGCTGCAGGCGTATTTTTTTCTGCAAATTTGCTGGTGGGTACAATTCAATCCATCGTCGACCAGTTTCATGCGCCAGCAATTAAGCGTACTGCAAGAGAAAAATCCAGATGCCAGGCTTCAGCATAAATGGGTACCGTATAACAAAATTTCGAACAACCTGAAGCGCGCTGTGATTGCCTCTGAAGATGATAGTTTTGTCGATCATGACGGCGTCGATTGGGAGGCCATGCAAAAAGCCTACGAAAAAAATCAAAAGAAGGGCAAAGTAGTGTCCGGTGGTTCGACGATTACACAGCAGTTAGCCAAGAATTTGTTTTTGTCCGGTCAACGCAGTTATCTGCGCAAAGGACAGGAATTGATCGTGACCTACATGCTGGAACTGTGCATGGATAAAGAGCGGATTCTGGAAATTTATCTGAACGTTGTTGAATGGGGTGTCGGTGTATTCGGTGCCGAGGCGGCATCTCAGCACTACTACGGCATCAGTGCCGCTGCGTTGGGGCCAGCTCAGGCGGCACGACTTGCCGTGATGCTGCCCAAGCCGCGCTATTTCGATAAAAATACCGGATCGGCGTATTTACAAAGGCGTAGTGAAATGATTTTGAAACGCATGAATTCTGCGGAGTTACCATGAGCTTGCAGAGACAATCCGGTGCAATTAGTTTGCTGATGACCTCGATTGTGATGATGGTCGTGACGTCGTTAGCACTCGCCTTCTTTTATTTCATGCGTTATGGTGAATTGCCTTTTCACGATGCGCTCCTGCGCTGGACGAAGTCCGGTGATGCGATCTCTGCTGGTATCAAGGACGCGGCCAACTTACGTAACCCCATAGGACAGACGATTACCGCAGATTCAGAGGTGCGCCGTTGTACGATCAAGGGTAAAGTCGTGTTCTCCAATACCGACTGTCTCGATACAAATACAACGACACGCACAGTCAAGCTGATCGATAACAAGGGTTTTGAACCTCCTAAAGCGCCCGCATCCAGCGGTGAAAATCAGGCGAGTGGCGTAGTTGACTTGCGTGAGCAACTGATCAACAAGCAAGCTCGCTGATGTCGATGTCCTTGTCATCTTGTTTGAACATGTAAGATGAACAGGTTTACAATCCAGCCATCCGTTTTCGCCGGAATCCATCCATGATTAATGTTTTCGTCTTACACAATGGCCGCCTCAGTCAGATCAATGTAGAGAACCGCGAAGATCTGGAGAATACGTTGCCGATCTGGGTCGATCTGACCGATCCGAATGAAGAAGAGCGTGAGTGGGTCAAGAGTATTTATGGCGTGACCTTGCCTGGTGAGGATGAGGTCAAAGATATTGAAGCCTCAGCCCGTTACTACGAAGCGGATAATGGCGATCTGCATTTGCGCACGGATTTTTTGATTGACGATGATGACGAGCCAGCCCGTACCGTCACAGTCGCTTTCATCCTTGCCCGCGATATCCTGTTCTCTGTTCATACTCTCGATTTACCGGTATTCCGGCTGGTGGGTATGCGCGCCCGTTCGCGGCCTGGTTCGATCAACGATTACAAAGATGTCTTGCTGGATTTGTACGCAACGGATGCCGAATATTCTGCGGATGCGCTGGAGGGGATTTACCAAAATCTCGAAGAGGTCAGCCGCGCAGTATTGCAAAAGAATTTCTCCGATCAGGATGCGGCTGCCGCGTTGAATGCGATTGCGCAAGAGGAAGATCTGAATGGCCGGATTCGCCGCAATATGATGGACACGCGCCGGGCTGTGAGTTTTTTGATGCGGGGGCGCCTGCTGAATGCCGACCAGTTTGAAGAGGCGCGGCAGATCTTGCGCGACATTGAATCACTTGATGGTCACACTTCATTTTTGTTCGATAAGATTAACTTCCTGATGGATGCGACCGTCGGTTTTATTAATATCAATCAGAACAAGATTATCAAGATTTTTTCTGTGGCCTCGGTCGCCTTTTTACCGCCGACGCTGATCGCCAGTATTTATGGTATGAATTTTAAAATTTTGCCCGAGTTGCAATGGGATTGGGGATATCCGTTTGCACTGGTATTGATGCTGGCTTCCGCCATCGCCCCGTTCTTGTATTTCCGTCGCCGCGGCTGGTTGAAATAGATCATTTTTTCACGCCACCAAACGATTGGAGTGCGTCATTGCTAATACAGCTCGTACGCAAAAAAACATTTCTAAAAACTGAATCCGCAATGCTGATGCGCCTTCTGGCCTGAAATGCTTCTGAAAGCCGCACCCAACGTACGGGTTCGAGACTAGACACTGCTAATAATCCTTTAATCGATATTTCATAGAAGCCCTTACTCCTGCTCCCTCTGCTACTCCGGCCTTTCCTCTGTGTCTCCGTGTCTCCGTGTCTCTGTGGTGAGAGGTCTTGGTTTTGGCGTTGGTCCTATCGATAGGATTTTTAATTTGAAGGTTTTTAGAAGTTCCCGCATGGATTTTCGGAATTTCATGGCGGATGAATTCATTTGCCCCAGTACCGCCGCAACATCGCGTTGTTGCTTTGCTCCGGACGGAAATTAAACACACAAAACTAGAGTAGCTTCACGCCTGACCCGGTTGCTCCGGTCAGCCCGAGCGTGGCGAGGGCATTGAACTCCTCTTCAGATACGACAGCTTCGGCAATGACTTGTGTGCCTATGCGGCTCATGATATTCGTCATGCCTTTGATGAACACCTGGTTGCTCTCATTATTGTTGATGCTGCGTATAAAGCTGCCGTCAATCTTGAGGTAATCCAGTTTGATGTCATGGATTAAATTCATCTTGCTGAGCTGATGTCCTGCATGTTTGAAGCCGATCTTGCAACCAAATGGCCGCACCATTTGCTCAAAGATTTTAAAGCCGTCGAGCTGGGCGAACACGCCGTTCTCAGGTATCTCCAGCCATAGGCGATGGCACAGATCGGTATAGGTTCCCATCAGCCGGCGCAGCTCTTCCCTGAATCCCGCATCGCGTATAGAAAAGGCCGACAGATTAATCGCCAGCCCCGGCAACTCAGGTTGCTGGCCCAAGGTAATGAGGCCCAGCGAAACCGCACTCAGATCGAGTTGTGCGGATAAACCTAACCGTTCTGCAATCGGGATAAAGCGGCCAGCCGCAAACCAGCTACCGTCAAACATCAGGCGCAACGCAGTCTCCTGATGCAGCAAGCGATGAGTGAAATCAGTGACAGGAAATACTGCGAGTTTGACGCGGTTTTGCTGCAAAGCCTGTTGTATCAGATTAGTCCACTCGTCTTTACTTTTTGGTGCCTGCGCAATGCCGAGAGGCACTGCGCGACGGGCATCGCTCTGGCTACTCATTTCAGCGCTGGCAATCGCCGTATCGACTTGAGAGAGCAGGTCGCCTGCAGTCATGCCATAGTCAAATTCGCCATAGCCGATGCAGGCTTTGCATGGATGCTCGCCCGCTTGCTCTAGCGTGTATTTCACCAGATCGAGCAGCGTTTTTGCTACTGGCTCTGCGTCGGTCTGACGGCACAAAACAGCAAAGTCTGATCCGTTCAGCCGGGCTGCGAATCCTTCTTCTAATGCCAGAATATGTTGCTGCAAGGCCTGCCCAATATCTTTGAGTAGTGCATCCGTTTTTTCACGCCCCCATTGCTGATTCAGTTGAGCGAAGTGCGTCAGATGGAGCATCACCAGAGTACCGGGTGCAGCATTTTCTTCCTCCGTCATGACTTGTAGCTGTGCCATAAAATGCGTGCGGTTTGCCAGGCCGGTGATCGCATCGGTATTCGCCTCGCGGCGTAAGTTGTCGAGTCTGGTTGCTTCTTCAGCGAACATGGATTTTAATAAATTGACTGATGCATTCATCGCAACCGATAGTTGTTTTAACTCGGGTACCTGTGACTCGGGTGTCGTTACAAAGCGTCGCTCTGACAAGGCATGTGCTTGTGCAATAACAGAATCCAATGGTTGCTTCAGACGACGTAATACCCGTGTACCCAGATAGCCGGAAATCAATCCGGCCAGGCCAATCGCTCCCAGCATATTGCAAGTGGAGTCCCATAAGGCTTGATAGGCAAAACCGCTTTGCGATATCAGAGAAATCGTGCCGACTTGTTTCCAGCCATCGCTGATTTGCGCTTGGCCCGGAATGGAACGAATCGGGAACAGACGAATAAACCATTCGGGTATTTGAGTTTTTTCTGCTGCAGTTACACGCTCGACTATTTTCTTGCCGTCGGGGTTGGTGATGCTGATGCTTTCGTAATGCCCGCGATCGAAGAGGGCTGCCACCATTAATTCGAGATCCACAGGATCGGCGCTTTTCTGACTGATCGATAGGGCGAGAACGCTGGCGTTATCGGCATTTTTCATCCTGAGCTGTTCATTCAGATAGGCTCGCGAACTGAGTGTCGACGCCAGTAAACTGCCTATCGATGCGAGCAGTGTGCTGAGAATGATGGCAAGCCAGAGTTGGCGATACATAGACATAATACGTTTCCTTTAAAAGCCTTCGCGTCGTGCACGTTCTAACAAGTCCTGCCACCTGGATAGCCGGCTGGTACCACCGGCACCCGCTACGGCATTGGCCGCAGCACCGGAGAAAACTCCCTGACTATTAAAGCTAAATATCGGTGTTAAGTCTTTACGTTGTGATGCCGGATGAATCTCGGTATTTAAATTATCCAGTACCAGAGGCTCGCCGTCCGTAGAGGGAGATGGGTAGTATGCCAGTATCATATGCGCTTGCTGGGTGCTGCCGCCAGTACCGTCGGTATTCTCAATCCGCGCTTTGACATAGATGAGACGCAATTGATTATCTGGAACATTCATGCTGCGCAGAGTAAAGTATTTCGCAATGACGAAGTCTTCACAATCGCCTTTACCCTTGGCCAGCGTTTCCATCGGTGTTGCCCAATAATCGGGGACGCCCCAGACTTCCTGATCTTCTGCGTAGCTTATTTTTTGATTGAAAAAATCGTTGACGGTTTGTAGCTTGACGGCGATTGATGTCGTCGTGTTCGCCTTCACTAATTTTTGCCATTCATTCAATGCTTGCTGAGTGCCGCCCAGCGCCTTGATACTGGCTTGTAAGCGCGGAAAGTCGAAGGCATTGACCGTCAATAGCATGCATAAAGCGGACACACAGAATGCCAGCTTGCTTAACTTATTCAATACAGGCAATTGACGAGAGCGCGATGACAAATTAAGTGTCCGTGGGTATCACATCAAGAGACAAAAATGAAGACTGCACCAATCTGCTTTGTACTTTGTATCGACGATGGCGTACAGGCTAAGCTGATGCAGTATTTGGTTACTGTAGCATTAATTCAATTGAGCAAAGGCGTGTCGGGCAGCATCTATCGTTGCGGCAATGACGGCGTCATCATGCTGGGCGGAGACAAATCCCGCTTCAAATGCAGAGGGAGCCAGATAGACACCGGCATCAAGCATGAGATGGAAGAAACGATTAAATTTTTCCTTGTCGCTTGCCATCACGCTTGCATAACTGTCCGGGACGGAATTGGCAAAATACAGGCCAAACATGCCGCCTTGAGAATCGGCGCAAAAAGAGATACCGGACTCTCTGGCGACCGCACTCAAACCTTCAACCAGTTTCGTGGTTTGCGCAGATAAATTCTCGTAGAAGCCTGGCTCTTGTACTAGCTTCAGTGTGGACATGCCTGCTGCTACAGCAACTGGGTTGCCGGACAAAGTTCCTGCCTGATAGACGCCACCTAAAGGTGCCATGTGCTGCATCAGGTCAGCGCGTCCGCCGAACGCTGCCACGGGCAAGCCGCCACCGATCACTTTGCCCAGCGCAGTGATGTCTGCCTGAATCCCGTATAAGGCTTGCGCGCCGCCAAGGCCGACGCGGAAGCCGCACATGACCTCATCAAAAATCAAGACACTGCCGTAGTCCGTACACAAACGACGCATTGTCTGAAGAAATTCTGGCGTCGCTTTGATCAGGTTCATGTTGCCGGCAACCGGCTCGACAATCACGCAGGCAATGTCTTTACCATAGGCCTTGAAAGCGTCTTCCAGTTGTTGCGGGTTGTTGTAGTCCAGTACCAGCGTATGTTTCGTGAAATCCTCTGGAACGCCTGCCGAGGTCGGATTACCAAAGGTGAGTAAACCGCTACCGGCCTTCACCAGAAGGGAGTCTGCATGACCGTGATAGCAGCCTTCAAATTTGATAATCTTGTCACGCTTGGTTGCACCGCGCGCCAGTCGCAATGCGCTCATTGTCGCTTCTGTGCCGCTGGAGACCAGTCGAACTTGCTCAATGGACGGAACCAGACGACAGATTTCTTCTGCCATCAGAATTTCACCTTCGGTTGGGGCGCCAAAACTCAGGCCGCGCATAGCGGCTTCCTGAACCGCTTTGACCACGAGAGGATGAGCGTGGCCGACAATAGCAGGCCCCCAGGAGCCGATATAGTCGATATAGCGTTTGTCTTCTGCGTCCCAGAAATAAGGGCCTTCAGCACGGGTGATAAAGCGTGGTGTGCCGCCTACTGAGCGGAATGCCCGCACGGGTGAATTGACGCCGCCGGGTGTCGTTTTTTGTGCCCGGGAAAACAGGCTGTCGTTTTTATTTATCATGGTGATGCAGTGTCAGGTAGGGTCAGATAGGTAATGATGAAAAGATCAAAAAAAGTACGCATCCAAGCATGCTGCTATGTCTTGCGATGCATTGAAAACGAGAATCAGTAAAAGCAGACTTAATTATTCGGGTTCTTTCGCCCAAAAATAGCGATCCGGGATCAGCTTGCCCATGCCCAGACGTTGAGCATGACCAATTGCCGCGACGGTGAATTCTTGCGCTTCAAGTACCGCTTCCGGAATTTCTAAACCATTGGCCAGAAGCGCAGCAATACTGGCGGATAAGGTGGTGCCGCCACCAGCATGTGAACCGTGGACTCTTTGCCAGTGATCATTGCGCACCACGCCCGATTCATCGAATAAAATATTAGCTACTTCTGCTGTGCTGGTTGGCGTGCCTGTGACCAGAACGTATTCGCAACCGGATTCAATCAGGGTCGCCACATCTGCCAGCATTTCTTCCTCATTGCTGGCAAGGCTTTGCGCACCGGTTTCGCGCCAGGTCTCTGCCAGTCTGGATAATTCAACGGCGGAGATCAATAATAAACTTGCTTGCGGAATGAGGAGCTCGCGGATGGCCAGCAACAGATCCTCTGCTTCCGGTACTTCCGGCATGCCGGAATTAAATGGATCCAGTATCAGCGGCATATCCGGATAATCGGAGACGATTTCGGCAATTGCGGTGACTGTTTCTACGCTCGCTATTTGTCCGACTTTGAAGGCGACGACAGGCATATCCTCGAGGACGGTGCGGGCCTGATCCGTGACCAGATCGGTTTCCATCGGATAGATGTCATCAATTTGTGAGGTGTCACCAACAAGGATGGCCGTAATGACCGGCAAGCCGTGACAGCCCATTGCAGCAAAAGAGGCAAGATCCGCCTGCACGCCGATTGCGGCAACCGGATCGGAGGCCCCAAAGGTCAAAATAAGTGGAGAAATTTGGTTTTGCACGTTTGGTAGATTAATATAGTCGACTTTGTAGAGGTTATTGCTCAATATTCCGGTGGTGTTTTCAATTCAGGCACCAATATCAGTGCTAAAAAGTGCATGCTTAGGACTAGCGGGAATGTTTTGCGACAATCTCAGTATTTTACTTGATTGAAGGGTTTTGGTCGTGAGTGATAAAGAATCAGCAACTATAGAATTGAAGTCATGGATGTGCCTGATTTGTGGTTGGGTCTATGATGAGCAACAAGGCTTGCCCGATGAGGGCATTGCGCCTGGAACCCGATGGGAAGATGTGCCGATGAACTGGACTTGTCCCGAATGCGGCGCCCGCAAAGAAGATTTCGAGATGGTTGCGTTCTGATTTAATTGTTTAAAAATTAATTTTTAAAGTGGTTTGGTGTTGCGTGTTGTACTCGAATGTTTATTCTGGGAAAAAATCATCGCAAGTTTGTCATTTTTTGTTACAGTGTCAGATGATTTTAACCCCAGTATCTTAGAGATAATCTTATGTCAACGTTGACAGGCAATGAAAGCTTGAAAATTATGGTGATCGACGACAGCAGCACGATTCGTCGGTCAGCAGAGATTTTTTTGGGGCAGGTGGGTTACAAGGTGGTTTTGGCAGAAGATGGCTTTGATGCTTTGGCTAAAATTAACGACTCTCATCCTGATTTGATTTTTTGCGATATCTTGATGCCAAGGCTGGATGGATATCAGACTTGCGCGTTAATCAAAAAAAGTGCCAAATTTCGTGACACGCCGGTGATCATGTTGTCTTCAAAAGACGGCTTATTTGATCGTGCACGCGGAGCGATGGTAGGATCAGATGAATATCTGACCAAGCCTTTTACAAAAGACAGTTTGCTCAAGACGGTGCGTAATTACACATCCGGCACGCCATCCAAATGATTTAACCGTATTAAATGTTGAGGTAAAAAATGGCTATACAGAAAATTTTGGTAGTGGATGACTCTCCGACCGAGCGTTATTTTTTAACGGATATCCTCGTTAAAAATGGTTTTTCAGTATCAACTGCTGAAAATGGTGAAGAGGCACTGACAAAAATCAAGGCCGATAAGCCACAATTGATTTTGATGGATGTGGTCATGCCTGGTCAGAACGGATTCCAGATTACACGTGCGATCGCCCGTGATCCTGAAACACAGGACGTTCCTGTCATTATCTGCACCAGCAAGAACCAGGAAACGGACCGTATCTGGGGATTGCGTCAAGGTGCTCGTGACTACCTCGTCAAGCCAATTGACCCGCAAGAATTATTGGCAAAGATAGCCGCACTCGGCTGATTGTTTTCGTTCGATAACCTTTCCGGACCATTATGGACCAAACTTCTCGCGATAAACCAGCGACAAGCCTAGACAGAACCAGACCAGATGCTGGTCTGCGCCGTACCCGTTTGCGAGAATTTCAGGCGCAACTGGTTGAGCGTATGCAGGCGGCTCAAAGTGGCGCCCGCGTTAGCGCAAGTCAACTAGGCGTGATGATTGGGCAGGTAAGGTATTTGCTTGATTTGCAGGAGTCTGGTGAGATCGTCTCTGCCGGTTCCATGACTAAAGTGCCTCTGACCAAAGACTGGTATGTTGGCTTGTCAAATATACGGGGAAGCTTGACCAGTGTTGTCGACCTTGCTCGTTTTGAGGGGCGTGATGTGACTAATCTGGATCATAGCTGCCGTGTCGTTGCATTTGCTCCCAGCTTGGCATTTAACAGCGGCTTGCTCGTCACTCAGGTCTTGGGTTTGAGAAACGTAGCAGAAATGGAAGAGCAAGTGAATCCGGAAGGGGAGAGCCACCCCGACCAGAAACCTTGGATCGTTAAGAAATATCGTGATCGTGATGCAAACATCTGGACGCAGCTGAGTTTGGCTACGTTGGTGCAAGATCAGGATTTTTTACATATTGGTTTGTAATTCGTCAGTTGAATTATCAGAATGGCTGACAGCTTCTCAATCGTTTAGGAGACCTAGTAATGGCATTTAAACTACCGTCCTTGTCCAAGAAAAAACAAGACCAAGAGCTTGACTTAGCAGAATCAAGCGCCCGGGAGTTCAATAATGCTGCCGATTCGATTGAAGAGGCTAGTAACGTGAAGATGCTCCCGGAAGACGCACATGGCGAAACAAAGCCTGAGCCTGTAGAAGTCGTCGCAGAGCGCACGCATGTACCGCGTGCTGATGCGACTTTTATTGGTGATGCGCTGGAAAAAGGGGGGGATATCCGCCTCCCGCTGATCGGTCATTTGCCATTGCAAAGACAGATTCGCTTATTGCTGATTCTGATGGTGGGTTCATTGCTGGCGGTTGCTCTGTTCGTTTATTTGAACTCTGCCCAGTCAACGTTGATTTCTACTCAGGCGCAGATCGCCGGTGAAGTGCTGATGCACTCCCAGCGTATTGGTAAAGCGGCACCGAATGCGATTCAGGGTAATCCGGCAGCGTTTAAGCAGCTCGATGAAAGTCGTCGCGAGATCAATAGCGATCTGAACGTCCTGCTGAACGGTTTGTCCTACCAGGGGCGTGAACTGAAAAAGCCAGATTCTTCTGTTGAGCCTATCCTGGCTGATACTAAGAAGGCTTGGAATAACTCTGACAAAGCGTCCGACACAATTTTGAAATTGCGCAAAGAGTTGACGGGTTTTGGTCAGACATTGCAAAAATTGAATGGTATGTCTGGTGGTCTGTTGGAATTAACTGAACAAATTTCGACTTTAAAAGTGCAGGGTGGTGGTAATTCCCGTGAAATTTCAGCATCAGGTCAGCTGGTGATGTTGACTCAGCGTCTGGCACGTAGTGCGAATGAATTCCTGACCTCTGAAGGTGTTAATCCTGAAACGGCATTCTTGCTGGGTAAAGATACCAACACGTTCCGCGATCTGGTTGACGGCTTCCTGAACGGCAGTGATGTACTGCGCCTGACGCCGACGAAAGATGCGGCAACACGCGAGAAATTACTTGAACTGCAAAAAGCGTTTGCTGAGTACCAGACTTCCGTTTCCAGCATTCTCGGTAATCTGCAAAACTTTATTGCAGCGAAACAATCTGAACAGCTGGTGTTTAACGAAAACGAAGATTTGAAGCAAAAAATTACCAAACTTCAAAAAACTTACACTGCTCAGCAAGATACGATCAGTATTTCATTCTGGCTAATGTTGTTAAGCGCTGTACTGGCTTTGGTTTCAGCAGCAGGTATCGCTCTGGTTCTGTTGCAAGATAGTCGTAACCGCGCTAAAGAAGCGAATGAACGTCGTGTAGAGGCCGATGCGCAGATGTTGCAAGCGCAAAAGCAAGAAGAAGAAGCGAAAGCGGCGAACGATCAGAATCAGGCTGCGATTTTGCGTCTGATGAATGAATTGCAGGAAGTGGCGGATGGTGACTTGACGATTCAGGCAACGGTGTCGGAAGACATTACCGGCGCGATTGCCGACTCGGTTAACTACACGGTGGAAGAGTTGCGCGGGCTGGTAGGTCGTGTTACGTCAACGGCGGCACAGGTTACTTCTGCATCGAATCAGGCGCAAAGTATTTCTAACGATTTGCTGGAAGCATCACAACAGCAGTCTCGTGAAATCTCTGACGCGGGTCAGATTGTTGTGACCATGGCGCAGGATATTACCGACGTTTCCCGCTCCGCGAATGAATCAGCTGAGGTTGCGCGTCAATCGGTTGCTGCGGCAGAACAAGGTTCCCATGCGGTGGAAAACGCGATCAAAGGTATGAACGAGATTCGCGAACAAATCCAGGAAACATCTAAACGGATTAAACGTCTCGGTGAATCCTCTCAAGAGATTGGTGAGATCACTGAACTGATTTCTGATATTACCGAACAGACCAACGTGTTGGCGTTGAATGCGGCGATTCAGGCTGCGTCAGCAGGTGAAGCAGGTCGAGGCTTCTCCGTGGTTGCGGAAGAGGTTCAGCGACTTGCGGAACGTTCAGCTGAAGCGACCAAGCAGATTGGTGCGCTGGTTCGTACGATTCAAACAGATACCCACGATGCGGTTGCCGCGATGGAAAAATCTACCCAGGGTGTGGTTGAGGGGGCAAAGCTTTCCGATGCTGCGGGTACTGCGTTGTCGGAAATTCGTAGTGTTTCGAACCGTCTCGCGGAACTGATTCAAGGCATCTCTCTGGCTACCGAGCAGCAGGCAACTTCTGCTAACGGCGTTGCTCAGAATATTCAACATATTTTGACAATTACTGAGCAAACTCAGACCGGTACACAACAAACTGCGCATTCCATTAGTGAATTGTCGATGTTGGCTGAAGAACTTAGAAACTCCGTATCTCGTTTCCGGGTTGCGGCTTAATTTTCAGCTACTGGCTACGTGTTGTTCGTAGCCAGATCATAAATGCATGGCGATAAGCGAAGGTTTATCGCCCTTTGAGTTTGCGGGGTACGCATGACGTCTGATTTTTCAATTTCGCAAGAAACTCCCCAGGAGCAGTTTGATATTGGCCCTTTGTCTTGGGTGATGGGTGAAGTCCGCGAAGCAATTACCAGTGCTGGAAAATTATTGTCGGATGCTGTCGTGCAGGATGACGACAGCAAATCCACGATGCTATTGCATGCCAAAAGTTATTTGCACCAGGCACATGGTGCCTTGCAGATTGTGGATATTGATGGTGTATCGATTGTAACTGAGACCATCGAGGATTTGATCGAGCGCCTGCAATCGGGACAACTCGAAATGAGTCCGGCGCATATTGACGTCATCAATGACGCTTTCCACGCTATTTTGCGTTACCTCGAAGACTTGTTGTCTGGAAGCGCACATCAACCCGTGCGTTTATTCCCTTACTATCGTGCATTACTCGAATTAAAGGGTGCCGAGCGCATCCATCCTGCCGATTTGTTCTTCCCGTCTTTATCGGTTCAGGAGCAAATTCCTGAGTTGACTATCGCGCATCATGTCGCCGCTGTGAATTACACCAGCCTGAGGCAGCGTTTTGAAAAACTCTTGCTGACTGTTTTAACCAGCAAAGATAATGCACAGCAACTGCTTGCCGTAAAGGCGATGCATGATCTGATCGGTGAGATTGAGCATGCGCAGGTCACGCCGCAAGCGAAAGCTTTCTGGCTGGTGATGCGTGGATTTGCCGAGGCGGTTGCACAGGGTGCGATCGAAAATAAACAGTACGTAAAACAAATTTTCGGACGTATTAATTTGCAGATTCGTCGTTTGGTAGATGGCGTTTCCAGTATTCCTGAACGTCTGTTGCGGGATGCTCTGTTTTTTATTGCCCAGGTCGATCATCCCTCGGCTTTCGTCGCACAAATTCGTCGCGCATATCAGCTCGATAATCAGGTTCCGATTGATTACGATCAAAAGAACTACGGCAAGATTGCCGCCAATGTGTTGGCGACTGCCAAAGAGCAAGTAGGTAGTTTGAAAAATCTGTGGGGCAGAATTGCCAATGGCGATGCCAGCGTCTCAGATCGCTTTGCTCAAAAAATGAAAGACCTGGCTGAGAATGGTGCAAACCTGAACTCAGCTCCTCTGTCGAAATTGCTCCGTGAACTGAGTGGTATCGCACGTCATGCCGCTCATACACCGGAGAAGGGCAAGATCGGCATAGAGCTCGCAACAAGCTTATTGTTTGTAGAAAATGCACTTGACCACATCTCACGTTTGCCGGACCATTTTTCTGAACGTGCAGACGAAGTAACAGCACGTTTGTTGTCATTGGTTTCCGGTGATGAGCCGCCAACTCAAGCCGCCTGGATGGGGGAAATTTCACGTGAGGCGCAACAAAGGCAAACGATGTCAGTACTGGTGGCAGAAATGCAATCCAGTCTGCGTCAAGTTGAAAAAACTCTGGACGAGTACTTCCGTGATCCGGCTAGCGTCGATGTACTGTCACCTGTTGATCCGATTTTGCATCAGATTGGTGGCGCTCTGGCTATCTTGGACCAGGATGATGCCATGCTCGCTGTGGAACATGCCCGCAAAGTCATCGCAAATTTCTCTGAAGTTGCTGGTACTGAGCATGCGGAAAGCGCTCACCAGAATGTCGCCCAAAATATTGGTGCATTGACGTTCTTTATCGAGATTTTGCAATCGCAACCAGATACGGCGAAGAAAAAATTCAGTTTTGATGCAGACGCTGGATTGTTGCGCTCCAGATTGCTGGAGAAGAGTGTAGAGAAAGAATTGCTTCCTTCTTCACTCAATGAGTCTGCCGGAAATGTTGTTCAGGCACCGTTGTCCGAGGCGGTCGTTACCGCAGAACAAGAGCTGGTCAATCAGCAGCAGCAATCGTCAAAACTAGTTGCTTCCTTGATGGAAGCGCCGGAAAACCGTGAATTACAAGCACAGTTAAAAGATTCACTTGAGTCGGAGCGCTCGGTCGCCACCCTTCTTGATGATGCCGATGCGAGTACACGTGCTCGTGCGGCGATTGATTTACTGGGGCAAGCAGACTCGACTATTTCTCAAGACGCGCTCAACCATATCGTAGCGGCTACGACGCACGTTGTCAGCGAGCCTGCACCTAGTTATGTTCCTGAGTTGCCTGCCAATGATGATGCGATTGATGCTGAATTGTTGGAAATATTTTTGATGGAAGCAGATGAGGTTCTTGGCTTTGTCAGAGAAACTGTGCCGGCGTCAAGACGCGATCCGGGCAATCAAGAACATCTCACAAGTCTGCGTCGTTCATTCCATACTTTAAAAGGTAGTGGACGCATGGTTGGCCTGACAGTCTTTGGTGAGGCTGCATGGAGTATCGAACAGATCATGAATATGTGGCTGTCCGAGTCACGTGATGGTAACGAGCATTTGTACGGTTTGTTAGACCGGGCCGCAGACGAAATGTTTGCCTGGGTCGAGGATTTGAAGCATGTGGGATTCTCTGGACGCAATGGATTAGCCCTGATTGCCGCAGCAGAACGCATTAAAGCCGGTCAGGATTTCCAATATATAGAAACTGCAATAGCAGAAGTGGCACCTCCTGTAATTGAGCATGCTGTAGTCGACCCTGTTTTGGCTGAACCCGCTCATCCTTTGCTGGATAACGCCCACATTGATTCGCCTGTCTTGGTTGAGTTTGCTGCTGATGTAGGCACAGCAAGCTCTGCTCCAGAAGAAGCTGAGGTCGTCATTGAGGCGGTTGCCGCTTTCGATGCGGATGAAGAAGATCAGGTGAGTGACAGCGTTGATCATACAATTACTGTCTCTGATACTACTATTCCTGAGCCAACATCATTAAGTCCGGTTGATAGCCAGGAAATTACGGAAGTGCCTGCAATCGAAGCAAGTAATTTCATCGAACCTGTCTTATTGCCGGACCCAGCGCCAGTCCCTGAAGCACTCGTCATAACAGATAGTCTCGATATACCGGAAGCCTTATCGCCAGCGCCAGTTGCTCTTGATGTTGTAGCGGATACTGTCGTTGAATTGCCCCAGGATATTGCCGCGGTGCTTGAGACTAAGGCACATTCGGACGCTGTTGATCACCATGAGACTTTGCCAGAGGTGACCCCGATAGCACCTGAATCATTGGCGAACTTGGTTGAGGAAGCGGCAGCAACTGCACAGATCATTGAGTTTCCAGATTTATCCAAGCCTTCCGAAACGCAGGATGACAACGTAAAACGTATCGGCGACATCGAAATCAGTTTGCCTTTGCACACGATTTACATGGCAGAAACGGATGAAATTGTCCGCTACCTGTCACAGGATTTTGCTGAGTGGCGTCACGAGCCACATCGCAACGTATCTAAACACGCGGTACATGCAGCGCATTCTTTAGCTGGCAGCTCTGCTACGGTAGGCTTGAAGTCAGTTCAAGAGCTGGCACACAGTCTGGAAATGGTTCTTCAGCGTTTAGAACGTCATCCTGTGGTATTGGACAATACAGAGTTTGACACTCTGGATCACGCAGTTGAAACCGTGAAGCAGATGTTAAAAAAATTCGGTTTGTCTGAGCTTGCAGAGCATGCATTGACCGAAGTTCGTCAGCTGGATAAACTATTGCTTGCTGTCATAGCGCGTTCGGATGTCGGTGCAGACGACGAGTTCATTACCTCTACAAACGAAAAACTCGATATCAACGATTTAGCTGAATTGGATATCGCCGGAGACGTTCTCGAAACTGAATTGGTACAAGATCCAGCTTCAGATGTTAAGTTAGATAAACCAGAAGATAGTTTGTTGGATCTGGAGACGCAACGCGCGATTGCTGCAGATTTGCTTGAACATCCGGATGTTGCAACTAATGCCTCTGATGTAACTGCAGATGCCTTGCTTGAGCCGGAACTACTTGCGCCTGCGGCAGAGGTGGCATCTGAGCCTGAGGTGCTTGTCGAGTCAGTTTCTGATGAGCCAGCCATTGAGCCGCTAGTTCTGCCTGAACCAGAATCAGTAGTCAGTGTAGATGCTGCAATACCAGAGCTAGTTGCAGAGCCTGTGATTGCGCCACTAGTGTCACAGCACCAGGAAGTTGCAGCGGACACTACATTTGATGCAGCGTCATTGACATCAGACCCAGATTTGCGCATCAAAGATGATCTGGATCTGGATCTTTTGCCGGTGTTTATCGAAGAAGGTCACGATTTGCTGCCTATGGTAGGGCAATTATTGCGCTCGTGGCAGCAACAACCGGAAGAAACGGCCATTCCTCAATCCATCTTGCGTCTGATGCACACCATTAAAGGTAGTGCCCGGATGGCGGGTGCGATGGAGTTGGGGCAGCACACCCATGATATGGAAACGCGCGTAGAGAATCTCATGCACGCCGGTGGCGGAGCAGCGCGTCAGCCATTGATGGATGATCTGGTCATGCGTCACGACTACAGCATGCAACTGTTTGATCGCCTGCAGAATCCGCAGGCACAAGTAGTCGCGCCTGTTGCAGCAGAAGCGCTGACAGCAGCACAAGAACTAGATCAATTCCAGGAAACACTGAGTCAGGATGCAGCAGCTGCGACCAGTCCGGCTGATACCGTGTCAGCTCCGAAAGAATTGGTCAGCCTCGCACCTGTAGTACCTTTAAAGACATCGAACGCCGTCAGCAATTTTGTGCCTGGCCGCGCGGCAGTTACGGCCCCAGCCGCACCTGCAGGTCCTGTGCCATTGGTGCGTGTCCGTGCAGATATTCTTGATCGCCTCGTCAATCAGGCTGGTGAAGTTTCCATTTCACGTTCCAAGTTAGAAAATGAGGTAGGTACATTACGTACCTCATTGACTGAATTGACCGAAAACGTGAACCGTCTGCGTGCGCAATTGCGTGAAGTCGAGATTCAGGCAGAAACCCAAATCACTTCGCGCATGGCGATGTCTGGCGATCGCGAGTTCGATCCTTTGGAATTTGACCGCTTTACCCGTCTGCAGGAATTGACGCGCATGATGGCTGAGAGCGTCAGCGACGTGGCCACGGTGCAGACCAACCTGACGCGTACGATTGATGGCGCATCGAACGATTTGCATACGCAAGCACGTCTCACCCGCGAATTGCAACAGGATCTGATGCGTGTCCGTATGATTCCGTTTGCGAGTATTGCCGAGCGTTTGTATCGGGTAACCCGCCAGACGTCGAAAGAAGTCGACAAACGTGTCAATCTCGATATCCGTGGAACATCGGTCGAAATTGACCGTAGCGTTCTCGAAAAAATGATCGGCCCGTTCGAACATTTATTGCGTAATGCGATTGTTCACGGCATCGAAACACGTGATGCACGTCGTGCCAGCGGCAAAGAAGAAATCGGTGAACTCTTAGTTGAAATTCGTCAGGAAGGTAATGAAGTTGTGATCCACTTCAGCGATGACGGACAAGGTTTGAACTTGTCACGTATTCGCGAAAAAGCCAAAACAGTCGGCTTGATTGGTTACGACGAAAATGCCAGCGATGCCGACGCCGTCAATATGATTTTTGAACCGGGTTTCTCTACTGCCAGCGAAGTCACAGAGTTGGCAGGTCGTGGTGTTGGTATGGACGTGGTGCGCTCTGAGGCTGCGTCTTTGGGTGGTCGTGTTGCGGTGAGTTCAGTCGAAGGTAAGGGTGCGCATTTCACCATTCACTTGCCGCTGACTCTCGCTGTAACGCAAGTGGTGATCTTGAAATCCGGTGGAAAAACTTTTGCAGTGCCGTCCGTTCTTGTTGAGCAAGTACAGCAATTGAAATCTGCAATGCTGGCTACTGCTTACAACGACGGTGCGATTATGTGGCAAGGCGTCCGCGTTGCGATGCATTACCTATCATCGATGTTAGGTGAGCATGAGGTAGCGCCGATTGCGCAGCAATATTCACCGATTCTAATCATGAAGAGCGGTACTGAACGTGTTGCAATTCACGTCGATGATATCGTCGGTAACCGTGAGGTCGTTGTTAAAAATATCGGCCCGCAGTTAGCGCGTATGATCGGTGTCGCCGGTGCTACCGTGCTCGGTTCAGGTGAAATCGTGTTGATTCTGAATCCTGTGCCTTTGGCGCACAGAATGGAACATGAACATGCCCGTCATCCTACTCAGCAAGCAACTCAGGATAATCCTGAAATGGGTGCGGTAGCGAACCTCAGTGCCGGTACAGCGCATGCAGAAGTCGCGCCAGTCCAGGGCTTACGTACCCAGCATACGATTATGGTGGTTGATGATTCATTGACGGTACGTCGCGTCACTCAGCGTTTGCTGACACGTGAGGGATATCAGGTGGTACTGGCCAAAGACGGTATTGACGCATTGGAGCAATTGCAATCAGTCACGCCGGATGTCATGCTGGTTGACATCGAAATGCCACGTATGGATGGTTTCGATCTGACCCGTAACGTTCGCAGTGATGCGCGTACAAGTCACATTCCTATCATCATGATTACTTCGCGTACAGCGGACAAGCATCGTAACTATGCGCAGGAGCTGGGAGTGAACGAATACTTCGGTAAGCCCTATCGTGAAGATGATTTGCTCGGAGCGATTACACGTTTTGTAAGTAAAGAAGCGGTTGTCGTATAAATAAACCGTGCCGGATGTCTTCTAGAGATCATCCTCCAGATGTAAATTTAAAAATGCACCTTGCTCAAGGTGCATTTTTTTCGTCTGGCTTTTTCACCACAGCATAGCGAGCCAAGGTCGCTTTGCGTGCCAGATCATGTTCGACGACGGGAAGCGGATAGTCTTTCCCTAAAGTGAGTCCAGCCGATTGCAATGCATCCGTACTATGTAGCCATGGCGCATGAATTTGTTTGTTCGTGAGTTTACCGAGTTGCGGTAAATACCGGCGGATAAATTTACCTTCTGCATCAAACTTTTCAGATTGCGTGACCGGATTAAAAATCCTGAAGTAGGGCTGCGCATCACAGCCTGACGAGGATGCCCATTGCCAGCCTCCATTGTTTGCAGACAAGTCAAAGTCATTCAAATGCTGGGCAAAATAACGCTCACCCCAGCGCCAGTCGATACCCAGATCTTTAATCAGAAAGCACGCCGCGACCATGCGCAGGCGATTATGCATATATCCAGTCTGATTCAATTGTGTCATTGCCGCATCGACCAGAGGATAGCCCGTACGGGCCTCACACCAGGCCGCAAACAGGTTTTTTGCCTGCTCACCCTGTTCCCATTGGATCGCATCGTAGTCTTTCTTAAATGAGCGCTCCACAACATGAGGGTGATGATGCAGGATCTGAAAATAAAAATCGCGCCAGATCAGTTCTGCCAGCCAGACTTGCGCTCCGCCAAGATCGGCAGCGGTGCGCATGCACGTCATTGCTTCTCGCACCAGATGCCTCACCGATACGGTACCAAAGCGCAGATGTACCGATAGATAGGAAGGGCCTTTTACCGAGGGATAATCTCTTGCCTGACCGTAGCGCTGTATCCGTTGTAAAAAATCATCGAGTAATGCCGCGCCGCCGGACATGCCGGCTGCTACGTTCATCTGTGATTCAGGAGAGTCCCTAAACCCCATCTCCGTCAGGCTAGGAATAGTGGTCAGTGCAGGAGGCAAATCGGCTACAAAACGGTTTGTGTAAATATCAACGGGATAGGGTTTGCTAAAAAAATCGCTTCCCTCGGCATAAAATTTCTTCAGCCAGGCATTTTTATAAGGCGTGAATACAGAAAAAGGAGTTCCTGCCAGCGACAAGACTTCATCTTTCTCAAAAATTACCTGATCCTTACGCGTATGCATTACGCAGTCAAAGCTCTGCAGCCGCTGCTTGACAAGAGCGTCACGCCTGATCGCCTGAGGCTCGTAATCATGGTTGGCAAATACCGCGTTGATGTTGAGTTCTGCTGCTAACGCCGGAATTTCCTCCTCGGCAATACCGTAACGCACGACGAGCTTTCCGCCCAGCTTCGCCAGTTCCTGTGCCAGTTCCTTGATGCTTTCATGAATAAACCAGACACGCCTGTCATGAGGAGATAAATCCTGCAAGATGCTCTTGTCAAAAACAAAGACGCAATACACCGCCTTGCTGTGTTTAAGGGCTGCATACAGGGCAGCATGGTCAAAGCAGCGCAGATCGCGCCGGAACCAGACCAGAGAGCGTTCGACAGTTAATTGAGAAGTGGTCATCGTAGTATGAAAAATTGTGATTCGTTATGTTGAGATACCGTTGATTGTCATAGCGCGTGATCAGGTCGCCTCATCATCCGCCTGATACCCGGGTAGGCTCTATAAAAGATGCCCAAAAGCAGAAAAATGCCGCAATATCCAAACTCTTAGCGCGAGCACAGACATCGAAAAAACAGCCCAAAAATGTTAAAATGACCGAATGGCGAAGTTAATCAAAAATCCCCACTCTGACTTATCGGCAGAATTCGTACAGCAAGAGCAAAATGCTCATGTTGACGCTGCTGCTGACACATCTTCCGGCACATCCGGCGAAGCATCTCAGTCCGGTGCCACTTTAAATCTCACCAATCATTTCTTGATTGCAATGCCGTCAATGCAGGATCCGATTTTTGGTGGCACGGTGATTTATCTCTGTGAGCACAATCAGCGTGGTGCGATGGGACTAGTCATTAATAAGCCGACTGACATGACGCTAGCGGGTTTATTTGATCGTATCGATTTAAAACTTGAAATTATTCCTGATTCTCACCCTATGCGCCAGCAGCCTGTGATGTTTGGCGGACCGGTGCAAGATGATCGTGGCTTCGTTTTACATGCGCCTGCCGGCAAGTTTTCATCCTCACTCAGAGTTACGGATCAGATCGCTTTCACTACGTCGCGCGATGTTTTAGAAGCGGTTGCATCGGGCGATGGTCCTGCACAAGCCCTGGTCAGTATCGGTTATGCAGGCTGGAGTGCGGGTCAACTTGAGCAGGAAATAGGCGCCAACGGATGGCTGACTGTTGCCGCTGACGCTAGGATTATGTTCGAGTTGCCGATTGAAGATCGCTTTACTGCCGCGATTAAATTACTCGGTATTGATCCGATGATGCTCGCTGCCGATGCAGGGCACGCCTGATGAATGCTGTCGCCAATGTATCTGGCACCATCCTGGCATTTGATTTCGGACTAAAACGTATTGGAGTCGCAGTCGGTAATACCTTGCTGCGACAAGCTCAGGCTTTAAAAATTATCAGTGCCGCCACCAACGATGGCAAATTTAGTGAAATCACACAACTGATCAAAGACTGGCAACCCGTACTCTGCGTCGTAGGCTTACCCATGCATCCTGATGGCGCAGAGCATGAAATGACGGTACGTTGCACCCGATTTGCCAACCAGCTGCATGGTCGCTTTGCTGTACCGACGATCTTAGTCGATGAACGTTACTCCTCCGCTGTGCTGAGCGCCAAACGCGGCGAACATATCGATGCACAGGCAGCCGCCCTTATTCTGCAACAATATTTTGATCAGACTCCATGACCTCTTCTACGCAATTACCCGATGCGGAAACGCTCTACCAGCAATTGCTGGCACAAATTAAAGCGCGTGTTGCCACCGATGAGCATCTCGCTATCGTTGGTATTTACTCTGGCGGCGCCTGGCTGGCAGAGCGCCTGGTCAGCGATCTCGGCTTGAAGGGCAAGCCCGGCTTTATCGACGTTTCATTTTACCGCGATGACTATGCGGCTAAAGGCTTGCATGCTGAAGTGAAGCCTAGTCAGATTCCGTTCGATGTCGATGGTGCCAGTATTATTCTGGTCGATGACGTGCTTTACACGGGACGCACAACACGCGCCGCAATTAATGAATTATTTGACTATGGCCGTCCCGCAAAAATCATGCTGGCGGCTCTGGTTGACAGAGGCGGGCGCGAGTTGCCGATTGCGGCAGATTTCGTCGCCCATACTGCCGAATTTGAAAAAAACTGCTCCGTCAATCTGCAACGCGCAGACGGTGGTCAACTTAGCTTCTCGATAGATCATGCATAATCCTCAGCTCAATAAAAACGGCGAACTCCAGCATCTGCTGACTATCGATGGTTTACCAAAATCCATCGTCAATCACATTCTGGATACGGCCTCTTCCTTCGTCAGCGTGAGTGATCGCGAAGTCAAAAAAGTCCCGTTGATGCGTGGTAAAAGCGTGTTCAATTTGTTTTTTGAAAACTCGACACGTACCCGCACCACGTTTGAGATTGCCTCCAAGCGTTTATCTGCCGATGTCATTAATCTGAACATTGCCGCGTCAAGTGCGAGTAAAGGCGAATCACTGCTCGATACCATCGACAACCTGGCGGCGATGCATGCCGATATGTTCGTGGTGCGTCATGCGACTTCGGGTGCCCCTTTCCTGATCGCCAAGCATCTGAACGACACCAGACAAAATCATGTTCACGTAGTCAACGCTGGTGATGGGCGTCATGCCCACCCGACTCAGGGTTTGCTGGACATGTACACCATCCGTCATTACAAAAAAGATTTTACCAATCTCACGGTGGCGATTGTCGGCGATGTCTTGCACAGTCGCGTTGCACGCTCGGATATTCATGCACTGACGACGCTCGGTGTGCCAGAGGTACGTGTGATCGGGCCGCGCACCTTGTTGCCGGGTGGTCTGGAGCAAATGGGTGTGCGCGTCTTCAACAACATGGACGAAGGTCTCAAAGGTGTGGATGTCATCATCATGCTGCGCTTACAGAATGAGCGTATGAGCGGTGCCTTGCTTCCTTCGGCACAAGAATATTTTAAAAGTTATGGACTGACGCCAGAGCGTCTGGCACTGGCAAAGCCTGATGCGATTGTTATGCATCCCGGACCGATGAATCGCGGGGTTGAGATTGATTCCGCTGTAGCCGATGGGCCGCAAGCAGTGATCTTGCCGCAGGTGACATTCGGTATTGCTGTGCGCATGGCGGTCATGAGTATCGTTGCAGGCAATTAGCCATTCTGCTGACAACACAGGCGAACACCGCGACTATCTCGGGCGTGGCACGCAACATGGCCTTAGCGAGCTTGGGATACCAAACAAAAAAGAACACGCAAAAAATAAGCAAAAACACGTGAAAGAACAAGCATGAAAATACATATCAAAAACGGTCGTCTGATCGATCCTGCGAATCAGGTCGATGCAGTGCAAGATGTATTTATCGCCGCTGGCAAGATTGTGGCGGTTGGGCAGGCGCCTGCCGATTTCGTTGCGAATAAAACGATTGATGCGACGGGATTGGTCGTAGCACCTGGCCTGGTCGATCTGAGTGCCCGCCTGCGTGAGCCGGGATTCGAGTACAAAGCCACGCTGGAGTCTGAGTTGCAGGCCGCCATGCGTGGCGGCGTCACGAGTCTGGTCTGTCCGCCCGATACCGACCCTGTTCTGGATGAATCCGGTCTGGTCGAGATGCTCAAGCAGCGCGCCAGGGTTCAGAATAAAGCCCATGTTTATCCACTGGGAGCTCTGACCATTGGTTTGAAAGGCGAAGCACTGACAGAAATGGCCGCACTGACTGATGCCGGCTGCATCGGTTTTTCGCAAGCTGAAGTCACGATTGCCGATACCAATGTATTGCAGCGTGCCTTGCAATATGCCAGCACATTTGGCTACACCGTCTGGCTGCGTCCGCAAGATGCCTTCATCGGTAAAGGCGGCGTAGCGCATAGCGGGCCTCTCGCATCACGCCTCGGTCTGGCTGGGGTGCCGGTGATGTCGGAGACGATCGCTCTGCATACCTTGTTTGAACTCATGCGGGCGACCGGTGCCAAAGTGCATCTGTGCCGCATTTCGTCCGCTGTGGGCCTGGAATTGATACGGCAGGCGAAGAAAGAGGAGCTGTTACTGACCTGTGACGTCGGCGCACATCATGTGCATCTGACCGATGCGGATATCGGGTACTTCGATTCGAATGCCCGTCTGACACCGCCATTACGCACTCAGCGTGATCGTGATGCGATTCGTCAGGCTTTGCTGGATGGCACGATTGACGCCATTTGCTCTGACCATACTCCGGTTGATGATGATGAAAAACTATTGCCGTTCGCCGAAGCATCACCTGGTGCAACAGGACTGGAGTTGCTGCTCTCGCTGTCATTGAAATGGGTAGAAGAGAGCCGTGGCGATGTGTCTTTATCGCAGATGCTGTCCACCATTACGCATACGGCGGCGAAAGTTGCCGGCCTGAGTTGTGGTCAGCTGGCTGTCGGATCTGTGGCCGACGTCTGTCTGTTTGACCCCGCGACACGCTGGACAGTCGATGCCAAAGTGCTGGCGAGCCAGGGCAAGCATACGCCTTTCCTTGGCTATGAATTGCCCGGCGTCGTGAAAACAACGATTGTCTCTGGGCATATCGCGTTTGATGTGTCTTAGGTGAGTCTAAGTTCAAACTCAGTTGAGATTCGCTTGAAATTCAATTGAGATTTTTGAGTTTCAGGTCCGATGATGTCCATGAACCGATGTCGCTTAAAAGCTGCATGTAACGCAAAAATATGCCGCAGTATCAATAAATAGGGGAGTATCGGCATAAAATGCCTTGATTGCGCAGATTATATCTACGCTATTAAAAATACTCCCACTCAGTATATAAAAACAGGATAGGCATGATAGCTTGGCGTTTCGCACGGGTGGTGATCCATTTATTCGCTGGATTATTGACCTGTGCTGTGGTGTTTCCTTTTACATCGGTACAGACGCACGAACGCCTGGTGCGTCGCTGGTCGCAAAAATTACTCGCGATTTGTACTGTCACAGTAGTGTTCAAAGACCTGAGTGATGGTGCCGTCGCAGAGCGGGCGATGATCGTGTCGAATCATGTTTCCTGGCTCGATATTTTCGTCATTAACACCCTGCATCCCTGCCATTTTGTCGCCAAGTCCGATATTCGCGACTGGCCTTTGCTCGGCTGGTTATGCGAAAAAGCCGGTACGATTTTTCTCAAGCGCGGCAGACAGCGCGACGTGCGCCGTATCTACGAAGGTCTGGTGCATCAGATCGTAGCTGGCAAGCGCATCGCGTTTTTCCCCGAAGGCACGACTGCCGCACAAGGTAATGTATTGCCGTTTCATGCAAACTTATTTGAAGCCGCAATAGAAGCGCATGTCCCGGTACAGCCGCTGGTTGTGCGCTATGTGGATGCGCAGGGGCGCCCGCATGCCGCAGCCGATTTTATCGGTGACATGACGTTTGTCGAAAGTATGCATGCGATTTTACGAGCACCTAAAATGACGGCTGAGCTCGTCAGATTGCCGTCGATTTCTACCGAAGGCGCACACCGCCGGGAAGTTGCTCTGGTTGCGCGGGTGGCTGTGATGACGCAGCTCGGTATTGCGGAATAAGTTCACAGAATAAACTCGCCAGATAAATCGCGGTGTCAAAGCAAAATGTCAGAGCAAAAACCTAACCAGGTTTTTGCTGCTGCGGGCAATCGATTTGTACGACGGCTCTGTTTTTTAAAGATACGGCGGTTAATTTTCCACCCCACACACAGCCGGTATCGAGGCTGATCAGATTGGGACGCAGGACCAGTCCCATGGTTGACCAGTGACCAAAGACCAGCGTGTAGTCTTCACTCGCTCTCGGCAGGTCAAACCATGGCGCGTATCCCGCTGGTGCCGTTCCGACGCCATCTTTGCTCGCAAAATCCATGATGCCGTCACTACTGCAAAAGCGCATGCGTGTCAGCGCATTGATGATGCAGCGATAGCGGTCCGCACCTTGTAAATGATCATCCCACTGGTTCGGTGTATTGCCATACATCTGGCGTAACAAACTGATCCAGTCCTTGCTTTGCAATTGGGTCGTAAGCTCTTGCGCCAGTGACAGAGTTTGCTGTACCGACCATTGCGGGAAAACACCGGCGTGTATCAGCAAATGATCGTCACGGCAGATCGCCAGTGGGCGATGACGCAGCCAGTCAAGTAAGTCGTCACGATCAGGCGCCTGCAGAATGTCGTCCAGCGTATCGCTGCGATGAGCGGGACGTATGCCATTGGCAACCGCCAGCAAATGCAGATCGTGATTACCCAGCACACTGTCGGCACGGCCTTGCTCATGTAGCTGCTTCACAAGACGCAGCGTTGCCAGCGATTGCGGCCCGCGATTGACAAGGTCGCCTGCAAATAACAACTGCGCTTGCGGAGACTGTTGTTCTATCTTAGTGAGCAGTTGCTGTAGCTGCTCACAGCAACCTTGAATGTCGCCGATGAAGTAGGTATCAACATGGGCTGATGACGCTGCGTGCATAATCTATCCGGTTATCTGACTCAGTGATCTGCACCAAGACGCTTGGATTCTGAGCGACTGATCAAGGCATCTTGTTTTTGCTTATCTCGCATACTGACAGTCATCATCGTCGGCCAGCCAATCAGATGTTGCTCAGTAATTTCAGCAAGTGCGCGCAACCACTCCGGTGATTCATTGAGGCAGGGAATGTAACTAAATTCTTTGCCGCCTGCGTGCAAGAATTCATCGCGTACTTCCATCGCGATTTCTTCCAGCGTTTCAAGACAGTCGGCGATAAAGCCAGGGCATACTACGTCGATCCGTTTGATGCCTTGTTGCGCCAGGGCTTTTACCGTGGGTGCGGTATAGGGTTGCAGCCATTCGGCACGCCCGAGTCGCGACTGGAAGGTGACAACGTACTGATCTTTGCTAAGGCCAAGTTGCTCTGCCAGCAGGCGCGCTGTTTTGTAGCATTCGCAATGGTAAGGGTCGCCGCGCATTAAAAATGCCTTTGGCAAGCCATGAAAACTCATGACAAGTTTTTCGGGACGTCCGTTATTTTGCCAGTGGTTCATGATCGACAAACGCAGAGCGCGGATATACGCATCATGGTCATGGTAACTGCGCACCAGGCGTAGTTCTGGCATGTTGCGGGTACGCTGATAATGGCTGAAGACGGCATCGGCGTTAGAACCTGTTGTGGTCGCTGAGTATTGCGGATAGGCAGGCAAAATCAAAATCCGTTCGCAGCCTTCTTCCTTCAGTTTTTGCAGCACCGTCGGAATATTGGGCGAGCCATAGCGCATGGCATATGCAACCTGTACTTCATGTCCGCGCTCACCCAGATAGCCTTTGAGCAAGATAGCTTGTTTTTCAGTATGAACTTTCAACGGAGAGCCGTCCTTGCTCCAGATCGTGGCATATTTTTTCGCTGACTGACTTGAACGAAATGGCAGGATGATCAGGTTTAAGATACACCACCAGATCAGGCGGGGTACTTCGACTACCCGCGAATCCCATAAAAATTCTTTCAGGTAGCGCCGGACCGCCGAGGTTGTCGGCGCATCGGGTGTGCCGAGGTTGATCAGGACGACGCCGGTTTTGGTGGCTTTGCCGTGCGTATAGTCAGGTTCTTTCAGAAAGCGCATAGGTAGTTTAGTGGCCTTGTTAGTGTTATCGATTAATGTGTTATTTGCATTGCTCGCAGTTGAACTGAGCTGGTCATTGTCTGAGGATACGCTGGTTCAGGATGCCAGCAATTCTCTGGCATGTTTGCGCGTGGTGGCAGTGATTTCAATACCGCCCAACATACGGGCAATTTCTTCTACTCGTTGCTTGGAGTCGAGCCTGTCAATTTGCGATTGAGTCTTGCCATTGCTGCTGTCTTTGCTCACCTGAAAATGCTGATTTGCCTGACTCGCCACTTGCGGTAAATGTGTTACGCACAGCACCTGACGGTCTTGTCCCAAACGTTTAAGCAGGCGTCCTACGACTTCGGCAACGCCGCCTCCGATGCCGCTATCAACTTCGTCAAAGATCAGCGTCGGGGTCGCCGTCGCACACGAGGTAATCACCGAAATCGCTAGCGAGATGCGGGCGAGTTCACCCCCTGATGCCACTTTGGCGAGAGAGCGTGGTTGCACCCCGGCGTGACCTGCCACCTGAAATTCGACCTGCTCCAGCCCGTGACTAGCGGCTTCGCAAGGATGCAGGGCAATCGCAAAACTACCGCCACTCATACTCAGATCCTGCATGGCGGTGGTGACTGCCGCAGCTAATTCTTTCGCTACTTTATGACGCGCTTTGGATAGTTTTTGTGCGACCTGTTCATAAGCGGCATAGGCATTTTTCTCTTGTGTTTTGAGCGCATCGATATCGGAGGCATCGGCTAACTGCTGTAATTGCTCAGAGAGAATCGCCAGCTCCAGATGCAGCGATTCTGGTGCAACATGGAAGCGTCGCGCCGTGGCGTGCATGATTTCCAGGCGCGCTTCAACGGTACGTAAGCGAGCCGGATCCAGCTCAATACGGTTCAGGTAGTCATTCAATGTGTAGCTGGTTTCCTGCAAATTTATGCGGGCAGAATCGAGCGCATCGACCACTGGTTGCAGCGCTACATCGTATTCCACCAGTTTTGATAAACGCTGATGCAGAGAAGAGAGTTGCGACAGCATCGGATGATCGGCTTCTGAAATCAGATCGGCAGCTTCCTGCGCACCTTCAAGCAAGCTGGCGGCATGCGCCAGACGGCTATGCTCGTGAGTGATGCTCTCCCATTCACCGGCTTGAATTTGTAATTTGTCGAGTTCTTTCACCTGCCATTCCAGGCGTTCGCGCTCCAGCATTACATTTTTTGAATCGCGCTCAAACTCTTCTCTTTGCTTGACCAGATTGCGCCAGACTTTGAATAATTTGCCGGCTTCTTGTGCCTGAGTTTGCAAACCACCCTGCATATCGAGCAGTGCCCGTTGTGCTTCTGATTTTAATAAAGACTGATGGGCATGCTGACCGTGGATATCAACCAACAATTCACCAAGTTCACGCAACTGACCTGCTGTTGCCGGGATGCCGTTGATGTAGGCTTTTGAGCGGCCGGCATTATCAATCACACGACGCAACATCAGTTCATGGTCGTCATTAGCAAAATCGTTTTCGTTTAGCCAGGCGGTCGTGTTTTCATCGACGGAGAATTCTGCGCAGATGTCGGCGCGTGCCGCACCCTCGCGTACCATGCTGGCATCACCGCGCCCTCCGAGGCTCAGACTCAGGGCATCAATCAGAATGGATTTACCTGCGCCGGTCTCGCCAGTAAAGACGGTGAAGCCCGCAGAAAATTCAAGTTCTATCGCATCGACGATAACAAAATCACGGATAGCAAGCGTGCGCAACATAAGTGGTTACAGGGATAAGAAATTGAGGGAAACTGGAATCGTCACACGGGAAAAGGTGTGTCATCATGCTCGCCGCACCTGTCATTCAGGTGCGGCGAGACATCATTCTATTTTAACGTAAAGCCCCTTCGACGGAGGGGTATTCATTCCAGTGCAGTTTTTCACGCAGCGTGTCATAGTAGTTCCAGCCACGGGGGTGTAAGAACGTGATCGTATGGGCGGAGCGCTGTATCATAATTTTGTCCTGATACATCAGGCTGGCGAACGATTGCATATCAAAATTCACGCTGATATCGCGTCCTGCGACGATCTCAATCACGATTTCACTGGAGTCAGGTAAGACGATAGGGCGGTTAGACAGGGCATGTGGCGCGATCGGCACCATCACGATGCCGCTCAGGCTAGGATGTAGCAAAGGACCACCAGCGGACAGCGCATATGCCGTGGATCCGGTTGGCGTAGAGACAATCAGGCCATCCGAGCGCTGGTTGTACATGAAGTGACGATCAACGTCGACCCGCAATTCCACCATGCCTGAACCGGCACCTCTCGACACCACAATGTCATTGAATGCTGTGCCGCTAAAAATCTGATTACCCTCGCGTACCACGATTCCTTGTAACAGGCTGCGCCGCTCGGATTCATATTTGCCCTCCAGCATTTCTGTAATCACGGGAAACATCCGGTCCATGGGAATATCGGTAATAAAGCCGAGCCGCCCCTGGTTAATACCGATCAGCGGCACATTGTAAGGAGCCAGTTGTCGTGCAATACCTAGCATGGTGCCATCGCCGCCGAGCACGATGGCAGCATTGGCAAATTTGCCGATTTCCGCGACATTCATAACGGTATAAGTATCTAGCAGAATGTTCTGCGCAGTCTCTTCTTCAAAGACAACGGTATGCCCGGCCTCGTTCAGAAAGTCGGCAAGCTCAGCCAACGATTCGGTTATACCTGCGGCATTATATTTGCCAACGAGTGCAATGGTTTTAGCCGAAGAAGTCATAAAGGTCAGATTTGTTAGCTAGGGTACGAGGCATACGATGAAACATACGGTCAAACAGATGATGAGGCATGCGAGATGACTCAGATTAGACCATAATTGCATCTGATTTGGATATTCCAAATGCGGTGACGTAGCAGGAAATACGGAAAAAGTGAGCAAAGATGCAGATCCAGGCAGTTCTATTTGATTTAGATGACACCTTGTGGCCGGTCGCCCCTGTTATTCAATACGCCGAAGCGACCCTGTATCAGTGGATGATGTTCAATACACCAGAGGTTGCCAGGCACTACTCAATTGAGCGGATGCGTACTTATCGTGAAAAGCTGGTCAAAACCAATCCACGTTTTCAATACGATCTCTGGTCGCTGCGCCATGCATTGCTGTCGACCTTGTTTAAAGAATATAAAGTTGATGTGAGCAAGGCGGATGAGGCAATGGCGGTCTTCGCCGATGCCAGAAATAAGGTCAGTCTGTACGACGACGTGCTGCCGGGTTTGCAGGCGCTGGGTTCGAGGGTGAGCCTGGGCTCTGTATCGAACGGATTTGCCGACCTGAATGAAATCGGACTGGCAGCACATTTTAAAGTTTCTCTCGCGGCACATCGCTTCGGCTGCGCCAAACCAGATCCGCGTATTTTTACCGCAGCCTGCCATGCACTCGATCTCAAGCCAGAGCAGGTCATGTATGTCGGCGACGATCTATTGTTAGACGTGGAAGGCGCCCAAAAAGTGGGTATGTATGGCGTC
Organism: Undibacterium sp. RuTC16W; assembly: GCF_049339445.1. Taxonomy (NCBI): domain Bacteria; kingdom Pseudomonadati; phylum Pseudomonadota; class Betaproteobacteria; order Burkholderiales; family Oxalobacteraceae; genus Undibacterium; species Undibacterium sp. RuTC16W. The sequence continues at coordinate 21,565 of NZ_JBMPPE010000001.1, read as the reverse complement.
TGGATGAACCGTCATCAACTAGAACAAGATAAGCCACACCATGCGCATATCAGACCAGATGCCGTGGTCAGCAGTTTGCATGATGTGCTTGCGCTGGTTGAATGAGCTGCATCAAAAAAGTTAGATAACCTGCTGGTTCACTCGTTTTGATAGAACCTCCACACTTTCTTTGTGTTTGCTGTAACGATCTGCCAAAGAAAATGAGTAACTAGCTCAGACACGACGCCCATCCTGATCAATCACTTTTTCTCCATCCTCTTTTATAAATTCGCCACGCTGCGGTGCGGACAAAATATCTAGAACCAGTTCGGATGGACGGCACAGTCTGGCACCGGCAGGGGTGACGACGATGGGGCGATTGATCAATATCGGATGGCTGATCATGAAGTCGATCAGCTCATCATCAGACCACTTGCTGTCATCGAGCTGCAGCTCTTCATAAAGAGTCTCTTTTTTGCGCAATAGCTCACGTGGCGTCAGATTCATGCCGTTAATGAGCTCTGATAGTTTTTCCCGGCTAGGTGGATGTTGCAGATATTCAATGACGACAGGTTCTTCGCCGGTATTGCGAATCAGAGCTAAGGTGTTGCGTGATGTCCCGCACTTTGGATTGTGATAAATCGTGGTAGTCATAGTCGTCGAAAGTTCTTTGTGAATTTAAATAATTGGCTGCTATTGAATTCGTATGGCATCTTGAGTGGTGGATGGATACAGCCAGCCAAACAATAAGGTGGCCGCCGCTGCACCTGCTATTTGCGCAAGCATAAATCCGCTGATATCGACAGGGCGAATCCCAGCAAATGTATTGCTGGCAGCGCGTGCCAGCGTCACGGCAGGATTGGCAAAAGATGTGGATGAGGTGAACCAATAGGCTGCTGTGATGTAGGCAGCAACAGCAAATGGTGTGAGATCGGGGCGATTGCGTGAACAGCCAATAATGACGCCGATCAGGCCAAAGGTTGCGATAAATTCACTCCACCATTGTGCGGCGCCGGTACGAACATGCTCAGATGCGAAAAATGCCGGATCGTCAAACATGCCATGCGCAGCTGCAACGCCAGCAAATGCACCGATTATCTGCGCCGCAATATACGGCGCTACGTAGGACCAGGGCAGGTTTTTCTGCCAGGCTTCCGATAAGCTCACAACAGGATTGAAGTGCGCGCCGGATATGCCGCCAAACATCAGGATCAGCGCGACCAGTCCTGCGCCAGTCGCGATGGCATTGGCCAGTAAAGCCAGTGCCATATTGCCACCGGCGAGCCTCTCCGCCATGATGCCAGAGCCGACTACGATTGCGAGCAGGAATGCGGTCCCGAGTCCTTCTGCAACCAGTCGCCTGGATAAATTCGGTAAATTCATGCTGATGCTTTCGTTTCCGCATCAGTGGCGGCTGTGCAAGCTGAGGTGCTTGAGCAAGGATTGCCGCCACAGCAGTTTTCGGTCAAAAAACCTAATAAAGCATTCATCGTGGTGAAATTCGCTACATAGATCATGAAGCGGCCATCCTGAGTAACGCTGATCATATTGGCATGAGTCAGCTCTTTTAAGTGAAAAGAGAGTGATGACGGTGCGATCCCTAGATTTTCGCTAATCTTGCTCGCAATCAAGCCATCAGGACCGCTTTGTACCAGCAGACGAAAAATAGCGAGTCTGGAGTCTTGTGCGATCGCGGCAAGTGCGGCAACGGCTTGTTTGGTTTCCATGATGTTCCTTTTAATTCAATAATTCTATATTGATTGAAATATCAAAGTAAACGGATTTTTACTTTTTTTATTTGCAGTTCTTTTTCTGCCATTCATTTTTCACCATAGATTTTTATGCCATTCATCTCACACTGACATAGAATATCTTTATGCAACTTGATATCCGCGCACAAACATTATTGAAAGCCCTGGTCGAACGCTACATTGCTGATGGTCAGCCGGTAGGTTCCCGGGCTTTGTCTAAAATTTCCGGTCTGGAGTTATCGCCTGCGACCATCCGCAATGTAATGGCGGATCTCGAAGAGATGGGTTTCGTGGCGAGTCCGCACACCTCGGCAGGACGTATTCCTACACCGCGGGGTTATCGTGTTTTTGTCGACAAGTTGCTGACGGTCCAAGAAATTGACGGTACCGCGCTGGAATCACGGATGCAGGCGAATGTATTTGCCAATTCACCGCAAAAAATCATCTCGAATGCCGCCCAGGTTTTGTCATCGCTATCGCAATTTGCCGGAGTCGTGATGACACCGCGACATGAATCTATTTTTCAACAAGTGGAGTTTTTGCGCCTATCTGAGAAAAGGATTTTGCTGGTTGTGGTTGCGCCCAATGGTGAGGTGCATAATCGCTTGCTGCTGACCGATGTTGACTACAATGCCTCGCAACTGATACAGGCAGCAAACTATCTGAATCAAAATTTTGGCGGTCTGAGTTTTGAAGATGCCCGGTTGCGTATCAACAGTGAATTACGTCAGTTGCAAAACGATATGACCCGACTGATGCAGGCGGCTGTTGAGGCCGGTAGCGATGCGATGTCGGATCAGTCTGATGAAGTCGTGATCTCCGGTGAACGCAATTTGCTGAATGTCCAGGATCTGTCGAATAACATGACTTCCTTGCGTAAGCTGTTTGATATGTTCGAACAAAAAACCGGCCTGATGCAGTTACTGGATGTGTCGAGTAAGGCAACTGGCGTGCAGATTTTTATCGGCGGTGAATCACAGTTGGTGCCGATGGATGAAATGAGTATTGTCACTGCGCCCTATGGCGTGAACGGTAAAATTGTAGGTACTCTGGGTGTAATAGGTCCGACACGCATGGCGTATGAGCGTGTCATTCCGATTGTAGATATTACGGCAAAATTACTTTCTAATGCCTTAGGTTCTGTGAACAATTAAATTGTCGTAATGATGGCATCGTGATTGTGATCAGACATTCAGTCAGTGAAGATACGTATGCATAACAAAGACATCTCTATTCTGATCGTTGATGACAACGAAGCGACGCGTGAAGTACTGCGTGTTGTCCTCCGCAGTGAGGCTTATAACGTGGTCGGTGAGGCTGCTGACGGCAGTACCGGCTTAGAATTGGCGATCAAGTTAAAGCCAAAAATCATTTTGCTTGATGTGGTGATGCCTAAAATCAGCGGGCTGGAAATTTTGCCAAAGATTAAAGAGGCCTTGCCAGACGTGAAGGTACTGATGGTCACCGCGAATAAGGATCAGGATACGGTAAGTGAGGCGGTTAAGGCAGGCATCCATGGCTTCATTGTGAAACCGTTTAATGCACAGCGCGTGCTCGATACCGTCGCCAGTGTGGTTGTAAAGTTAGGTAAATAATGGAAGGCTGAGTTTATATAAAAGCCACTGTACTACTTCCGGTGGCTTGACAGTTTGCGGATATTTCTTGCTGAAACCGTCTTGGTCACTCCTCCGACAAATCAGTCTAAATCAAACCAAATTTGGCAAGCGCCCTATGCTTTGCGCACTTTGTGTTCGCAATTTACTTTTGTGCAGTTGCCATACAGCGCCAGAGCGTGCTCTGCAATAGTAAAGCCGCGCTCCTGGGCGACCGCTTGCTGGCGTTTTTCAATTTGTTCATCAAAGAACTCTTCCACCAGACCGCAGTCCAAGCAAACCAGATGGTCATGGTGCGTACCTTCGTTCAGCTCAAAAATGGCCTTGCCAGTTTCAAAATGGTTGCGATGTAGCAAGCCAGCCTGTTCAAACTGAGTCAGAACGCGGTACACCGTTGCCAGTCCGACGTCCATATTTTCATTGAGCAGGATTTTATAGACGTCTTCTGCTGTCAGATGACGAATCGAGCTGTTCTGGAAAATTTCCAGAATTTTCAATCTTGGCAAAGTCGCCTTGAGGCCGCTGGATTTGAGGTCGGTAGTGGAATTCGTCATGTTTTCAGTAAAAAAAGGTCTATCTGCTTTATGATATAGGGTTTAAAGCTTAACTCAAAGTAAATCACCAGCAGATTTGTCGGCGATTTTCTCAAGCTTATATTTTTAACTTACATTGAGCTAAGCAACGGCCTAGCCGTGAACTATTTGCAAACTGTACACTGTTGCACACACATTGAGGTTAACACTATGCGATTGTTGTTCCCTGAAGCATCCAAAGGCATGCCACTACGATTGACGGCAATGGCTTTTGCCTTGAGCTTGTCTGGTTGTGCCTTGTTCAACCCTATGGTTGACGCACCTGCTGCGACAAAACTCACCGCGACAACGGATGCGGCGGCGACTGGAGCGTCCACTGCGGCATCGACCGATGCACAGATTGTTGGCCGCACCGGTGTTTCTAAATTCCTCGGCTATATCTCTCCTTATCGCATCACCATTCAGCAAGGTAACTTTGTCTCTCAAGAAATGATGTCGCAGCTCAAAGAGGGTATGACCCGTGAGCAAGTGCGCTTTTTGTTGGGTACGGCTTTGCTGACGGATATGTTCCATGAAGACCGCTGGGACTATCCTTTCCGTCTGCAAAAGCCAAACGGCGATCTGATTACCAGCCGTGTTGCCGTGTTTTTTAAAAATAATACGGTGCAGCGTTTTGAAGGCGGTAACTTGCCGACAGAAAAAGACTACCTCGCCCACATCACGACTTCCGCTATTGGCATCAGAGCGGAATCCTCTATCCTGACAACGGATAAAGACAAGAAAAAATAATCAGGATAACCAGCATGAGTGCATTGAAAATTGCGGTGGCCGGTGCTTCCGGTCGCATGGGTAAAATGTTGATAGAAGCAATCGCTGCCGCCGACGACACGCTATTGGTCGGCGCGATTGATGTCGCAGCATCGCCTGCTATCGGTACGGATGCTGCTGCGAGTATGGGTAAGCCAGCCGGTGTGTTGATCGAATCTGAGTTATCCAGAGGGTTGGCTAATGCCGACTTTCTGATCGATTTTACCCGCCCTGAAGGCACGCTGACTCATCTTGCCTATTGTGCCGAACATGGCATCAAGATAATCATTGGCACGACAGGTTTTGATGAAGAAGGCAAAGCCGCAATCGCTGCGGCCGCCAAAAAAACCGCTATCGTGTTCGCTCCGAACATGAGTGTCGGCGTCAATGTGACCTTGAAGTTGCTGGAAATGGCAGCAAAAAGTTTTGCTCAGGGCTATGACATTGAAATCATCGAGGCGCATCACCGCCATAAGGTCGATGCACCGTCCGGTACCGCCCTGAAAATGGGGGAAGTTATCGCCGATACGCTGGGTCGTGATTTGAACGAAGTCGGTGTATTCGCCCGTGAGGGTGTAACCGGTGAGCGCGATCCATCCTCGATCGGTTTTGCGACGATTCGTGGTGGCGATATTGTTGGCGACCACACGGTAATGTTTGCTGGCATCGGCGAGCGGGTAGAAATTAGTCACAAATCTTCAAGCCGTATCAATTATGCTCACGGCAGCTTGCGCGCAGCACGCTTTCTAGCAGACAAGCAGACAGGTTTGTACGATATGTACGACGTGCTCGGGTTGAATTAGACAACTTGCGCGCACCGCACCGGCAGTGCTTATTTTTTATTGTCGGTGCGTGCGGGTGCGTTTTGCTGAAAAAGTTGGTAGCAGCCCTCAAAAGCACATAATCTGTGCCTTGCCTTCTGTCTTTATCCGTTGCACTTAGTCAGACGTTTGTTCGCTGGATACATCCTCACTCCTCTTTTAGCTAAGATACAAACCTAACCTTATGAACCCGACGATTTCCCATTACTGGGCGCAAGTGGATGAATTCAGTCACCTCATTGCCTATGTATTGCTGGCGATGTCTTTGTTCAGCTGGTTCATTTTGTTATACAAATCCTGGTCATTCTGGCGTATTCGCCGCGCTGCAGCGGCATTGCCCAATTTCTGGAAAGCACCTGATTTTGCCGATGCGCTGACATTACTGAGCCAGGCTGATCTTGAGGAAATTTATGCACCTCTCGCGAGAGCGGCTATAGAAGCGACAGCACCTGAAAACTTAAGCTCCAGCCTGAATGCCAGGGCCAGTCTCGATGACGTACTGACGCGGGTATTGCGACAACAGCTCAACACCGCCACCGTCAGACTGGAATCAGGTTTAAGCGTGCTCGCCTCAATCGGCGCAACAGCCCCGTTTGTGGGCTTGCTAGGAACGGTCTGGGGTATTTATCATGCACTGGCTACCGTCGCAAGCGCAGGCAGCGTGCAGATTGCCCAGGTTGCTGGTCCGGTAGGCGAGGCGCTGATCATGACGGCACTGGGTTTGCTGGTGGCGATTCCTGCGGTGCTGGCGTACAACGCGTTTAACCGCTTAAACCGGATTTGTCAGGCAGAGCTGGATGCGTTTGCCTACGACTTGCATGCGCATCTGACTAAGGTGTAAACCTCATGGCTTTCGGTAAATTCAGCCGTAACGACCTGACCTCAAAAGCGCCCGTGGCCATGGCGGACATCAACGTCACGCCGATGGTTGATGTGATGCTGGTGTTGCTGGTGATCTTCATTATTACTGCACCCTTGCTGACCCAATCGATCAAGTTAGAACTGCCCGTTGCCAAATCCACGGCCTCTCCGGATAAACCTGACACCATCAGTCTGTCGTTTGACGCGCGGGGGCAATTGTTTTGGGGCAAAGCACCGGTCAGTTTTCGTGATTTAGACCTTAAATTGGCAGAGGCAGCGAAAAAACAACCGCAGCCGGAGCTGCAATTACGTGCCGATAAGGCAACCCGTTACGAAATCATTGCTCAGGTCATGGCAGCTGCACAGGCGCAGGGCTTGGATAAAATCGGTTTTGTTACCGATCCGGCCTCCACGACATCTTCGTCACAGCCCCGATAAACCTGCAGCACCGGCAAAAAATAGCCAGGCGCGGCATCCCGCCTTCAGTAGCACCCCTGAACCAGTTATAATCCAAGGTTCAAAAGATTCCCTCGCATTCAGAAAATATAGTCCGCCATGCAAGAAAAATTCAGCTCAGTATATAAACCAGCCGACGTCGAGCAATCAGCACAATCTCATTGGAAAAAAATAGACGCGTATAAAGCGGTTGAAAACGACCCGCGCTTCCCAAAAGGAAAGTACTACGCTTGCTCTATGCTGCCTTATCCGTCGGGTAAGCTGCACATGGGTCACGTGCGCAATTACACGATCAACGACATGCTGGCGCGTCAATTGCGCATGAATGGTTATAACGTCCTGATGCCGATGGGCTGGGATGCCTTTGGTCTGCCAGCAGAAAACGCCGCGATCAAAAACAAGGTGCCGCCTGCCAAATGGACCTACGACAATATCGCCTACATGAAGACCCAGATGCAAGCCATGGGCCTGGCGATTGACTGGTCGCGCGAAGTCGCAACTTGCTCACCTGAATACTACAAATGGAATCAATGGCTGTTCCTGAAAATGCTGGAAGCCGGTATTTGTGAACGCCGTACCCAAGTCGTTAACTGGGATCCGATTGACCAGACCGTGCTCGCCAATGAGCAGGTAATCGACGGCCGCGGCTGGCGCTCCGGTGCACTGGTCGAAAAGCGCGAAATTCCAGGCTATTACCTGAACATCACCAACTACGCCGAAGAATTATTGTCGGCGGTCGCCAATCCGGAAGATCCGAATTACCTGTCCGGCTGGCCAGAGCGTGTGCGCCTGATGCAAGAAAACTGGATAGGCAAATCCGAAGGCGTACGTTTTGCTTTTACACATGACATCAAGGATGTCAGCGGTAATCTGATCCAAGACGGCAAAATGTATGTGTTCACGACCCGTGCCGATACCATCATGGGCGTGACTTTCTGCGCCGTGGCGCCGGAACACCCACTGGCGATACATGCTGCAGAGAGTAATCCTGGTCTGGCAGCCTTCATCGAAGAATGCAAAAAAGGCGGTACTACCGAAGCTGAAGTTGCAGTACGTGAAAAAGAAGGGCAGCCAACAGGTCTGTTCGTCACGCATCCGCTAACAGGTGAGCAGGTTGAAGTCTGGGTCGGTAATTATGTATTGATGAGTTACGGGGATGGTGCGGTCATGGGCGTGCCTGCGCATGATGAGCGTGATTTCCTTTTCGCAAAAAAATACAATCTGACGATTAAACAAGTGGTTGCTGTCGAGGGTGAAACCTATTCCATAGAGGCTTGGGTCGACTGGTATGGCGACAAGCAGCGTGGCTTGACGATCAATAGTGACCATTCTGGTGTTGACCTAAATGGATTGACTTGCAAACAGGCAGTCAGCAAAGTCGCAGAATTGATGGCAGCAAAAGAATTAGGCGAGAAAAAAACTACCTGGCGTTTGCGTGACTGGGGCATCAGCCGTCAACGTTATTGGGGCACACCTATCCCTATCATCCATTGCGATGCTTGTGGTGCGGTGCCTGTGCCGGAAAAAGATTTGCCAGTCGTATTGCCAGAAGATTGCATTCCTGACGGTGCTGGCAATCCGCTAAATAAACGCCTCGATTTCTTGCATGTCGATTGCCCAAGCTGCGGCAAGCCAGCCAAGCGCGAGACCGACACCATGGATACTTTCGTCGATAGCTCCTGGTACTTCATGCGCTATTGCGATGCGAGTAATGATCAGGCGATGGTGGCGGAGGGCAGCAAATACTGGATGCCGATGGATCAATACATCGGCGGTATCGAACACGCGATTTTGCATTTGCTGTATGCACGTTTCTGGACCAAGGTCATGCGCGATCTGAAGCTGATCGATGCACATGAGCCGTTCTCTAAATTGCTGACGCAAGGCATGGTTCTCAAGGGCGCGTTCTTCCAAAAACCAGAAGGTGCAGGCAAGAATTATTTCTGGGAAGAAGAAGTTAATGTCATCACCAACGAGCAAGGTCGGATTACTGGCGCGACACTGAAATCGGATGGATCGGCACTAGAATACGAGATGACCACCATGTCTAAATCGAAGAGTAATGGCGTTGATCCGCAAGAACTGATCAACCAATATGGTGCAGATACCGCACGTTTATTCGTGATGTTTGCCTCGCCACCCGAGCAGACTTTGGAATGGAATGATTCTGGGGTAGAAGGCGCACATCGATTCCTAAGCCGCGTATGGAAATTTGCAAGTGACCATGGAGGAGGAATTACTGGTCATAGAGTTCAGGGTCGACAACCTGATTGGGACGCCGCACACAAATCTTTCAAAGACTTTAGGGCTGAGACACATCGCACCTTGCAACAAGCAACTTTTGACTATCAGCGCATGCAATACAACACGGTTGTCTCAGCATGTATGAAATTGCTTAATTCCATCGATAAATTTAGTGCTATTGATAGTATTAAAGAAAATGGATTTGAAAGAAGCTTTGTGATTGGAGAGGCGTTTGGCATATTGTTAAGGATACTTTATCCAGCTTGTCCGCATATTACGCACGATCTTTGGCAGAGGCTTGGTTATAACGAAGAGATTTTGAATGGTAGAAAATTAGGTGACTTGCTCGACGCTCCATGGCCACAAGTTGATGAGGCTGCCTTAGTTCAAACCGAAATCGAGATGATGATCCAGGTCAACGGCAAGCTGCGTGGCAGCATCACAGTGGCCAAGGATGCAGACAAAGCGACGATAGAAGCGCTCGCGATGGCGAATGAAAATGTCCTGCGTTTTGTCGAAGGCACACCGAAGAAAATCATCGTGGTGCCGGGCAAGCTGATTAACATCGTCGCCTGATCATGATGACTCAATTCTCCACTTTCTCCCCTCGTCACATCGCGTGCAAGCTGCTTGCCTGCATTGCGATGGCCTCTGCTGTGCTGGCATTGTCTGCTTGCGGTTTTGCTTTGCGCGGGCCGGTGGCATTCCCTTTTTCCAGTATCTACATTGGCTTGCCTGACAGTGCGCCACTCGGCGGTGAACTGAAGCGCAATATCCGTGCGAATGGAAAAACAGTCATTGCCAGCGAAGCCAAAAATGTAGACGTGATTTTGGAAGTACTGGGCGAGACGCGAGAAAAAGTCATTTTGTCCTTGAATAGCCAAGGTCGCGCACGTGAATACAATTTGATTTATACCTTCCGTTTTCGCGTTCGCAACGAGGCTGGCAAAGAGCTGCTTGCGCCGACTGATATCAGCCTGAAACGAAATATCACGTTTAACGAGGCACAGGTCTTGGCGAAAGAGGCCGAAGAGGCTCTGCTATATCGGGACATGCAAAGCGATCTGGTGCAACAAATCATGCGCCGCCTGGCCGTGCTGAAAATCGACTAATGACGCACATGCATCCCCTCACGCCAATCTCATCCCGTGCGGAGAAGAGCGGTAGTGCTGAGGATGATGCCGTCCTCTCTGGAGATCAATGAGATGCAATTGCGCTTTGATGCAATCGACGCTCATCTGAGCAAATCGCTGGCGTCCTTGTATGTCATCACCAGCGACGAACATTTGCTGGCATTAGAAACAGCGGACAAAATCCGTCGCGCAGCGAAAGCGCAGGGTTTTCTGGAGCGGGAAATCCTGACCGTAGAGCGCAGTTTTAAATGGGGTGCTCTGCTTGCCGCGAATCAGTCGCAATCCCTGTTCGGCGATAAAAAGCTCGTTGATTTACGTATCCCTACCGGTAAGCCCGGCAAGGATGGCGGTGCAGCATTGCAAGAATATGTGAGCGACTTATCACCGGATAATCTGACCCTGATTACTCTACCCAAGCTGGACTGGGCTACGCAAAAGGCGGCCTGGGTCACCAGCTTGCAACAGGCGGCGGTGTATATCGACATCCCGCTGGTAGAACGGGCGCAATTGCCCAACTGGATTTCTTTGCGGCTCTCTATGCAAGGACAAAGCGCCGACCGGCAAAGCCTGGACTTTATTGCTGACCGGGTTGAGGGCAATCTGCTCGCAGCGCATCAGGAAATCCAGAAGCTCGCCTTGCTCCATCCCGCTGGCAAGCTGAGTTTTGAACAAATCCACGATGCAGTGCTGAATGTAGCGCGTTACGATGTCTTTAAGCTCAATGAGGCGATGTTAGCTGGCAATGTCTCTCGCCTGGTGCGCATGCTGGAAGGCTTAAAAGGCGAGGGCGAGGCGCTGCCACTGGTGTTATGGGCGGTTGCTGAAGAGCTCCGTACCCTGCTCAAGCTGAAGTCCGGCATGAGTCAGGGTAAATCCCTGGGCATGCTGCTCAAGGAATACCGGATCTGGGGGCCTCGTGAAAAATTGATGGAGCCTGCATTGCGTCGCGTCAGCCTCGCCACGCTGGAGACTGCGCTGCAAGAGGCGGCACAAGTCGATAAGATGGTGAAAGGTTTGCGTGCCAAAGCCTTTGCGGGTGATGCATGGGATGCACTGTTGCAGTTAGGTCTCAGGGTCGCGCGCGGATAAACAGGTCGCCAGCGTTTGTGCCAGACGCACGGTGCGCCGGGTCGGCGACTAAGCGGCAGGCTGATCGAGATGTGTTACGTTATGTCAGGTCGCATCGCGTTGCGTCGTATCGTATTGCGTCGTTATTTGGGGGGGGTATGCCCGAAAATAGGCATTTACCCGCACAACAATACTAGGCATTTAAAATATACATGGTGGAGTATGTGTGAATGCACATAATTTCACCGTAATCGATAAAGAATTACACATGGATATCAAAGATTATATGAAAGACCTTGGCATACGCGCCCGCAAAGCGTCGCGTGCCATGGCCAAGGCCAATACAGCAGCCAAGAATCGCGCCTTATCATTGATTGCCGCGTCGATACGCCGCGAGGCAGCGGCCTTGCGCGCAGCGAACGAATTCGATCTCGCGGCAGCGCGTGCAAATGGCATGGAAGCCGCGATGCTGGATAGACTGACTCTGTCAGACAAGGCGATCGCCACCATGGCCGAAGGACTGGAGCAAATTGTCAGCCTCGCCGACCCGATTGGTGAAATCTCGAATATGAAATTTCGTCCGACCGGGATCCAGGTCGGACAGATGCGCGTCCCTCTGGGAGTGATTGGCATCATTTACGAAGCCCGTCCGAACGTGACCGTCGATGCCGCAGGCTTGTGCATCAAGAGCGGCAACGCGACTATCCTGCGCGGCGGCTCGGAAGCGATTCATTGCAATCAAGCCCTGGCTAAACTCGTTAAAGAAGGTCTGGCCGGTGCCGGTTTGCCACCGGATGCGGTACAGGTCGTCGAGACCACTGACCGGTCTGCAGTCGGTGAACTGATCACCATGCCAGAGTATGTCGATGTGATCGTTCCGCGCGGTGGCAAGAGCTTGATCGAGCGCCTGATGCGCGAATCCAAAGTGCCGATGATCAAACATCTGGATGGCATCTGTCACGTGTATATCGATGACAAAGCCGATAGTAAAAAAGCGCTGGATGTCGCCTTCAACGCAAAATGCCACCGCTACGGCACCTGCAACACCATGGAAACTCTGCTGGTCGCACGCGGGATTGCGGCACAAGTATTACCGGAGCTGGCAACGCTGTATGCGGGCAAACAGGTCGAGTTGAGATGTGATCCGGAAGCGATGCAATTGCTGGCGGGTTATCCTCATTTAGCCAGTGCGAACGAAGACGACTGGAGCACCGAATATCTGGCGGCGATTCTGGCCGTCAAAGTGGTGGCGGATATGGATGAAGCGATTGAACATATCAATCATTATTCATCGCAACATACCGAATCCATCATCACCGAAGATTACACGCGAGCCATGCGCTTCTTGCGCGAAGTCGATTCTGCCTCAGTGATGGTCAACGCGTCGACGCGGTTTGCCGATGGCTTTGAATACGGTCTGGGTGCCGAAATCGGTATCTCGAACGACAAATTACATGCGCGTGGACCAGTTGGTTTAGAAGGACTGACGTCGCTCAAGTACGTGGTATTTGGGAATGGCGAAGTCCGTCAATAAACCTTCGCCGTCCCGGCCTTGTGCTGGAATAGTGTCGTATTCGCCTTCAATATGAATATATGAATAACAGGAGAAATGCATGCTCTGGATTAAAGCGCTACACATTGTGTTTGTGACGTCGTGGTTTGCGGGACTGTTTTATTTGCCGCGTATTTTTGTCAATCTTGCGATGGAAAATGAAATTGTCACGACAGAACGCCTGTTGCTGATGGCGCGCAAGTTATACCGGTTCATGACGATACTGGCGGTTCCTGCGATTGGCTTCGGGCTGTGGTACTGGCTTGCGACGGGAATCGGACGCGGTCCAGGTAGTGGCTGGATGCATGCAAAACTTTTCATCGTTGTTTTGCTTATCGGCTATCACCATGCTTGCGGCAGCATTCTGAAAAAATTTGAACAAGCCAAAAACAAACGCACGCATACCTGGTTTCGCTGGTTCAATGAAGTGCCCGTTGTGTTGTTACTGGCCGTCGTTATTCTTGTCGTAGTCAAACCGTTTTAATCCTGCAGGGAATCACGATGAACAGAGTCTGTGAATATTATTTCGTTCCGCAATCCCCATGGGCATATCTGGGGCACCAGCGTTTTGTCGATCTGGCGAAAAAGCACGCAGTCCGCGTTGATCTGAAACCGATTGATTTAGGCAAAGTATTCGCGATTTCGGGTGGTCTTCCGTTGGCTAAACGTGCGCCGCAGAGGCAGGCATATCGCCTGGTCGAGATGCAACGCTGGAGTACGCATCTGGAGCTGCCGATGAATTTGCAGCCGACTTTTTTTCCGGTCGCCGCTGATTCTGCCGCGCATCTGATTATCGCCGCGCAGCTGGCGCACGGCACCGAGACCGCATTGCATTTAACCGGCGCCATCATGCGCGGAGTCTGGGCCGAGCAAAAAAATATTGCCGATCTCGACACGCTGATTAGTATCGCGCTTGATTGTGATCTCGATGGTAAAGCCTTGATCAAGTCGTCGGAAACCAGCAGTGTATCAGCCGAATACGAACGTTTTACCAATGAGGCGATCGCCAATAATGTGTTCGGCGTACCCTGGTTTGTCTTTAATGGCGAGAGCTATTGGGGACAGGATAGACTGGATTTTTTAGAGCGTGTATTTCAGGAATAAGCGTTTTTGAGTAAGGGATTTTGAAAATTTCAAAATGCCATCCGCAGACTGGATGCGGCTTATGGAGGCATTTCATGCTGGAAGGCGCGCCAATAAAGCGTGTTCCCTTTTTGAGGCGCTCAAAAATCCATATCCGATCATAGTGTATTAAGAGATTTTAAGAGTTAAGGTTTTGCTTACGTCCTGATGTTCTGAAGTGAAAACGTAGCGTTTGATGCTCACACCGGCTAAGCAAGAGCTTGGTCTTTAAAAATTAATTTGGATAAAAGGTTCCCCATGACACGTTACTCGTATTTTTGCCCTTGCCCTCGTGGCCTGGAAGTCGCTCTCGCTGAAGAGCTGAATGAGATTGCTCAGTTTGATCAAACACTGCATGTGCACACACAAGTGCCAGGCGGTGTGCATTGTTCTGGCGAACTGCGCGATGCCTACAGCATCAATTTGCATTCCCGTATTGCATCCCGTGTTTTGCTGCGGATGGCACATGCCGGTTACCTGAATGAAAACGATATTTATGACCTGACTCTGGCGCAGCCATGGGAAGACTGGTTCGGTTATCACCACACCATACGCGTTGATGTGACTGCGGTGAAATCACCGCTGAAGAGTCTGGAATTCACGACGCTGAAAATCAAGGATGCGATTTGCGATCGCTTCCGTGATCAGTTTACCCAGCGTCCGTCGGTAGATACCAAAAATCCGGATATGCGTATCGTCGGTTTTCTGGATGCGCGCAACTTCACGATTTATCTTGATACCTCGGGCGAGCCTTTGTTCAAGCGTGGCTGGCGCATGGAAACAGGCGATGCACCGTTGCGTGAAAATCTGGCGGCGGGTTTGCTGCGCACCACGGGATGGAAGCCAGGCATGCCTTTGCTTGACCCTATGTGCGGTTCGGGCACGATCCTGATTGAAGCGGCACAGATGCTGGCAGGTATCCCGCCGGGCTTACGCCGTGAATTTGCATTTGAAAAATTTGCAGGCTTTCAAGAAGAAGAGTGGCTGGCGACCAAAGCCAAGGCCAAACCGCATCCTTTGCCTGTTGAGCCGACGATTTTTGGTAGCGATATTTCGGGCGATATGATCGTGATGACTCGCAATAATCTGAACAAGGCGGGTATCCGTTTTGACGTACCACTCAAGCAGATTGAAGCGCAGGAAATCAAAGCACCGACAGAGATACCAGGCGTCCTGCTGACCAATCCGCCGTACGGTGAGCGTATTGGTGTGCGTGGTGACAGCACGGTCGAACCAGATGATATGGCGAGAGACTTTTTCAGTGCATTCAGTTCGACACTGAAGCAACGCTTTGCCGGCTGGAGCGTTTTTCTGTTCACCGCCGATCTGGGTTTGCCTAAGATGTTGCGCTTGAAGGAATCGCGTAAAACACCGTTCTTTAATGGTGCACTGGAGTGTCGTTTATTCCGCTTCGATATGGTCGCGGGGTTTAATCGCCGCGAAGAAGCCAAGCCTAAACACTTGTCTTAACTCCTCATCTAACGGGCGGAAGCTGCACAGCAGATTCGCCCGTTTTGCTTTATGCTGATCGCCAGTTCATCAAGCCATGCAGCATTCACAGCATCCATGGAATTCATCGCATAGACAGAGCGCTCAGCACATACGGCACATACAGCAACTATTCCGGAGATTAATTCATGTCCCAAGTTACTTCCCTCAATTTAAAAGATCCCAGTTTGTTACGCAGCCAAGCCTATATCAATGGTATCTGGGTTGGTGCATCCGGGACATTCGATGTCACCAATCCAGCGACTTCTGCCCTGGTCGGCACTGTGCCGAATCTCGGCGCTGAGCAGGCTCAGGCGGCAATTGATGCGGCACAAGCAGCCTTTCCGTTGTGGGCGGCGAAGACCGGTAAAGAGCGTGCTGCGATCATGCGTAAATGGTTTGATCTGATGGTAGCCAATGCCGATGATCTGGCAATCCTGATGACGGTAGAGCAGGGCAAGCCACTCGCGGAAGCAAAAGGCGAGGTGATCTATGGCGCCAGCTTTATAGAATGGTTTGCCGAGGAGGCCAAGCGTGTTTCTGGCGATGTCATGTCCTCAACCTGGACGGATAAACGTATGGTGGTATTGAAGCAGCCCATCGGTGTCTGCGCGTCAATCACGCCGTGGAATTTTCCGATTGCGATGATCACGCGCAAGGTAGCGCCAGCGATGGCCGCCGGTTGCAGCATCGTGATCAAACCAGCGGAACAAACACCTTTGTCGGCACTGGCAATGGCCGAGCTCGCACATCGTGCAGGCGTGCCCGCAGGGGTGATCAATGTGATTACCGCAGACTCCGAGCGTTCGGTTGAGGTCGGTAAAGTCTTATGCGATAGCCCAGTGGTCCGTCATTTATCGTTCACTGGTTCTACGCCGGTTGGCCGTATTTTGATGCGGCAGTGCGCTTCTACCGTGAAAAAACTCGCGCTGGAATTAGGTGGTCATGCACCTTTCATCGTATTTGATGATGCCGATCTTGACGCCGCGGTGGAGGGCGCACTGTTATCAAAATTCCGCAATGCCGGTCAGACCTGTGTCTGTACGAACCGGTTTTATGCACACGAATCGATTTATGACGCTTTTGTCGAAAAGCTCGCTGCCGGTGCTAAAAAAATTCAGGTTGGCAACGGGCTTGATGCAGGCGTCAACCAGGGGCCGATGATCGATGAGCAGGCCGTGGCAAAAGTAGAAGAACATGTCGCCGATGCCTTGTCTAAGGGCGCGACTGTGCTGGCTGGTGGAAAAAAACATGCAGCCGGTTCACTTTTTTATGAACCTACGGTGTTATCGAATGTCACAGAGTCGATGCAGATTATGAGTGAAGAGACTTTTGGCCCGGTTGCGGCAGTCGTCAAGTTCACGTCTGAGTCTGAAGTGATCGCCGCTGCGAACAATACTGATTTTGGTCTGGCATCGTATTTTTACTCGCGTGACATTGGCCGTGTCTGGCGCGTCGCCGAGCAACTGGAATACGGTATGGTCGGTATCAATACCGGTCTGATTTCAAACGAAGTAGCACCCTTCGGCGGCGTCAAGCAATCTGGCCTGGGACGCGAGGGGTCTGTCTACGGGATGGATGAGTATCTCGAAATGAAATACTTATGCATGGGTGGAATTTAAGCGGATTTTTGTACTTTATTTTTTCAGCGCTGATGTTGAACGGTGATTGGTGGTTGATAGTTGATCGCCTCATTGTTTGTATTGCTCACACTCGGGCATCATGCTTCAGTGTGAACTCAGTAGTGTGAACTCAGTAGTGTGAGCCTGGTAATGTCGTGTTGCTGCATTAAAGTGCAGTCTAGTGATGAGCCAATTTGCAAATACAGCGCCGGTATCAGATGCGCCGTCACTCGCTCTACCCGGCACTGTCCGGACATTGTATTTGCACCATGTTGTAAATCGCCGCGTATGTGATGCGGCGATACTCCTGTTTTAATAAGTGAAATTATGTCGACCACGCCACCCGAGCCATCCGTTTCATCTTCCTCGCCGTCACCTATGCAAGTAGCCAGCACAGGCGCTCTGGCTACTTTATTAGCGGCGCTGGCCATGTTGGGGCCGTTCTCGATTGATACGTACCTGCCGGCCTTCCCAGCGATACAGGCGAGCTTACAGGCGAGTGCGATCGAGGTACAGCAGACCTTGACTGCATACATGCTGTCATTCGCTGTGATGACCTTGTGGCATGGCGCTCTGTCTGATGCATTTGGTCGTCGCAATGTGATCCTGGTATCTCTGGCGATCTTCGCCGTTGCGTCCTTTGGCTGTGCGTCAGTGCATAGCATTCACTATTTGTGGGGATTTCGTATTTTGCAGGGAGTGTCGGCCGGCGCTGGTGTAGTGGTTGGCCGGGCGATTATCCGCGATCTTTATGCGGGAGCGGCGGCCGAGCGCTTGCTGTCGCTGGTCACGATGATTTTTTCGATTGCGCCTGCGATTGCGCCGATTTTGGGTGGCTGGGTTGTGAGTTATCTCAGCTGGCGCAGCATATTTTTACTCTTGTTCGTATATACCTTGGTGTTGTTTTGGGCTTGCTACAAACGCTTGCCGGAATCCTTGCCTTTAGATAAGCGCCAGCCATTCAGTGCAGAGTTTTTATGGGATAGCTACAAAAAAGTATTTAAGTCGCCGTTGTTTCATCTAAAAGCGGGCACGATTGCTTTTAATTTTGCTGGTTTGTTTTTATACGTATCGTCGGCACCGGCTTTTATTACCCAGCACTTGCATCTTGGTGCAGATCAGTTTGGCTGGCAGTTTGTGCCATCTGTGGGCGGGATTTTTCTCGGTGCTTTGGCGGCGAACCGTCTTGCAGGTAAACTATCGGTCTGGAAGCAGGTCAATATCGGATTTGGTTTTTTGGTTGGCGCTGCCTTATTCAATGTCGCGTATCACGCTATCTGGCCACCGATGTTGCCATGGTCTGTTTTGCCTCTGTTTTTTTATTGCTTCGGCATGTCACTGGTAGCTCCCGGTGCAACCTTGCTGGTGCTCGATCTGTTTCCGACAATTCGCGGGATTGTCGCGTCTTGCCAGTCGGCATCGGTGACTATGTTAGGCGCTGTGGTTGCCGGCGTGGTCGCTCCTGCGTTGGATCACTCTGCTTTGACGCTGGCGCTCGGCCAGCTGGCATTTGCCGTGATCGGCATGGTCTTGTGGTACACGGGGCGCCATTACTGGCATGCCATGACGAATCAAAAACAAAATGCCTGGGAGACCGTTGGGTAGCCGGGTAGCTGGAACAATACTCAATCGAGCGGCGAATCCGGTAGTGAATCTAGTATTGCATTTACTATTCCACGCAACGAAATTCAAATGTCTTTCACTGATACAGTTTTTTACAATTCGGCCAAAAATATTTGCTTTCCTTGACTTGAAATAAGCTTTTGACACCTTACATTATTGATGCTCTGCAGCATTTTGAAAATTTGCCTATAATGCGAACCAAATTGAAATTAACGCATCTAAGAAATGTGCATACCGTTATTAAAAATACTTCGTGTATTTTTTAAACAACGTTAGGTACAGTCTTGTATGTGAGCAAGTACCGATTTCATCAAGTTGTCATTTTCCGCAGGTATCGTGACTTCTGTCATTGAGTCGCTTAGAGTGCTCAAGGCTGTAAAAGACCTGCAAATTTGTTTTTGCTCGCTGAATTTGTTGTGTTGCAGCAAAGACTAAACTTATCATTTTCTGGATATTACCCTATGAAAAAATCATTACTCGCACTGGCTCTAATCAGTGCTTTCTCCGGCGCAGCATTCGCGCAATCTTCTGTAACTGTCTACGGTATCGTTGACGCTGGCTTCCAAAGTCTGGACAACGGCGCTGTTGCCGGTAAAGTTTCCAGACTGCAAAGCGGTCAGGAAAGTGGTTCACGTCTGGGCTTCAAAGGTACTGAAGATCTGGGCGGCGGTCTGAAAGCAAACTTCGTGTTGGAAATGGGCCTGAACGTTGATGATGGCACATCCGGTCAAGGTGGCAAGGCGTTTGGTCGCCGCTCTTTGGTTGGTCTGTCTGGCGATTTCGGTTCTGTTGATCTGGGCCGCGACAAGACTCCAACTTTCAAATTCTTCGACAACTTCGATCCATACGCATCTGGCTACATCAACAACGGTAGCGGTCTGTCTAACAACACTTTGTACTTCGTTGGTGGCGACACAGCAAACACAGCTGGTGCATCCAATGGCCGTATCACTAATGCAGTTCTGTACTCCACACCAGGTAACCTGAACGGTTTCTCCGCTCTGGTTGGTTACGGTATGGGTGAAGTCGCTGGTGACACATCTGCTGGCCGTTCTTTGGGCTTGAACCTGCGTTACACTGCAAGTGGTCTGGATGTTGGCTACTCCTTCACTAAAGACAACCAACAAGCAGTTGTTGGCGGTCCTATCGTAGGCAAAAAAGCAAACACAGTTGCTGCAACTTATGACTTCGGTTTTGTAAAGCCAGTTGTGATCTATCAAAAAGTTGAAGATGACAAAGCAGTTTCTGCTCTGGACAAAAAAGTATTCACATTGGGTGCAACAGTACCAGTTGATGCTTCCAGCAAAGTAATCGCTACATTCACAAAAGTGAAAGATTCCACACGTATCAACACAACAACGACTGATACAGTTGGCGATGCTAAACAATTCGCATTGGGTTACCAATATGCATTGTCTAAGCGTACTGATTTGTATGCTGCTTACGCTCGTTTGACACAAGATGCTAATTCCAAAACTTTGGCATCCGTGAACGGCGCAGACGTAAAAGAACTCACATTTGGTGTACGTCACCAGTTCTAATTGATGTCAGGCCTAGCCTGAATAAATCAGAAGTGAATTCGTAATAAAAATGGGGTAATCAGTGATGATTACCCCATTTGTTTTGATGATCTTCGTCCAGCTCTGTGCATACTACAGAACCCTCGCGAGTTTGCTAAGTGGGGTTAAAACCGCGTAAAATACGCCTTTATTCTGGCTTACGCTTAATTTTAACTAAGTTTAATTTAGCGTCGCAAGTCCATTCAATCAGTTAATCCAATTCTCATGAGCCGATCCGGACAAATGGATCCTCATCTTTCTTAAAGCTCACACGTATGTCCGATTCCAAACCTGCCGACGGCGCATCTAAGCCACTTTTCTACGACCCAACCGAGCATCGCATTCGCAGCTTTGTGACACGTGCCGGTCGTTTGTCGGATGCACAGGCGCGAGCAATCGAGACGCTCGGTCCGCAATTGATGTTGCCATATCAAAAAGCCGTATTAGATATCGATGCTGCGTTTGGTCGCCACGCGCCTACAGTGTTTGAGATCGGATTTGGCATGGGCGAAACCAGCGCTAAAATTTCTGCCAGCATGCCGGAAAAAAACTTCATCGGTGTTGAAGTACACACGCCAGGTGTAGGTAGTTTGCTGAAATTGACGGATGAATCAGGACTTAAAAATCAACGCATCATTCAGCATGATGCATTTGAAGTTCTCACAAACATGATTGCGCCCAACTCACTCGCAGGCGTACATGTCTTCTTCCCCGATCCATGGCACAAAGCACGTCACAACAAGCGCCGCCTGATTCAAGGCCCGCTGGTTGCGCTGCTCGCCTCGCGTCTTGCACCGGGCGGCTACCTCCACTGCGCAACCGATTGGGAAGAATATGCGGTTCAGATGCTCGATGTGCTGAGCGCAGAGCCAAGCCTGCAAAATACTGCGGATGCCTATGCACCGCGACCCGATTATCGCCCCGTCACGAAATTTGAAAACCGTGGTCTGAAGCTTGGTCACGGTGTTTGGGATTTAGTGTTTTGTAAGCGTTAATTGATTTCGCCTAGCTAATTAGTTCGCTAAAACAAACAAGCAAAGCACATTGCCGCAAGCAGAGTAGTATTAACAAAGCTTGAACGACTTACTACGTTCGCACTACTACAATGTCCATGCGCGGGGATCACAAAAATCAGCAAGCCCTGCCAGCACAGCAGATCGATGCTGGCAGTCAAGCACTTAAATATTCCAACGCCCTTTGACCCATTCCCATTCATTACTATGCCATTTCCAGTGCCCTGGTATCCAATAATGATTAGGACTTGGCGCTATTGTAATTTGCTCTACAAGCATCGCGGGCATAGGGCGTACGCTGCCTTGATACCAATGTCCTG